>NZ_JAIWIH010000002.1:0-530556 GCF_052851135.1 Streptomyces sp. BRA346 | reverse complement strand
ACCCGCACCCTCGGTGCCGCGCAGAACATCGGTCAGCGACCAATCCACATACGGCGCCAACGCCCGCTCACACTCCGCCACCCGCGCCGCAAACACCGGCGACCCATCAAGCAAACCCGCCCCCATGCCCACCCACTGCGAACCCTGCCCCGGAAACACCACCACCGGACCCGCACCACCGCTCAACGGCACAGCACCACCGGAACACACCACGCCGGGATGCGACTCCCCAGCCGCCAACGCCTCCACCCCGGACAACAACTCCGCCCGCTCCTCGCCCACCACCACCGCACGGTGCTCGAACACCGACCGCGTCGTCACCAACGACCAGCCCACGTCGGCGGGCGCCATCTCCGTATCGGCCACACGCGCCGCCAACGCGGCCGCCTGACCCCGCAACGCCTCCGCACTCCGCGCCGACACCACCCACGGCACCACCCCGTCAACGGGCCGCGGCTCGGCCTGCTCGGGCGGCTCCGGGGCCTGTTCGATGATCACGTGGGCGTTGGTGCCGGAGACCCCGAAGGAGGACACGGCCGCCCGGCGGGGCCGGTCCAGTTCGGGCCAGGCGGTGGGTTCGGTCAGCAGCCGTAATCCGCTGCCTTCCCACTCCACATGCGGGGTCGGCTCGTCCAGGTGCAGATTGGCGGGCAGGACCGCATGTCGCAGGGCCGTCACCATCTTGATGACACCCGCCACACCGGCGGCCGCATGAGTGTGCCCGATCTGGGACTTCAACGACCCGAGCAGCAGCGGCCGATCGGCGGGGCGGTCCTGGCCGTACGTGGCGATCAGCGCTTCGGCCTCGATCGGGTCGCCCAGCTTCGTACCGGTGCCGTGGGCCTCCACCGCGTCCACATCGCCCGGCGACAGCTGGGCGCTTGCGAGCGCCTGGCCGATGACGCGTTCCTGGGCGACGTCGTTGGGCGCGGTCAGGCCGTTCGAGGCACCGTCCTGGTTGATCGCCGATCCCCGGAGCACCGCCAGCACCCGGTGTCCGTTGCGCTGGGCGTCCGACAGCCGTTCCAGCACCACCAGGCCGACGCCCTCGGAGAATCCGGTGCCGTCCGCGGTGGCCGCGAAGGACTTGCAGCGGCCGTCCGGGGACAGCGCCCGCTGCCGGGTGAACTCGGTGAACATGACGGGGGTGGCGAGCGAGGTGACGCCGCCGCCCAGCGCCAGGGTGCATTCGCCCTGGCGCAGCGCCTGGCAGGCGAGGTGGATGGCCACGAGGGAGGCGGAGCACGCGGTGTCCACGGTCACCGCCGGTCCCTCCAGACCGAAGGTGTAGGCCACCCGGCCCGAGATGATGCTGGTGAGCATGCCCGTGAGGGCGTATCCCTCGTAGCCCTCGGGAATCCGCGGGGCCCGGGCCAGGTAGTCCTGGCTGGACACTCCCGTGTAGACGCCGGTGCGGGTGCCTTTCAGGGTGGCGGGATCGATTCCGGCCCGCTCCAGCGCCTCCCAGGCGATTTCCAGTACCAGCCGCTGCTGCGGGTCCATCGCCAGCGCCTCCCTCGGGCTGATCCCGAAGAACGCGGCGTCGAATTGGTCGGCCTCGACGAAGCCGCCTTGGCGGACACAACTGGTGCCGTAATGCTCGGGATCGGGGTGGTACAGGTTTTCCAGATCCCATCCCCGGTCCGTGGGGAAGTCCCCGATCGCGTCCACACCCGCGCCGAGCAGGTCCCACAATTCCTCCGGGGACGTGACCCCACCGGGGAAGCGACAGGCCATGCCCACCACGGCCACCGGCTCCTGGACGCGCTCCTCCGCCGCACGCAAACGCTGTCGCGTATCGTGCAGATCAGCGGAGACCCGCTTGAGATACTCGACCAGCTTCTCTTCGTTCGCCACTAGGGGTCACCCGGCCTTCAGCGATCGTCGCGCCCGGTACATTCAGGACACACCAAGCTCGTTGTCAATAAAGTCAAGAACCTGATCCGCGGACGCGGACTCCAGCCTTTCCGCGATATTCATCGCATCCGTCGGCTTCTGCGTCGGGACCTTTCCTTCGGGAGAAAGCCGCTGCACCAGATGGCGTGCGATGCCCTCCGGCGTCGGATATCTGAAGACGAGGGCCGCGGGCAGACGCAATCCCGTGGCCGCCGCGAGGCGGTCGCGTAGCTCGACGGCGGTCAGGGACTCGAAGCCCAACTCCTTGAAGCTGGCCTCGGTGTGCACCGCGTCGGGGTCGGTGTGTCCCAGCACGGTGGCGGCGTGCTGGCGGACGAGGTGGAGCACCGCCCGCTGCCGTTCGGCCGCCGACAGTCCCCTCAGCCGTGCGGTCCAGTCGGCCGACCGCGTACCGGCTGCGGCGGCCGCAGAGCGCCGTCGCCCGCCCCGTACGCCACCCCGTAGCACCGGCGCCGTGCGTTCGGGCGCGCCATCGCGGTCCGAGGGCCGCAGTTGCTCGGGGGCGGCCGGGCGCATCACGAGCGCGTCGATGGTGAGCACCGGCGCGCCCGTGGCATCGGACACGGCCACCCGCATCGCGCGCTCGCCGTCCGCACACCGCCGGTGCGGGGACAGCCGGACGCGTACGGTGGTCGCGTCGGCCGCCCAGAGCGCCACGCCGCTCATGGTGAACGGCAACCACAGCAGCTCGTCGGCCGGTTCCTGGTCGGTCACCAGAGCCGGTTGCAGGGCCGCGTCCAGCAGGGCCGGGTGGATGCCGTACCCGCCCGGTTCTCCGGCCGGTTCCGGCAGCTCCACCTCGGCCAGGACGTCGGCGCCGTCACGCCACATCGCGCGCACGCCCCGGAAGGCCGGGCCGTACGCATAGCCCGAGGCGGCTATCCGTTCGTACAGCCCGTCCGTCGCGATCGGTCGCGCACCGGCCGGTGGCCATGCCCCGGGCTCGGCCGTCTGCTCGTCCGGTGCGGACGGGCGCAGGACGCCCGTGGCGTGGCACGTCCACGCCGTGGTCGTGCCGCCGCCGTCCGGGCGGGCGTACACGCGTACGTCGCGCCGTCCGTCGTCGGCGGGGCCGCCCACTGCCACCTGTACGCACAGGCCACCCGTGGCGGGCAGCGGCAAAGGGGCCCGGAACGCCAGCTCTTCGAGCTCACCGCAACCGGCTTCGTCGCCCGCCCGCAGCACCCATTCCACCAGTGCGGCGCCCGGCACCAGCGCCGCACCGCCCACCACGTGCTCGGGCAGCCAGGGGTGCGCCTGCGGGGAGATGCGCCCGGTCAGCATCAGGCCGCTGCCGTCGGCGAGTTCCACGGTGGCGCCCAACTGGGGGTGTTCGGCGGAGGTGAGGCCGAGGTGGGTGGGATCGACGCCGCGCGAGGTGGTGGTGTCCAGCCAGTACCGTTCGCGCTGGAACGCGTAGGTGGGCAGGTCGACCGTACGGGGTGGCGGGTCGGCCGGGAACAGGGCGGCCCAGTCGACGTCCACCCCGGCGGTGAACGCCTGCCCCAGCGTGCGCAGGAGCTGCGCGCGGCCCCCGTGGTCACGCCGCAGTGTCGGTACGGCGACGGCGTCGGCATCCGCCTCCTCGAAACACTCCCGCATCCCCATGGTCAGCACCGGATGGGTGCTGGCCTCGATGAACACGCGGTGGCCATCGGCCAGTAGCGCGTCGACGGCGTCGGCGAACCGCACCTGCTCCCGCAGGTTGCGCACCCAGTAGCCGGTGTCGAGGTCGGATGGCCGGGCGCGGCCGCCGGTCACCGTCGAGTAGAACGCCACACCGGTGTCGGCGGAGGTGGCCGGGCGGACGCCGTCCAGCAGCTGGGTCAGCTCCTGCGCGATCTCGTCGACCTGGGGGCTGTGGGAGGCGTAGTCCACCTCGATCAGCCGGGCGCGTTCGTCCCTCTCCTGGCATGCGGCCACTACGGCGGCCACCTGCCCGGGCGGTCCGGACACGACCGTGGATCCGGGCCCGTTGACGACCGCCACCACGACCGCGGAGGCCCGGTCGCCCAGCTCGATCAGCAGGTCGGCCGCCGCCTCCCGGCCCAGTCCCAGCGAGGCCATGGCGCCGCCTCCGGCCAGTCGGCACAGCGCCCGGCTGCGCAGGGCCACCACCTTCGCGCCGTCCTCCAACGACAGCGCACCCGCCACCACGGCCGCCGCGATCTCGCCCTGACTGTGGCCCACGACGGCGTCCGGGCGCACCCCGTACCGCGCCCACACCTCGGCCAGCGAGACCATCACGGCCCACAGCACGGGCTGCACCACATCGACCCGGCGCAGATCGGCCGCGTCCTCGGTGCCGTGCAGCACATCCGTCAGCGACCAGTCCACGTACGGCGTCAGTGCCCGTTCGCATGCGGCCACCCGTGCCGCGAACTCGGGTAATGTATCGAGGAGTTGGGCGCCCATGCCCTGCCACTGCGATCCCTGCCCCGGGAACACCAGCACAGGCCCGGGGCCGCCGGCCGCCGCGGCTCCGGGAGGCGCCGCCCCGGGGCCCACGAGGCCCGGGTGGCTTTCACCGGCCGCCAGTGCCCGGGCCGCCGCCGTCAGTGTGTCACGGCCCTCGCCGACCAGCACCGCCCGGTGGGCGAACACCGACCGCGTGGTGACCAGCGACCAGCCCACCTCCGCGGCGGACACTTCGGAACCGGTTTCCAGGGTGGCGGTCAGCGCACGGGCCTGTCCGCGCAGTGCCTCCGCGTTACGTGCCGACAGCACCCAGGGTGTGGGCCCGTCCTCGGGCGGGGTACCCATCGCGGTGTCCAGTGCGGGGGGCTGTTCCAGTATCAGATGGGCGTTGGTTCCGCTGATACCGAAGGAGGAGACGCCCGCGCGGCGGGGATGTTCGCCGTTCGGCCATGCGACCGTTTCGGTGAGCAGGCGCACACTGCCGCTGGTCCAGTCGACGTGGGGGCTGGGCTCGTCGATGTGCAGGGTGGCGGGCAACCGTCCGTACCGCATCGCCATCACCATCTTGATGACGCCCGCCACCCCGGCGGCCGCCTGGGTGTGGCCGATGTTCGACTTCATGGACCCCAGCCACAGGGGCCGGTTCGTGGGCCGCTGCTGTCCGTACGTGACGAGCAGGGCCTGCGCCTCGATCGGATCGCCCAGCGTGGTGCCCGTACCGTGTGCTTCCACCGCGTCCACCTCGGACGGGGACAGCCGGGCGGCGGCCAGGGCCTGGCGGATCACGCGCGCTTGCGACGGCCCGTTGGGCGCCGTCAGTCCGTTGGACGCGCCGTCCTGGTTCACCGCCGAGCCGCGGATCAGTGCCAACACCGGGTGGCCGTCGCGCCGCGCGTCCGACAGCCGCTCCAGCAGCACCAGTCCCGCGCCCTCGCCCCAGCCCGTGCCGTCCGCTGCCGCCGCGAACGGCTTGCAGCGGCCGTCGGGTGCCAGGCCGCGCTGACGGGAGAAGCCGGTGAACATGCCCGGGGCGGCCATCACGGCCACTCCGCCCGCCAACGCCATTCCGCACTCCCCCTGCCGGAGCGCCTGGGCGGCCAGATGGAGGGCCACCAGCGACGACGAGCACGCGGTGTCCACCGTCACCGCGGGCCCCTCCAGGCCGAAGGTGAAGGCGATCCGTCCGGACACCACGCTGGGCGTGCCGCCGGTCAGCAGATGGCCGTCGAGCCCCTTCGGGGCCTCGTGCAGCCGGGGGCCGTAGTCCTGGGGTGTCACCCCGACGAACACACCGGTCGAGCTGCCCTGGAGCGAGGAGGGACGGATGCCCGCGCGCTCGAACGCCTCCCACGCGGTCTCCAGCAGCAGCCGCTGCTGGGGGTCGGTGGCCAGCGCCTCGCGCGGGCTGATGCCGAAGAACTCGGCATCGAAGCGCGCCGCGTCGTACAGGAATCCGCCCTCGCGGGCGTAGCTGGTGCCGGGGCGGTCCGGGTCCGGGTCGAAGAGCCCCGCCAGGTCCCAGCCACGGTCGCCCGGGAATTCACCGATCGCGTCCACGCCCTCGGCCAGCAGCCGCCACAGTGCTTCCGGTGTGTCGGCGCCACCGGGGTAGCGGCAGCTCATGGACACCACCGCGATGGGCTCGTCGTCGGTGAGGGGTGGGGTGGCCGGTGGCGGAGTCGGAGGGATCGGGGTCCGGCCGAGGCGGGTGCGCAGATGGGCGAGGACAGCCAGCGGTGTGGGGTGGTCGAAGGTGAGCGTGGCGAGCAGGGGCAGGCCGGTGGCCTCGCTCAGCCGGTCGCTCAGTTCGGTGGCCGCGAGGGAGTCGAAGCCCAGGTCCTTGAAGCTGAGGGCGGGGTCGATGGCGTCCGGGCCGGGGTGTCCGAGGACCATGGCCGCGGCGTCGCGCACCGTCTCCAGCAGGGCGCGGTCGCGCTCCGGGCCCGTCAGCTCCGCCAGCCGCCCGGTCGGCGGCGACTCGGCGGCCGCGCCGTCCATGACCGGGGGCGTGTGCTGCGCCCCGGGCCAGTAGCGCTCCCGCTGGAAGGCGTACGTCGGCAGGCTGACCGTACGGGAGCGGTGGCCGCCGAAGACCTGCTCCCAGTCGAGAGGGGTGCCGCGTACGTGGGCCTCGGCCATGGCGGTGGCGAAGGTGCGCACCTCCGGCCGGTCGCGCCGCAGAGCGGCCACTGCGAGGGGGCGCGGCCGGTCGGGGCCGTCCTCGGGTCCGTCGTCGCGACCGTCTTCGGGGCCTGGGCGCTCGGCGAGGCATTCGCGGGCCATGGCGGTCAGCTGGGCGTCCGGGCCGAGTTCGAGGTACGTGGTGACGCCCGCCGCGCGGAGGGTGTGCATGCCGGAGGCGAAGCGCACCGCGTCGCGGGCGTGACGGGCCCAGTGGTCCGGGGAGGCGAGTTGTTCGGCGGTGGCGACGCGGCCGGTCACATTGGAGACGACGGGAATGGCCGGTACGGCGACGTCCAAGTCGTTTGCCACAGCGCGTAGTTCGTCGAGCATCCCGTCCATGTGCGGGGAGTGGAACGCGTGGCTGACCTTCAGCAGACGCGCCTTACGGCCGCGCTCCCGCAAGGCGGCGGTGGTGTCGTGAACGGTGTCCCGGTCCCCGGAGACCACGACGGAGGAGGGTCCGTTGACGGCGGCGATGCCGATCCGGTCCTCCTGCCCGGCCAGCAGTTCGGTGGCCTCGTCCACGGTGGCCTGCCACGCGGCCATGGCCCCGTCGGCCGCGATCGCCTGCATGAGCCGGCCGCGGGCGCCCACCAGCGCACAGGCGTCGGGGAGGGAGCGCGCCCCGGCCACGTGTGCCGCGGCGATCTCGCCGACCGAGTGGCCCATCAGATAGTCGGGCTTCAGCCCCCAGGAGGCCACCAGCCGGTAGAGGGCGACTTCGAGGGCGAACAGCGCGGGCTGGGTGTACGCCGTCCGGTCCAGGAGCGCCGCCCGCGGCGTGCCGGGCTCGGCGAACATGACGTCGCGCAGGGGCAGTTCGAGGTGCGGGACCAGGGTGTCGCAGACCTCGTCCAGGGCGTCGGCGAAGACGGCGTGCGCGGCGTACAGGTCGCGGCCCATGCCGGGGCGCTGGCTGCCCTGGCCGCTGAAGAGCAGGGCAAGCCCTCCTCCGGCCACCCGGCCCCGGACGAGTCCGGCGCTCTGGGAGCCCTGCGCGAGCGCGTCGAGCCCGCCCAGCAGCTCGTCGGGGTGGTGGCCGTCGCCGAGGAGTACGGCGCGGTGGGGGAAGGCGGTCCGGGTGGTGGCCAGCGCGTGGCCGATGTCCGCGGGGTCGGCACCGGGGTGGGCGGCGAGGTGGTCGCGCAGCCGTGCGGCCTGGGCGCCCAGCGCGGCGGGAGTCCGGGCGGAGAGCGGCCACAGGACGACGGGCGGGGGTTGGGCCGGGGGCGGGGTGGCTGACGTGGGGGCGGGTGGTTCGGCGAGCACCAGATGGCAGTTGGTGCCCCCCATGCCGAAGGAGCTGACTCCGGCGAGCAGCGGCCGGTCCGGGCGTGGCCACGCGGTGAGTTCGTCCTGGACGCGCAGCCCGAGTCCGGCCAGCGGAATGCGCGGGTTCGGGGTGGTGTAGTGGAGGCTGGGCGGGAGTTGCCGGTGGGTGATGCTGAGGACGCACTTCAGCAGTCCGACGATCCCGGCGGCACCCTCCAGGTGGCCGACGTTGGTCTTGGCGGAGCCGACCGGCAGCGGGTTGTCCTCCGTACGGGCGCCGCCGAGGGCTGCGCCGAGCGCCGTGGCCTCGACCGGGTCGCCGACGGGCGTACCGGTGCCGTGCAGTTCGACGTACTGGACATCACCGGGTGAGGTTCCGGCGCGCTGGTGGGCGAGCCGCACCACGGCTTCCTGCGCCGCCGGGTCGGGGGTGGTCAGGTCGTCGCCGGCCCCGTCGTTGTTGAGGGCGCTGCCGCGGATCACGCAGTACACCGGGTCGCCGTCGCGCATCGCCGCGGCGAAGGGCTTGAGCAGGACGGCGCCGCCGCCCTCGCCCCGTACGAAGCCGTTGGCGCGGGCGTCGAAGGTGTGGCAGCGGCCGTCCGGGGAGAGTCCGCCGAACTGGGCCGCGGCGGCCTCCATGCTCTCCTCGGTGAGGATGAGGTTGACGCCACCGGCCAGCGCCAGGGTGCATTCGTGGCGGCGCAGGCTCTCGCAGGCGGTGTGGACGGCCACCAGCGACGAGGACTGGGCGGTGTCGAGGGTGAGGCTCGGGCCGCGCAGCCCGTAGCCGTGGGAGATCCGGTTGGCGATGATGCTGCGGTGCACACCGGTCATGGCGTGCCGGGTGCTCGCGAGGGGCCGGTGGCGGCGCAGCACGGCCGCGTATTCGTCCCAGATCGCGCCGACGAACACACCGGTGGCGGTGTCCTTCAGCGTCTCGGGGCGGATTCCGGCGTCCTCGAAGGCCTCCCAGCTGAGTTCGAGCATCAGCCGCTGCTGGGGGTCCATGGCCACCGCCTCGCGCGGCGGGATGCCGAAGAACGCGGCGTCGAACGTGTCGACCCGGTCCAGGAATCCACCGGACCAGCCGGTGGCCGAAGCGGCCGGGTCGGCTGTAGCGACCGGGTCGGCCGGGGCGCCGGGGTGACGCCGGTCGGCGGGCATCGCGGTGATGGCGTGGCGGCCCTGCCGCAGCAGCTGCCAGAAGGCAGCCGGGCTGGGCGCGTGGGGCAGTCGGCAGGCCATTCCCACGACGGCGATGGGCTCCGCGGGCTGAGGTGGCCGGGTGGGCGGGGCGCTAGCCATCACACCACGTACGGCGCTCGAAGTAGGCAGGGATGTCGTTGGTCATGGGAGGCACTCCCGCTCCGGATTGATGATCGGTGCGAGCACGTGGCCCATCGTGGGGCGCGGTTCTAAAGGCAGACCAAAAGCCCGCGGCCGGTGACTTTAGAGACGCGTTACCGGAACCCCGGACCATCGCTGAACAGGTGGAGACCTTTGTGGCCACTTGACGGCCGATCGAAGCGCCGAGCACACAGGAGGAGTGCCATGACATCCCCATCACCCGCGCCGCCAGGCGGCCAGGTGTCGGACTACTACAGTTCGCTCGGACCGCTGCTGCAGATGGCGTGGGACGACAACTTCCACTTCGGCTACTGGGACGGCCCCTCCGACACCCGCTCGGTGCGGGAGGCGACGGACCGCTTCACCGATCTGCTCGTCGAACGGCTGCGGGTGGGGCCGGGAGACCGGGTTCTCGATGTGGGCTGTGGCATCGGAAAGCCCGCGCTGCGGGTGGCGTCGACGACCGGGGCCGGTGTTCTGGGGATCACCATCAGCGAGCTTCAGGTCAAGCAGGCGACGGAAGCGGCGCTCGCCGAGGACATGTCCGGCCAGGTGTCGTTCCGATACGCCGATGCCATGGCCATGCCTTTCGGGGAGGCGTCGTTCGACGCCGTACTCGCATTCGAATCCATCAACCACATGCACCGGCCCACGGCACTGCGCGAGATGGCGCGGGTGCTGGTGCCCGGCGGCCGGCTGGTGCTGACGGATGTGACCGCGCCGAGCGGGAGCGAGGGCGGCTATCGGCCGGAGAACGAGCCCGACGTGGTCACCTCGCTGACCCGGCTCCAGGACTGGCCCGGCCTGGTCAGCGACGCCGGGCTGGTGCTGGACGAACTGACGGACGTCACCGAGCACACCAAGGACACCGCCAACCGAATGATCGACGGCATTCTGAAGTGCCGCCGGGAGTTCGAGGAGCGGCACGGGGTCAGCGTGCAGGAGGTGCTCGACGCCGCCAAGTCGGCGCTGCCCACGGTGCCCAGTGCGGGCTGCGCGATCGTGGTGGCCCACAAGCTTTGACCAAGGATTTCGGGGCCGGTTTCCACGGGGTAACCGGCCCCGGAAGTCCTGCAATTATCCACTTCTCCTCAACGGGCCCGAGGGGAAGCGGGTTTCGGCATGTCGTGCTTGAACCCGCCGACTCGATCAGCGTATTCTCATTCGCTGACCGCGCTACTCGAGGCCCACGATATCCGGACTCCGATCTTCCACACGGTATTGAATTGCGCCGCCATTCCGCGAGGGGGCGTCTCAAGGGCGCATGTATCCGGATTCTAGGTGAGGCGGGTAGTCATAGGACTCGCTCAGAACGAAGGGCGCCTGCCGGGGCAGTGAACTGCGGATTCGCGGATTCCGAATCACCGGCAGGTCCGTGATAAAGAGGGGTGAGTAATGGCAGTCGCGAACGACGTGAGTAAGCGGACCCGGCAGCACTGTCCGTCCCCGTGCGGCGATAAACAGCCGGTCCACTTCCCACAGGCGGGCGGCTCGGCGGTATGTACGCGACACAGGCCCGCACATTCGTTCGCCTCCAGTAGACAGGCACCACCCCCGGGCGGACACGAAAACACGAAGAATCTCGCGGGGATTTCCGGCAATGGCGCCGACTGTCCCATGACCGCACGCATCGGCGACTCGGACGGGGCAAGCAGTGCGATATGAGATCATGGGGCCCCTCCGCGTAGTCGAGGAGGGTCGCAAATTATCCATCAGGGCACGGAAGATCGAAGTCCTGTTGACCGTTCTCCTGGTCCGCGCGGATCAGGTGGTCCCGATCGACCAGCTCATCACGGAGATCTGGGGGGAGGGTCCGCCGCGCCGGGCGATCGCGGGCCTTCACGTGTACGTCTCCCAGATTCGCAAGTTCCTGCGCCGGCCCCACCAGAACGAAAGCCCGGTTCTCACCCGCCCCCCGGGATACGTCCTGCGCCTGGGATCCGATGATCTCGACTTCCACTGTTTCGAACGACTGGTGGGCGAGGGGCGTGACCATCTCAGGGAGCGGCGCTACAAGCAGGCCACGGCCAGTTTCGAATGCGCGCTCGAACTCTGGCGCGACCCACTGCTGGACGATGTGTGCCACGGGCCGATTCTCGAGGGCTTTCAGACCTGGCTGAAGGAAGCCCGTCTGGAATGTGTCGAGATGCTGACCGACTCGCGTCTCATGCTCGGTCGCCATCGTGAGCTGGTGAGTGATCTCTACCAGCTGACCACCGAGCATCCGCTGCGGGAGGCGCTGCACCGTCAGCTGATGCTGGCGCTCTACCGCTGCGGCCGCCGGGCGGACGCCCTGCATGTGTATCAGGCGGCCCGTAAGACGCTCAACGAGGAACTCGGACTCGAACCGTGCCGGGCCCTTCAGGACATGCAGCGGGCCATCCTCACCTCGGATGACCGGCTCGAACTCCACGTTCCCGCGTGAAGAGGTGAACAGGTGACGGAACAGAGCACATATATTCCCGACGGCACCCCGATCGAGGTCATCCTCGAAGGGGGACCGGACGATCTCCCCCGGGCGCATCGGACCGGCCGGTCGTCCCTCGCCACCCGGAAGCTCAAAATCCAGCACCGCAACGGATACGAGCATTTCGAACTCGTCGACGGCGATCTGGTCCCGGCGGTCTTTCGCTGGATCATGCGCACCAAAATCGCCGAGTAGCCCCCGGAGCTCGGAAAACCTCCGCCGAGGGGGCGCCGGACCGCTTGTCCATCGGTCCGGCGCCCCCTCGGCCCAGCAGGACTCATGCGATCAGGAGGACCGTGTGCTCACTTCACGATGGCGAGGTGCCGCGGTCGTCGCGGTCGCCCTATCGATGTCCCTCGCCGCCCTCGCCACCGGCCCCGCCGCGGCCCGCCCCTCCGCCGGGCCCTCGATCACGGTGACCCACGGCCGTACCCAGCCGGTGTTCTCCTACGGGGACGCGGTCCGGGAACACCTCATGGTCCAGACCCGCGTCGACAGCGACGGTGACGGCGCCAAGGACCGCGTGGCCGTGGACATCATCCGGCCCCGGGAGACCGAACGGGGCCTCAAGGTCCCGGTCATCATGCTGGCCAGCCCGTACAACGACACGGTCGGCCGGGGCTTCGAGGCGGAGAAGAAGACCTACGCCGCCCATGGATCCCCCGCCACATTCCCCCTGTTCTACGACAACTACTTCGTGCCCCGCGGCTACGCCGTCGTCGACGTCGACATGACCGGCACCGGCAGATCCGACGGCTGTCCGACCATCGGTGGCAAGGCCGACGTCGCCGCCGCCACCTCGGCGATCGACTGGCTGAACGGCCGGGCCACCGCCTACCGGGCCGACGGCAGCGAGGCGAAGGCCACCTGGTCCAGCGGCAGGACCGGAATGATCGGCCACTCCTACGAGGGGACCCTGGCGAACGCCGTGGCGGGAACCGGGGTGGAGGGGCTGGAGACGATCGTCCCCATCTCCGGGATCAGCTCCTGGTACGAGTTCGCCCGGACGAACGGCGCCAAGCACTGGAACGGGTTCGGACCCTGGCTGGCAGGTTCGCTGGACTCCGACCCGCCCGCGAAGTGCCAGGCGGTGCGCGACCGGCTGGCCGCGGGCGAGGACGACGCCACCGGCAACTACAACGCCCACTGGAAGGAGCGCGACTACCTCGCTCCCCCGGCTCCCCAGGTGAGCAAGGTGCGGGCGAGTGTCTTCGCCGTCCACGACCTCAGCGACTACAACGTGCGCATCGACCAGTTCGCCGACTGGTGGGCACCGCTGGCCGGGCGCGACGTACCGCGCAAGCTGTGGCTCGGGCGCTACGGCCACACCGACCCGTTCGACTGGCCCGGGCGGCGCGCCCTCTGGGTCGACACCGTGCACCGGTGGTTCGATCACTGGCTGTACGGCATCCGGAACGGCATCATGGACGAGCCCCGGGTCGACCTCCAGTCCGGCCCCACCACCTGGACCACCCAGGCCGACTGGCCCGCCCGCACCACTCCGGCGTCCCTGCACCCGAAGTCCGACGGCTCGCTGGCGCTCCGTCCCGCCACCGGCACGGAGTCCTTCACCGATCTCAAACTGAGCGAGGCGGACCTCACCGCCGACCCCGCCACCGCCCGGCCCGGACGGCTGGCGTACCTCACCCCGCCGCTGCGCACCGGTGCGCGGATCTCGGGCACCCCCACCGTGGACCTCAGGGTCAGCCTCGACAAGCCGACGTCGAACCTCACCGCGCTGCTGGTCGACTACGGCGAGGACGAACGGATCGACTGGTCGCGCAACGATCCGCTGAACGGCATCCACGACGGGCTGCGCGGGCTCGCCGAGGAGTCCTGCCACGGTGAGAGCACGGCCGCGGACGACGCGTGCTACCGGAAGACGGCCAATGTGACGGTGCGCGCCCCCTCCGAGGTGATCGCCCGGGGCTGGATGGACGCGCAGAACCGGCACTCGCTGACCACGCCCGAACCGCTGACCCCGGGCACGTCCTACCGCATCGCCTGGAAGACACTGCCGAACGACTACCAGGTCGAGCCCGGCCACCGGATCGGCCTCGTCCTCGCCGGCACCGACGCCGACTTCCTCTACTTCGAGGACCCCACCGGGGCGAAGGTGACCGTCGATCTGGCGGCCTGCCGGGTCACGGTGCCGGTGGCCGCACGGCGTGGATGAGATGGGCGCCCGCGTCCCCCGTGGCGCTCGCGTCCCCCGAGGCGCCCGCCGCGCCGCGTCCGTACCGGGCGGTCAGCTCGCCGTAGCGGATGTCCTCGGCGACAGTCAGCCCCAGGTCGCCCGCCAGTGAGGCGATCTCCTCGGGGGTGAAGTGGCTGAGGAAGGGCCCGCGCCGCCTCGGCGGCCCAGGCGGCGCGGGCCTCGTGGACGGCTCGCTGCTCCGGTGGCAGCGCGCCGGGCGGCTCTCCGTAGTCGAACACCACGCCGGAGCCGCCGGGCAGGGCCGCGATGAAACCGAGGGTGTCGAGCACCGCCGCCCGGGTCAGATACGGGACGACGCCGAGCCAGCCGAAGAACGCGGGGCGGCCCGGGTCGAAGCCCGCCGCCGCCAGGCCATCGGCGAGCCCCTGCCGTTCGAAGTCGACCGGGGCGAACGTCGGCGAGGGCGGTACGGCGATCCCGGCGGCGGCCAGCCGGTCGCGCTCCCCTTCCTGGGCGGCGGGGTGGTCCACCTCGAACACCCGTAATCCGGTGGCCCGTTGGGGAGCACGGCACCCGTAGGTGTCCAGCCCGGCTCCCAGCATCACCACCTGCAGTACGCCGCGTCCGACCGCGGCCGCCACCGCGTCCTCGGCGAAGCGGGCGCGGGCGGCCACGCCCAGCCGGATGGCCACCCGCTCGGGGGCGAACGCCGCCGCGAGGACCGGATTGTCGGCGTCCGGGCCGAGGGTGCGCAGCGCCAGCGGATCGCTGAACACTCTGCCGCCCTCCAGCCGCTGGTGTGCCGCGCGGAAGGCGGCGGCGCGGGCGGTGATGCTGGGTTCGCCTGCCTGCATGGAGCGTCCCTCCCCCGGTTCCGCCGCGGGCGCACGGGACGGCGCTCCGCTGTGCGTGGCCCCATCGTGCCACCGCCGACACCACCGCGGACACCACCGCGGACACCACCGCGGACACCACCGCGGACGCCTCCGGAACGAGAGGGCCCATCGGGTGCTTCCGGTCTGCCGTTCCGGTGAAGCTCGGCACCGCTCCGCTGGGTGATCTTCTGTCGTGCACATAAATACGACAAACCACCCATTTGCCCCTCGTGAGTGCGGAGTGAATCGTGTTCCAGCACCGACGCCACCGAACGGCGATATTCGTGGCCGCCCTGCTCGCCACCGCCACCGCGTGCGGCAGCGGCGGCGACCCCGTCACCGGCCACGCCGAGCAGAAACCCTCCGAGACGGCGCGCGTGGCACGCGCCGAGCCCCAGAAGAAGTTCACGCTGGTGGCCACCGGCGACCTCCTCGCCCATGCCTCCGTCATCCGCCAGGCCCGCGCCGACTCGGGCGGTGAGGGATACGACTTCCACCGCATGCTGATCGGTGCCGCGCCCGTGGTCGCCCAGGCCGATCTGGCGATCTGCCACATGGAGACGGTGTACGGCGCGAACGGCGGGCCCTTCACCGGGTACCCCACGTTCAAGACCCCGCCGCAGATCGCCGGCGCGATCAAGAGGCTCGGCTACGACTCCTGCTCCACGGCCTCCAACCACACGCTGGACGCCGGGACGGAGGGCGTGACCCGCACCCTCGACGCCCTGGACAAGGCCGGTGTCCGGCACGCCGGATCGGCCCGGTCCGCCCGCGAGAGCACCACCCCGGCCCTCATGGAGGCCGGTGGCGCGAAGGTGGCCCAGCTGGCCTATGCGTACGGCACCAACGGCATCCCGGTGCCCGAGGGGAAGCCCTGGATCGTCAACCTCATCGACGCCGACCGCATCATCGAGGACGCCCGGGCCGCCCGCCGTGCCGGAGCCGATGTGGTCGTGGTGTCCACGCACTGGGGCACCGAATGGCAGGAGGCGCCGGACAAGCTCCAGCTGTCCCTCGCCAAGAAGCTCACCGCCTCCCGGAGCCACGGGCGCCGCGACATCGACCTCATCATCGGCACCCACGCCCATGTCCCCCAGGCGTACGAGAAGGTCAACGGCACCTGGGTGGTCTACGGCATGGGCGACCAGGTCGCGGGCGTGATGCCGGACGAGCGCGGGCAGATGGGCTCGGCGGCCCGCTTCACGTTCACCCCGCCCACGGCGCAGGGCAGGCCGTGGCAGGTGGCGAAGGCGGAGTTCATCCCGCACGCCGTGGACAACGACCCGATCAGCGTAGTCAACCTCCCCCGGGCGCTGGAGAAGAGCCCCGGCAACAGCCGCTACACCCACGCCCTGTCCACCATCCGGGAAGCGGTCCTCAGCCGGGGCGCGCAGAAGGACGGCCTGACCATGGGGCGCTGACGGTCAGGGCGCCGGGTCAGGTGGCCGCGGGCTCCTGCTCGATGCGGAACGCCAACGTGTCGTCCTCCACGTCGACTTCGACCGGGCTGTGCGGCCGCAGCTCACCGCCGAGCAGCATCCGGGAGAGCGGGTTGTCGACCTCACGCTGGATCGTACGGCGCAGCGGGCGGGCGCCGTACTCCGGCTGATGGCCGTGGCGGGCCAGCCAGTCGACGGCGGCAGGGGTGAAGTCGACGGGGATGTCCTGGGCGCGCATCCGGCGGCGGGTCTCCTCCAGCAGCACGTCGGTGATCTGGCGCAGCTGCTCGTCGGCCAGCCGACGGAAGATCACGACCTCGTCGATGCGGTTGAGGAACTCGGGCCGGAAGTGTTCGCGCAGCGGGCGCAGCACCCGCTCGCGGCGGGACGCCTCGTCGGCCTCGGCGTCGCCGCCGCCGAAGCCGAGGACGGCGCCGCGCCCGGTGATGGCCTCGGAGCCGAGATTGCTGGTCATGACGATGACGGTGTTCTTGAAGTCGACGGTGCGGCCCTGGGCGTCGGTCAGTCTGCCGTCGTCGAGCACCTGGAGCAGGATGTTGAACACGTCCGCGTGGCCCTTTTCCACCTCGTCCATGAGCAGCAGCGCGTACGGCTGCCTGCGCACCGCCTCGGTGAGCTGCCCGGCCTCCTCGTGGCCGACGTATCCGGGTGGCGCGCCGACGAGGCGGCTGACGGTGTGCTTCTCCTGGTATTCGCTCATGTCGAGCCGGATCATCCGGTCCTCGCTGCCGAAGAGCGCCTCGGCCAGGGCGCGGGCGAGTTCGGTCTTGCCGACGCCGGTGGGGCCGAGGAAGAGGAAGCTGCCGCTGGGGCGGTGGGGGTCGGCGAGTCCGGCCCGGGAGCGCAGCACGGCGTCGGAGACGGCGGCGACGGCCTCTTCCTGGCCGATGACCCGCTTGTGGAGGTGTTCTTCCAGGCCGAGCAGCCGCTCGCGCTCCTCCTGGGTGAGGCTGCTGACGGGGATGCCGGTCTGCCGGGAGACGATGTCGGCGATGTCCTCGACGGTGACCTCGGAGACCCGGGAGCCGTGGAACTGGGTGCCGGATCCCTCGGTGATACGGGCGCCGAGTTCGGCGATGCGGTCGCGCAGGGCGGTGGCGCGCTCGTACTGCTCGGAGGCGACGGCCTGGTCCTTGTCGCGGGTCAGCTGTTCGACCTCGCGCTCCAGGGCGCGCAGATCGGTGCCGCGGGCGCTGGAGCGCAGCCGTACCCGGGCGCCCGCCTGGTCCATCAGGTCGATGGCCTTGTCCGGGAGGTAGCGGTCGGCGAGGTAGCGGTCGGCGAGTTCGACGGCCGCGAACAGCGCCTCGTCGGTGTAGCGGACCTGGTGGTGTGCCTCGTGGCGGTCGCGCAGCCCGTGCAGGATGGAGACGGCGGCCGCGGGGGTGGGTTCGGGGACCATGATGGGCTGGAAGCGGCGGGCGAGGGCCGCGTCCTTCTCGATGTACTGGCGGTACTCCTGGAGCGTGCTGGCGCCCATGACGTGCAGCTCGCCGCGGGCGAGTGCGGGCTTGAGCAGATTGCTGGCGTCCATCGTGCCGCCCTCGGAGCCGCCGCCCGCGCCGACGACGGTGTGCAGTTCGTCGATGAAGACGATGAGTTCGTCGGAGTGGGCGCGGATCTCGTCGATGATGGCGGTGAGGCGCTGTTCGAAGTCGCCGCGGTAGCGGGTCCCGGCCACGACGCCCGCGAAGTCGAGCTGGATGACGCGGCGGCCGAGCAGGATGTCCGGCACGTCGGCGTCGGCGATGCGCTGCGCCAGCCCCTCGACGACGGCGGTCTTGCCGACGCCCGCCTCGCCGATGAGGACGGGGTTGTTCTTGCCGCGCCGGGCCAGCACCTCGATGCTCTGCTCGATCTCCTCGTCACGGCCGATCACCGGGTCGATGCGGCCCTCCCGGGCCAGGTCGGTCAGGTCGCGGCCGTACCGGTCGAGGGTCGGGGTGCCGCGGCGGTCCACCACGGGCCGCTGGTCGGCGCCGGGGACCGGGGCCGCACGGCCGGCCGGGGGCGCGCTGCGGGGTTCGAAGTGTGCGGCGTGGAGGATCTGCCCGGCGGTGGAGTCCCGGTTGGCGGCGAGGGCGATCAGTACGTGTTCGGGGCCGATGTACGAGGAGCCGCGGGCCCGGGCGATCTCGTGGGCGTCGAGCAGCGCCCGCTTGACGGCGGGCGTGACGGCCACCGAGCCGCGCGGCGGTCCGTCCCCCGCCTGCCGGTCGATTTCGGCGGCGAGCCGGTCGGGGTCGGCCCCGGCGCGGGACACCATGGTGCGCGTGGGTTCGGCGCTGAGCGCCGCCCGCAGCAGGTGTTCGGTGTCGAGGTCGGTGCTGCCGTGCTCGGCCGCGTACGACGCGGCGGAGGAGACGAGGTGGCGTGCGGTCTCGCTCATGAGTCGGCCGAAGTCGACATGGCGGTCCGACCGCTGCCCGCCGGGCCCGGTTCCGAGGAAGCGTGCGAGGAAGTCGCCGAGTGGGTCTGGCCCGAAGTCGTCAGGGCCGTCGTTCCCGCTGCCCATATCACCACTTTAGCGGTGGTTCGCGCGGCGGTCAGCTTTCCGGGTGACGGCGCTCGAGGACGACGAGGGCGGCGTCGTCGCCCTGGTGGCCGCCGATGTGGGCGAGCAGGTCGCGGCGCAGGTGGTCCACGAACCCCCGGGGCCCCTCGCCGTCCCAGGTGTGGAGCCGTTCGGTGAGCGGGTAGAAGGTGCCGTCGGCGTCGCGCGCCTCGATCACCCCGTCGGTGTACAGGAGCAGCAGATCGCCCGGTTCGAACGGGTAGTCCTCGACCCGGTAGCGCCCGGCCGCCAGGTGGCCGAGGCCCAGCGGGAGTGCGGGGGCGCGCCCTTCGAGGGCCTTGATCGTGGAGTCGCGCAGCAGGAAGGGCGGCGGGTGTCCGCAGTTGACCATCCGTACCACCGGCTGATCGTCGGGGATCTCCAGCACGGCGGCGGTGACGAACGACTCCCCAGCCCCCGGCGCCCGGTCGGCGGGCTCGGTGCGCTCCGCGGACAGGGCGGCGTCCAGGTGCGCCACGAGTTCGGGCAGCGGTACGGGCCAGTGGGCGATGGCGCGGAAGGCGCCGAGCACCAGTGAGGCGTCGGCGACGGCGGTGAGGCCGCTGCCCCGCACATCGCCGATGATCAGGCGGGTGCCGTACGAGGTGCGGGCCGCCGCGTACAGGTCGCCGCCTATCTCCGCACCCGGCTCTGCGGCGAGGTAGACGGAGGCGATCCGCAGCGGGCCGACGCGGTCGGGCAGCGGGCGCAGCAGGACCTTCTGCGCCACGTCGGCCACCGCCCGGACCCGGGTCAGCTCGCGGGCGTGCCGGTCGAGCACGGTGCGGAACAGCACGATGAGCGCGGAGACCAGGACCAGGGTGAAGAGTTCCGCCATCCGGTTGGGCGCGGTCAGCCGGTCCTGCCCGGCGTTGATGCCGAGCTGGGCACCCACGGCCACCAGGCCGATACTGCCGGTGAGCAGCGGCCCGGCGAAGGACGCGGTCATGGCGGGGGCGGCGATGAGGAGCGGGCTGAGGCGGACGCTCGCGGGGCCGAACACATCGCCGAGCACGATCAGGACGATGAGTGCCAGGGGGATCGCGACCAGGACCCGTCTCCCCTGCTGCCCTGGCCGGCCGAGCTCCGGGGGACCCTGCCGAATATCCACATCTACTACTTACGCCTCTCCCGGCCCCCCGCGCCACCCCCGTTTCGTCACAGGCCCCCGGGCCAGCGGATACCGAACCGGCGCCGCGCGATGAAGCGCCTGGAAACGGCGTGATGTCACACTCCGGGCCGCCGCGGCGTCTCCTCTCGCGGGCCCGTTGTCCCCGGGGCCCGGAAGCGGACGCGGGAGGATCGGGCCATGGCAGAGCTGGCGGAGTTCGAGCAGCAGCGCGATCGGCTGTGAGCCGTCGCGTATCGCATCACCGGATCGGTCGCCGACGCCGATGACGCCGTGCAGGAGACCTGGCTGCGCTGGCAGGCGCTGCCCGGGGACGAGGTGGCCGACCCGCGCGCGTATCCGACCACGGTGGCATCGACCCTCACGCGCGCGAGGTGGACACCGACGACGGCCGCCGGCTTCCGTACGACCGCCTGGTGTACGCGCTCGGCAGCCGCACCGCCGACGTCGGCGAACGCGCCTTCACCGTGGAATCGGCGGCCGGGCTGCACAAGCGGCTGCTGGACGGGCCCGGTGAACTCGCCGTCGTCGGCGGCGGGCTCACCGGTATCGAGCTGGCCGCCGAACTCGCCGAGAGCCACCGCGACTGGCGGGTCCGGCTGCTCAGCACCGGCGAGGTCGGCGGCGGGCTCTCCCCCGGGGGCCGCGCCCATGTCCGTACGGTCCTCACCGCGCTGGGGGTGCGGATCGAGGAGGGCCACCGCGTGGCGGACCCCGCGGACGTCGACGCCGACACGGTCGTATGGGCCGCGTCGATGACCGCGAACACCCAGCTCGCCGAGGACGCGGGGCTCGCCCTCGATCCCGCCGGGCGCATCCTGGTGGACGCCGACCTGCGCTCCGTGTCCCGCCCCGGGATCTACCCCGTCGGGGACGCCGCCGCGATCACCTCACCGCTCGCCGGACCGCTGCGGATGGCCTGCGCCACCGCCCTGCCGACCGCCTCGCACGCCGCCTCCGCGATCATCGCCGAGGCGCGGGGACGGCAGCCGAAGCCGCTGGCCTTCCGCTATGTGCTCCAGTGCGTCAGCCTGGGCCGCGGGACGGGCTGGTCCAGTTCGTGCGCGCGGACGACACCCCGCGCGATCTGGTCCTGCGGGGTGCCACCGCCGCCCGCGTCAAGGAGCAGGTGGTGCGCTCGACCCTCCGCGTCCTGCGGCTGGCCGCCCGCCCCCGGACGCCGTCGGCCACCTCCCGGGCATGCGCTGATGGGCGATCAGAACGGGTAGTGGGCGTGCTGGGTGGCCAGGGTGATCCAGCGGGTGTCGGAGAACGCCTCGAGCCCCCAGCGGCCGCCGAAGCGGCCGTATCCCGACTGCTTGATGCCGCCGAACGGGGCCTGCGGTTCGTCCGCCACCGACTGGTCGTTGACATGCACGATCCCGGTGCGGATACGGCGGGCGACCCGCAGCCCGTGCGTGCCGTTCTCGGTGATGATGCCGCAGGTCAGCCCGTGGTCGGTGGCGTTGGCCAGGGCGATGGCCTCGTCGTCGGTGGCGAAGGGGGCGACCACGCACACCGGGCCGAACGACTCGGCCTGGTAGAGGTCCATGTCCTCGGTGACCCCGCTCAGCACCGTGGCCGGGTGGACCGAGCCCTCGGGGGCGCCACCGCCGGCGAGCACGGTCGCGCCCTTGGCCACCGCGTCCCGTACGAGGGCCGCCACCCGCCGCGCCGCCTCGGGGCGGACCAGCGGGCCGACCACGGTCGACGGATCGGCGGGGTCACCGCAGGGCAGGGCGGCGACCTTGGCCGTGAACTTCGCGGTGAACTCCTCGGCGAGGCTTTCGTGGACGAGGATGCGGTCGCCCGACATGCAGATCTGGCCGGAGTTCATGAACACGCTGAACGCGGCGGCGTCCACCGCGTAGTCCACATCGGCGTCGTCCAGCACGATGACGGCGTTCTTGCCGCCCAACTCCAGGACGGCGGGCTTGAGATGGCGCGCGGCGTGGGTGGCGACGACACGGCCGACGCCGGTGGATCCGGTGAAGTTCACCATCCGCACGCGCTCGTCGGCGATCAGCGCCTCGGCCACCTCGGCGGCGTCCTCCGGGGCGTTGGTGACGACGTTGAGCACACCGTCGGGCAGCCCGGCGTCGCGCAGGACGTCGGCGACGAAGAGCCCGCAGGCGAGCGGCGCGTCCTCGCTCGGCTTCATCACCACGGTGTTGCCCGCCGCGAGCGGGGCCGCGACCGAGCGGACACCGAGGATGACCGGCGCGTTCCACGGGGCGAAGGCGGCGACGACGCCCATGGGTTCCCGCACGGCGAGCCCCAGCGCCCCGGCCTCCTGGGCGCTGAGCACGTCGCCGCGGGGAGCGGTGATGGCGGCGGCGGCCTCGCGCAGGATGTTGGCGGCCAGCGCCACGTTGAAGTGGGCCCAGGGCGCGGTGCCGCCCGCCTCGTGCCGCATGATCTCCGCGGCCTGCGCGGCGCGGGACTCCAGTAGGTCCGCCGCGGTGAGGAAGATCTTCCGGCGGTCGAACGGCGTCACCGCGGCCCAGTCCGGGAAGGCGGCGTCGGCCGCTGCCACCGCGCGCGCCACGTCCTCGGGCCCGCCCGCCGCCACGGTGGCGTACACCTCGCCGGTGTAGGGGTTGAGGTCGTCGGCGGTACGGCCCGAGGCGGCCGGAGTGTCCTTGCCGCCGATCAGCAGGTCGCGGGTGATGGTCATTCCGGTGTCCTTCGTTGTCGCTTGCCGAACAGCCTGTGCGCGCAGTGAACTTGCGTTCAAGATACGTGTGCGCGCCAGTCTCCGCCGACGTTTCGAGAAGTGTCAATCGACGGCGGCCGGCCGCCGCGGCCACCGCACTCCCCCGGCCGAGGTGACCGCCACCACCCCCAGCAGGGCGAGCGCGGCGGCGGGGGTGAGCACGGCCCAGGGCGCGCGTTCGGCGTAGGGGTGGTTCTCGGCGAGGAGCCTGCCCCACTCGGGGGACGGCGGCTGGGCGCCGAGCCCCAGGAAGCCGAGGGAGGCCAGGGCCAGCGCCACCGCGGGCAGCCGCAGCAGCGCGTGGCGGGTGACGGGTGGCAGCACGGCGGGCAGCAGATGGCGGCGGAACAGGTGGCGGCGGCCCGCGCCGAGGGCGCGTGTCGCGGCGAGGTGGGTGGCGGCGCGCTCCTGGTCCAGCAGGGCGGCGGTGTGGGCGGCCAGCGGCGCCCAGGCGACGGCGCCGACGGCGAGCGCGGGCGTGTACGGGCCGGCCCCGGCCGTGCCCGCGACCAGCAGCCCGGCGAGCACGGGCGGTACGGCGTTGGCGGTCTCGACGAGCCCCCCGGCCAGCCGGGGCACCATGCCGAGCAGCAGCCCCACGGCCAGGGCGCAGGCGCTCACCGCGAGGGCGAGGGCGAGGGTGGTGAGCGCGCCGTGTCCCACCCGGGCCAGCAGATCGCGGCCGAGCGCGTCCGTACCGAACGGGTGCTGCCAGGACGGGCCGTCGAGGCGGGCCATGGGGTCGAGGGCGATGGGGTCCCGGAGCGCGCCGAGGGCGACGACGGCCAGCAGAACGGCCCCGTACAGCAGGGGCAGCGCGCGGGCGGGCGGGCCGGACGGCCGGTGGAGGGTGGGCAGGTCGCCGTCGCGCAGGGCGGGGCCGAGCAGCAGCCGGGCCGCGAGCCGGGCGAGGCCCCCGGCGGCGGTGGCGAACACGATGAGTACGAGCGTTCCGGTCTGGAGGACCGGCAGGTCCTGGGCGAGGGCCGCCTGGAGGGTGAGCCGTCCGAGCCCGGGGATGTCGAAGACCTGCTCGACGGCGACCGCGCCGCCGGTGAAGCCGACCACGAACAGGCCCAGGTTGGGCAGACTTGAGGGGACGGCCCGGCGCAGCGCCTGCCGGGCGATGCGCCGGGCGGGGATGCCGCGCGCGGCGGCGGCCTTGACCCAGGGTTCCGCGAGGGCGCCGGGCAGGACGTCGTCCAGGATGCGGCCGAGCGCGGCGCCGACGGGCAGCCCGAGCGCGAGCGCGGGCAGCGGCAGCCAGGGCCATCCGTACCAGCCGACGGCGGGCAGCCAGCCCAGCCGCACCCCGATGACGGCGGCGAGGACGGTGGCGAGGAGGAATTCCGGCAGCGCGGCGAGGAGTGCGCCGCCGCTTCCCGCGCCGCGTGGCAGCGGTCGGCGCCGCGCGCCGCGCCACAGGGTACGTGCGCACACCGCACCGGCGGTGGCCACCGCGACCGTCAGGGCCCCGGCCATCAGCAGCAGCGAGCAGCCGAGGGCCTGGGCGACCATGGGGGCCACGGCCGTACCGGAGAGCCAGGACGTCCCGGCGTCGCCGTGGGCCAGCCCGCCGAGCCAGTGGCCGAGGAGATGCAACGGCCCTGCGTCCAGGTCGAGTTCGCGGCGGATGGCGTCCAGCACCTCGGGGGTGGGATCGCGCTCGGCCGCGCGCGCCTTGAGCACGGTGCGGGCGGGGTCGGTGCGGGAGAGCCAGGGCAGCAGGCCGATGCCGCACAGCAGCAGGAGGGCGAGCGCGGCGCGCCACAGCGCGCTCAGCGCGGTGGTGCGTCCGTCGGCGGGGGTGGCCGCGGTGCGGCGTATGCCGGTCACCGGTGGGTACCGGGGCCGATGAGGGTGCGCTCGTACGGGTCCAGCTCCACGCCCCGTACGGAGGTGCCGACGCCGTGGATGATGCGCTGGTGCACCAGGGGGACGACGGCGTCGGTGCGGAGGATGGCGGTCTGGGCGTCGAGCGAGGCGCTGTGCCGCTCGTCGCTGTCGGTGCGGGAGTCGGCGTCGGCGACGGCCCGGTCCACGGCCTTGTCGCACAGCCCGGCCAGGTTGTAGCTGCCGTGGCAGGTGAAGTCGCTGGCGAGGTAGGACACGGGGTCGCCGGTGTCGAGCATGGTGTTGCGCGCGGCGACGACGGCGTCGAACGTGCCTGCGAGCGCGTCGGCCTCCAGCCGGGAGTACTCCCGGACCTCCAGCTTCACCGTGAATCCGGCCTTCTCCAGCTGTTGTTGCACCACTTGGGCGGCCTCGGGCAGCTCGGGCCGGTTGTCGTAGGTGCCGAGGGTGAGCGTGGTGTTCTCGACGCGGGCGGGCGCGGGGCGTCCGGCGGGCGCGGGCTGTTCGCCCCTGGCCCAGGAGAGGGCGGGACCGAACACGCCCTGGCCGGGGTCGGCGTGGCCCTCGTACACGCCCCGCGCGAACACCCCGGGCTCGGTGGCCTCGCGGGCGGCGGCGCGGACCTTCGGGTCGGCGAAGGGGCCGGACCGGGTGTTGAGGAAGAGGCCGGTGGTGCGGGCGGTGGGCACTTGCCGGAGGGTTGGCTTGTCGAGGGTGGCCGCCTGGGAGACCGGGACGGCCTCGGCGATGTCCGCCTCGCCGGTGCGCAGGGCGTTGGTGCGGGCGGTGCCGTCGGCGATGAAGCGGACGTCGATGCCGGAGGCGTGGGCGAGGCCGCCCCAGTAGCCGTCGAAGCGGTTCAAGGTGGCCCGAGTGGCTCCGGCGGACCGGCCGAGCGCGAAGGGCCCGGTGGCGGTGCCCGCCGG
Organism: Streptomyces sp. BRA346; assembly: GCF_052851135.1. Lineage (NCBI taxonomy): Bacteria > Bacillati > Actinomycetota > Actinomycetes > Kitasatosporales > Streptomycetaceae > Streptomyces > Streptomyces sp. BRA346. The sequence goes on along the minus strand of NZ_JAIWIH010000002.1, from coordinate 505,276 downwards.
ATCGGGGGCCTTCTTCCCGTACGCCTTCGGGGAGAGGATGGCCAGGCTCGGACTGGAGAGGGTGAGCGGCAGCGCGGGGTACTCGGCCGCGGTGGTGAGCCGGACCCGCCGTTCCCCCGCGGGCTTGGCGGTGAGCTTCACCCCGGAGAGCGCGGCGGGCACCGGGTCGGCGTGCGCCGCCCGGTTCAGTGCGCCCGCGACGGCCTTCGGGGTGACTGCGGTGCCGTCCTGGAACCGGGCCTCGCGCAGGGTGAACAGCCAGCCGCGGCGGCCCTCCCTGGACCAGGACTCGGCGAGCGCGGGCGACGCGGAGCCGTTGCCGTCCAGGCGGGTCAGCCCTTCGGTGACGCCGAGCCGGCTGAGCAGGGTGGCGTCGGCGCCGTACGGGGAGAAACGCTCGGCGGGCGGGAACGCCATCGCGACCCGCAACCGCCCGCCGCCGCCCGCGCCGGAGCCGCCCGCCGCGTCGTACGCCGTGCCGTTCGGGGAGGCGAAGCAGCCGGTGAGCAGCGGGACGAGCAGCAGGGCGGCGGCCGTCCGACGGCGGACACGGGGCATGGGGCACGTTCTCCAGGTGCTGCGCGGAGCGGGAAAGGCGGAGCGGGAACAGCAAGACTACATGATAATCATTTCCATCACTCCGACGAGGTCAGGCCATCGGGACCTCGACGTGCAGGACCCGGCTGCCTCCCGGCTCCTCCCGCTCGTCGCACACGGCCTTCCCCAGCGACCGCCAGAACGGCTCGGCACCGGGCACACCCGGGTCGGTGTGCAGATAGACCGCGCGGTAACCCCCGTCGGCCGCGGCGAAGTCGAGCAGGGCGCGCACCAACCGTCGGGCCAGCCCCTGGCGGCGGTACTCCGGCCGTACGTACACCCGGCGCAGCTGGGCGGTCTCCCCCGACGGGTACCGCTCCGCCAGCCACGCGGGGTTGGGCGGATGGGCCGGCCCCCGGGAGTCGAGGGCCGCGGTCCCGGCGACCGTTCCGTCCCGCTCGTCCACCGCGACCAGCAGGGTGTGCCGCGGCGACCGCAGATAGGCGGCGCCGGGATCGATGATGTCGGCGTGCCAGCGCGGCACGTAACCCGTCCCGAAGTCGCGGTAGACGGTGTCGAGCATCACGCCGCGGGCGGCGTCGAGGTCGTCGGCTGTCGCGGTCCTGATGCTGAATTCATGCACTTGCGTAGCGTACGCAATAAGCCTCCGGTGCCATCAACCGGCCGTCCCTCAGCGGTCGGCGACCGGCTCGTCGGCGAGGTAGGGCGGCGCGGGCTCGTACTGGATGTAGCGGCGTACGGCACGGGCGTGGTCGACGCCGTGCAGGCGGCCGACGAGCCACAGCGCCATGTCGATCCCGGCCGAGACGCCCTGACTGGTGACCAGGGAACCGTCCACGACGTACCGCGCGTCGCGCACGACCGTGACGTCGCCGCGCGCCTCCAACGTGTCCTCGAAGAGATGGTGGGTGGCGACCCTGCGCCCGCGCGCCGGACCCGCCTCGTGCAGGAGCAGCGCCCCGGTGCAGACGCTGGTGGTCCAGGTGGCGGCGGCGGAGGTGCGGCGGATCCAGTCGGTGACCGCCGGGTTGGACACCTCGCGGCGGGTTCCCCCGCCGCCCGGCACCAGCAGGACGTCCAGCGGCGGGTGGTCCTCCAGCGTGTGGTCCGGCAGCACCCGCATGCCCTTGTTGCAGCGGACGGCGCCGGGCTGTTCGGCGATGAGCACGGCGGTGTCGGCGTGGTCGCGCAGCATCGAGGAGACGGTGAACACCTCCCAGGGGCCGGTGAAGTCGAGTTCCTCGGCGCCCTCGAAGACCAGCAGCCCGTACGTCGTCATATCTGCTCCTTGGTGGATCGGAATCGGTCCCGGTAGTCGGACGGCGCGACGCCGACGTGCCGGTGGAACGCGCGGCGCAGGGTCTCGGCGGTGCCGAAGCCGTACCGCCGGGCGATGGCCTCCACGGGGTCGTCGCCTGCGGCGAGCGCGCGCTGCGCCGCCTCCACGCGCACCCGCTCCACATAGGTCGCGGGCGGCGTGCCGAGTTCGGCGGTGAACCTGCGCTGGAGGTGGCGGGGGCTCAACCCGGCGCAGGCGGCCAGCTCGGCGATGCCGTGCCGGGCGCCGGGGTCGGCGTGGATCGCGGACACCACGGCGCGGAGGGAGTCGGTGGCGGGCTGCGCCGACCACAGCCCCACGCTGAACTGGGACTGTCCGCCGGGACGGCGCAGGAACAGCACCAGCTCGCGGGCGACGGCGTGTGCCACCTCGCGTCCCAGATCCGCCTCCACCAAGGCGAGCGCGAGATCCATTCCGGCCGTCACCCCGGCCGAGGTCCACACCCGGCCGTCCCGGATGAAGATCGGGTCGCAGTCGACCCGCACGCCGGGGTGTTCCCGGGCGAGTTGCTCCGCGCGCGCCCAGTGGGTGGTCACCCGGAGCCCGTCGACGAGACCGGCGGCGGCCAGCAGGAACACCCCACTGCACACCGAGGCGACCCGGCGGGCACCGGCCGCGGCGTCGGCGATCCACCCGGTCAGCTCCGGATCGCGGCACGCCCGGTCGACCCCGGTGCCGCCCGCCACCACGAGGGTGTCGATGCCACCGGGGTCGAGGTCGGCCACGCCGTGCGCGGCGTGCACCGGCAGTCCGCTGGACGACGCCACGGGCCCCGGGCGGGGTGCCACGATCTGGCGGCGGTAGCCGCCCGCGAGCTTGTCGGCGTACTGGAACACCTCATGGGGGCCGGTGAGATCGAGGGACTGGAACCCGTCGAAGATCACGAAGGCGATGCGTCGCTCGTTCACCCCTTCAGGCTGCGATCCCGCCCGTCATGGCGTCAACGACACATACCCCACACATTGCGCCATGCGGTGCGCAGGGACCACAGGAACCCGGTGCGGCGCGGCGCCGGGGCGGGCGCTGCCGTACGGGGCGACCGGGCGGCACCGGGCGGCGCGCCCGTACGCGGGGTGGACACGGGGACGGCCTCGGGCGGCTCGACGGGGTAGGCGGCGGCGTCGGACTGAGCGGACTGGGTGGGGACGGTGGACCGGCGCGCGGCTTCGGCGCGCACCAGTGCACCCATGGCTGCGTAGACGTCGATAGGCATGTGGGGGCTCCTGCGGGGGGCGGACGGGGCGATGGGCTGATCCGGGGCAGGCCGTGGCGCACCCGCGCTCCACCCGTGCGGCGGCGCATACGGGAGATGCGGGGGATGCGGGAGGGTTACGGGATGCGGAACGGCCCGGGGCCCGCTCAGCAGCGCAGGACGACGTCCCGGGCGGGGAGCCTGCGGGGCGCGGCCTCGTCGGCGGAGCCGGACGGGGCGGTGCCCGCCGTACGGTCCGCGGCGCGAGCGCGGTCGACGGCGACGGCGAGGTGCAGGGGCGCCGTGGGGAGGGAGCGGTGGGAGCGGACCGAGGTGGCGCAGGCGCTCCCGGGATGACCGGCCGGGTGGCGGCCCAGCTCATGGGCCGCGCGGGCAGCCGGACGCGGAGCGGACCACTCGTCATCCTCCGAGGATGCGGAAGGGGACAGGACGGCGGGTCCGCAGTGGTTCGCGGAGGGCGGCGGCGGATGGACGGCGCCGAGGGAGAGCAGTCCGTGCAGCAGGGTGATCGCCAGCAGTGCGACCATCAGGACGGTGCACGGCCGAGCGGGGCCAGAGCGGCGGTTCGTCTCGCGGCCGTGCACCATGCGGCCTCCCTCACTGGTCTCCTTCCAGAGAACCGCGAAGAGCGGAAGCCAGCACTCCGATAGCCCGAAAGAGTCAGGCATTTCACCCGTGTCGGTTACCTCCTCGAACGCACATACCAGCACATTTCGAGGAGGTGGGTGCCGAGGAGGCGTCAGTCCGAGGCCGCCCCGCCGGACTCCGGCAGCGCGTCGAGCAGCGCGGTCGGCGCGGCCTGCCGCCAGGAGTCCACGAGGATGTCCCGCAGCTCATCGAGATCCTCCAGGGCGGCGAGCCGCACCCGCACCCAGGCGAAGCCCGCCTCGTGGTCGGCGATCCAGAACTTCTCCGGCTCGGCGAGCGCGAGTTCGTCCCGCTCCACCTTGGGGCATCGCACGGCCATCGAGGTCTCGTCCTCCGGGAGCGTGGCGAACATCTTCCCGGCGACCCGGAAGGTGGGCATGGACCAGGCGATCTTCTCGGTGGTCTGCGGCAGCGACAACGCGATCCGGCGGACATCGTCAGGCGTGATCATGGCATGACCGTAGAACACACCACTGACAACGCCACCGGGAACGCCGGGCGGCTAGCCTCCGTACACGTACGGCGTGGTGGTGGTCAGCGGCTCGAAGCCGAGCCGCTCCAGGATCGGGCGGCTCTGGTCGGACGCGTCGACCTGGAGATAGCGGTAGCCGCGCTCGGCGGCGATCCGGGCGCGGAAGGCGATCAGGGTCCGGTACAGGCCCCGGCCGCGCCACTCCGCCACGGTGCCGCCGCCCCACAGCCCGGCGAAGTCCGTATCCGGGGGCAGTTCCATGCGCGCGGAGCTCACCGCCCGGTCACCGGCCATGGCGACGACCGGCACGACCGTGTCCGGTGCCTCGCGCAACCGGCTGAGCAGCCGGTGCCTGAGGTGGCCGCTGTCGGCGCCGAACGCCCGCGCGTGGACGTCCACCATCAGCTCCACGCCCGCAGCGTCGGTGACCCGGAGCAGCCGGAGGCCCTCGGGGAGCTCGACGGCGGTGGGCAGGTCCCGCACCGGGGCGACCATCACCGTCTCCTCGGGCTCGGCGGCGAAGCCGGCCGCAGCGAGCCGCGCGCCGAGGTCGCCGGGCCGGTCATGGGCGTACAGCTTCCACTCGAAGGCGCGCCGCCGGGCGGTGAAGTGCCGTATCTGCGCGGCGATGGCCGCATCCGCCGTGGACGCGTCCAGATCCGACCAGCGGACGCCGTTCCAGTCGTCGGCGTCGCCGGTCTGACGTACCACCCCGTCCACCCGCTCGATCCGGGTCCCGGGGCCGTCGGGCTGCGCCCCCTGTCTCAGCTGCCGGTCGAACAGTTCGCGTACTGAGTCAAGGTCCATCCGGTCACCCCAGCACCGGGGGAAGGCACCCGCAACTGCTTTACCGGCGGGGTCACTTGACGGTCCGGGGCCGCCCGCGCCGTCAGGACAGCAGGCCGCCGAGGCGTTCCACGACGGCCGGGGCTTCCCGGCGCAGCGCGGTCAGGTCCAGGCCCTCGTCGCCGAGGATCACCAGCAGGGCCTGCTCGCCGACGGCCAGGACGACGCTGTAGCCGCCGTTGCACCGGGTGACCACCTCGCGCAGGCTGCCCAGCCCCACTTCGGCGGCGGACCGTTTTCCCAGCGCGAGGGAGGCCGCGGAGAGGGCCGCGAGGGACTCCGGCTGCACATTGGCGGTGTCGGCGGCCACCAGCAGTCCGTCCGTGGTGGCGATGATGCTCTCGGAGATGCCCAGAACCTGCCCGCGCAGACCGGTCAGTTCCTTGACGAGGTCGCCGGAGGACGCACCGGAGGCAGGTGGGGGGTTGGTCATCGGGGGTCCTCCTCGGACTCCGTCGGGGACTCGCCGTCGCTGCGGCTGTGAGCGGCGGCTGCGGGCTGCGGCTGTGAGCGGCGTGGTCGGCTGCGGCGGTGGACTGCGGGAGTCGCTGTCCGTCGCGGGATCAGCCGGTGCTCTCCGGCCGACGGTCGGCCGGGGTGCGTCTGGGGAGTCCGCCGCCGGTGCGGGCCGCGGGGCGCGGCGGCTCCGCCGCGGGGTCGCGGGGCGCGACGCGGGGCGCGGTGGCCGGGGGCTGCGGGGGCTCCGGCTGGATGAGCTGGAGCGCCTTCATACGGGAGATGTCGAGCATTACCGGATAGACGCCGCGGCCCAGCGCGAAGGCGATGTCCCGGGGCGAACGGCGTCCGTCGGCGCTGAGGAGGATGTCGCGGTAGCGGGCGGAGAGCCGCCCGATCCCGGCGGTGGCCCGGGCGGACGGCCGGATCCGCTCCTGGCCGAACTCCCGTACCGAACCGAGGGACTTGGCCAGCTGCCGCACCCGGCGGCTGGTCTCCTCGGTGAGCCGTCGGGGGTCGGTGCCCTCCCGGTGGCTGAGCCGGGGGCTCGGGGCCTCCCGGTCGACCTGCCAGCTGTCGGGGGTGCTGAGCGCCATGACGAAGGCGGCGTCGTAGAGGGCGCCCACGCAGAGGATGTCGAGTTCGGCGGCGCTGATGTGGCCCTGTTCGACGAGCGTCGCATCGAGCGGTCCGTCGGGCCCGGCCGCGGTGCAGGCGGCGTCCCACTCCGGTTCGCCGATCCGCCGGGACTTCAGCAGCAGCGCCTCCGCGGTGGGCGCGCCGGGCGTCTCGATCGCGCGGATCGCCCCACGGTGCAGATGGATCGTTCCACCGATCGCCCCGGCGACGGTGACGGCTCCGCTGAAACGATCCTGCTGGAGCGAGAGCAGCAGGCCGGGGACGTTGCGCGGCGACGCGCGGTGGCGCTGGTGCTCGGTGCCGTCGCTCATGTCAGCGCTCATGTCAGCACGGCCTTCGCCTGATCGGCCATGTGCCGCATGGCGAGGGCGAGATTGGTGCGGTCGCGGTCGGCCGAGGCGCACAGCAGCAGGGGGTCCTGGCCCCGCGGCACCACCTGGGTGATGTGGTGGGAGCGCGTACTGGTGACGACCACGCTCTCCAACTCGCCCACCGCACCGGCCTGGTTCAGCCGGTCGGCGATCAGACTGACCGTCTCCGCCAGTTCCTCGCCCTGGCCGACCGCGGAGGCGTCCCCCACCGCGGCGTAGTGGAGGCCGGTGACCGCGTCCACCAGACGGACGCCCACCACTCCCGGAGACGCGAGCGCTCCGGAGAGCGCCGCTTCGGCTGCGTTCACCTGTGACCTTTCGCTGCGTACGATCAGGCACGTTAGTTTAAGCATCATCTTGCACAACTTGGACCACTCGGCTACTCGTTATGGTTCCCGAGCTATCGTCTGGCGACAGCTTCGGTACCAACGGGACGATGGGCCCGGCGATCAGCCACGCGAAGGAAGCACATGAACATCGAGAGCGCCCTCAAGGAAACGATGGCCATCGACGGGGCCCTGGGGGCCGCGCTCGTGGACTACGAAAGCGGCATGTCGCTCGGGACGATCGGCGGGGGCCAGGAACTCGACCTCGAAATCGCCGCGGCGGGCAACACCGAGGTCGTCCGGGCCAAGGTCCGTACGCTCGCCACGCTCGGCATCACGGACGGCATCGAGGACATCCTGATCACGCTGGGCACGCAGTACCACCTCATCCGGCTGATCTCCGGCAGCCATGGCTCGCTCTTCCTCTACCTGGCCCTGGACCGGTCGCGGGCCAACCTGGCGCTCGCCCGGCACGGGCTGAAGCGCATCGACAACGAACTGACCGTCTGACCCCGGGCCATGACGGATCTCGACGTCCTCAGGGTCTTCTGCGGGCCCCGCGGCCACGGCGGCAACGAGCTGGGCGTGGTACGCGACGGCAGCGCCGTCACCGGTGAGCGGGCGCGGCAGGAGCTGGCCGCCCGGCTGGGCTTCAGCGAAACCGTCTTCGTCGACGACCCGGAACGCGGCGTCGTCGACATCTACACCCCGAGCGTCCGGCTGCCCTTCGCGGGCCATCCGCTGGTGGGCGTCGCCTGGCTGCTGGACCTCCCCGAGCTGCTGCCGCCCGTCGGCGAGGTCCCGGCCCGCCAGGACGGCGAGTTCACCTGGATCGGCGGCCACCCCGCATGGGCGTCCGGGCGGCGCACCCAGCGGTACGCCTCCCCCGCCGAGGTCGACGCCCTCCCCTCGCCTCCGGAGGGCGAGGGCTGGCTGTACGCATGGGCCTGGCAGGACGAACCGGCGGGGCGGGTGCGCGCCCGCGCCTTCCCGCGCCGCGGCGACGGGATCGTGGAGGACGAGGCCACCGGCGCCGCAGCCCTGGTGCTCTCCGGTGAGCTGGGCCGCGCCCTGAACATCACCCAGGGCGAGGGCTCCCAGATCCTCACCAGCCCCCAGCCCGACGGCTCCATCGAGATCGGCGGCCGGGTCGCCCTCGCCGAGGTCCGCTCGCTGTGACCTGAGGGGCGCCCTCGCCCGTCAGCACGCGTCGGCACGCATCAGTACGCGTCAGTACGCATCAGGGCCCATCAGCGCCCATCAGTAGAAGTGGCGCAGCCTGGGCCAGAGTTCGGGCCAGGGGCGGGTGGTGCCCGTGCACAGCACGACCGCCGCGTGCTGTTCCTCGTTGTCCACGCCGAGGTGGTTGTCGACCCGGGCCACCGGGCGGCAGCCGGTGAAGTGGCGGGTGAGGCGGTCGTTCCCGTCCTGGTGGACCAGCAGCACCGGGCCGTCGGCGGAGCCCGGGGGCGGGCCCCAGTCGGCGTAGCTCATATGGCCGGAGTACGGGCGGGGCAGCCCGCGGCCCGGACCGTAGCGGGTGAGGGCGCCCGCCTGGCCGTAGTTCTCGGTGAAGATCACGGCGCGGTCGCGCCGCGCGGCGGGGATGCGGGCCCAGCCGGTCTCGACGGCGTCCACCAGGGCGGGCCAGCCGATCTGTTCGCCCTGCTCCCGGTTGACCGCGTTCACCACGGACAGCGCGCCGGGCGGCAGCAGGGGAAGGGACACCACTGCGCTCATGGCGGCCGAGACGGCGACGGCCGCCGCCACCACCGCCACCCGGGCGGTCCGGGTCATCCACCGGGCCACCGGCTCGCAGCCCGCCGCCAGCAGGACGAGGAGCAGCGGGAGCGCGTAATACGGTTTGCCGCCGGTCAGCAGCACCACCACGCACAGCAGCGGGTACGCGAGGGCCATGGCGCGGGCCGGCCGCAGCGCGGGGTCGCGCCGCAGCCGCCGCCAGCCCACGATCCAGACGGGGACGAACAGCGGGGAGAGATAGACGATCTGCTGCGGGACGAACATCAGCCGGTTCTCGGCACCGTCGTCGGAGCTGATCCCCTCGGCCACCGTCAGCTGCGGCCAGCCGTGTTGGGCCTGCCACCACACGTTCGGCAGGGCGACGGCCGTCGCGACGGCGGCGCCCGCCAGCAGCCGGCCGTCGCGCAGCGTCCGTCGCGGCCCGGTCGCGAGCACGGCCGCCAGAAGGACGGCGATCAGCAGCACCACCAGGTACTTGTTCAGCAGGCCGATTCCGGCGACGGCTCCGACCGCGAGCCACCACCGACCGTCCCCGGTGCGCAGCGCCCGCAGCACCAGCAGACAGATCAGCACCCAGAAGAGCAGGTCGAAGGTGGTCGTGGAGACCATGTGCCCGGTGCCCAGGACGATGCCCGAGGCGGCCGCGCAGCATGCCGCCAGCAGCTGGGCCGCGCGGCCCCCGCCCAGCTCCCGGGCCAGGGCGGCGACCAGGACGACGACGGCGGCGCAGCCGAGGGTGGCGGGCACGCGCAGCCCGGCCGGGCTGTCGCCGAAGAAGGCGGTGGCCGCCCTGGCGAGCAGCGGGGTCAGCGGGGGCTGGTCCACGTACCCCCGGGCCGGGTGGTCTCCGGCGGCCAGGAAGTACAGCTCGTCACGGTGGTAGCCGTAGCGCCCGGAGAGCGCGGTCAGCACCGCGGCGACGGTGGCGGCGACGGCGAGGACCGGGACGGCGGCGAAAGGCGCGGGCGCCGGTGCGGGCCGGTGGTTCGTCGCGCCCATGGCACACCCCCCGGGCGTGCGGCGCCCCCTGCGCCGTCCGGCCCGCCCGCAGCGTATCGGCGTGCCGCCGCGCCCCGCACCCGGAACGTCGTCGTCCGGCGGTCTGCCTCAGGACAGGGTGCGCAGTGCGTCGCCGAGGACCGCCACGCCTTCGGCGATCTCCGTGACCGTGCGGGCGGCGTAGCCCAGGACCAGGCCGGGCGGGTGCGGGAGCTGACCGTGCCAGGACAGGGGCTGTGCCTTCACTCCGCGGGCGAGCGCGGCGGCGGCGAGGTCGGTGTCGGCGAACCCGGCGTCGAAGGTGACCATCAGATGCAGTCCCGCCGCGGCGCCGTGCACCGTCGCGTCCGGCAGCCGGGTGCGCACCGCGTCGATCATCGCGTCCCGGCGGCGGCGGTGGCGGGTGCGCAGCAGTCGCAGCTGACGTTCCATCGCCCCTGACTCCATCAGGTGCGCGAGCACCAGTTGGGGCAGTGCGGCGTTGCCGAGGTCGGCGTAGCGCTTGGCCTCGACGATGGCGTCGCGGTACGGGGGCGGCGGGATCATCCAGCCGATGCGCAGGGCGGGGGCCAGCAGCTTGGACACGCTTCCGACATACGCGACCCGTTCCGGCAGCATCGAGCGCACGGCCGGGACCGGGGGCCGGTCGTAGCGGTGCTCGGCGTCGTAGTCGTCCTCCACGATGAGCCCGCCCGCGTCGGCCCAGCGCGTCAGCTCTCGGCGCCGGTGGCCGCCGAGCACCACGCCGGTGGGGAACTGGTGGGCCGGGGTGACCAGGACGGCGGGCGCGCCCTGGGCGCGCAGCGCGTCGACCCCGATCCCGTCGGCGTCGACCGGGACCGGCGGGGTGTCCAGCCCCGTGTGGCGCAGGTGCTGCCGGACCCCGAGCGATCCGGGGTCCTCCACGGCGATCGCGCGGATGCCGTCGTCGCCGAGCACCTGCCCGAGCAGCGCGAGGGCCTGGGTGGTGCCCGCGACGACCACGATCTCGTCGGGCTCGGCCCTGATCCCGCGGTTGCGGGCCAGCCAGTGGGCGATGGCGAGCCGTAGCGCCGGGGTGCCGCGCGGGTCGCCGTAGCCGAAGTCGGAGGCGGTGAGGGCGGCGAGAACGGTGCGCTCGGCGCGCAGCCACGCGGCGCGCGGGAACGCGGTGAGGTCGGGGACACCGGGGGACAGATCGATCCGGGCCGGGGCAGCGCGCAGCACGTCGAACACGTCCGCGCCGGGCTCGGTGGCGAACGGGCCGCCCGGCGCCGCGGCGGGGGCGGGCTTCCGTACGGGCGCCCGTGCCGTCACGGGAGCGGCGACCACGACGGTGCCGCCGCGGCCGCGACCTGCGACGTGTCCGTCCTCGGTGAGCCTCCGGTACGCCTCGGTCACCACGCCCCGGGACACGTGCAGCTCGGCGGCGAGCACCCGGGTGGCCGGAAGCCTGCTCCCGGCCGGGAGCCGTCCGTCCCCTATCGCGCGCCGGAGCCGCCGGGCCAGCCAGTCGGCGAGCCCACCGGGCGGCGCGTCGCCGAGGTCCAGCTGGAGGAAGTCGGCGCCGGGCGCTTTGGACCTGTCGTTGGCGCCTTCATTGGACCTGTCCATCGGACCATTGTGACGCCAGGATCGACGCGTGCGACGTGATGGCGGGAACCACGGGTGAGGGGCGCGGGATGACGGCGACCGGCGATGTTCAGAGTGATGTCCAGGGCTATGTCCACGGATATTCGGATCGGGAGGCTCAGCGGTTGGGCGATCAGGCCGACGTCCTGGCGGAGTTGCTGCACACCGGCACGGCCTATCCGCCGGGGAGCCGGGTGCTGGAGGTGGGGTGCGGAGTCGGCGCCCAGACGGTACATCTGGCCGCGAACAGCCCGGGGGCGCGGCTGGTGGCGGTCGACGTCTCCGATGCGTCGCTCGCGCAGGCCCGCGCGCGGGTGGCGGCCCAGGTGCCCGGGGCCGATGTCGCGTGGCATCGGGCCGATCTGTTCGATCTGCCGTTCCCCGATGCCGCCTTCGACCATCTCTTCGTGTGCTTCGTGCTGGAACACCTGCCGGACCCGCGGAAGGCGCTGACCGCGCTGCGGCGGGTGCTGCGGCCGGGCGGCACCGTCACGGTCATCGAGGGGGACCATGGCTCGGCGTTCTTCCACCCGCACAGCGCCTTCGGCCAGGCGGCGATCGGCGTGCTGAACCGGCTCCAGTCCGAAGCGGGCGGAAACGGCCTGATCGGACGGGAGTTGCAGCCGCTGCTGACCCGTGCCGGATTCCACGACGTCACGGTCCGGCCGCGGACCGTCTACGCCGATGGGACCCGGCCGGGCCTGGTCGAGAGTTTCACCCGCAACACGTTCATCGCCATGGTGGCCTCCGTCCGGGAGGACGCGCTGGCCGCGGGCCTGTCCACGGCCGGCGACTGGGACCGGGGCATCGCCGATCTGCACCGGACCGCGGCCGCGGACGGCACCTTCCACTACACCTTCTTCAAGGCCGTAGCGGTCAACCCGCCTCTGCCGCCGCGTAGTTGATGGCGATGCGCGCGCCGAGCCGGGCGTTGTTCTTGACGAGCGCGATATTGGTGCGCAGGCTCTCGCCCTTCGTCAGCTCCACGATGCGGCCCAGCAGATAGGGCGTCGCGTCCTTGCCGCCGATGCCCGCCTCCGCCATTTCGGCGAGGGCCTGCTCGATGATGCCGTCGATCCGCTCGGCGGGGATCTCGTCCGCCTCCGGGACCGGGTTGGCGATGCTCAGCCCGGCCGGGAGGCCCAGGTCCCACTGGGCGCGCATCACGGCGGCGATCTCCTCCGGGGAGTCGGCCCGCAGCGGCGAGGCGAAGCCGCTCACCCGGGAGTAGAACGCGGGGAAGTCGTCGGTGCCGTAGGTGAGCACCGGAACGCCCAGCGTTTCCAGGGTCTCCAGGGTGAGACCGATGTCGAGGATGCTCTTCACCCCCGCGCTGATGACCGCCACCGCGGTGGTGGACAACTCGGTGAGGTCCGCGCTGATGTCGAAGGACTGCTGCGCCCCGCGGTGCACCCCGCCGATGCCGCCGGTGACGAAGACCCGGATCCCGGCGAGCGCGGCGAGCCGCATCGTGCTCGCCACGGTGGTCGCACCGTGGCCGCCGCGCGCCATGACATGGGCCAGGTCGCGCACGCTGACCTTGCCGACGTCGGGGTCGGTGGCGAGCAGTTCCAGATCGGTGCGGTCCAGTCCGATGCGCGGGGTGCCGTGGAGGACGGCGATGGTGGCCGGGACCGCGCCCTCGGCGCGGATGATGGCCTCGACCTCGGTGGCCATCTCGACGTTCTGCGGATACGGCATGCCGTGGCTGATGATCGTGGACTCCAGCGCGACCACGGGCCGTCCGTCGCGCAGGGCCTCCCGGACCTCCTGGTTGAGGGTCAGCCGGGGGTGGGGAGTGGTCATGTCGTCCTCCGCGGTGGGGCGGTCGCTGCGTCCTCGACGAGGCGCGGGGTGAGCGCTTCTTCGACGAGGCGCGGGGTCAGATCGGGTCGTACGGTGGCGGTGGTCGCCACCGTCAGCGCGGCGGCGGCGTGGCCGTAGCGGGCGGCGGCCACGGGGCCCTCGCCGGTGAGCAGGGCGTGGACGAACGCGCCGAGCATCGCGTCACCGGCGCCGGTCACGTCCTGGACCACGGCCGCCGGCGCGTCCAGGAAGGTGACGCCCTCCTCGGCACCGCTCAGCAGGGAGCCGCGCTCGCCGAGCCGCACCCACACGTACTGGACGCCGCGCTCGTGCAGCACGGCCACGGCCTCGGTGACCCGGCGGTCGTCGCCGGTGTCGCGGAAGGTGTCGCGGAAGGTGTCGCGGCCGGTGAGCGCGCCCAATTCGGCCACGTTCGGAGTGACGGCGAAGACCGGGCGCCCGGCGGCGAGCAGCGGGGCGAGCAGCGCCGCCTTGGGCACGCTCACCGGGTCGACCACCGTCTGCACCCCGGAGGCGCTCGCGATGTCCAGCGCGTAGGCCAGCGCCGACGAGGAGAGGTTGCCGTCGAGCACCAGCATGCTCGCGTTGCCCATGAGTTCACGCGCGGGCTGGAGGTGCTCGGGGCCGAGCCCGTCCGTGGCGGCCATGTCGGCGACGGCCACGGCCAGTTCGCCGTCGGCGTCCAGCACCGCCGTATAGGTGCCGGTGGGGTGCGCACCGCGGTGGACGTGGTCGATCCGCACCCCGGTGGCCTGGGTCTCGCTCAGCAGCCGCTCGCCCGCCGGGTCCTGGCCGACGGCGGCGATGAGATGCGTCGGGGTGCCCAGCCGGGCCAGGTTCTCCGCCACGTTGCGGGCCACCCCGCCGGGGCTGGTGTGGGCGTGGCCCGGATTGCTGGTGCGGTACGCGAGTGGCGCCAGGCTGCGCACCTTGACGTCGACGTTGGCGCCGCCGACGACCACCACCGCGTGCTCCTGGCGGAGGATGTAGCCGCGCCCCAGGATGGCGCCCTTCTTGCCCAGGTTGGACAGATGGACGTTGACCGCCGCCCGGGTGGTGCCGAGGGCGTCGGCGATCGCCTGGGCCCCGGATAGGGGGTCCCGGCGCAGCAGCGCGAGAACTTCCCGCTCCCGCCTGGTCAGCATCATGCTCAGGACAATAAAGGAACTTTAGCCGAATAAACAGAGCCCGTCGCCGGACCAACGGGGTGGGGCAGGAAATGGCGGGAGAACGCGTGATGACATCCTGAGGGTCCACGGCTTGCCGGACCCGCTCGGCGGCAGCCCGGGTGATGTGTCCGGTGATGAGGAAGAAGACCGATGAGACTCTGCTTTCTGGTGGAGGAGCGCTATCGCCATGACGGAATGCCGCAAGAGGTGATCCGTCAGCTCACCGCCTGGGGCCATCAGGTGGACGTCCTGCGGCCCGGCCGCTCGCTGCTGCGGATATCCGACGCGATACGGGCCGGAAGCCATGACGCCTGGGTGCTCAAGACCGTGTCCGGCGGGCCCGGTCTGACGCTGCTGGAGGCCGCGGCCGCGGTCGGGCTCACCACCGTCAACGACGCGCGGTCCATCCGGGGGGTGCGGGACAAGGCGCTGGCGGCGGCGATCGGCCGCAGCCGCGGCCTGCCGGTGCCGACCACCTACGCGGCGGCCTGCCCCGAGGCGCTGGCGGAGCTGCCGGAATCGGAGTTCCCGCTGGTGGTCAAGCCCGCGGACGGCAGCTCGGGGCGGGCGGTGCGGCGGGTGGAGTCGCCCGGCCAGTTGGCGGCGCTCGGCCCCGAACTGGCCCGCGAGGGCATGCTGATCGCCCAGCCCTATGTGCCCAACTCGGGCATCGACCTCAAGGTGTACTGCGTCGGCGGCGAGTTGTACGCGACCGAGCGCGGCTCACCGCTCGGACCGGACCGGGGCGTACGGGGGCGCCGGGTCACGCTGTCCCCCGAAGTGGCCGCGATCGCCGCCGAGGTCGGCGCCGTGTACGGACTCGACCTGTACGGGGTGGACATCCTGCTCGGGCCGCACGGCCCGGTGGTCGTCGACGTGAACGACTTCCCCAGCTTCAAGGAAGTTCCGGACGCGGCGGCCCGGGTGGGGCGCGCGGTGCTGGAGCTGGCCCGGCGGGGCGCCACCGGCCCCGGGAACGACACCGCCGCGGTGCCCGTTCCCGTACGGGTGCCGGTGCAGATGCCCGCGACGGTGGGAGGCGCCGGATGAGGGTCGGTCTCATCACCGCCGACCCGGACCATCAGCTCCTCGCCGACACGGCGGCCCTGCTGAGGCCGCGTCATGAGGTGGTCGCGGTCGATCCGGAGGCCGCGGACGTCCCCGGCGAGCTGTCCGACGTCTACCTGCTGAAGGCGCGTACGCCGCGGGCGCTGGCGCTGGCCCGGTCCCTGGAGGCGCGCGGCGCGGCGGTGGTGAACTCCGCCGCGGCCACGGAACTCTGCCAGGACCGGACGGCGATGGCGGCGCTCGCGCTGCGGGCGGGGCTGCCGTTCGCGGAAACCCGTACGGTGTCCGCGCTCGGGCGGCTCGACCCGGCGCGGCTCGGGTACCCCGTGGTCGTCAAGAGCCGCCACAGCCGCCGCCACGATCTGGTGGCCCGGGTGGACGACCCCGTACGCCTGGCGGAGCTTGCCGCCGCATGGCCCGACGAGCCCGTGGTGGTCCAGCACTTCACCCCCAACGACGGCTGGGACCACAAGCTGTGGGTCGTCGCGGACACGGTGTTCGCCGCGCTGCGCACCTCCGAGCTGTCGGTCGGCAAAAACGGCCGCCTGACCCTGCCGCTGCCCCTGGACGATCTGCCGCCCGGATGGCTGGATCTAGTCCGTCGGGTGGGTTCGGTGTTCGCGCTGGAGGTGTACGGGGTGGATGTGCTGCGCGGGCCGGACGGCCCGGTGATCGTGGACATCAACGCGTTCCCGGGGGCCCGGGGGCAGGCGGGCGCACCGGAGGCGCTGGCGGCCCTGACGGTGCGCGCGGCCGGCCGCAGACCCGCCGTAAGGGTGCCGCTGTAGGGGCAGCACCTCATCAACGCGTCCGAAAAATAGGGGTTGTAGCCGTTCGGGCGGACCCGGCAGGCTTGTATCCGAGTGTGCGCGCGAGCGCGCGCTGCCGAACCAGCGGCAAGAACCAATGGTAAGAATCAGGGCACGAAAGGACGTCAGGTGACCGCAAACCCCACCGGCACCAGTCTGTGGATCAGGCAGTTCCATCCCGCGCCGGACGCGACGACGCGACTCGTCTGCCTGCCGCACGCCGGCGGATCGGCCTCCTACTACTTCCCCGTGTCGAAGGCTCTCGCGCCGGCGGTGGACGTACTCGCCATCCAGTACCCGGGCCGACAGGACCGCCGTACCGAGGAGTGCATCAGCACCATCGGCGAACTGGCCGACGCGCTGGTGCCCGAGCTGCTGCCGTACACGGACAAGCCGCTCGCGCTCTTCGGGCACAGCATGGGCGCGACGCTGGGCTTCGAGGTGGCGCTGCGCCTGGAGCAGAAGGGCGTGGTGCCGGTGACGCTGTTCGCCTCCGGGCGGCGCGCGCCGTCCACCCACCGCGACGAGTCGGTCCATCTGCGCGACGACGACGGTCTCATTGCCGAGATGCAGGCGCTCAGCGGCACCGATTCGCAGGTCCTCGGGGACGAGGAGCTGCTGCGGATGGTGCTGCCGGCGATCCGCAGCGACTACAAGGCCGTGGAGACCTATCGCTACACGCCGGGCCCCAAGCTCGCCACGCCCATCCATGTCCACGTGGGCGACAGCGACCCCAAGGCGACGGTCGACGAGGCCCGCAAGTGGGGCGAGCACACCAGCGGCGGGTTCGAGCTGCACACGTACCCCGGTGGCCACTTCTACCTGAACAACGAGGCGCCGCGGGTCATCGCGTCCATCTCGCAGACCCTGTCCGCGCTGCGGCCCTGACCCGCACCGCGGCACACGGCTCGTCCTCTCCGCCCGCCGGTCACCCCGGCGGGCGGCCGCCACCCAGGACGTTGCGGGTGTAGTCCTCGGCGGCTGCCTCCAGGCCCACGTCGCCCTGGCACCGTTCGGCCAGCAGCCAGCGGTGTTCCAGCACCTCGTAGTAGATCTGCGCGGTGTCCGCCGAGCCGCGCAGCTCCAGGGGTACGGCCCGCACCGTCGGCCGGAACTTGTCGCGCACCCAGCGGTGGGCCAGCACCTCCGGGCGGGCGCCCAGCGGATCGCCGGGGGCGTAGTCGTCCTGGGTGGCCATCCACGCCTCCAGGTCGTTCAGCAGGCTGCGGGCCTGGTTCTCCTCCGCGTCGAGACCGGTCAGCCGCAGCAGCTGGCGCTGGTGGTGGCCCGCGTCGACCACCTTCGGCAGGAAGGTGACCGTGTCCCCGTTCGGTGAGCGCTCGATCTGCATCTCGGCCACGTCGAAGCCCAGGTCGTTCAGGCGCCGCACCCGCCGGTCGATGTAGCGGCGCTTGGCCACCGGATAGACGGACTGCCGGGTCAGCTCGTGCCACAGCGCGGTGTACCGCTCCTCGATGGCCTGGCCGAACAGCACCGGGTCGACCGAGGGGTGCAGGGAGCCGCTGGCCTCCAGGTCCATCAGCTCCCCGGCGATGTTCACCCGGGCCACCTCCACGTCGTACTCCCGCTGCCCGCTGGTGAGCTTCGGCTGGATCTGCCCGGTCTCGGCGTCCACCAGATACGCGGCGTACGCGCCCGCGTCGCGCCGGAAGAGGGTGTTCGACAGCGAGCAGTCACCCCAGGCGAAACCGGCGAGGTGCAGCCGCACCAGCAGCACGGCGAGCGCGTCGAGCAGCCGCTTGATGGTGCTGGGCCGCATGGTCGTCTCGAACATCGACCGGTACGGCAGCGAGCCCTCCAGATGGCGGGTGACCAGCACCGGCTCCAGAGGTTCACCGTCCCCGTCGGTCCGCCCCGTGACGATCGCGAGCGCGTCCACGGCCGGAACGGCGAGCCGGTCCAGGTCGCGCAGCAGCCCGTACTCGCGCACCGCTGCCCACTCCCCGACCTCCTTGACGGCGACCACCTCGCCGCCCGCCTGCGCGAACCGCACGACGTGGCGGGAGATGCCGCGCGGCAGGGCGACCAGATGCTCGTCCGGCCACTCCTCCAGCGGTGTGTGCCACGGCAGATCGAGGAGGGATGCCGGATGCTCGGGCGAGGTCGCGGTGATCTGGAGCTCCATGACTCACCAGTGTGCGGCACAGGGTGCGCCATCTCGACACTCGCGCCCGCTTCCGGTTGCCTGTGGAGGAGCTGAGCGTCATGTCCGTTTTCCGCCAGCGCATCGCCCCGGGATGGCGCACAGTAGGGGTGTGATGAGCGAAGACAGCATGTACGAGGCGGTATGCAGCCGTGATGCGCGCTTCGACGGGGAGTTCTTCTTCGCCGTCGCCACCACCGGGATCTACTGCCGCCCGAGCTGCCCGGCGACCACGCCCCACCGTAAGAACGTGCGCTTCTTCCCGACCGCGGCCGCGGCGCAGGGCGGGGGGTTCCGGGCCTGTCGGCGCTGCCGTCCCGACGCGGTGCCCGGCTCCGCCGAGTGGAACGCGCGGGCGGACGCCGTCGGGCGGGCGATGCGGATGATCGGGGACGGCGTGGTCGACCGCGAGGGGGTGGCCGGGCTTGCGGCGCGGCTGGGGTACAGCGCCCGGCAGGTGCAGCGGCAGTTGGGCGCGGAGCTGGGCGCCGGGCCCGTCGCGCTGGCCCGCGCCCAGCGGGCCCACACCGCGCGGATACTGCTCCAGACGACCGACCTTCAGGCCGCCGAGATCGCGTTCGCGGCGGGGTTCGCCAGTGTGCGGCAGTTCAACGACACCATCCGAGAGATCTACGCCGCCACCCCGACCGAGCTGCGCGCCGCCCGCCCGGGCAGGGCCTCCCGGTTCGGGCCGGTGGGGCGCCGGGCGCAGGCGTCCGCCTCGGCCGGGGTGCCGCTGCGGCTCGCCTACCGCGGCCCGTACGCCACCGCTGAGGTGTTCGGCTATCTCGCCCGTCGCGCCCTCACCGGCGTGGAGGAGGTCGTGGGCGACCCGGGCGAGCGCACCTATCGCCGCAGCCTGCGACTGCCGCACGGCAGCGGTGTCGTGGAGGTCGACGAGCGCCCCGGCGACGGGTGGCTGGAGTGCCGGCTGCATCTGACCGAGCTGCGCGATCTGACCACCGCCACCCAGCGCATCCGCCGCCTGTTCGACCTGGACGCCGATCCGTACGCGGTCGCCGAACGGCTGGGCGCCGACGCCACGCTGGCGCCCCTGGTCGCGGCCCGGCCCGGGCTGCGCTCGCCGGGCGCCGCCGACGCGCATGAGCTGGCCGTCCGCGCCGTACTCGGCCAGCAGGTGTCGGTCGCCGCGGGGCAGCGGCTGGGCAACGCGCTGGTCGCCGCGTACGGAACGCCCCTCGCGGAGCCCAGCGGGGGGCTCACCCACCTCTTCCCGGACGCCGACGCGCTCGCCGACAGCCCGCTCACGGACCTCGGCATGCCGGAGAGCAGGCGCGCGACCCTGCGCACCCTGGCCGCCGCGCTCGCCACCGGCGCGGTGCGCCTCGACACCGGCGCCGACCGCGACCGGACCGAGAAGGAGCTGCTGGCACTGCGCGGCATCGGTCCGTGGACGGCCGGTTACATCCGGATGCGGGCGCTGGGCGACCCGGACGTCCTGCTGGAAGGGGATGTCGCGGTGCGGGCCGGGGCGAGCCGGGCCGGGGCGTTCCTGGAGGACTCCGAGGGCTGGCGGCCGTGGCGTTCGTACGCCATGCACCACTTCTGGAACGTCCCGAAGGCCGCCCCGGCCGCCCTGGCGTGACCCTCAGTCCGAAGGCGCGTACTGGGCCGCTCCATAGCCGAAGGACCAGTCGATGGACGTGTTCTCGGTCAGGGTGATGAACACGTTGCGCGGCTCGGTCCCCGCGTACTCCTGGGCGAGTTCGGCGATCCGCCGGTACAGGGCCCGCTTCTGGTCGGGGCTGCGCCCGGAGCGCATGGTGATCGCGATGTACACGATGCCGTCGTCGCGGGGCACGCCGAGGTAGTCGTCGTAGGCCAGGGTGCTGGTGGTGCCGTCGTGGCTGGTCAGGACCTGGAACCGGTCGTCGGGTGGGAAGCCGATCGTCTCGGTGAGGGCGTCGTGCACGGCGCGGCCGAGCGCGTCGAGCCGCTCGCCGTCGGCCCTCAGCGCGTCGATGCGGACGAATGGCATGGCGGGCGGTTCTCCTTCGGTCGGGCCTGGCAGGTGACTGTACATACTAGTAGGTACAGTCAGTGGCGCCGAGGCCCGGCACCCTTCCGGGCACGGAACTCGGACACATAGCCCGCGCCGACGATCAGCACCGCACAGGACAGCAGGAGCAAGAGGGTCGTCCAGTTCATCCACACGTAGTCGGTGTCGCCGGCGTAGGTGGTGCCGTCCTCGCGGACGCAGTCGAAACGCAGCGGCAGATAGGAGGACCGGTGGTGGGAGAGGTGCCGGACCGTGTCCGCAGCGAAGCCGTCACGGCATGCCGGAGCGGGACTTGAGTCCGCGCCGTTGCCGGTCTCCTGCTCGGACGCGAGAACGCCGAAGAGCCCGAGGGAGTAGATGGATGCCGCCGCGAAGGCGGCCAGCCCCGCGGCACGCCGCATCAGATGCTCCGGCCAGGGCTCGGGGCGGCCCGGGAACGCCATCGCGACGACCCCGAGCAGTGCGATCAGCGCCCCGAGGGCACAGGTTGCGGAGATACCGAGACCCACGATCACGCCTGCGCCACCTGCCGTCTCCGGAGCGGGGAGGTACTCATCCGGCAACCCCACCAGGTCCGGACCCGACCGGCTGTGGTGGAAGCCACGCCTCCCGTAACAGCGGTGTCACAGGCGCGGTGCCTAGCGCGAGGCCAGTCGGCGGGCCCTGCGCAGCCCGGCGGTGACGTCCGCGAGGGTCGCGCAGTCCGTCACCGCCGCCCCCGCGGGCAGGACCAGGTCCGTCGGAGGACGGCGGGCGGCGACCGCGTCGGCGAGGTCGGACAGGCCCGCGCGCAGCCGGGCGGTGAGTTCCGCGTCGGGGTACGGCGCGCCCTGGTCGAGCCGGACCCCGCACGCCGTGGCGGCGTCCACGATCTCCTCCAGCGCGGAGACCACC
The DNA here is from genome assembly GCF_052851135.1 of Streptomyces sp. BRA346. NCBI lineage: Bacteria > Bacillati > Actinomycetota > Actinomycetes > Kitasatosporales > Streptomycetaceae > Streptomyces > Streptomyces sp. BRA346. Next base: position 484,086 of record NZ_JAIWIH010000002.1, on the reverse strand, counting down.
GGCGCCCACGCCGCCAAGTCCCGCCCGAACGGCGGGTGTTCGGCGCTCGCCACCTCCACCGCGCGGCGCGCGTCGGCCAGCGCGCGGTAGGCCTCGCGGCGCAGCCGCAGCCGCTCGGCGTAGGGCGCTTCGGCGGTCAGCACCCGGTCCAGGTGGTCGCGGGTGGCGCGGACGGCGAGGGAGAGGCGGACGGACACCTGGGCGCGCGGGCCGCCGAGCCCGGGCAGGGCGCCCGCGGCGAGCACGACCACGCAGGCGAGCAGGGTGTCCGTGAGCCTGGTGTAGCCGGGGTCGGTGTCGCCGCCGAGGTAGACGAGGGACAGCAGCAGCGGGGTGAGCACCGCGGTCTGGAGCGCGAAGTGGCGTACGGAGACGGGGATGAGCGCCGCGCACACCGCCGCCACCGCGACCGGCCACAGCCCGAGCACTCCGGTCATCGGGCCGAGCAGCGTGGCGAGCACGCCGAAGACGGCCACGCCCAGCGCCGTGCCGAAGGCGCGGGAGAGGGCGCGCGAGACCAGCGGGCCCATGTCGGGCTTGACCAGGAAGGTGGCGGTGGCCGGGAGCCAGTACCAGTGGTCGCTGGGCATCAGGCGCGCCAGCACGGTGGCCACGCCGACGCACAGAGCGACCCGGGCCGCGTACTCCCGTCCGGCCGGGCCGAGCATCCGGCGCAGCCGCTGCCGGGGGCCCGGGCCGACGGCGCCGACCGGGGGCGCGGGTTCGCCGTCGAAGACGCGGGCGGCGAGCACGACCGCCCGGTGCACGGCGATGCTGCCCGCGGTGCTGGGTTCGGGGGCGGGGAGGCGCCCCGGGGGCAGTCCGGTGCGTACCGAGCGGGCGAGTTGAGCGGGGGTGCGGGCGACCCGGGCGGGCAGGGGTTCGTTCTCCCACAGCAGGGTCAGCACCGCTTCGCTCAAGCCTCCGGCCACCGCGAGCCGGTCGCGCAGCCGCCGTTCCTCCTCGTCGGGGCGCTGCCAGGGGATGCGGTGGGCGTAGAGGGCTTCGTACGCGGTGTCGTACGCGGAGGTCAGCCGGCGCCGCGCGGCCTGGGCACCCTCGGTGCCGACGACCGTCATCAGCTCGCCGAGCGCGTCGTACACGGCGGCCACCGCGCCGCGTTCGTCGGGCCCGGGGGCGGCCGCCGGGCGGAACCGGTGGACCATGGGCAGCAGGGAGGCCATCACGATGACCCAGGTGGCGCCGACGAGCAGCATCGCCGCGCGCATCGGCGGGGGTTCCGGCAGTGGCATTCCGGCCCCGACCACGCCGAGCACCATCAGCTGCACTCCGGCCGCCGAGCACACAGGACCGACGGCGCTGAGAGCGCCGGAGAGGAGCCCGATGGTGGCCAGCGCGAGGGCGATCCACGGGCCGAGCCCGAGCGCGCCGAGCCAGGCTCCCATGAAGAGGCCGAAGGCGCCCGCGAGGGCCGGGAGCCCGATGCGCACGGTGCGGGTGCGGCGGGTGGCGGGGCGGTCGTTGATGTGCGCGAACATCGCGCCGAGGCCCGCGGTCACCCCGGCGGGCGTGTTGCCGGTGGCCACTCCCGCCGCCACCACCGGGCCCACGCCGAGCGCTCCGCGCAGCACCGCGGGCCAGGGCACGGGGCCGCGCAGGGCCCGCACCCCGCGCAGGGGGTGCGTCAGCCAGTCGGGCAGGGCGGGAAGGGCGCGCAAGGAACCTCCGTGGATCCGGGGCGGGGTGGGGTTGGCCTCTTCGACGGTACGTGAGCCGGGCAGAGCTTTCGTAACCTGTGTGTTTCCGCCATGTGAGCCAGGGGTGATGGACAACCGGCGAGGCCGGAAGCGCGACTCCGGCACTCGCCGATGACCTGCCGATTTCGCATTTTGACCGGGTTTATACGCGGCACCGATCCGTCCGTGCACATGCCAGGCTCATATGTGCCCCTCATTGGCCATCTTTGAACTCAGCGTGTTGTGCTGTGCACACAAGGCCAACTAGCCTCCGTGTCGCCGCCACCAGAACGGTCGTTTACGCATCGCCCGACCCGACACCCCAAGCGTGGAGAACTCCGTGCACGTGACGTTAGATCAGGACAGATGCGTGGCCTCCGGCCAATGCGTGCTCGCCGCCCCGGAGGTGTTCGACCAGCGCGACGACGACGGTGTGGCCGTCCTCCTCGACGACCTCCCGGCGAGCGGACTGCACGGCGAGGTGCGCCGGGCCGCCGCCGTCTGCCCGGGTCTGGCGATCGCCCTGGCCGAGTCGTGAGCAGCCCGGTAAACGTGGTCATCGTGGGCGCCTCGGTGGCGGGGCTCACCACCGCCGTCACCCTGCGTTCGCTGGGGTACGGCGGGCGGCTCACCCTGATCGGTGACGAGCCGCACACTCCCTACAACCGGCCGCCGCTTTCCAAGCAGATCCTGGCGGGCACCTGGGAACACGACCGGATCAAGCTGCGCACCGACGAGGAACTGGACGCGCTCGACGCGGAGCTGCTCTTCGGCAGGTCCGCCACCGGGCTCGACACCCTCGCCGAACGGGTCCTGCTGGACAACGGCGACAGCGTCCCGTACGACAGCCTGGTCATCGCCACCGGGGTCACCCCGCGCAGCCTCCCCGACGCCCACCACCTGGCCGGGGTGCATCTGCTGCGCACCCTCGACGACGCGCTCGCCCTGCGCGACGACCTCCAGCGCAGGCCCACGGTCGCGGTGGTCGGCGCGGGGTTCCTGGGCGCCGAGGCCGCCGCTGCGGCCCGCCGGATGGGGCTGGACGTCACGATGATCGATCCGCGTCCGGTGCCGATGCGCCGCCAGTTCGGCGACCGGATCGCGGGGCTCGTCGGACAGCTGCACCGGGACAACGGCGTGTCCATGCGCTGCGGCACCGGGGTGACCCGGTTCCTCTCGGCCGGCGGCCATGTCACCGGGCTCGAACTGACCGACGGCACGGTGCTCAACGCCGATCTCGTCGTGGTCGCCATCGGCGCGGAACCGTCGGTCGACTGGCTGACCGGGTCCGGGCTGTGCCTGAGCAACGGCGTGGAGTGCGACGCCGCCTGCCGGGCGGTGCCGGGCGTCTACGCGGCCGGTGACGTCGCCTCCTGGTACAACGAGCACTTCGGCGCCCGCATGCGGCTGGAGCACCGGCTGAACGCGACCGAGCAGGCCCAGGCGGTCGCCCGTAACCTGCTCGGCGACGACGTTCCGTTCGCCCCCGTACCGTACTTCTGGACCGACCAGTACGACGCCCACATCCAGGCGTACGGCATCTTTCCGGCCGACGCCGAACTCGCCGTGCTCCACGGCGAGCTGGACAACCGCCACTTCGTGGTCGCCTACGGCCACCGGGGGCGGGTGGTGGGGGTGCTGGGCTGGAACAGCCCGCGTGAAGTGCTCAAACTGCGCCAGCTGGTGGCCGACAAGGCGCCGTGGTCGTCGATCGGTGGCAACGCGCCCCCGGTGGGCGTGCTCGCCGGGGCGGGTGGGTGACCCGGCCGACACCTCCCGGTCGGCCGCCGGTGACCGCGACGTCACGTTTCGGCCATACGTCGCGGCAAGTGTGGGGCGGGTGCTGGTCCGTCGTGTTCTCGTCCAAGGTGTCGCCATCGCTCCGCACCACTGCCGGCTTCTCGGGTTCGCGGGCTCGGTCGCCCTCGCCGCGGGTGGCGCGACGGCCGGAGCGCTGCCCGTGGGGGATGCCCTCACCCCGGACTCCGGAAGAGCCGCGCTCGGCCTGGTCAGCACCTACTTCGGGCTGGTGTTGCTGGTGGCGGCCTGGTGGTGGCTGGGGCGCGAGGTGCGCGGTCCGCGGCCGCCCGGGGTCCGCAGCCTGCTGGTGACGCTCGCCACCTGGGCGGCCCCGCTGCTGCCCACTCCCCCGCTGTTCAGCCGGGACGTCTACAGCTACCTCGCCCAGGGGGCGATGGTGCACGCGAACATCGACGTCTACACCCATGGCCCGGTACGGCTCGGCGGGCCGATCGCGGCCGAAGTGGCGCCGGTGTGGCAGCACACGCCCACCCCGTACGGACCGGTCTCGCTGGCCTTCGAGAGCGCGATCGCCCACGCCTCGCGCGCCGAACTCCCCCTGGGTGTCTTCGGGTTGCGGCTGATGGCGCTGCTCGGGGTGGCGCTGATGGTGCTCGCCCTGCCCGTGCTGGCCCGCCGCTGCGGCACCGACCCGGGCGCCGCGCTGTGGCTGGGCGGGCTCAACCCGCTGTTGCTGCTGCACCTGGTGGGCGGGGCGCACAACGACGCGGTGATGCTGGGGCTGCTGGGCGCCGGGCTGGTGGCCGCGACCGGCCGGTGGCCCGCCTGCGGCGCCGTCCTGGTCACGCTCGCCGCCCTGGTCAAGGCGCCCGCCGCGCTGGGGCTGCTGGCGGTGGCCTCGCTGTGGGCGCGCCGGATGACGGGCCGCGGACGGCGTGTCGGCGTCTTCCTCGCCACGGCCGCGCTGGCGCTCGTCACCACGGGCGTGGCCACGGCCGTCACCGGCACCGGCTACGGCTGGATCGGGGCGCTGTCCACCCCCGCGTCCGCCGGCAACTGGGCGCTGACCAGCGCCCTCGGCCGGGCCACCGGCGCCCTGCTGCACGCGCTCGGCAGCGGGCTGGCGCCGCTGGCCACCCCGGCGTGGCACGCGCTGGGACTGCTCGCGACCGCGGTCGCGGTGGTGGTCGTCTGGCTGCGGCCACCACGCCGCGGGCCGCTGTACGCGCTGGGGCTGAGCCTGACGGCGGTGGCCGTGCTCGGTCCGGCGATCCGGCCGTGGTATCTGCTGTGGGGGCTGTTCCTGATCGCCGCGGCCGCGCCGAGCGGCGCGGTGCGCCGTGCGGTGGCCGGGATGAGCGGGGTGCTCGCGCTGGCCGTGCTGCCCAGCGGCTTCGCCCCGGACTCCCGGCAGTTCACCTTCGCGGTGTGCGGTGGCGCGCTGGCGCTCTGCGTGCTGTGGTGCGCGCGGTGGGCGCCGGGGTTCCCCGCCGGGCAGGGGCTGGCCCCGGCGAAGGGCGCGCACTGGCCGGAGCGTTCGGCATGACGGGGCCCACCACGACCCGCGGACAGCTGCTGCTGGTGGCCGGGCTCACCACGGCCGTGGCGCTCTTCCTGGCCTACGTTCCGCTGCACCGGGACTGGTTCGACCTGGGCGTCTACTACGGGGCCGTCGGCCAGTGGCTGCGCGACGGCCACATCTACGACTTCACCACGCCCGGGGCGGACGGGGCGGACTACGGCTTCACCTATCCGCCGTTCGCGGCCCTGTGCATGCTGCCGATGACGCTGCTGAGCTGGCCGGAGGCGGTCGGCGTCAGCATGCTGCTCAACGTGACCGCCTCGGCGGTCGTCCTGACCTGGCTGATCGGGCCGGTGGTGCGGCGGCAGGGCTGGAACATGTGGTTCGCCCTCACCGTGGCGGCCGCGCTGTTCTCGCTGCTGGAGCCGGTCCGGGACACCTTCAGCTTCGGGCAGGTCAATCTGCTGCTGCTGGTCCTGGTGCTGCTGGACGCCCGGCTGCTGGCCACCGGGCACGGCCGCTTCGCCGGGTACGGGACCGGCCTGGCCGCCGCCATCAAGCTCACCCCGGCGATCTTCATCGTCTATCTCGTGGTCACCCGGCGGTGGCGGGCCGCCGCCGTCGCCACGGCCACCGCGGTGGGCGCCACGCTGCTGGCCGTGTGCGCGGCGCCCGGCGCTTCCCGGGTGTACTGGACCGAGGCGCTGTGGGACACCGACCGCATCGGGGTGCTGTCGTACGTATCGAACCAGTCGTGGGAGGGCGTGCTGGCGCGGCTGGTGGCCCCGGTGGAGCCCAGCGGGGCCGTCTGGGCGGCCGGGGTGCTGGCCCTGCTGGCGGTGTGGGCGTACCGGGTGCGGCAGGCGGCCGCCGTGGGCGACGAACCGGCGGGCTACGCCCTCACCGGGATCGCCGCCTGCCTGGTCAGCCCGATCACCTGGGTGCACCACCTGGTGTGGCTGATCCCGGCGCTCATCGTGCTCGCCGAGTCGGGGCTGCGCCCTGATACGCCACCGCAGCGGCGGCGGACGCTGCTGCGGAGCGCCGCGGTGATCTACGTGATCCTGTGCAGCAGCCTGGTGTGGCTGTGGCGGTTCGACGCCACCGGCGTGATCGGCTTCCTCGGCAGCAACGCGTATGTGTGGATCTGCCTCGGGCTGCTGCTGGCGCTGCCCCTGCGGGAGGCGGCGCCCGGTACGGCCCCGGCGCCCGCCCCGGCACCGCGATCGGCCCCCACCGGGCGCCCGGCGACGGGATAAACGATGCAGCCCACAGCGCCCGTGCGGCAGACGGCACCCGTCCGACCCACCGCGTCCCGTCCCCTGTACCGGCGGATTCCGCTGCGCCAGATCCTGTGCCTGGTGCCGCTGGTCGCGGTCGCCGTGTGGGTGGCGCGGCACCGGTCGCTGATCGGTTCCGGCGCCCGTCAGATGCTCACCGCCGACCCGTGGTGGCTGCTGACGGCGGTCGCGACGACGGGTCTCGGCTGGGTCGCGGTGTCGTTCGCCCGGCAGGGCACGGTGCTGGAACGGCTCCCGGCCAGGCGGCTGTTCGCCACCCAGTTCGCCGCGGGCGCCGCCAACCACCTGCTGCCGTCGGGGATCGGGGCGAGCGCGGTCAACATCCGCTTCATGACGGGCTGCGGACTACCGCCCGCCCGCTCCTCGGCCGCGCTCGCCCTGTACTTCCTGGCGGAGGCCGTCACCCGGATCGTGCTGCTGCTCGTGCTGCTCACCGCCTTCCCCGAAGCGCTGCACGTCGGCCCGCTGCTGCCGGAGCGGACCGCCGGACTGGTGGCGTGGGCGGCGGTCGCGGGGGCGGCTGTCCTGGTGGCGGGGCTGCTGCTGATCCGCCGGGTGCGCCGGGTGATCCGTGACTTCCTGCGCACCGCGCTGGCCGACGCCCGCTCCCTGCATCTGCGGCCGTCCCGGGCGCTGGCCCTGTGGGGCGGTTCGCTGGCGTTCCCGCTGCTCCAGGCGGCCGGTCTGGTGGCGGTGGCCCTCGCGCTGGAGCTGGAGGTGTGGCCGCCGCATGTGATGCTCGCCTATCTGGCCGCCTCGGCGGTGGCCGCCCTGGTCCCCTCTCCCGGTGGCATCGGCTCGGTCGACGCGGCGCTGGTGATCGCGCTGGTGGCGGCGGGTGCCCCGGTCGAGGCCGCCACCTCCACGGTGCTCGCCTACCGGTTCATCACGCTGTGGCTCCCGCTGGTCCCGGGCGCGCTGGTGCTGGGCGCCCTGGTGCGCTCCAAGATCCTCTGATCGCTCAGACGGCTCGGGGCTCGGCGCTGTGGGCGGTGAGCACGTCGTCGGGGCCGAGCGCGATACGGGTGCCGAGGGCGGAGCCGGTGCGGCCGAGGACGCGGACGAGCCATACGGCGTCCTCGTGCGGGGCGTGGCACAGCCGCATCCGCCGGGCCCGGAGGACCACCATCCGCAAGCCCAGGAGCGCACCGGTGTCCGGCCGCAGCGTGGCGAAGTAGAGCAGCCGCAGATCGTCCCGGAACCCCTCGTAGCCGCCGATGCCCTCGTAGTCGTCGATGAGGTCGCCGCAGCCGTAGAGGATCAGTTTGTCGCGGTGGATCTCCAGGGGGCGGGGGTGGTGGGAGGAGTGGCCGTGTACGAGGTCGACGCCGCCGTCGATCAGGGCGTGGGCGAAGCGGATCTGGTCCTCGGGGATGTCGTACCCCCAGTTGCTGCCCCAGTGGATCGAGACCACCGCGAGGTCGCCGGGCCGCTTCAGCTGCCGCACCCGGTGGGCGAGCGCGGCGGCGTCACCGGACGCGCACTCGGACACCAGGTCGACGCCGGACCGGTCGCCGCGCGCCGCCCAGCCGGCCGGGATGCCGCTGGAGGGGGTCCCGCAGGCGAAGACCAGGACGCGCCGGTGATCACCGGCCGGGACGGCCGCGGGGCGGCGTGCCTCCCGCATGTCCCGGCCCGCGCCCGCCACCCGGATCCCGGCGGTGGCCAGGGTGTCGAGGGTGTCGTCGAGGCCGGTCCTTCCGCCGTCGAGTACGTGGTTGTTGGCCAGGACGCAGACGTCGGGCCGGGCCACGGCCAGCCCGGGGAGGTTGGCGGGGTTCATCCGGTAGTGGATCTCCTTGCCGGGCGCGAAGGCGCCGCCGCGGGTGATGCTCGTCTCCAGGTTCACCACCCGGACGTCCGGGGCCGCCCGGTCCAGTTCCGGCAGCGCCTCTCCCCACGGCCACGAGAAGCCGACCGGCCGCGGGATCGGGCCGTTCGTCTCCTCCACCAGCTCGACATAGGCCCGGGAGTCGCGGATGTACGGCTCCCGCAGCGCCGGATCGCCGGGGTGGGGCAGGATCTGGTCGACACCGCGGCCGAGCATCACATCGCCGCAGAGGAACAGCGTCACAGCCTCGCCGCGCATACTTCCACGTTAGGTCCTGTCCGGCGGATCTTCGTGGATCAGGCCTCGGCGTCTGGTGCAGGGGGCACCTCCCAGCGGTAGCTGGGGGAACATCGCAAGGCGGAGGATCGTCCTCGTACTGGGCGTACTCGTACGACTCCGACAACGCAGCGAGGTGCGGCGCGGTCAGCCCGTGTTCGGCGTAGAGCCGCTCCGCCGCGACCATGATCGCCTCGCGGGTCTCGGCGGCGCGATCGGTGTTCCACCAGCAGCACCCCGGCGCCGATCGCATGCGGCATCCCGCCGGGCACAGCAGCGCGTCGCCGGCGGCGACCGGCACCCGGTGGACGGCGTCCAGCATCGCGCCCGCGTCACCGGCCGCGACCCACCCCGCCAGCTCGCGGGCGGTGACGTCGCGGGCGAAGCCGAGCCGGACCTCGGCGCCGGGCGCGGCGTCGGCGTCAACGGGACGGGCGCGGCGGCGGGCACGGTGGTCATGCGGGCCTTCTCCCGGTCGGATACGGCCGTACGGAGGGGTCGGGGCCGGAGGGGAGCGGCGGGCGGGTCAGGGGCACCCGCCGCTCCCCTCCGGGGATCCACGACGGATGTCAGACCGCGGGGTGCCAGTCGTGGAACCAGCCCTCGGGCAGGCGGTCCAGCGCCTGGTCGAGGGAGCGTCCCGGGAGGAACGGGCGGCCGTGTTCGCGGATGACCGCGTTCAGCTCGTCCAGCCGCCCCCGGGCCTGCTCGATGCCCTGGGCGCGCTCGGCCGGGTCATGGGTGGAGACGGCGTCGCGCCAGATGGAGCGGCCCGCCAGATAGCCGCACGCCCCGGCCTGCGCGGAGATCCGCACCTGGGTACGGAAGTCCTCGTAGCCGACGCCCGCGGACAGGATCACCCACGGGACGTGCACCGAGGAGTCCAGCTCCTTGCACGCCGCGGCGGCCGCCTCGTGGCCCTGCTCGGTGTCGACGTAACCGGGGAACTCGACCTTGAGCATGTCGACCCCGAGCCGGTCCGCCTCCACGGCCGACTCGATGATGCCCGCGACCCGGCGCTCCTTCCACTCCGCCGAGGACGGGTCCTCGCCGGGCAGCGGGTACCAGATGGGCTCGACGACCAGCGGCAGGCTCAGCTCCGCGCACTCGTCCACCAGGTCGCGCACCACCTGGCGCTGGTGTTCGGCGGTGGCCGGGTCGCCGTCCGGGCGGTACCACCACAGCAGCTTGGCCACATCGGTGCCGGCCAGCTTGATCTGCCGGGTGGACCAGCCCTCGCGGTGCCGGGTGCGGCGCGGCCCCTCGGGGATGCTGTAGTCCTCGTCCTCGATGCTGGCCATCAGGCCGACGTCGCGCGGCACGGCGCCGCTCGCGGTGAGGTGGCCGACGCCGTAATGGGCGTCGAGGAGGACGGCGGTCACGCTGGGCGCGACGGCGCGGATGACGGCGTCCTTCGCCCGGACCACGTCCGCGAAGCCCACCGTGGAGGGGTCCGGGGCGAGCAGTTCGGCGAAGTCCGAGAGATGGTCGAGGGCGCAGATCAGGAAGAAGCCGTCCTCGCTGGTCACACGGGTCAGTCCGCGCAGTTTGCCCGGGTCGGTGGTCAGGTCAGGCGTGGTCATCGGGGTCCTTTCGGATACGGGTCGGGGCACAGCCGGAGTGGAGCGAGCGGGCGAGCAGCAGCCCGCCCACGAACGTGTCACCGAGGCCGATGGTGGCCGCGGGGTGGCTGAGGTGGGGCGCGGGGACACAGTCCGCGCGCAGCCCCTCCCTCAGCGGCCCGTCGGCCGGGCGGTCCTCGGTGTAGTCGGCCGCCGGCGGCGGCTCCAGGTCGGCGGCGGGGGCGCCGCGCGCGGCCCGCGCGGCGGCGAGCAGGCTGCCCGTCATCAGCGCGGTCCGCTGTTCGGTGGGGTCGCCGCGGTGGACGGCGAGCACCCAGCCGTCCGCGTGCACGCATACCCGGTCCACGCGGTACGCGGTGGCGAAATGAGCCGCGGCGGTGACGGGTGAGGTGCGGGCCGAGGGACCGGCGAGCGCGGCGAGTTCGGACAGGCTCATGCCGACGGAGTCGGCGAGCGGGGCGTACTCGTCGCATCCCGCGCGCAGGGCGCGGACGCTGGCGAACTCGGCGAGTTCGAGGTGGAGCAGCGGCAGTCCGCCGTCCCGCCAGGCGTGGACGACCTCGGTGAGCCAGGCCCGGTCGGCGGGCCCGGTGCCGTCCTCGGGCAGCCCGTTCATGCCGGACAGCAGCCCCGCCGCGGCGGTGCGGGCCAGTTCGCCGGAGCGGGCGGCGAACCACTCGTCGCGCTCGATCCCGTCGTCCATGAACCGCAGGATGATCCGCGAGGAGCGGGGCAGTCCGTCGGGCAGGCCGGGCGCGGGGGTGCCCGCGGCGAACTCCAGGATGCCGTGCGGCTGTTTCACCCTGCCGGGGTGGGCGGTGGGCGCGTCGGCGCCGGTCAGCCGCCCGGCCGGGGCGGTGCCCTCGGCCGTGCACAGCGTCACGTCGGGGTGGAGCACCGCGAGTTGCTCGGCGCTGCGGTCGGCCAGCGGGACGACGCCGGGCGCGCCGAGCACGGCGAGCGCCCAGGCGGCCTGCGGTCCGGTGCCGCCGAGCTGCGTCCGGTCGGGCGCGCCGAGCAGCGTGCCCACCCAGTCGGTGCCGCCGGGCCACGGCATGGCGATCTCGCCGCCGTGGCCGTGCCGGATGCGGCCGACGACCTCGGCGGCGACCTCACCGGCGGGCCCGGCCGCGGTGGTCCAGGCGGCGAGGGCGGAGATCCGGTCGGGGTCCATCCGGTACACGTGGTCGACGCAGGCGCTGAAGCCCGCCAGTACGGGTGCGGCCTCCCGGGCCCGGGCGCGAACCCGGTCGGCCAGCGCGCGGTACCGCTCGGCCCACAGTTCGTCCCGGGTGACGACGCGCGGGACGGAGAGTCCGGTGCGGGAGGTCACTCCTTCACCGCCCCGGAGGTGATACCGGCGACGATGCGGCGCTGGAAGAGCACCACGATCAGCACCAGCGGCAGGGTGACCACGACGGACGCGGCGGCCATGTCGCCCCAGGGGACGAAGTACTGGGACTGGAAGCCCGCGATGCCGACCGGCACGGTCTGGTGCTCGGGCGAGGAGGTGAAGGCCAGCGCGAGCATGAACTCGTTCCAGTTGGTGATGAAGCCGAGCATTCCGGCGGCCGCGATCCCGGGCAGCGCGAGCGGCAGGATCACGCTGCGCAGGGTGCGCAGCAGCCCCGCGCCGTCGATGGCCGCGGCCTCGTCCAGCTGGGTGGGCAGCGACCGGAAGTGGGCGTACAGGACGAAGATCATCAGCGGCAGGGCGAGCCCCACGTACGAACCGGACAGACCCGTATAGGTGTCGAGCAGCCCCAGGGAGTTGAGCACCAGATAGAGCGGGACGACGATCGAGATCTGCGGGAACATCGACAGGCCGAGGACGACGGCGAGCACCACGCCCTTGCCGGGCACCGGCAGCCGGGCGAGCGCATACGTGGCCAGCGCCGCCAGCAGCAGTCCGATCGCGGTCGCGGTGACCGTGACGATGACGCTGTTGATCATGTACTTGCTGAACTCGTAGTCGGTGAAGACGGCCCGGTAGTGCTCCAGCGTGCCCGGGACGGGCAGCCAGTGCGGGGTCACCGAGGACAGATCGCGGTCCCGCTGGAACGAGGTGCTGAGCTGCCACAGGAACGGTGCGACGGACCAGAGCACGACGGCGGTGACGGCGGCCCGGAACAGCACCCGGCGGGTCAGCGCCCGGCGGCGGGCCCGGATGGCGGCGGGCGCGGCGGGGACCGGCGCGGGGACGGCGGTCATGGCTCAGCCCTCCAGGGCGCGGTAGCGCCGACCCAGGTAGTAGGCGAAGCCCGCGGCGATGAGCACCTCGGTGATGAACGCGGCGGTGGCGATCATCGAGCCGTAGCCCAGTTCGAGCCCGGAGAAGAGGGTCTTGTAGCCGAAGGTGGACAGCGTCTCGGTGGAGTCCGCCGGTCCGCCGCCGGTGAGGACGTACGGCAGGTCGAAGACCCGGAAGGCGTCGAGGACCCGGATCAGGGCGGCGATCAGCAGGGCGGGCGCGATCACCGGCAGGGTGACGGAGCGGAAGGTGCACCAGGGCGAGGCGCCGTCGATCTTCGCGGACTCGCCCAGTTCCTTCGGCACGGTCTGGAGCGCGGCGAGCACCAGCAGCGCCATGAACGGGGTGGTCTTCCAGATGTCGGCGAGCCCGATGGTGGCCAGGGCGGTGTGCGGATCGCCGAGGAAGTTGATGTAGCCGTCGGTCAGGTGGAGGCGGGTCAGCAGGTAGTTGGCGACGCCGGACTGGCCGTCGAAGATCCAGCCGAACATCCGCGAGGTGACGACGGTGGGGATGGCCCACGGGATGAGCACGGCGGCGCGGGCCCAGCCGCGGCCGCGGAAGGACTGGTGCAGCACGAGGGCGAAGCCGATGCCGAGCGCGGTCTCCACCAGGGTGGTGCCGAAGGCGAAGGCCACCGTGCGCCACCAGGCGTTCCAGAACAGGTCGTCGCCGAGCAGCCGGGACAGGTTGGCGGTACCGGTGAAGTGCGATCCGGTGGAGAATCCCGCGTCGTGCAGGGACAGCCACAGGGTGCGCAGCACCGGGTAGAGGGAGACGGCGAGGACGGCGGCGAGCGCGGGCGCCAGCAGCACGATGCCGGTCAGGCGCGGGCCCGCGGACGAGGACGCGCGCCCGGGTACGCGGCGGCGCGGGTCGTCCTGTCCCGGTGCGAGCTGCGGCTGCTCCAGGGAGGGGGCGCGGTGCTTGCCGCGCAGCGGGGTGTGTCCGGGCGTTCTGTGGAAGAAGGCGAGGTGGCCCATCAGACGATCGCCTCCAGGTCCCGCCGGGCGGAGCGGAGGGTGCCGCGCACATCGCCGTACACCAGAGCGCGGGAGACCGCGGACTGGAGGGCGAGGCTGACCCGGGAGTAGTGCGGGGTGACCGGGCGGGGCACTCCGTTGCCGAACGCCTCCTTCAGCTTGACCATCGCGGGCTGGCCCTTGGCGAGCTTCTTCTCGTCGTAGACCGAGACGCGGGAGGGGGCGTTGCCGAAGTCGAGCGCGAAGGCGAGCTGGGCTTCGGTCCCGGCCAGCCAGTGCAGGAAGTCCATGGCACCTTCCTTGTTGCGGGATCCCGCCGCGACGCCGAGCTGGTAGCCGCCGAGGCAGGAGGAGGACGTGCCGCCGGGGAAACGGGGCAGCGGGGCGACGTCGACCTTGCCGACGACCTTGGACTGGTCCGGGTTCTGGGAGACGCCGTAGACATAGCTCCAGTGCCGCATCATCCCGACCCGGCCCGCGGTGAACGGGCGACGGCTGGGCTCCTCGTCCCACGAGAACACCTCGGACGGGCTGACCTTGTAGCGGTACACCAGGTCGCGCATGAACTGGACGGCCTCGACGCACGCGGGGCTGTCCACGCGGACCGCGCCCGAGGGGTCGATGATGCGGCCGCGGTTGGAGGCGATGAACTCGACCAGGTCGCAGAGGAGGATCTCGGCCTGCTTGGCCTGCCACAGATAGCCCATGGGCACCCGGCGGTGCTGCATCTCGGCCGCGGTGTCGGCCAGTTCGTGCCAGTCCGTCGGCGGCTTGCGGCCGAGCGCGCGCATCAGGTCGGTGCGGTAGTAGAGGCCGCCCGCGTCGACGTACCAGGGCAGGGCGACGAGACGGCCCCGATAGGTGCACGCCTCGACCACACCGGGGAAGAAGGAGCGCCGCAGACTTGCGGAGACGTCCTGGTCCAGGGGGTGCACCCAGCCCGCGGCGGCCAGCTCGGCGATCCACACCACGTCCTGGGCGAAGACGTCGACCGTGCCGTCCTTGCGGGCCAGCAGCTGGGTGAGCTGCTGATGGCATTCGGTGCTGGAGCTGGGCGGCGGCAGATTGCGGACGGTCACCCGGTAGCGGCTCTGGGCGGTGTTGTAGCGGTCGGCGAACGACTGCATGCCGGCCGCGCCCCCGGTGAACGCCGCGCAGGCGAAGGTGAGTTGGGTCCGTCGGCCGCCACCGCCGCCCACCCGCCGGGCCGGTTCGTCACCCCCGCAGGCGCTGAGCAGCGGCGTGGCGGCGAGCGCGCCGAGGGCTGCGGCGCCGGTGGAGAGTGCCTGACGGCGGGTCCACGGTGGCTCGGGTGGGGTGGGTGGGTGTGGCTCCACGGCGACTCCATTGACGCGGCACAGAAGCTATGCGGGAGGGGTACGCAGAAAGACGTACAAAGAAGCGCTGGTTTATGCGGCTCTTTGCTGCAAGCTACGGCGACCACCCCCACCGGTCAAGGGTCGTGCTGCGAGTTCTTGCGGTAAGGTGCGAGAATCTGCTGTGTTGCGCAGCGTCGAGAAGGGGGCCACACGATGACGTCAGCAGAGGGGACCCGGGCCGCGAACCTGCCCGCGCGCCGCCGGGCCGACCTCACCGCCTTCATCCAGCAGCGCGGCCAGGCCACCATCGGGGAGCTGGCGAAGGAGTTCGCCGTCTCGGTGGACACCGTACGGCGTGACCTGGACCATCTGGCGGCGCGCGGCCTGGTGGCACGCACCCACGGCGGGGCGGTGCCGGGCGGCGAGCTGGCCACGGCCGACAGCCCGGTGGCGGACCGGATGAACGAGCGCCGGGAGGCCAAGGAGGCCATCGGGACCGCCGCCGCCCGTCTGGTGCGGGACAACGAGACGCTGCTCGTCAACGGCGGCACCACGGTGCTCTCGGCGGTGGCCGCGCTCGGCGGCCACCGCGGGCTGACCATCGTCACCAACAATCTGCGGGTGCCGGGGATGGTCCCGGCGCAGGCCCTGCGCGATCTGTTCGTCCTCGGCGGCGGCTGCCGGACCACCGCGCTGGTGACCGTGGGCCCGATCCGCTTCCCCGACACCGCCGGGGTGAGCGCGGACACCGCCCTCATCGCGGTGGGCGGGGTCAGCGCCTCGGGGCTTTCGGTGTCCAACATCCCGGAGGCCCAGATGATCCAGGAGATGATGGACTCCGCCTCCCGGGTCGTGGTGCTGGCGGACTCGGCCAAGTTCGAGCGCCGGGCACTGGCCCGGATCTGCCCGCTCAGCCGCATCGATGTGCTGGTCAGCGAGCAGCCGCCCAATGGTGAGCTGGCCCTCGCCCTCGACCGGGCCGAGGTCACCCTCGCCGGTCCGTACCTCCCCGAGGACGGCTGACCCCGCCGGGCGCACGGCTCCGGCGGGGTGCCCGGGGGGCCTCCGGGTGGCCGTCCATCACCTCGGCCATGGCGCGGCCCATTTACGTGGCCATCTGGACACCGTGGCCACAGGAGCCCATCGAGTAGTACACGCCCCGGCCTGGCCCGCGTGCGGGATGCGGTCGTAGGAGAACCCGACGCTCCCGCCCCACACATAGTCGATGCGCGCCTGGCTCAACTGCGGGAATATCTTGGCCATTTCGCGCTTCAGCACCGCCCCGCTGCGGGCGGTCCGAGGCCGGGTCGGAGGGGGCGAAGCGGGCCCGGCCGCCGAAGGCGAGGCGGTGGCCATCACCTGCTGGGCGCGGACCGTGCCGTGCAACGCCTCCACCAGGAAGGTGCCGTCCCGGTCGCGGATCACGGCGGTGGCGGCGTTGCGCTCGTGGATATGCGCAGGAGCTGCGCGAGGAACTCAAGCGGGTCCGGCGGGACGGCTACGCGCGGGGAACGGGGCCCGTTGGCGAGGCGAGCTCATACCTCTTTGTCAATAAGTCGATTTCGCGAGAGAGACATCGGATCTGTCGAGCGAAATTTCCGTGTGATCGCCCTCCAATCCGCCTCCTTCCGTTGACCTCATCCGATGTTTCTCCTAGGTTTCGGTCGACCCTGAACACTGGAGGCGGTAGATGAGATCCACGCTCAGGCGCATTTCCATGGCCGCCGTCGCGGCCATGGCCGTCCTCACCGCGGCGCTGCCGGGCACCGCGACGGCGCAGGGAGGGCAGGAGCAGCAGGGGCGTACGTACTACGTCGCCACCTCGGGCTCCGACCGGGACAGCGGCAGCGCGCGCCATCCCCTGCGCACCATCGGACGCTGCACCGATCTGGTCCGGCCCGGGGACACCTGTCTGATCCACCGCGGGACCTACCGCGAGCGGGTCGTCCCGCCCTCGGGCCGCGCGGGCGCCCCGGTCACCCTCGCGGCGTACGGGGACGGTCCGGCCACCGTCGACGGGACGCGGGCCGTGACCGGATGGGAGGACGCCGGCGGCGGTCTGGTCGCCGCCGATGTCGACCTGCCCCTCGCCCGCGACGAGAACGCGCTGTTCCTCGACGGCGGCCGCGCCATGGAGGGCCGCTGGCCCAACTCCGGTTCCGACCCGCTCAATCCGTCCTGGGCGGTCGCCGAGCGCAGCTCCACCGACCAGCACATCGACGACCCCGACCTGCCGGACGGTGACCTCACCGGCGCCACCGTCCATCTGTGGGCCGGGTCCAACCCGTGGAGCCAGCAGACCGGTACCGTGACCGCCGCCGCGGACGGCAAGCTCGACTTCAAGGGCGGCAATTACCGCTGCACCCCGCTGTGCATGGGCGACCAGAACTACCGCAACTATTACCTCGTGGGTGCGAAAGCCACCCTCGACCAGCCCGGTGAGTGGTATTACGACACGGGCGAGAAGCGGCTCTATCTGGTCCCGCCCAAGGGGGGAATGGCGGGCCACACGGTGACCGCGAAATACGAGAAGTGGGGCCTGGACCTTTCGAGCAGCTCCCATGTCACCGTCCGCGGGCTCGGCGTGAGGGGCACCTCGCTGCGCACCGGGGAGAAGAGCACCGGTGTGCTGGTGGAGGGGTTGCGGGCGCGCTACATCTCCGAGTTCTCCACCCTGCCCATGCCACGGGACGACGAGCTGGCCATCCCGCCGGGCGAGGGCCACATCGTCGCCTCCCGAGTGCTCGACTCCGGCGTCCAGATCCTCGGCACCGGCAACACGCTGCGGGACAGCGACATCGGCCTCTCCGCGGGGACCGGTGTGCTGCTGCGCGGCAGTGGCAACACCCTCACCAACAACTACATCCACGACGTGGGGTGGATGGGCAGCTACACCCCCGGCATCGAGATCAACGGCAGCGAGCACACCGTCACCCACAACACCGTCCGGCGCACCGGCCGGGCGAGCATCGACACCGCCTGGCAGCTCAACGGGGTGCCCTTCAAGGACAACCGCATCGCCTACAACGACCTGTCCGAGGCGATGCGCACCTCCCGCGACGGCAGCCCCTTCTACGTCTGCTGCAACCTGGACGCGACGGGGACGAGCATCGACCACAACACCGTCCATGACGCGGACGGCCAGGTCGGCTACTACATCGACAACTCCTCCAGCCGGTTCCTGCTGCACCACAACGTGGCGTACAACACCGGCACCCGCGGCACGTTCTTCAACGGCCACAGCGGGGTCAGCCTCGGCAACCGCGACCACAACTCGACGTACGGACTGGGCGTCGGCACCGCGGTGCGGCTGAGCGGCGCGACGGACGCCACCGGCACGTACGTCAGCAACGACGTGGCGCTCGCCCCGGTGGAGATCTCCGGGCCGGGCGACCCCGCCCCTGTGGTGCGCAACAACCTGGTGCCACCCACCGATCCGCGGTACACCGACGCGCGCAACGGCGAACTGTGGCCGCGGGCCGGATCCCCGGCCATCGACGCGGGCGAGACGGTCGACGGCGTGACCACCGGGGTGCGGGGCGACGGGCCCGACCAGGGCGCGTACGAGTACGGGGCGCCGATCTGGTCGACCGGGTGCAATCTGGCCGGGTGCGAGTCGCGGGTGCGCAACGACGGGTGGAAGGCCACGTTCTCCGGGGGCGGTGACGCGTCCGCCGCCGTCGACGGGGTGCAGACCACCCAGTGGAAGGCGGGCACCGACCAGGCCGCCGGGCAGTCGCTGACCCTCGACCTGGGCGCGGCGAAGACCTTCGGCCGGCTGGCGGTCGACGCCGGTATGGACGCCACGGGCCACCCCTACGGCTTCACGGTGTCCGTCAGCCGTGACGGCCAGGACTGGGGAGCCCCCGTGGCCCGCGTCGCGGGCCGCTCCTTCACCCAGGACGCGGTCTTCGGGCAGCGCACGGCGCGGTACGTGCGGATCGAGCTGACCGCGGCCGGTGATGTGCCGTGGGCGGTGAACGAGGTCCGGCTGTACGCGGACGGCCCGGACGCGGCCGGTACGTTGCAGGCCGAGCGGGCCCAGGTGGTGCGCGGTGGCGAGCGCGGCGAGGCGGCGACCGGCACGCTGGGCTCCGGCGGCCTGGTCGGCTTCCGCCAGGTGTCGTTCGGGGCGGACGCCCCGGAGCGGCTGACGGTGCGGATGGCGTCTGCGGGCTGCGGCAGCGGCTGTGCACTGCAACTGCGGCTGGACGATCCCAAGGGCCGTGTGGTGGCGGCGCTGCCGGTGCGGGACACGGGCGGCGCGGACCAGTGGCAGGAGCGGTCGGTGCGGCTGGCGCGCGCGGTGACGGGCACGCATGACGTGTACCTCGTCGCGACGGGTGCGCGGAAGGTGGCCGCGGTGGACTGGCTGACGCTGCGCGACTGAGGTCCGCGACACCGCGCTCATCGCGACCGGGGCGCCTCGACCGTCAACGGCGGCCGAGGCGCTCCAGCCGCTCGTCCACCCCGGGGCACAGCTCCCGCGCCGTGTCCAGGAAGGCCGCCAGGACGGGAGAGCGGTCCTGGGCGCGGAAGGACATCACCAGATCCGGCAGTTCCACGCGCGGCCGCACCTCGCACACCCAGGTGCCCGGCCGCGCCGCCACCCGCAGACACGCCGGGCCGAGCCCCACCCCGACCCCGCACGAGGCCAGCCCGATGATGGTGTGCACATCGCGGGCTTCGGTGACCCCGCCGCCCGGCATGGTCGCCGCTCCGGCCCCGTCGCCCAGCAGCGCGTCGAGCCACCCGGCGACCGCCGGTTCCTCGTCCTCGGGCGCCACGATCAGATGCTGCACCCTGAGCTCTTGGCCGACCGAGGCTGACGCTGGCACAGTAAGCGCATGGACTTCGCCACCGCGTTCCACCGGGAGATCCTGGCGTTCGAGGCCGCCGCCCGCCGGGCCGCCGACGGGGGCGCGGCGCCGCTCGTACCGTCGTGTCCCGGCTGGTCGATGGCCGATCTGGTGCTGCATCTGGGTGGCGTGCACCGCTTCGTCGCCCGGATCGTCGAAGACGGGCTGACGGAGCCGCCGGACGTCACGGACGTGGCGCTCTTCGCCTTCCCCGAGGACCGCTCGGGCTGGCCCGCGCCGGAGGGCGGACCGCACCGCGGACCGGTGCCGCCGGGCCTCGTCGAGTGGTTCGCCGACGGGGCCCGGGCGCTGGCGGCTCACGTCCGCGACGGCGATCCGGGGCAGCGGGTGTGGACCTGGTCGCGGGAGCAGAACGCCGGGTTCTGGTGGCGGATGCAGACCATCGAGGCGGCGCTGCACCGCTGGGACGCCGAGAGCGCGCTCGGGACGCCCGGGCCCGTCGAGACCGCCCTCGCGGCGGATGCCATCGCCCAGACGTTCGAGGTCATGGCCCCGGCCCGGCGCGTCTGGAAGGAGGCGCCCCCGGGCGCCGGCGAGCGGTTCCGGCTGCGGCAGACGGACGGCCCGGGCGTCTGGACGGTGTCCTTCGAGGGCGATGAGGTGCGCCTCGACGGGGACGCCGCCGGGCCGTGCGACCTCGAACTGACCGGAACCGCCTCGGACCTGATGCTCTTCCTGTGGCGGCGGATCCCCGCCGACCGGCTGGACGGGGTGCGGGGCGACCCGGCGATGACCGACCGCTACTTCACCCTCGTCCCGCCGGTGTGACCACGCGGGCGTCCCCCGGTTACTCCCGGTCGTACTGCTGGGAGATGACCTCGACGCGTCGCGTGCTCTGGTCGACGCGTACGGTGTCGAGCCCCATGGTGTCGAGCTGGCTGATCGCGTCCGCCTCGGCCACCGGATCCAGCACCCGCAGGGCGATGGCCAGGTCCGCGTCGTCCGCGTCGCCGGACGCGGGCAGCTGCGCGAGCAGCGACTTCATCAGCCGGTCCGCGCTGCCCTCGGGCGCCTCCGCGCCGACGGCCATGTGCACCATCAGCTGCTCCGCCCCGGTCTCGTGCCACCGGGCGTGCCCGATCCACACCGCGTGGACACCGGGGAAGTCCAGCAGCCGGTCGCGCAGCGCGTCGCGCAGGGCCACCGCGCGCGGATGCGTGGACCACCTGAGGGTGAGCGTGCGGTCCTCGGGGAGCCGCTGGCCGCGCTGCTGGAGGAGCTGGTGCAGCAGCTCCATGGGAACCCCGGCATACCCCCCGGGGGAGAACACCGACAGGGTCGCCACCTTGGTCTGCCGCTCGATGTCCAGCAGCCGCGCCGCATCGCAGTGCACCGCCCCGGCGGCCTGCGGAAGCCGCTCCCGGCAGCACTCTTCGCTGGTGTATCCGGGCAGGCTCGGGCCGCTCCCCTCCATGCCTACGAACATCACCGAGCCGTTCGCGTCCACGGGCACATACACCCCGAAGTCCACGATGGCGTTGAGCAGTTGTTCCCCTTCGGTCCGGGCGGCCTGTCGGTCGAGTATGTCGGCGAGTGCCTGGTTCCCTGTTGATGTCACGCACCGAGCATAAAAGGTGCGCGGATGCCACCATGAACGAACGGGGACGATGAGCGAGGGAGCCACGCATGAAGAGCGCGGATCTGCTGGCCGACGCCTTCGGCCGGGTGCGGGACGCCGTACACGAGGCGGTCGAGGGGCTCACCGTGGACGATCTGGCCGTGCGTCTGGACAGCGGCGCGAATTCCCTCGCCTGGCTGGTGTGGCACCTGACCCGCGTCCAGGACGACCACATCGCCGACGCCGCCGGTACCGAACAGTCCTGGACCACCGACGGCTGGTACGAGCGGTTCGGGCTGCCGTTCCCCCCGGCGGCCACCGGCTACGGCCACCGCAGCCGGGACGTGGCCAAGGTCCATGCGTCGGCCGATCTGCTCGTCGGGTACCACGACGCCGTGTACGAGCGGACGGTGGATTACGTACGCGGGCTGCGCAACGCCGATCTGGACCGGATCGTGGACGAGGCGTGGACCCCGCCGGTGACCCTCGGGGTGCGGCTGATCAGCGTCATCGAGGACGACATGCAGCACGTGGGACAGGCGGCGTACATCCGCGGCGCGCTCGGCAGGCGCTGAGCCGTACGGCGGACCGCGCGGCCGGGTTTCGCCACCGTTGACATGCAGGCGTTTACCTGCATAACGTGAAGCGTGAGTTCGGAGATGGACAAGGTCTTCAAGGCGCTGGCCGACCAGACCCGGCGGTATCTGCTGGACCGCCTGCACGAGCGGGGCGGTCAGACGCTCGGAGAACTGTGCGAGCACCTGGCGATGACGCGGCAGTCGGCGACCCAGCACCTGGCCGTCCTGGAGGCCGCCAACCTGGTCAGTGTCGTGCGCCAGGGGCGGGAAAAACTGCACTACCTCAACCCCGTTCCCGTCCATGAGGTGCAGGAACGGTGGATCGACAAGTTCGAGCGCCCGCGTCTGAGAGCGCTCGGCGCGGTGAAACGGCAAGCGGAGGACGCCATGGCCGAGAGGCCGACGTACAGCTACGTCATCTACATCGAGAGCACCCCGGAGAAGGTCTGGCACGCACTGACCGACGCCGACCTCACGGCCGCGTACTGGGGCCACAGCAATGTGTCCGACTGGCGGCCCGGCTCGGCGTGGGAGCACCGGCGCACGGACGGCAGCGGCATCGCCGATGTCGTCGGCACCGTCGTGGAGAGCGTGCCGCCGAAGCGTCTGGTCACCACCTGGGCGGCCCCCGGTGCGGAGCCCGCCGCAGGCCCGTCCCGGGTCACCTTCACGATCGAGCCGCACGAGGAGATCGTCCGGCTCACCGTGACCCACGAGAACCTGGCCGACGAGGCCGAGCGCGAGGAAGCTGCCGGTGGCTGGGCTGCGGTGCTGTCCAACCTCAAGTCCCTGCTGGAGACCGGAAGTCCGCTGCCGCGCGAGCCCTGGCTGGTGGGGCGCTGAGCGATTCCCGCCCCGGGGCGACCGTCACCCGGCGGGCACCCCGGGGGCGCGCTGCCGGATCGGGGTGCACACCCCGACCACCACGATGAGCAGGAACAGGGCGGCGGATCCGAGCAGCGGCGCGCGGACCCCGAACCGCGCCACCAGCGCGGTGAGCCCGGCGGCGCCGAGCGGGGCGAGCGCGTTGTGCAGCGTCCAGAAGGCGGAGGTGACCCGGCCGAGCAGATGGTCGGGGGTCACCGCCTGGCGCAGCGACATCGAGGAGATTCCCGCGAGCGCCATGCCGAACTGGTAGCACAGCACCGTCACCGTCGTCCCCAGCACGGTGGTGGAGCGGGACAGCAGTCCCAGGGCCAGCCCGCACAGCGTGTACGAGCCCAGCCAGCACACCCCGAACCCCCAGGCCCGCCGCAGCACCGGGATGAGCACGGCGGCCAGGACCGTCCCGGCGCCCGCCACGCCCATCACGACGCCGACCGTGCGGTCGCCCGCGTCCAGCCCCTCCCGTATCTGGTAGATGAAGACGTCGGTCATGCCCAGGCTGAGCAGCGAGACGCCGGTGAGCAGCACGGTGAGCCAGCGCAGCACCGGCGACCGCCACAGGAAGACGAACCCGGCCAGGAACTCCCGCTTCGCTCCCCGCCACCCGGCGGCCGCGGCGGGCGGCGCGGCCTCGTCCACCGCCTTCCGGAGCCTGATCAGTGAGAGCGCGAGGGCCGAGGCGGCGAAGCTCGCCGCGTTCACCGCGATCGCCGCCGTCGGCCCGAGCAGCCCGGAGAGTCCGCCCGCCAGCATCGGCCCGACGATGAAGGCGATGGCGTTCGTCGTGGTCAGCCGCCCGTTGGCCTCGATGATCCGCTCGGGGTCCACCAGATTGGGGACGGCGGCGACGTATGTGACCTTGAAGACCATGTCGAAGACCGCGACGACCGCCATCACCCCGTAGAGCAGCCAGACCTGCGGCCCGGCCATGGCCCAGCTGACCGGGACGAGGGCGACGAGCACCACCCGGACCACATCGCACACGATCATCAGCTGCCGCCGGGGCAGCCGGTCGACCAGGATGCCCGCGAACAGCCCGGTGACGATCGAGGCGGCGCCCGCGACCGCCGTCAGCAGCCCCATCTGGGCGACCGATCCGGTGGCGTCCAGCACCAGCAGCGGCAGCGCCACCAGGGCGAAGGCGTTGCCCAGTTCGGACAGGGTCTGCCCGCACCAGAAGATGGTGAAGTCCCGGTGGGCCCATAACGGAACGGGTTTCGTGGTCACGCCCGCCATCACGCCCCCCGGCGTCGCCGCTTGGCGGTGCGGGGCGTCAGCGCGGTCCCGCTCTCCTGCACCGTGACACCGAGGGCCTGGGCGAACTGCGGTGCCAATTCGAGGAGTTGGCTGCCGGTGATGGCGGCCCCGCGCAGCGCGTCGATCCCTTCGGTGATGCCCAGCCGGGTGGCGTCGCGCAGATCGACCCGGGCCATGCGCGCGTTGCCGCACCGCACCCCGTCCAGCGTCGATCCCGGGAAGGCGACGTTGGTCAGCTTCGCCCCGCCGAGGTCGGTGTCGCGCAGCAGGCAGTCCGCGAAGGTGACCTCGCGCAGCTCGGCGGTGCGCAGATTGACCGATTCGAACTTGCAGCGGTGGAAGGTCACACGGTGCATCGCCGTGCCGAACATCTCCAGTCCGGCGAGTACGCAGCCGATCAGCTCGCCGTCCAGCCAGTCGCCGTCGGCCAGGTCGGAGCCGACCCAGCGCACTCCGTCGAGCCAGACGTCGTTGAAGCGGGCCCCGCGGTAGCGGCCCCCGGTGAAGCTCACGGCGGAGAACGCCGATTCCAGGAAGCGGGCCTGCCCGGCTTCGGCCCCGTCGAACTCCCCGCCGTCGAAGTGGACGGTGTCGTAGTCGCCGTCCACGGTCAAGTGGCCGTCGAACGGGCGCAGATGGCTCGCGTACGGCAGGTCGGCGAACTGACGCGGGGATGACATGGCGAAACCTCATTTCCGGGGGCACCACCGGCCCGGGCGCGCGGTGTGCGAGATCGATGGTGCCATTCAACTTCTGCGTTCCCGACCGTTGACATGCACTGTGAGCCACTCCTACGTTCAGGCAAGCCGGTTCGGGTCTCCGGCAGCCCTTCGATATTCCGAACGCGTGGATCTCCCGAGAGGTATGCGTCAGTGGTGTCGAACCGGTTCGACCAGCAGCCCCCGCCCGTCAACATCGGCGAGATCGCCCGTCTCGCCGGGGTGTCGCGCAGCACGGTCAGTTACGCGCTCAGCGGCAAGCGGCCGATCTCCGACCGCACCCGGCAGCGCATCCAGCAGGTCATCGAGGACCGGGGCTTCCAGCCGAACGCGAGCGCCCGCGCGCTGGCCCACGGCCGCACCCGCACCCTCGGGCTGGTGTTTCCGACCGTCAGCCGCCGCTACACCGATATGCAGCTGGACTTCATCAACAGCGTGGTCGACGCCGCGGCCGCGCACGACCACGACATCCTGCTCTCGCGCGGCGACGGCGACGGCGACGACTCCTTCCGGCGGCTGGTCGGCGAACGGCGGGTCGACGGCGCCCTGCTGATGGAGATCCGGGCGCCGGACCCGCGGGTGGAGCCGCTGGTCCGCTCGGGCTTCCCGTTCGTTTCCATGGGGCGCACCGAGAACACGGACACGGCCACGCTGTCCTGGGTCGATCTGGACTTCGCGGAGCTGACCGCCGCGTGCGTGCGCCATCTCGGGCGGCTCGGCCATCGCCACCTCGCGCTGGTGGGGCGGCCCCGGGAGCTGTACGACGCCGGGTACGTGCCCGCGCTCCGGGGGCGGACCGGCTTTCTGCGGGCCACCTCGGAACTCGGGCTCACCGGCGAGGTCCACCACTGCGGTGACGACGCCGCCTCGGGCCAGGCCGTGGTGGCGCGGCTCCTCGACCGGGACCCGCGCACCACCGCGGTCGTGACGCTCAACGAAGCGGCGCTGGTGGGCCTGTACCGGGGGCTCGGCCTCGCGGGGCGTTCCGTACCCGGCGACTTCTCGGTGACCGGAGTGGCGGCGGCCCGCTGGGCGGAGGCCGTCACACCGATGATGACCGGCGCCGACGTGCCCTCGGACCTGATGGGCCGGCTCGCCGTGGACCTGCTGCTGGAGCGGCTGGACGCCCCGGCCGCGGCGCCCCGGCAGCATCTGCTCACCCCTCCGCTCACCCCGCGTGCCAGCACGGGACCGGCACCGGATCGCAACTGACCGACTCACCCCTCGGAGACGCACATGGCCAACCGAGCCAACAGGCCCCCGGCTGCCGCCGGGAGAAGTCCCCTCGGCCGCCGCTCCTTCCTGCGGATATCGGGCTCCGGGCTGCTCGCCGCGGGGCTGGCCGGCCCCCTCACCGCCTGCGGCGGCGGGGGCGGCGGGTCCTCGTCCAAAGACCTCGTCTGGTGGGACTACCTCGTCGAGGACGCCCGTCAGCCGGGCATCAAGGCCCTGATCGCCGCCATCGAGAAGAGCGTCCCCGGGCTGACGATCACCCGCCGGACCTTTCCGTACGCCGAGCTGGAGCCCGCGATCATCAAGGGGGCCGCCTCCGGCGATCTGCCGGACCTGGCGATCATCGACAACACCTCGATGAACTCCCTCGCCCCGCAGGGGCTGCTCACCGACCTCACCGACCGGGTGAAGGAGTGGGGGCAGGCCGACGCGTACTACAAGGGCCCGTGGAGCAGCGGGGTCGTCGACGGCAAGGCCTACTCCGTCCCCAACAATGCCAACTGCCTGGCCCTCTACTACAACACCGAGCTGCTGGAGAGCGCGGGCGTCACGCCGCCGAAGACCTGGGACGAGCTGTCGGCCGCGGCCCGCAAGCTCACCAAGGGCAGCACCTTCGGGCTGGCGATGAGCGCGATCAAGACCGAGGAGGGGGTCTTCCAGCTCCTGCCCTTCCTGTGGTCGGCGGGCGGCGATCTGAACACCTTCGCCACCGGCGGCGCCACGGCGCTGTCCTATCTGGGGGAGCTGGTGACGGCGGGCGCGCTGTCCAAGCAGTGCGTGGGCTGGACCCAGCAGGACGTCAACAACCAGTTCACCTCCGGCCGCGCGGCCATGCAGATCAACGGGCCGTGGCAACTGCCCGGCCTCAAGCAGCAGTCCAAGGTGAAGTGGGGCGTGGTGCCCATCCCGGTGGACAAGGAGCCCGCGAGCTGCCTCGGCGGGGAGAACTGGGTGATCCTCAAGACCAGCGGCAAGGCCGACCAGGCGTGGCGGGCGATCGAGTACAGCCAGCGGAAGAAGCCGCTGGCCGCCTATCTGGGGTCGGTGGGGCTGCTGCCCGCGCGCAGCGACATGGCGCACAGCGGCGACTGGGCCACCGACCCCACCCTGAAGGTGTTCGTGCGGGAGTTCGGCAACGCCCGGCCGCGGTCGTACGGCGAGCACTATCCGCAGATGTCCAAGGCCATGGCCGAGGCGTTACAGGCCACCCTGACCGGCAGCTCCTCCCCCGGGGCCGCCGCGAAGAAGGCGGCGGGCACCATCACTCCCCTGCTGTCGAAGTAGCGGGGGCCGCGATGACGACCCCCACCACGCACAGCGCACACGTGAAGGTCCGGGAGCCGGTGGTGTTCACCGGCGGCCCGGCGGCGGGCGGCGGGCGGCGCCGTGGCGGCTCCCTCGCCACGCGCCGCACCCGGGCCGGATACGGCATGTCGGCGCCCGCGCTGCTCTTCCTCGGCGCGACCATGCTGTTCCCGCTCCTCTACAACCTCTGGACCTCGGTCCATCAGGTCGAGATCGGCGATCTGGTCACCGGCGACTGGGCGTTCAACGGCGCCGACAACTACGACGCGGTGGTCTCCGAGGGCGCCTTCTGGCACGCCGCCCGGATCTCCCTGCTGTTCACGGCCGGTTCGCTGGTCTTCCAGTTCACCATCGGCTTCGCGCTGGCGCTGCTGTTCGTACGGCAGTTCCCGCTGGCCGGGCTGTTCCGGGGGCTGATGCTGGTGGCGTGGCTGCTGCCGCCCATCGTCAGCGGCACCCTGTTCCGCTGGATGCTGGACGCCGACTCGGGCGCGTACAACGAACTGCTGCACACCGTCGGGCTGGACGCGCTGGCGCACAACTGGCTGACCGATCCGGACACCGCGCTGCCCGGTGTCATCGCCGCCAATGTGTGGGTGGGCGTGCCCTTCAACATGCTGCTGCTCCTGGTCGGGCTCCAGTCCATCGACCCCACCCTCTACGAGGCGGCGGCCATCGACGGCGCCGGTCCCTGGCAGCGGCTGCGCCATGTGACGCTGCCGCTGATGCGGCCGGTGGCGGCGGCGGTGCTGCTGCTCGGCTTGGTGTACACCTTCAAGGTCTTCGACCTGGTCTTCGTGCTGACCGGGGGCGGCCCCGTCGACTCCACGACCGTCCTCCCCCTCTACGTCTACCAGTCGGCGTTTCTGCTCTTCCAGCTCGGCCGGGGCGCGGCGGCGGGCACCCTGCTGCTGCTCGTACCGCTGGTGGTGGCCGTGCTGTACGTACGCAGGCTGCGCAAGGAAGGAGCCGCCGCATGACCCGCCCCCGCCGCCCCTGGCTGCTCACCCTGGTCGCGGGCGTCATCACCGCCTTCTTCCTGCTGCCGCTGTACTGGATGATCGCCACCTCGCTGAAGCGTCCCGACGAGGTGCTCAGCTCGCCGCCGCAGTGGTTTCCCACCCCGCCGAGCGGCGAGAGCTACGCACGGGCGCTGGACAAGCCGATGCTCGGGCAGGCGCTGCTCAACAGCGTCGCCATCTCGCTGGGCGTGGTGGCGCTGACCCTGGTGCTCGCCGTGCCGCTCACCTACGCCGTGGCCCGCATCCGGATGCGCGGCTCGGCGGCGATGGTGCTGTCGCTGCTGGTGGCGCAGCTGCTGCCGAGCATCGTGCTGGCCGCCCCGCTGTTCATCGTGCTCCGCGACGCCGGACTGAACAACACCCTGCTGGGCCTGGTGATCGCGGACAGCACCCTCACCCTGCCCTTCGCGGTGATCGTGCTGCGGCCGCTGGTGCGCGCCATGCCCGCCGAGATCGAGGAGGCGGCGCTGGTGGACGGCTGCGGCCTCCCGGGGGTGCTGTGGCGGATCGTGCTGCCGGTGATGCGGCCGGGGCTGATCGCGGTCGGCGCCTTCTCCTTCCTGCTCGGCTGGGGCGAGTTCGTGTTCGGCATCACGGTGAACAGCGACCCCGAGGTCCAGCCGGTGACCGTGCTGCTCAACACGTTCGTCGGCCAGACCGGCACCGCGTGGGGGCCGCTGATGGCGGCCGCCACGATCGTCAGCGTGCCGGTGGTGTGTGTCTTCGCGATGCTCCAGCGGTTCATCGTGGGCGGGCTCACGGCCGGAAGCGTCAAGTCCTGACGGGCCTTTTCACGTCCGGTGGAGGCTCCATGACCAGCGGTACGTCCCCGCCCCCAGCCGGTAGCGGGGCAGGGTGTCCGGACCGCAGGACGCCGTGCCCAGACCGCGGTGCGCGGCGTCGAGGTGCACCACGCACCGCGGTCGGGGCACCAGTTCGTCGTGGTGGGTGGCGGCGGCCAGATCGACCGCACGGTGGCGGGTGACCGACACCTGCCGCGGCGCGTCCAGCCGTACCGTCAGCCCGCCGCCCGCGTCCGCCGACAGCAGCGAGAAGCGGCGCACCCCGTGCCGTCCCCCGCTCTCCTGCGGCCGGAGGTACGGGGTGAACAGCCGGTCCACCCGGACGCTGTGGTGTCCGACCGGCCCGCCGGCGCACCGGTCCGGGTACGTCTCCCAGGGGCCCTGGCCGTACCACTCCATGTGGTCGAGGCCGCACACCGTTTCGAAGACCGTGCCCACGCGCGCGGCGTCGGTCAGCCCCTCGGGAAGGTCCGCCGTCTCCTCCACCAGCAGGCCGCCGTCGGGCAGCGCGGTGAAGACCTGGAGGTGTTCGACGGTGCCCGCGGCGGTCGTATACGCGCTGCGCACCAGGGTCCGGGCGCCGTCGCGGTCGACCGAGCCGGGTTTCCGTTCCAGCCGGTCGAGGCCCAGGGTGTGCCAGTGGTCGGCGGCGCCGCCCAGCAGATCGTTGTCGGTGGGCGCGCGCCACAGGCTGAGCACGGGCGGGGACGTCAGTAGCGGGTGGCGCAACAGGCCGTCCGCATCGAGGGAAACGGCCGGGCCGGACGCGGTCACGGGCTTCGGAGCGGGCCGCTCGCGGAGGCGGATCTGCGGGGTGCACACCTCGGTGCCGCGCGGCGCCCAGGGCTCGTCGCCGCGGGTGGTGACCCGCAGCGTGAGCCATGCCTCGCCGCCGTCCGCGGGCAGCCGGTCCACCAGCTCGGGGGGCGGGGCGAGGCGCGCAGACGCCCCGGGCGGGAGCGCGGCGGGCAGCTCCGCCGGGGCGGTGCGGGTGCCCGCGTCCTCCAGGGACAGCAGCCACTCGGCGCTCAGCCAGGTCAGATCGCGGAAGTGCTGCGCGTTGGTCAGGTGCACCGAGCCGTCCGGCTCGCGCGACAGCCGCAGGGGCGCCGCGAGTTCGCGGTGTTCGTACAGGGCGGGTTTCGGGGTGCGGTCGGGGAAGACCAGCCCGTCCGCGCAGAACGCGCCGTCGTTCGGGGTGTCGCCGAAGTCGCCGCCGTACGCCCAGCGGTAGCCCTCGGCGGCCACCCCGTGGGCGTACGCGCCCTCGCCGCCGCGGCCCGCCGGGCGGCCCGCGGTCAGGCCGGTGGTGCGCTGGAGCAGTCCGTGGTCCCAGAACTCCCAGATGAAGCCGCCCTGGAGGCCCGGGGTGGCCTCGATGGCGGCCCAATGGTCGGCGAGGGTGCCGTTGCTGTTGCCCATGGCGTGCGAGTACTCGCACAGGATGAGCGGTTTGGTCTGCTCGCCGGAGGTGGCGTGCGCGGTGATCTCGTCCAGCGAGGCGTACATCGGGCAGACGATGTCGGAGGCGACATCCGCCCGGGCCCAGCCGGTCTTGGCCGCGCCCTCGTACTGGAGCGGACGGGTCGGGTCGTAGCGGCGCAGCCACCCGGCGGCCGCGTCGTGGTTGGCGCCGTAGTCGCTCTCGTTGCCCAGCGACCAGATGATGACGCTCGGGTGGTTCTTGTCCCGGAGCACCATGCGCGCGACCCGGTCGGTGAAGGCGGCCAGGTACCGCGGATCGTCGGCGATCTCATGGGCGTGGTCATGGCTCTCGATGTCCGCCTCGTCCACCAGGTAGAGGCCGAGTTCATCGGCGAGGTCGAGGAGCGCGGGGTCGTTGGGGTAGTGCGAGGTGCGGACGGCGTTGAAGCCGTGGCGCTTGATGGTCTCCAGGTCGGCGCGCATCTCCGCGGGCGTGACCGTGCGCCCGGTGAGCGGGTGGAAATCGTGCCGGTTGACGCCCCGGATGAACACCCGCTCGCCGTTGACCAGCAGGTCCCGGCCCACGATCGCGACGGTGCGGAACCCCACGCGGTGGCGCGAGGTGTCGGCGGTCGACCCGTCGGGGCGGTGCAGCGTCACGGTGAGCCCGTACAGCTCGGGCGTCTCGGCGGACCAGGTGCGGACCCCGGGCACGGAGGCCCGCAGCCGGGCCTCGCCGAGGAAGTCCGACACCCGCCCCTCCTCGGCGCACCGCGCGGCGTACTCCTCGTCCACGGCCAGCTCCCCGACCCCGTCGAGGTGGGCCGAGACCCGCCATCCGGCGGGCAGGGCGCCGTCCGCCGAGCGCACCTGGACGTCGACCCGCAGCCGCCCGTCCGCCGGGGCGGTGACCCGCACATCGGCCAGGTGCAGCGGATCGGTGGCGTAGACGAGGACCGGCCGGGTGATGCCGCCGTGCCACCACTGGTCCTGGTCCTCGATGTGCGAGGCGTCGGACCACTTCACCACGGTCAGCCGCAGGGTGTCGGCCGCCCCGGGGCGTACCGCGTGGCTGATGTCGAACTCGCTCGCGAGGTGGGAGTCCTTGCCGACGCCCACCGGTCGGCCGCCCACCTCGGCGAGCAGCACGCTCTCCGCGGCGCCCACCTGGAGGACGATACGGCGGCCCGCCCATGCGGCGGGGATGTGGAACTCCCGCTCATGCACTCCGGTGGGGTTGTCGGCGGGCGAGTGCGGCGGGTATTCCGGCCATGGCATCCGCCAGTTGGTGTACCGCGGGATGTCGCCGGTGTCCTGGGTGGTCCAGGGGCCGGGGGCCTCCAGCCGGGTCCAGGTGTCACCAAGCGGAGCTTCGGGGCCGGGCAGCAGCTGGAAGCGCCACGGGCCGTCCAGGGAGAGGCTGCCCGGCCTGCGGTCGACCGCGTGCATCGGCAGCCGGCGCCAGGAGGTCAGCTCGGGGGACTCCCACGGCCGCAGCTCTCCCCACGGGGAGGGGGGTACGGACATCAGCGGATCGCGCCCTTGCCGAGGTCCGCCATGATCTGCCGGGCGCCGATGAAGAACACCACGAGCAGGGGGAGCAGCGCGAGCAGTGCCCCGGCCATCACCATGCCGTAGTCGGTGGTGCCGTGGACGCTGTTGAGCTGGGACAGCGCGACCTGGAGCGTCACATGGTCGGGGTTGATCAGTGCGATCAACGGCCAGGCGTAGTCGTTCCACTGGCCCATGAAGGTGAAGATGCCGAGGAAGGCGAGGCCCGGCCGGACCACGGGCAGCGCCACGTGCCAGTACTGCCGCAGGAAGCCGCAGCCGTCGAGCCGGGAGGAGTCCATCAGCTCGTCGTGGATGGCGCCCTTCATGTACTGGCGCATCCAGAAGATGCCGAAGGCGTTGGCCGCCGCGGGGACGACCAGGGCGGTGAGGGAGCCGATCCAGCCCAGCTTCGCCATGATGACGAACTGCGGGATGGCCTGGAGCTGGGCGGGCACCATGAAGATGCCCATCATCAGGACGAACAGCAGCCTGCGGCCGGGGAATTCGTACTTGGCGAAGACGAAGGCCGCGAGCGAGTCGAAGAAGAGCACCAGGAAGGTCACGGAGACCGCGACGATCAGGGTGTTGGCCATCGAGCCGAAGAAGGCGATGTTCTGGAAGAGATGGCGGACGTTCTCCAGGAAGTGCGAGCCGGGCAGCAGCTTCGGCGGGAAGGAGAAGATCTCGGTCGACGTGCGGGTCGACATGACGATGGTCCAGTAGAAGGGGAAGAGCGAGACCAGCACTCCGGCGATGAGCGAGAGGTGGAGGGTCAGCCCTCGGGCGCGTGTGCCCTTCATGCCCTTCACGCCTTTTATACTCTGCACGACGGTCTCCCTACGCGTTGTCCTTGCGCTGCACCAGGCGCCAGTTGATGATCGAGAAGAGCGCGACGACGAGGAAGATGGCCCAGGCGATCGCGGCGCCGTAGCCGAAGTCGTTGTTGTCGAAGCTCTGCTGGAAGAAGTAGAGGACCATCGTCTGGCCGGAGTTGCCGGGGCCGCCCGCGAAGGTCGAGGTGTTGTTGGTGTTGGAGAGCAGCACCTGGGGTTCGGTGAAGCTCTGGAGACCGGTCACGGTCGAGACGATGAGGGCGAAGAGGATGATCGGCCGCATCATCGGCACGGTGATCCGGAAGAAGGTCTGCACCGGTCCCGCCCCGTCCACGCGGGCGGCCTCGTACAGCTCGCCGGGGATGGTCTGGAGCCCGGCGAGGAAGATCAGCGCGTTGTAGCCGGTCCACTGCCAGGTCATCAGCACGGCGATGGCGATCTTGATGCCCCACGCGGAGTTCAGCCAGGCCACCTGGTCCAGTCCGAGGCCCTGCAACACGGCGTTGGCGAGGCCGAAGTTGGTGGAGAACACCGAGGAGAAGATGATCGCGACGGCGACGACGGAGGTGACGTTCGGCAGGAAGTAGGCGACCCGGTAGAACTGCTTGAAGCGCACCGCCGAGTTGAGCATCACCGCGGTCACCAGGGCGATGAAGAGCATCGGCAGGGTGGCCATGGCCCAGATGATCAGGGTGTTGGTGAGGGAGTGCCAGAACTGGGCGTCGCCGAGCAGATAGCGGTACTGCGAAAGACCGGCGTACTCCATCGCCCCCAGGCCGTCCCAGCGGTGGAACGAGAGATAGAGGGAGTAGCCCACCGGGATGAGGCCGAAGCCGAGGAAGAGCAGGTAGAACGGGGAGATCGCGAGGTAGAGCCGCCAGTGTCCGAGGATGGACTGAGGCTTGTGGCGCACGAGGGCGGCCTTCGTACCGCTCTGGGCGGCGGGCGGGGCACCGAGGCCGGGCACGGCGGTCATATCTGCACCCCCATGTGCTCCGCTATGCGTCGGCACTTGCTCATGGCGTCCTTCCATGCCCGGTCGGGGTTCTTGTCGAGCGCGTTCACCGCGCGCAGCTGGTCGGAGACGACCTGGTCCAGGGTGTAGTCATAGGGGCTGTGGTAAGCGACCGGGATCTCCTTGGCCGCCGGGCCGAAGACGTCGATGGTGACCTGGCCGCCGAAGAACGGGTCCGGCGCGCGCATCGCCTTCTGCCGGTACGAGGCGGGGGTGGACGGGAAGAGGGTGGCGTCCGTGAACCCGCGGGCCTGGTTGGCGGGGTTCACCAGCCAGGTGATGATCTGATAGGCCTGCTCGGGTTCCCGGCAGGACTTGGTGATGGCGAGGAAGGAGCCGCCGTTGTTGGCGGCGCCGCCGGGCATGGCGGCCACCCGCCACGTGCCGCTGGTCTTCGGCACGGTCAGCTTGAGGTCCCCGGCCGCCCAGGAGGCGCCGAGCTGGCTGGGCAGCAGGCCCTTCTCGATCGCCGCGTTGGAGTC
This sequence comes from Streptomyces sp. BRA346, assembly GCF_052851135.1. NCBI lineage: Bacteria > Bacillati > Actinomycetota > Actinomycetes > Kitasatosporales > Streptomycetaceae > Streptomyces > Streptomyces sp. BRA346. The sequence continues at coordinate 450,013 of NZ_JAIWIH010000002.1, read as the reverse complement.
CGGCGTACCGGACTGGTACTTCGAGCACAGCCCGCGCCGGTACGCCTCGATCGCGGTGTCCCAGGCGCGGCGCACATGCTCGTGGTCGCCGATGAAGTGCCCCTCCTTGTCGACGTACCGTTCGGTGCTCTGCGCGAGCATGTACTGGTAGACGGTGAGCGCGTCGATGAGGAGATACGCGCCCCGGATCTTCCGCTTCAGCCGTTCGCCCGCCGCGAGGTAGGCGTCCCAGGTGTTCATCTCCTTGGCGACGTCGGCGGGCTCCGTGGGCAGTCCGGCCCGGTCGAACACGGCGGGCCGGTAGTAGTGGGCGACCGGGCCGGTGTCGATGGGGAAGCCGACCATGCGGCCGTCGGGGGTGCAGCCCTCGGCCCACTTCCAGGGCAGGTACTCGCCCTTGAGCTTCTCCGCGCCGAGGGTGCGCAGATCGACGAACTGCCCGGCGTTCGGGAGGTACGAGGCCATGTCCTCGCCCTTGAGGCCGGTGATGTCGGGGACGTAGGACCGTCCGGCCATCGTGGTCAGCAGCTTGGACTTGAAGTAGCCGCCGATCTGGGCCGGCTTCAGCGAGACGTCCGTGAAGCGCGTCTTCGCGTCGGCGACGACCTTGTCGCTGAGCCCGCCGGTCCAGTACCAGAGGGTCATGTCGCGGCCCGTGGAACCGCTCGGTACCGAGCAGCCCGCCGTGGTGCCACCGAGCGTCGCGACCGCCGTGGTGGCCAGCCCCGCGCGCAGCAGCCCTCTCCGGGAGAGGTGCACCGCTCCCACCGCCCTTCACATATGTACAAGGTATGGCACGGAATCGTGCGCTCCTCAATCAGAAAGAGCAATAGTTGAGCAGAAGCAAGCATAGAAATGATTGAGAATGACGAGTACTGTGCACGGCGTGCTGGCTGAGCGACGACATCAGATGATCTTGCGAGCGCTGCGTTCCGGTGGACCGGCCGCTGTGGCGGACCTCTCCGCCCAGCTGAACGTGAGCGCCGCGACGATCCGCCGCGATCTGCTGAAACTGGAGGAGGAGGGGCTGCTCACCCGGGTGCACGGCGGCGCGGTCGTGGAGGGCGGCGATCAGCCCTTCGCCGAGGTCGCCGAGGTGCGGGTGGCGGACAAGGACGCCATAGCGGTCCGGGCCGCCGAGCTGGTCGAGGACGGGCAGACCGTGCTGCTGGACATCGGCACCACCGCCTACCGCCTCGCCCGGCAGCTGCACGGCCGCAGACTGACCGTGATCACCAGCAATCTGGTGGTCTACGAGGAGCTGGCCGACGACAGCGCCATCGAGCTGGTGCTGCTCGGCGGGGTGCTCCGGCGCGAGTACCGCTCGCTGGTCGGCTTCCTCACCGAGGACAACCTGCGCCAGCTGCACGCCGACTGGCTGTTCCTGGGCACCAGCGGCGTCCGCCCCGGCGGTCAGGTCATGGACACCACGGTCGTCGAGGTCCCGGTCAAGCGGGCCATGATCGCGGCCTGTGACCGGGTGGTGCTCCTCGCCGACGCGGCCAAGTTCCCGGGCACCGGGGTGGCCAAGGTGTGCGACCCCGGCGACCTCGACGTCGTGGTGACCAATGCCCCCTCGACCGTGCCGGCCTGCGCCGCGTTCGAGGAGGCCGGAGTGGAAGTGGTGCGGATATGAAACTCACGATCCTCGGCGGCGGCGGATTCCGGGTGCCGCTGGTGTACGGGGCACTGCTCGACGATCACGCGGAGGGCCGCGTCACCGAGGTCACCCTGCACGACCTGGACCCGTCCCGGCTCGCGGCCGTCGCCCGGGTGCTCGGCGAGCAGGCCGACGGCATACCGGACGCCCCCACCGTCACCGTCACCACCGACCTGGACGAGGCGCTGCGCGGCGCCGCCTTCGTCTTCTCCGCGATCCGCGTCGGCGGTCTCGAGGGCCGGGCGGCCGATGAGCGGATCGCCCTGGACGAGGGCGTCCTCGGTCAGGAGACGGTCGGCGCCGGGGGTATCGCGTACGGGCTGCGCACCGTACCCGTCGCCACGGAGATCGCGCGGCGCATCGCCCGGCTCGCGCCCGACGCCTGGGTCATCAACTTCACCAACCCGGCGGGGCTCGTCACCGAGGCCATGTCCCGCCACCTCGGCGACCGGGTCATGGGCATCTGCGACACCCCGGTGGGGCTGGGACGGCGCGTCGCCCGCGTCCTCGGAGCCGATCCGGACCGGGTGTGGATCGACTACGTCGGGCTGAACCACCTCGGCTGGCTGCGGGCCCTGCGGATCGACGGGCGCGACGAGCTGCCGCGGCTGCTGGCCGACGACACCGCCCTCGACGCGTTCGAGGAGGGCAGGCTGTTCGGCGGCGAGTGGCTGCGCGCGCTCGGCGCGATCCCCAACGAATACCTGCACTACTACTACTTCAACCGCGAGGCGGTACGCGCCCACCGGGAGGCCGAGCAGACCCGCGGGGCGTTCCTCCGCGACCAGCAGGCGGTGTTCTACGCGGCGATGCGCGACCCCGCCGCCCCGCCCCTGGCCACCTGGGACCACATCCGCGCCGAGCGCGAGGCCACCTACATGGCCGAGAACCGGGAGGCGGCGGGCGCCGGTGAGCGCGACACCCAGGACCGGGAGTCCGGCGGCTACGAGCAGGTGGCGCTCGCCCTGATGCGCGCCATCGCCCGCGACGAGCGCGCCACGCTGATCCTCAACGTGCGCAACGGCGCCACCCTGGGCGTGCTGGACCCGGACGCGGTCATCGAGGTGCCCTGCCTGGTCGACGCGAACGGGGCCCGCCCCGTGTCCGTCGCTCCCCTCCCCCACCACGCCACCGGGCTGGTGTGTGCCGTCAAGGCCGTCGAACGCGAGGTCATGGCCGCCGCCGAGAGCGGTTCGCGCGCCACCGCGGCCAAGGCGTTCGCACTCCATCCGCTCGTGGACTCGGTGGCCGTCGCCCGCCGTCTCGTCGACGGCTACGCGAGCGGGCACCCCGGCCTCGCGTATCTGAACCGGAAGTAGGAACCCCCGTCATGCACGATGAACGCCGCCGTATCGAGGAGCGCGTCCAGCGCGTCCTGACGCAGCGCATCCAGCCCGCCGTGTACGCCGCGTCGGTGCCCCTGACCATCGAGGCGTGGCAGGTGCCCGACGAGCCGGTGCCGTTCGCCGAGGCCGCCGCCGCCCCGTACGAGCCGTTCGCCATCGGCACGCCCTGGGGGCCGCCGTGGGGCACCACCTGGTTCCGGGTCCGGGGCGAGGTGCCGGCCGCGTGGGCGGGGCGGCGGGTCGAGGCCGTCTTCGATCTGGGCTTCGTCGGCGACTGGCCGGGCAACCAGGCCGAGGCGCTGGTCCACACCCTGGACGGCAGCCCGCTGAAGGCCGTCAATCCGCAGAACCAGTACGTGGCCGTGGCCCATCCGGCCGAGGGCGGCGAACAGATCGCGTACCTCATCGAGGCCGCCTCCAACCCCGACATCCTGGCGAACGACTTCGCCGCCCCGACCCCGCTGGGCGACAAGCGCACCGCGGGCCGCGCCCCGCTGTACACCTTCGCCCGCGCCGACCTCGCGGTGCTGGACGAGGACGTCTGGCACCTCGCCCTGGACCTCGCGGTCCTGCGCGAACTGATGCTGGAGCTGGACGAACACCAGCCGCGCCGCCACGAGATCGCCCACGCCATCGACCGCGCGCTGGGTCGGCTGGACCTGGAGGACGTGTCCGGCACCGCCTCCGCCGTGCGCGACGCGCTGCGCGGTGTCCTGGAACGCCCCGCGCACGCCTCCGCCCACACCGTGTCGGCCGTCGGCCACGCCCACATCGACTCGGCGTGGCTGTGGCCGATCCGCGAGACCAAGCGCAAGACCTCGCGCACCTTCTCCAATGTCACGGCGCTGGCCGCCGAGTACCCCGAGTTCATCTTCGCCTGCTCCCAGGCGCAGCAGTACGCCTGGGTGAAGGAGGGATATCCGCGGGTCTGGGAGCGGATCCAGGAGGCGGTACGGGCCGGGCAGTGGGCGCCGGTCGGCGGCATGTGGGTCGAGGCGGACGGCAACCTGCCCGGTGGCGAGGCCATGGCCCGCCAGCTCGTGCACGGCAAGCGCTTCTTCCTGGACGAGTTCGGCATCGAGACCAAGGGCGTGTGGCTGCCGGACTCCTTCGGCTACAACGCGTGCTTCCCGCAGCTGGCGCGGCTCGCCGGAAACGAGTGGTTCCTGACCCAGAAGCTCTCCTGGAACCAGACCAACAAGCTCCCCCACCACACCTTCTGGTGGGAGGGGCTCGACGGCTCCCGGATCTTCACCCACTTCCCGCCGGTGGACACCTACAACGCCGAGTTCTCCGGCCAGGAGATGGCGCACGCGGTCCGCAACTACGCCGACAAGGGGCGCGGTACGCGCTCGCTGGCGCCGTTCGGGCACGGCGACGGGGGCGGCGGACCCACCCGCGAGATGCTGGAGCGGGCGCGTCGGCTGGCCGATCTGGAGGGCTCGGCGAAGGTCGTCATCGAGCACCCGGACGACTTCTTCGCGGCCGCGCGCGCCGAGTATCCGGACGCTCCCGTGTGGTCCGGCGAGCTGTATCTGGAGCTGCACCGCGCCACGTACACCTCCCAGGCACGCACCAAGCAGGGCAACCGGCGCAGCGAACACCTGCTGCGCGAGGCGGAGCTGTGGGCGACGGCGGCCGCGCTGCGGGCGCCCGGTTACGCGTATCCGTACGAGCGGCTCGACCGGCTGTGGAAGACGGTGCTGCTGCACCAGTTCCACGACATCCTGCCGGGCTCGTCCATCGCCTGGGTGCACCGGGAGGCGGAGGCGGAGTACGCGAGGGTGGCGGCGGAGCTGACGGAGATCACCTCCTCGGCGTTCGACGCACTGAGCGGGGGAGATGGTCCCGCCCGCCCGCATGTGTACAACACCAGCCCGCGCCCCCGCGCCGAGGTCATCGCCGTGCCCGCGGGCACCGCCGACGGGCAGCCGCTCTCCGACGGCCGGGTCGCCGTCCCCACCGAGGTCCCCGAGTCCGGCAGCGCTCCGCTGGCCACGGGCTCGGTCCCGGGGCCCGTCGTCGTCGGCGACCGGGTGCTCGACAACGGCCTCGTCCGCCTCGAACTGGCCGAGGACGGCACGCTGGCCTCCCTGCGCGATCTCACCGCCGACCGCGAGGTCTTCGCCCCGGACGCCCCCGGGAACCTGCTCCGGCTGCACACCGACCTCCCCAACTGCTGGGACGCCTGGGACGTCGACAAGCACTACCAGCAGCGCTACACCGACCTCCTCGACGCCGAGTCGGTCACCGTCGCGGAGAAGGGCCCGCTGCTCGGCGCGCTGCGCGTCGAGCGGGCCTTCGGCAAGGGCTCGCGGATCGTCCAGACCCTCACGGTCCGGGCGGGCAGCCGCCGTATCGACATCGAGACCGACATCGACTGGCACGAGTCCGAGAAGCTCCTCAAGGCGGCCTTCCCCTTCGACATCCACGCCGACCGCTCCACCGCCGAGATCCAGTTCGGCCACGTCCACCGCCCGACCCACACCAACACCAGCTGGGAGGCGGCCCGGTTCGAGGTGTACGGCCACCGGTGGGTGCACGTGGGCGAGCCCGGCTACGGGGTCGCGGTCCTGGGCGACGCGACGTACGGGCACGACGTGTCCCGCACCACCCGCGAGGACGGCGGCACGACGACCACGGTGCGGCTCAGCCTGGTGCGCGCCCCGCGCATCCCCGACCCCGAGGCGGACCAGGGCAGGCACCGCTTCACGTACGCGCTGCTCCCCGGCGCCACCGTGCAGGACGCGATCGCCGAGGGCTACGCGCTCAACCTCCCCCTGCGGGTGGCGGACGCCCGCACCGCCCCCGCCCCGCTGATCACCACGGACGGCCCGGCCGCCGCGATCGAGGCGGTCAAACCGGCCGACGACCGCTCCGGCGATGTCGTGGTGCGGCTCTACGAATCGCTCGGCGGCCGCACCCGCACCACCCTCCGCCCGGGGTTCGCGCACACCGGTGCCACGGTCGTGGACCTCCTGGAGCGGCCGCTCGCCGACGCCCAGCCGGTCACCGTGCACGAGGACGGCGGCGTCACCGTGTCCTTGCGCCCCTTCGAGATCCTCACCCTCCGGTTCACCAGGAACTGAGCGACGTGGCCATGCAACCCTGGTTCCCCGACGCCAAGTTCGGGATCTTCATCCACTGGGGCATCTACGCCGTCGACGGTGTGCAGGAGTCGTGGTCGTTCTTCGAGGGCGACGTCCCGCACGACCAGTACATGGCGCAGCTCGACCGGTTCACCGCCTCGGCGTACGACCCCGCCGCGTGGGCACGGCTGTTCGCCCGCGCCGGGGCCCGCTACGCGGTGCTCACCAGCCGCCACCACGACGGCGTCGCCCTGTGGGACACCGCCGAGGGCGAGCTGAACGTCGTCCGGCACACCCCGGCGGGCCGCGACCTGGTCGCCCCGTACGTGGCCGCGCTGCGCGCGGAGGGGCTGAAGGTCGGGCTGTACTACGCGCACAACGACTGGAACCACCCCGACTACGCCACCACCCGCTACACGGGCAGGCCACCGGAGCAGGAGAACAATCCGTACGCCGAGGTCCCCGAGGAAGAGGCGGACCTGGACGCCTGGGCCCGCTACCTCGCCTACCGCGACGCCCAGGTGCACGAGCTGACCACCCGCTTCCGCCCCGATCTGCTCTGGTTCGACGGCGAGTGGGAGCGCACCGAGGAGCAGTGGCGGATCCGCGAGCTGGCCGCGCGGATCCGCGCGGAGGTGCCGGACTGTGTGCTGAACGCGCGCATGCTCAGCGAGGGCGACTACGCGACGCCGGAGCAGGGCGTGCCGATCGAGCCGCCCACCGGGCCCTGGGAGCTGTGCCTGACGTTCAACGACTCCTGGGGTTTCCGGCATCATGACCAGAACTACAAGTCGACCGGGCAGCTGATCCGCTACTTCACCGAGACCATCGGCGCCGGTGGCAATCTGCTGCTGTCGGTGGGCCCGAAGGAGGACGGCACGATCCCGGCCGAGCAGATCGAGCGGCTGGAGGGCATGGGCGACTGGATCGCCCGCCACGCGGAGGCCGTGTACGGCACGGTGGCGGGCCTGCCCGCCGGGCACCACTACGGCCCCAGCACGCTCGCGGCGGACCGCCGCACCCTCTATCTGACGGTCTTCGACATCCCGCGCGGCCCCATCGGCGTACGGGGCCTGCGCACCCCGGTCCGCGGGGTCCGGGTGCTGGGCACCGGCACCCCGCTGGAGCACCGGGTCATCGGTGGTCTCCACGAGGTGCCGGGGGTGCTGTGGATCGACCCGCCGGGGGCCGCCGATCTGGACGGCCACGCGACCGTCCTCGCCGTCGAACTCGACGGCGAGCTGGAGCTGTACCGGGGCTCCGGGCGCAGCTGAGGGCCCCCGGAGAAGTCAGCGGGGGATCGTCAGCGCCGCACCTGGATCAGCGCATGGGTGCCACTGGTGCGCCAGTGGCGCTCCTCCGCGTCCAGCGCGGCCTCGGTGTCCGCGTCGAGGCCGGTGATGACGTCCGACTTCAGGGTGCGCAGCGCGGCCACCGGCCCGGGGAAGTACGCGGTGCGGTCGGCGAAGGGCGTGGTCGGGGACCACAGCCGGTCACCGACGAGGCGGCGGTAGTTCAGGTCGCCCTTCAGCACGGTGAGCGTGGCGTCCGCGAACTCCCGCCGCAGATCGTCCGGCATCTCGGCGTACGGCAGCGGCGCGCAGAAGAAGTCGTGCGCCCGGACGGTGAGCCGCCCCTCCCCCATCGCCGCCCACAGCCGCGTCCCGGCCTCGCCCGCGGCGCCCTCGGCGCGCGCCAGGTGGCGCAGACAGTCGACGACGTCGGAGGTGGTGGCGTCGGACACGTAGTACGGATACGGCTTCACCTGGAGGACGACCCGCTCGGCGCGCCGGTGGCGGAGCAGATGGTCGATGAGGACGAGGTCGGGGAGGAGTTCACGACCCGCGTTGTCGGCGACCAGGCACAGCGTGGCCGGTGCCCCGGCGGGCAGCAGCCGCCACAGGACGTCCGAGTCGTCGGCCACCAGCGGTGCCGCGTCCGACGACGCGGCACCGCCGGAGGAGATGCGGAAGCCGAGGTCCGCGCGGTTGCCCCAGAGCGAGCCGTGCAGCAGCGCGTCCGCGGCCTCGTCGGCGGGCCGGTCCAGGAGGTGGTCGAGAGCGGTCAGTTCCCGGGCGGTCTCGGGGGTGTCCAACTCGGCCTGTTTGAAGGGCCGGAACGGGTCGATGCCCTGCCAGGGGCCGGGGGCGAAGTAGCCGACGGCGCCCAGGAGGCGGCGGTAGAAGTAGCTCTCGATCCAGAGGAAGGGCACCTCGAACCACGAGCGGCCGAAGTACTCCCGCCCCCAGCTCCGCCATCGGTCGTGGTCGTGCGCGCCAGGGTCGAGCGGGGTGACGACGCCCTCGGCGTGGTCGTGGCGCAGGGCGTCGAGCGCGCGGTGCTGTTCGGGGTCGTACGGGAAGGCGTCCCGTACCTTCTCGATGAGCGCCGGATGCCGCTCGGCCAGCACACTCCGGGCGAACGATCCGGGCTCATCGCAGAGGATCACGGGCGCGTCGGCGGGTTCGGACATGGCAGCCAGCGTTTCACACCGCGCCCGGCGACGTGCAGGTTCACCAGTGCGCGGGGCGGGCGAGGGCGGACGGGAGCCGGGTGGCGGCGTCACCCCGGGCGGCGTTCAGCTGGGCCTGGGTGAGGAAGAGGGCACCGGTCAGATCGGCCCCGCCGAGGGAGACGTCGCGGAGGTCGGCCCCGATCAGATCGGCGCCGCTCAGGTCGGCGCCGGTGAGGTCGGCCGCGATGAGCAGGGCCCCGCGGAGGCTGGCGCCGCGCAGATCGGCGCCCCGGAGGCGGGCCCCGATGAGATCGGCTCCCCGGTGGTTCTTCTTCTTGCCCCGGCCCCTGGGCCGGACCCCGGCCCGCGCCAGTTCGCTCGTACGCAGCAGCAGCGCGTTGACGCCGTCCCGGTGGGCGGCCACGTCCAGCGCGAGGAGTTCGTCGGCGCTGCCCCGGGTCAGCCGCTCGGTGGTACGCAGCGCCTCGCGCAGCTCGTCGTGGACGGGGCGGGCCGCGGGGAGCGCGAGGGCCTCGGTGAGGTACCAGAGGAGTTCATGGAGCTGCCGCATCACGGGGAACACGGCGAACATGCTCGACGCGGTCCCTGGGTGCGCCCGCCAGTCGCGGCCCTCGAAGGTGCCTTGGGAGACCTTCTGCCCGGCGCCGAAGCAGTCGAAGACGGTGCAGCCAGCGAAGCCCTTGTCGCGCAGCCGGGAGTGGATGCCGCAGCGGAAGTCGGCCTCCAGGTTGTGACAGGGCCGCCCGGCGGGCTTGTCGACGGCGAAGTCGGCCGAGGCCGCGAAGGGCAGGGCGACGCAGCACAGCCCGAAACAGCTGCCGCAGTCGGACCGCAGATCGGGTCGGGCCGCATCGGATATGGGGGCCTCGGCTCCGGCTGACATCGTGGTGTTCTCCCGGGGGACGCGCACCGCCCTGGTCACGGCGGTGCTCCTGCGAAGTCCCATGGTCCCAGGGCGGCGGGGGGACCGTCATCCCGGGATGATCAGGTCGATGCCGTATCCGGCGACCGCCAGGCAGGCGGCGAAGCACACCGCCGCGACGGCCACGGCCCACTTCTCCCGGCCCCGCCCCGGCAGGGCACGTCCCCGGTGCGGCTCGCCCGCGGCACGGGCCCAGGCGGCGATGCCGAGCGAGAACATCACGACCACCACGACGGTGATCCCCAGGCTGACTCCGAAGACCCCTCCGAGGGTGCCCCACTCGATGTCCATCGCGTCCGCCTCCTCCGCCCGCGGTCTTCTGGGTCCGGGGGTCACGCCGCCGGGCGCACGGGGCGCTCCGGGCGTTCGGCGGCGGGCAGCTCGTTGACGTTGCCCGGGTTCACCGGGCGGCGCCGGGACAGCGCGTAGAAGCCCGCGGCCGCCACCACGGCGATGCTCGCCACCAGGGCCACGCCCGCGTCGCCCCGGTCGGCGACCCAGGCCGCGACGCCTCCCACGGCCGCCGCCGCGGGCAGGGTGAGCAGCCAGGACACCGCGATGCGCCCGGCGATCCCCCAGCGCACCTGGGCCAGCTTGCGGCCGAGCCCGGCGCCCAGGATGCTGCCCGTGCAGACCTGGGTGGTGGACAGCGCGAAGCCTATGTGGGACGAGGCCAGGATGACCGCGGTGGCGCTGGTCTCGGCCGCGAACCCCTGCGGGGTCTGGATGTCGGTCAGCCCGCGGCCCATGGTCCGGATGATCCGCCACCCCCCGGCGTACGTCCCCAGGGAGATCGCCAGACCCGCGCTCAGCACCACCCACCACGGCGGCCCGGTGCCATGGCCGAGCACCCCGGCGGAGATGAGGGACAGGGTGATGACGCCCATCGTCTTCTGCGCGTCATTGGTGCCGTGGGCCAGCGCCACCAGGGAGGCCGAGCCGACCTGGCCCGCGCGGAACCCCTTGCGGACCGCCCCGCCCGCCACGCGGCGGGTGATCACGTACGCCAGATACGTGGCCAACGTGGCCACCACGCAGGCCACCAGCGGGGAGGCGACCGCCGGAATCACGATCTTCTCGAAGATCTCGGCGAACCGCACAGCGGATCCCCCGGCCCCCACCCACACCGCCCCGATCAGCCCACCGAAGAGGGCGTGCGACGAGCTGGAGGGCAGTCCGACGAGCCAGGTGATGAGATTCCACAGGATCGCCCCGACCAGCCCCGCGAAGATCATCGCCAGGGAGACCCGGCCGTCGTCCACGATGCCGTTGGAGATCGTCTTGGCCACTTCGGTGGACAGGAACGCCCCGGCCAGGTTCAGCACTCCGGCGACGGTGACGGCGACCCGCGGGGACAGCGCCCCGGTGGCGATGGAGGTGGCCATGGAGTTGGCCGTGTCATGGAAGCCGTTGGTGAAGTCGAAGGCCAGCGCCGTGATGATCACTACGACGAGCAGGAAGGATACGGACCCCATCCGGACCTCCCGCGGTCCGCGCGTCGCCGCACCGAACCGTCCGCAGAATTCGCTACCGACCCGGAATTCGCTGCCTTTCCCACGCTAAGGGCGAGTTCACCCGCCCGCCAGCGCACGTCCGCGCAAGCCCGCCCGGGCCGGGAGCACCGCCGCCGCCACCCCGAGCAGCAGACATCCGCCGGCCGCGGCCGCCACCCACGGCCAGGCCACCTCCAGCGCCACCGGGACGGCAGCATGCTGCTGTCCAGCCCACCCGGCGGGCCCACCCTCCTGAGAGGGGAGATCCCGTGCCGTCCGTGCGACAGCCCCTCCGTATCGTGATCGCCGAGGACGCCGTCCTGCTGCGCGAGGGCCTGGTCCATCTGCTGGGCCGTTTCGGCCACCGGGTCCCGGCTGCCGTCGGCGACGGCCCGGGACTGCTGGCGGCCGCCCGGGAGCACCGGCCGGACCTGGTCATCGCCGATGTGCGGATGCCGCCCGGCTTCACGGACGAGGGTCTGCGGGCGGCCCGCCGGCTCCAGGCCGGGCAGCCGGACGCGCCACCTCCTCGCCCGCCGCCGCGATCCGCTGGCCCGGCCGACCCCGCGGGAGCGCGAGGTGCTGGCGCTGACGGCGGAGGGCCGTTCCGACGCGGCGGCCGCCCGCCGTCTCGTCGTCACCGAGGCGGCCGTGGCCAAGCACATCGCGGGCATCCTGCTGAAGCTCGACCTGCCGCCCGACGCCCCCGACGACCACCGGCGGGTCCTGGCCGTGCTCGCCTATCTGCGCGCCTGAGGCGGGACCGCCGTGTTCAGCGGCGGGTCAGGGACGGGCGGGTGTTCAGCGTCTCCACCTCGCTTCCGGTGGCGCGCCGATAGGTGTCGGTGATCCGGGCCAGCTCCCGCGGGCCGCGCCCGCCGTCCCGGTGCATGGCCCGGTTCGCCCGGACGACGGCCGCCGTCGCGGCGCGGCGCGCGGCCTCGTAGCGGGCCGGTCCGCTCCGCAGCCCGTCCGGCGCGGACAGCTCGTACGCCAGGACCCGGGCGTCGACGACGGCCTGGGACGCGCCGTTGGCACCCACCGGGTACATCGGGTGCGCGGCGTCACCGAGCAGGGTGACGCGGCCCCTCCCCCACGACGGCAGCGGGTCCCGGTCGACCATCGGGTACTCCAGGATCTCCCCGCTGCCGGCCAGCAGGGCCGGCACATCGAGCCAGCCGAGCGCCCAGTCCCGGTAGTACGGCAGCACATCGGCCACCCGCCCGGCGCGGTTCCAGCCCGCGTCCCCGGTGAGCGGGCCCGGCTCCGCCACCCGCACCAGGCACACCCAGTTGATGCGGTCGCGGCCGATCGGGTACGCGATCAGCTCGGCGTCCCCGTCGCTCACGATGGCCATCGAGCGGCCGGTGAGGAACGGCGCGGCCCTGGCCGTACCGCGCCACATCCGGATGCCCGACCACAGCAACGGCCCGTCGTCCGGGTGGAGTTCGGCGCGTACCGCCGAGTGCAGCCCGTCGGCGCCGATGAGCGCCTCGGCGTCCTGATGCTCGACCGTGCCGGTGGCGCGGTCGAGCCCCCGCACCCGGACGCCGTCCGCGTCCTCGGGGTCGTGCGCGAAGCCCGTCACACGGGCTCCGGTGCGGACGGCGCCGGGGCCCAGCCGTTCCCGGACCGCCGCGAGGAGCAGCAGTTGCAGCTCCCCGCGGTGGATCGAGTACTGCGGCCAGCGGTAGCCCTGCGCCATGCCGCGCGGTTCGCTGAAGATCCGGCGGCCGTGGCGGTCGGCGTAGACGTTCTCGGCGGTGGCCACGCCGAGGTCGGCGAGGCCGTCGCCGAGGCCGAGTTCGGTCAGCTCGCGTACGGCGTGGGGCAGCAGGTTGATGCCCACGCCGAGCGGACGGATCTCCCGGGCGCTCTCGACGACGGTGGCCTCGATGCCCGCGGCGTGCAGGCTGAGCGCGGCGGTCAGCCCGCCGATGCCCGCACCGGCGATGACGACGCTCATGATGCGGGGCGGACCTCGGGGCGGTCGATGACGCGCAGCCAGGTGCCGTCCGGCTCCCGGCGGACCACCTGTACCCGGCCGCCGGTGTTGTCGGAGGACGGGGTCGAGGTGAGGGCGAGGTCGCCGTAGCGGACGGTGGGAAGCGGTTCCTCCTGCCGGAAGGGCTCCGTCGTGTGGTCCAGCAGGGCCTGGCACACGGCGCGGATGGCCTCCCGGCCGACGGTCGCGGATCCCGGCGGGTACGCGAGCACCGCGTCGGGTGCGTACAGCTCGGCCATGCCCTCGGCGTCGCCCGCGTTGGCGCGCTCGACGAACAGCCGGGTCAGGTCCTCGGGGGTGGTGGCGCGTTCGCGCGTGGTCCCGGTCATGTCGGCCCCTCCTGTGTCCTGCTCTTCCGTGTCCTGCCTTCACTCTCCTGCCGTCGGGATCAGAAGTCCAAGAGATGGTGAGTCTGATAGCTAGAATGAATGCTTATGGAACTGCGACAACTCGCCTACTTCGTGGCGGTGGCCGAGGAGCGGAATTTCACCCGGGCCGCGGAGCGGGAGCACGTGGCCCAGCCCGGGGTGAGCGCCCAGGTCCGGCGGCTGGAGCGGGAGTTGGGCCAGGAGCTGCTGGACCGCTCGGGCCGCTCGGTGCGGCTGACCGAGGCGGGTGAGGCCGTCCTGCCGTACGCACGGGCGGCGCTCGCCGCGGCGGAGGGCGCGCGGCAGGCCGTGGACGAGCTGACGGGGCTGCTCCGGGGGAAGGTGGCCGTGGGGACGGTGACCTCGCACACCGCCGATCTGCCGGACCTGCTGGCGGAGTTCCACGACGCCCATCCGGCGGTGGAGATCACCTTGTCCGAGGCCACCTCGGACCAGCTCCTGGAGGGGTTGCGGACGGGGCAGCTCGACGCCGCGATCGTCAGCGTCGGCCGGGAGACGCCGCCCGGGATCGAGATGCAGGTGCTCACCGACCAGCCGATCGTCGCGGCGGTCGGTCACGACCACGAGCTGGCCGCCCACTCCTCCGTCTCGCTGGACACCCTGCGCGGGCGGGCCCTGATCAGCCTGCCGCCCGGTACGGGGCTGCGCACCCGGCTCGACGAGGCGTGCGCGGCCGCCGGGTTCGCGCCGCACATCGCCTTCGAGGCGAGCGATCCGGAGGTGCTGGCCCAGCTCGCCGAACGGGGACTGGGCGCGGCGATCCTGCCCGGTTCGTTCGCCGAGGCGCGGGCGGACCGGCTGCGGACGATCCGGATCACCCGGCCCGCGATGCGCGGGCGGCTGGTGTTCGCCTGGCGCGCCGGCGGCCCCAGCGGACCGGCCGGCCGCGCCCTGGTCGCGCGCGCCTGCCCCGCCCTGCTCGAGCGCACCCGCAGCGCGCTGGGCGACCCGGCCACGTCCTCATAGGCCCGCCGGTCACACCACGGGGGCGGCGTCCGGCCGGTGGAGGATGCCGGTCAGCGGGGACGCGGTGCGCCAGCCGAGCGCGGTGTACAGCGCCCGGCCGTCGGTCGAGGCGCCGAGCACCGCGGTGGACGCGCCCGCCTCGGCGGCCGCGTTCGCCAACGTCCGCATGACCAGACCGCCCAGACCCTTGCGGCGCTGGTCGGCCGCGGTCTCGACCTGGTCCACGACGGCGGTGTCGGCGCCCGGCGGGATCGCGATCTGCCCGCGGGCGGCGAAGACCCCCCGGCCGTCGACGACGAGCGCGCGGACGAGACCGCCCCGGGCCCAGGTGCGCAGCCGGAAGCCGTCGGGCACCGGCGCGGGGGCCGGCTTCAGCGGGACCGTCATCAGGAACCCGGGGTCGTCCAGGATCCACCCCGGGAGCAGCCAGGGCCGCACGGTCTCCGGCGGCAGCAGCACCTTGAGCTGGGTGCCCGGCGCCGGGAACGCCGCCATCAGCTTGACGGTCAACGCCTCGTCGGCCTCGGGCAGTACATGCCGGGTGACGTGCTTGGGCAGCGCGACGTCGCAGCGGAACCCCCACTCCTCCTCGACCGGCGGCGATGCCTGACGGGAGAGGATCCAGCCGTCGACCCACGCACGCACCAGCTCCCGGTCCACCTTTTCCGCGTCCACGGATCCCCCCACTGCGTAATAGGCTCAAGGACACGACACACCTTACCCATTCCCTGCCGTCTCTGGACGTGAGACGGCATTGACAGAGGGAACGGCGGATCCCAGAATTGACGCCATGATCAGGAACCGGTTCGACACGACGGGACACCTTCGCGCCCCGGATCGGACCGGCTGTGGGCGCTCGGGCCTCTAGTCGCCCTTCCCCGGCCCTCGCGACAGCCGTCCCGTGCCGCCCGGCCCCTGACCGGCCCGCCTCCTGACGCTCCGAATCGACGCTTCGCACTGACGCTTCGGACGCCTCCGGACGCCGCTGACCACACCGAGCGCACGTCCGCGATGATCCGCACCGCATCCCGCCGGGTCTCTCCTGCGCGGCGCGAGGGCATCTCTGCCATCCGTTCCAGCGGCTCGTCCGCCGCCGCGTCACGCATGAGGAGAACGCCATGACCGTCATCGACACCCCGCCGAACCCGCCGGTGCTGCGCGACGCGCGCGTGCCCGCGGGCGGCCTGTACGAGGGGGCGCGCACGCTGCGCCGGTTGCCCGAGGGGTGGCAGGAGCGCCCGTACGAGCGCTTCGAGCTGGCGCCCCTGGGGCGCACCATCGGGGCCGAGATCCGCGGCGCCGACCTCTCGCGGCCGCTGGCGCCGGGGCTGCGCGAGGACCTGAACCGCGCCCTGCTGGAGTGGAAGGTGCTCTTCTTCCGCGGCGCCCACCTCACCTCCGCCCAGCAGCGCGACTTCGCCCGGAACTGGGGAGAGCTGGAGACCAACCCCCTGCTCGCCAGCGGCTCGAGCCAGGACGTGGTCCGCTTCGACAAGAGCGCGGGCGCCACCCCCACCTTCGAGAACGTGTGGCACGCCGATGTCACGTTCCGGGAGCGGCCCGCGCTCGGCGCCGTGCTCCAGCTGCGCGAGGTACCGCCCGTCGGCGGGGACACCATGTGGGCGGACATGGCCGCCGCGTACGACAACCTGCCCCGGGAGGTGCGGGACCGCATCGACGGCGCCACGGCCGTGCACGACTTCATCCCCGGCTTCTCCCGCTTCTACGGCCCCGAGCGGCTCGCCCCGTTCCAGGACGCGTTCCCGCCTGTCGAGCACCCGGTGGTGCGCGTCCATCCGGAGACCGGGCGGCGGCTGCTCTTCGTGAACACCTCCTTCACCACCCGGATCACCGGCATGGACCGGGAGGAGAGCGACCGGCTGCTGAGCTATCTGTGCCGTCAGGCGCAGGTTCCGGAGTACCAGGTGCGCTTCCGGTGGCAACCGGGTGACGTGGCGTTCTGGGACAACCGCGCCACCCAGCACTACGCGGTGAACGACTACGCACCGCACCCGCGGGTGGCCGAGCGGGTGGCCATCGAGGGGGACCGCCCGTTCTGACGCGGCCGCCCGTTCCGACGCGGTCCGGTCAGGACCCTTCCGGGCGGCGGGGCCCCCGGCCCGTGTGCCCCCGTCGCCCGGAACTGATGCCCCGCTGCTCGGGACCGATCAGGATGCGGGAATATCGGCGCGGCCATGGCCAAAGCTGAGGTATACCGTTACCGATGGTATGAGTTGACGGTCCTTGCGGACCACGAGACAGAGGCCGGGCTGTGGCAGGGGGCCTCGGAGGTAACGGGTGCGATACCGGGTCCTTGGTGCGCTCGAGCTGTGGGACGGTGACCAATGGACGTCCCTCGGCCCGGCGAAGTGGCGGATGCTGCTCGCGGTGCTGCTCTGCCACGCCAACCGGACCGTCCCGGCCGAACGGCTCCTGGACGAGCTGTGGGGTGAGGGCCGGGCGCCGCAGAGCGCGGCCAAGCTGCTCCAGACGTATGTCTCCCGTCTCCGGCAGACCCTGGGCGACGTCTCCGGCGGAGCCCTGATCACCGACAAGCAGGGCTACAAGGCGCACGGCTACCGGCTGGTGGTGGAGGCGGCCGACTTCGACGCGCACCGGTTCGAGCAGCTGGTCGAGGAGGGGCGGCGGGGGCTGGACAGGGAGGCCGAGTCTCCCGGTCCGGCCCGCGCCGCCGAGCGGCTGCGCGAGGCGCTGGTGCTGTGGCGCGGCACGCCGTTCGCGGACGTGCCCCCGACCCCGTCCGTGGAGGCGGAGACCACCCGGCTCGGCGAACTCCGGCTCCAGGCCGTGGACGCCCGTATCGACGCCGATCTGCGGTGCGGTCGGCACGCCGACGTCCTGGGCGAGCTGGAGGCGCTGACGGCCGAGCATCCGTACCGCGAGGGGCTGCGCGGCCGCCTGATGCTGGCCCTCTACCGCTCCGGGCGGCAGGCCGACGCCCTGGCCGCCTACCGCGATCTGCACCGGCTGCTGGCCGAGGATCTCGGAGTCGAGCCGATCCCGCCGCTCCAGCGGCTCCAGCAGCGGATCCTCACCGCCGACGCCTCCCTGCTGGAGCCCCCGGCCCCGGGCAAGGAGGAGCGGCCCGCCGCCCCGGCCGCGCGCCGGGCTGCCCGGGGCCCTCGCCAACTTCCGCCCGCCAGCCAGGCGTTCACCGGGCGCCATGGCGAAGTGGCAGTGATCCAGGCGCTTCTGGAACAAAGCGAGCAAAGCGATCGGCGCGATCAAAACGACGACAACGTCGAGAGCGGGTCCGGGCGCCCCGTGGTGATCGCGGCCATCGACGGCACCGGCGGCGTCGGCAAGTCCACGCTGGCCATCCACGCCGCGCACCAGCTGGCCGAGCGGTTCCCGGACGGCCAGCTCTACGTCGATCTGCACGGCACCACCGCCGGGCTGTCGGCCCTGGAACCGGCCGAAGTGCTGGGGCGGTTCCTGCGCGCCCTCGGCGTGGACGGGTCGAGCGTGCCGGGCGACACCGACGAGGCGTCGGCCCAGTTCCGCTCGCTGGTGGCGGGCCGCCGGCTGCTGGTCATCCTCGACAACGCCGCCTCCGTGGACCAGGTCCGCCCGCTGCTGCCCGCCGGGCCCGACTGCGCCGCGCTGGTCACCAGCCGCGAGATGCTGACCACCCTGGAGGGCGCCACCCATCTGCATCTGGACGTCCTCCCCCACGACCAGGCCGTGGCGCTGCTGGAGCGGATCGTCGGCGTGGAGCGGGTGCGGGCGGAGCGCGCGGAAGCCGAGGAGATCACCCGGCTGTGCGGCCGTCTGCCGCTGGCCCTGCGGATCGCGGGCGCCCGGCTGGCCGCCCGCCCGGCCTGGCCGCTGCGCACCCTGGTGGCCAAGCTGACCGACGCCCGCGGCCGGCTGGACGAACTGCGCTTCGGCGACCTGGCCGTGCGCACCAGCTTCGAGGTGAGCTACGACGCGTTCCGGCACGGCGGGCGCTCCGACGACGCGGACGCGGTACGCGCGTTCCGGCTGCTCAGCACGGTGCCCGGGCAGGACGTGAGCCTGCCGGTGGCGGCCGCGCTGCTGGACCATCCGGCCGACCGCACCGAGAACGCGCTGGAGCGACTGGTCGACGCGCAGCTGCTGGAGAGCCCGGACTCGGACCGGTACCACATGCACGATCTGCTCCGGCTGTTCGCCTCGGAGCGGGCCGAGCAGGAGGAGCCCGAGGCCGCGCCCGAGGCTGCGCTGGAGCGGGCGGTGTCGGCCTACGTGGCCACCACCCAGCGGGCGGTCACCCTGCTCGACCCGCAGCGGCCCTGGCCCCGGCATCCGGTCGAGGGCGCCGTGGTCCCGCTGCGGGACCGCGCGGAGGCGGAGGCGTGGCTGAAGGCCGAGGCGGGCAATCTGCTGGCCGCCGTCGCCCACGCCGTCACCCAGTCCGACGCGCTCGCCCGGCTCGGGATCCGGCTGGCCCAGGCCCTCCAGTGGTTCCTGTATCCGCGGGCGCACGCCCAGGATCTCCAGACGGTCAACGAGCTGGCGATCGGGGCGGCCAGGCGGCTGGGCGACCTGGAGAGCCAGGCGTGGGCGCTGGATCATCTCGCGGGCGCGCACTGGCTCCAGCACAGTTACGAGGAGATGCGAGCCACCCTGGAGTCGGCGCTGGAGATCTGGCGCGCCATCGGCCACCAGCGGGGCGAGCAGCGCTCGCTGTGCAACCTGGCGGACGCGCTGTCCGAACTGGGGCTGTTCGAGGAGGCCATCAGGGTGCAGCGGCGTCAGCTCGCCCTGGCCCGGGACACCGGCGACCTGGCGTCCGAGGTGATCGGCCTGGGCAACCTGGGCCGCGCCCAGCGCGGTCTGGGCCGCTCCGAGGAGGCGCTGACGTGCTTCAAGGAGAGCCTGGAGCACGCCCGGCGGACCGGCGACGTCCACCACCAGGGCTTCGCGATGTACGAGATCGGCATCACGTACATGGAGCAGGGGAAGTTCCCCGAGGGCCGGGCGCACCTGGACGAGGCGCTGCCGGTGTGGCAGCGGCCGGGTACGTACGAGAGCTGGCGCGGGCACACCTGGAGCGGGCTGTTCCCCGCCTGTATGACGCTACAGATCGGCCCCGGCCCGCACTGAGGCGGCGCCGGGGGCGCGTGCCCTGGGCCCGGTGGTGACCGCCCGGGGCCCGGTGGTCACGGCTTGCGGGCCACCCCGCCGTACGCCCACACCCGGCTCGGGTCGTCTTTGGCGCCGATGCCCGGGCGCCAGGCGGGCAGCTGCACCAGGCCCGGTTCGAGCAGGTCGAGCCCGCGGAAGAAGCCCATGATTCCGTCGTGGTCGCGCGGGGCCGCGGTCACCGGGCTGAGGCTGAGCGGTGCCCAGTCCCGGTCGTCGGGCGTCTCGTGGGTGAAGTCGCCGGTGACATGGGAGAGGATCAGACAGCTGCCGGGGGCGGCCCATTCCATGAGCCGGGCGACGACACCGTACGGATCGTCCTTGGCGTCGAGGTAGTCGAGGATGAAGGTGAGCACGATCGCCACCGGCTGCCCGGGGTCGAGCAGTCGGAGTACCTCGTCATGGGCCAGGATCTTGTCGGGCTCGCGCAGGTCACCGCTGATCATCGTGGTGCCGGGCACCGCCAGCCGGGCCTGTCCGTGGCTGGCCACGATGGGGTCGTTGTCGGCGTAGACCACGCGGGCCCGGGGGTTCACCGCCTGGGCGATCTCGTGCACGTTCGGGGTCGTGGGCAGGCCCGAGCCGATGTCCAGGAACTGGCTGATGCCCTCGTCGGCCAGCTCCGCCATCGCCCGCTGGAGGAACCGGCGGTTGGCCAGGGCGGTGTCCCGGATCTCCGGCGCGATCCGCAGGAAGTGCTGGGCCTGCTCGTAGTCGGCGAGGTAGTTGTCCTTGCCGCCGACGAGATAGTTGTAGACCCGCGCCGGGTTCGCCTGACGGCCGGTGTGGCGACCGTGGTCGACCGGCTGCCACTCCACCGTGGTGAGCCCGATGCCGGGCCCGCTGCTGTTCATCCGAGATTCCCCTGCCCTTGATCCTGCCTCGCCCTGCCGCTTGCCGGATCCGTCACCGCGGATGCGGTGCCGGGCCGGGACGCCAGGTGACCGTGTCACTGGGTCCCGGTTCCGCCCAGGCGACCGGGGCCCGCGACCAGAGGTGGAACGGCAGGTCGACGTCCGCGGACACCCGGCTGAGCTGCCCCCAGGAATACGCGTGGGAGTGGACGACCGCGGCCTGGAGCGCCGCTTCGAGGCAGGCGCGCGCGGTCCGTTCCGCCCGGCAGGTGCCGCTCGGACCGGACCCCTCCACCCCGCCGGAGACCTGATAGGTGCTCCAGGCGTAGAGGGGTTCGTCCTCGGTGTGCGGTTGCGCTTGCTGCTGCTGATCGACGTTCACGGGCCCTCTCCAGACGCATCTCCACCGGCGGGGCTTGGCGATGCGTCCAGCATCGGAGAGGACGGATTACCGGCGGTATAGCGGCGGTAAAGCGGTATGCCACGGCGCTATACCGGCCGGGACGTGCGGGGCCGACAGGGACCTACGGGGAGGTGCGGGGCGTACGGGAACGGGTCACTCGGCGGCGAGCCAGGCCAGCACCTCGCGGTTGATCCGCTCGGGCTGCTCCAGGTGCAGGAAGTGGCCCGCGCCGTCGACCAGCTCCACCTTCGAGCCCGCCGGGAGGTGGTCCTTGGCGCTGTGGACCACGTCGGCGCCGATGCAGCCGTCGTCGGTGCCGTGCAGGAAGAGGATCGGCCGCTCGCCGGTGGCGGTGATCGCCTCCTGCTCCGCCGCGTAACGCGGAACCTGGCGGGTGGGGTCGAACAGGGCCTTGTAGTAGCCGATCGCGGCGGCGAGGTGGGCCGGGTCCTTCAGGCTCTCCTTGACGTGCGCGATGTCCTGCGCGGAGTCGTGGTAGCCGGGCGACCAGTCGCGCCACAGACCGTCGATGAGCGCCATGTCATGGGCCGCGGCGCCCGCCTCGGCCAGCGGGGTCTGGAACAGGAAGATGTAGAACGAGCGCTTGAACTGGCCGTAGTCGTAATGGAAGAAGTCGGCCAGCACGCCGCCCAGCGGAGGCACCGACATCGTCACGGCACGCCGCCAGCGCTCGGGGGCGTGGGCGGTGGCACCGTAGGCGGCGATGGCGCCCCAGTCGTGGCCGATGAGCACCGCGTCGCCGTCGGCTCCGAAGGCCTCGTGCAGGGCGTTGGCGTCGGAGGCTATCGCCCCCGCCTGGTAGGCGCCGTCGTCGGGGATGCCGGTGGGTGCGTAGCCCCGCATGAACGGGGCGACGGCGTGGTAGCCCGCGTCCGCGAGGGCGGGCAGCAGATGGCGCCAGGAGTGTGCGGTGTCGGGGAACCCGTGCAGGCAGAGCGCCAGCGGTGCGTCCGCCGGGCCCGCGTCGAGATAGCCGAACTCGATTCCATTTGCGGTGATGCTCTTGACCTGTGTCACGCTCAGCGATGCTAATTCACCGTCAGGAACACGTCCACGTACGGAATCGGGGGATTTCCTCACCGCCCGATGATCCGGCTGCGCGGTGGCCGCGAGGGTGGCAGACTGCGCGCTGTCACGCGCACCAGCCCGGCCGAGGGAGGCCCCCATGACCAGCCCGACCAGCTCCGTCGCGGACCGCCACGAGGCCATGGTGCACCGCGGGTTCCTCTACCGGGACGAGGGGGAAGTGGTCGATGTCTGCGTGCCCTTCCTGCGCGAGGGTCTGGAGGCCGACGACGCGGTGGCCGTGGTGGCGGCCAAGTCGAACATCGCGGCGCTGCGGGACGCCCTCGGGCAGGACGCCCCGGCGGTGCAGTTCGAGGACGCGCTCAGCTGGTACCAGCACCCGGTGAAGACCATCGCCGCGTACGACTCCTTCGTGAAGGCCGAGTCGCCGCGCCGGGTCCGGGTGATCGCCGAGCCGGTGTGGCAGGGCCGC
The DNA here is from genome assembly GCF_052851135.1 of Streptomyces sp. BRA346. Classification (NCBI taxonomy): domain Bacteria; kingdom Bacillati; phylum Actinomycetota; class Actinomycetes; order Kitasatosporales; family Streptomycetaceae; genus Streptomyces; species Streptomyces sp. BRA346. The sequence goes on along the minus strand of NZ_JAIWIH010000002.1, from coordinate 427,743 downwards.
ACTCCGCTGGAGGTGGTGGAGTGGGCGCGCTACGAGTCCATCGTGAACGCGGCGTTCGCCCACTCCGGCGCCCGCGCCATCTGCTGTTACGACCGCCGGGTGCTGCACCCCGAGATCATCACGTACGCGCGCCGGACCCACCCCGAGATCATCGACGGTCAGGGGCCGGAGCAGAGCCTGGAGTACACCGCCCCCGGCCCGTTCAGCGCCACCTGCGACCGCCGGGCGCTGACGCCCGCCCCGGCGACGGCCGAGCGGCTGCCGGTCGAGGGGGCCGATCTGGACGCCGTGCGCGTCTTCATCGCCGAGCGGGCCGGTCGGCACGGCATGGGCCAGGAGGCCTTCCGCAACATGGTCGCCGCCGTCGCCGAGGTGGCGAACACCGCCATCCGCCACGGCAGCGCCCCGGCGGAGCTGCTGGTGTGGACCCAGGACGGCGATCTGGTCTGCGAGATCGCCGGCCCCGGCCACTGGTACCCGGACGCCCTGTGGGGCTTCACCCCGCCGGACGGCTCGGAGGCCGGGTTCGGGCTGTGGGGCGTCCGGATGCTGTGCGACGTCGTCCAGATGCAGGCGGACGCGGACGGCACGCTGATCAGGCTGCGCAGCGGGCTGTAGTCGGCGGGACCGCCCAGGCCGCTCCCCCGGTTCACCCCGGCGGCGCCGGGAGCGGGGGCACCCCGTGGTCGTACAGCGGGCCCACTTCCAGCCCCGCGGTGCGGCACGCGGTCACCAGGTGCGGCAGCGCGGCCAGGGTGACGCGCCAGCAGCCGGGCGACGACGCCCGGTCGGAGTCGTGCAGCAGGACCGTGGCGCCACCCCGGAGGCCGCCGCGGAGGGTGGCGAGCACCGAGGCCGGGGTGGCGTTCGAGGACCAGTCGCGCCCCCAGGCGGACCACAGGACCGGCCGCAGCCCGGCGCGTACGGCAGCGAGCCAGCGGCCACCGGTCAGGACGCCGTACGGGGGCCGGTACCACAGCGGTTCGGCACCGGTGGCCAGCCGCACCGCCCGGGCGGCGTACGCGACCTCGGAGACGTCCCGCACCAGCCTCGGCAGCCAGGGGCGGGTGTGGGTCCAGCCGTGGACGGCGAGTTCATGGCCGCGGAACGCGATCTCGCGGGTCGTGCGGGGGTAGCGCATCACGCTCTCGCCCAGGACGAAGAACGTGGCGGTCACCGCCAACTCGTCCAGGGCGTCCAGGAAGCGCGGCGTGGAGTGGGGGTCGGGGCCGTCGTCGAAGGTCAGGGCGATGTGGTCGGAGCGGCCCTGACCGGCCAGGGCGGGGAAGAGGACGCGCCGGGGCCCCGGCAGCCAGGTACCGGCCGGGACCAGGTGCGCGGCCGCGGCCAGCACCGCCGCGTTCCGGGCCAGCACACCGGTCCGGCGCCCGGGGCTCACGGCGGGCTCCCGCTGCCCGGCACCCGTCGCGCCGTGGGCGGTACCGCCGCGCCGGTGGCGTCCGCGTCCCAGCCCTCGGCCATGGCGGGCGACCGGGTGAGGCCGACGATCCCGGCCGCCATCAGGGCGATGCCGATCGCCTCGGGCAGCAGCCGCAGCCCCAGTTCGACGCGTTCGCCGAACAGCACCCAGCCCAGCGCGATGCTCACCAGCGCGTCCCCGAGGGTCAGCGCGGGCTGGGAGGCGGCCAGGGTGCCCGCGCGCAGGGTGCTCTGGAGCAGCAGAAAGCTGAACAGCCCCACGAGGCACACCGCGTACAGCGGCCAGCCGGTGAACACCGCGGCGACTCCCCCGCCGAAGCGCCCGGTGAACTCCTTGATGAGGGCCGCCGTGTACGCGAAGCCGATGGCGGTCGCGCAGCCGAGCGCCGCGGCCCGGGCCGCGCCCCGCAGCGCCCGCGCCACCAGCACCAGGGCCCCCACGACGAGCACCAGCACCACACCGGCGGGCAGCCAGAGCCCGTCCCGGGCCGTGGCGCGGCCGTGCGAGGGGTCGGCCGCGCCGAGGAAGAGCGCGAGCCCGGCGGCGAGCATCACGAACGCCAGCCAGGTCCGTCCGCCGGGCCTCCGGCGGAACACCAGACTCCCCACCACCAGCGTGAACAGCAGCTCGCTGACCAGCAGCGGCTGCACGACGGAGAGCCGCCCCACCGCCAGCGCCCCCACCTGGGCCACCGCCGAGACCACCATCGCCGCGCCCCCGGCCAGCCAGTACGGGCGCCGCAGCAGCCGCAGCAGATGCCGCAGCGCCTGCCCCACCCCGCCGCGTCCGGCCTCCGGAAGCTCCCTCTCCTGGTCCATCGCGGCGCGCCGCTGGAGTACCGACGCAGCGCCGTTGCCCAGGGCGGACAGCAGCGCGAGGAGGACGGTCAGGGCGCCCATGTCACCCCCGCCCTCACCCGAAGCGGGCGGCCAGCCGGTGGTACAGCCCCGGGGCCGCGCCGCGCACCAGCACGGGCAGCCGCAGCCAGGCCGGTACGTAGACCTCGTCCCTGCCGCGGGCGACGGCGTCCCACACGGCGTCGGCGACCCGCTCGGGCGGCAGCGGGCGCGGCACCCGGCGGGTGTACGGGACGCCGCGGCGGGCGAAGAACGGGGTGTCCACCACACCGGGGACCACATGGGTGACGCGTACGCCGCCCCGGCGCAGCTCCTGGCGCAGGGCGTCGGCGAAGACGCCGAGCGCCGCCTTGGCCGCGGAGTACACCGCCTCGCCCCGCACCCCGACGCTGCCCGCGACCGATCCGACGAGCACGATGTGGCCGCGCCGCTCGGCCAGCATGTGCGGCAGGACCAGCCGTACCAGCCGCATGGTGGCGAGCAGGTCGACGCCCACGACGCGGTCGATGGCGGCGGGCGGCATCGCGCTGAAGGGGCCCGCCCAGCCGATGCCCGCCCCCGCGACCAGCAGATCCACCCGTCCGGCGGTACGGAAGGCGTCCTCGACCAGGCCACGGCCGCCCTCGGGGGTGGCCAGATCGGCCGGTAGGGCGGTGGCCGCGGTGCGCGCGGCCACCTGGTCGAGACGTTCCCGGTGGCGGCCGCTGACCAGCAGCCGCCATCCGCCGCCCGCCGCGAACCGGTGCGCGACGGCGGCGCCGATACCCGAGGACGCGCCGGTCACCAGCGCGACCCCGGTTTCGGTGGGGGCGGCCCCGGTGGCGGCGGGACCGGCCGTCGCGTGCGCGGCGCCGGCTTGAGGCTGTGCGTCCGGCAGAGGGCGGGCCATGACACCTTCCTGTCTCGCTGCCGACGGGCGGCACCGGAGGCCACCGGCCGTCGAGCGCGCGGTTTGACGGCACGCGGAGCGGATACCTCCAGTGAGCCATGAGCGGCCGTGCCTCGCACCATCGGAGGTGAGCATGCGCCAGCCGTCACAGCGCTTTCTCGTGGTGAGCGCCAGCATGGGGGCCGGTCATGACGCGGTGGCCGGGGAGCTGGTGCGCAGACTGGAGCGCGCGGGGTACCGGGCGGACCGGGTGGATGTGCTGGAGCTGCTGCCCGCCGGGATCGGCCCCGGGCTGCGCGCCTTCTACCGGACGGCGGTCCGCCGGGCCCCGGTGGTGTACGCGGGCATCTACCGGGCGTTCTTCCGGCCCGGCCCCGCCGTGGGGCCGCGGCCCGGCACCGCCCCGCTGGCGGCGCTCGCGGAGGATCGGCTGCTGGCACTGGCCGGGCGGCTGCGGCCGACCGCGGTGGTGCCCGTCTTCCACCTCGCCGCGCAGCTCACCGGCCGGTTGCGGGCGCGCGGGGCGCTGACGGTGCCGAGCGCGGTGGTGGTCACCGATTTCGCGGTGCACCGCCAGTGGCTGCACCCGGGCAACGATCTGCACCTGTGTGTCACCGAGGAGGCCGCCGAACGGGTGCGGCAGGACCTCGGGCGGCCCGCGGTGGCCACCGGCCCGCTGGTGGCGGAGCGCTTCCTCGGCCCGGCGCCCGGGGCGGCGGACTGGCGGCGCCGCTTCGACCGGCACGCCCCCGGCCGACTGCCGGTGGTCCTGTCCGCCGGGGCCTGGGGCGCCGGTACGCGGCTGACGGCCACCGCACGGATGCTGTCCGCCGCGGGCTATCTGCCGGTGGCGCTGTGCGGCCGGGACGAACGGCTGCGCGACCGGCTGTCCCGGTGGCCGCGGGTGGTGGCCCTCGGCTGGGAACCGAATCTGCCCGGACTGCTGGCCGCCGCGCGGGCGCTGGTGGACAACGCGGCCGGACAGACCGCACTGGAAGCACTGGCCACCGGAGTCCCGGTGGTGGGCTACCGCCCCATCCCGGGCCATGGTCGCGAAGGGGTCCGCCGGATGGCCGCCCTCGGCCTGACGGACCACGCGGCGGACTCATGGGAGCTGCTGCGCCTGCTCGACGCGCTCACCGCGCCCTCGGCGCTGCGGGAACGCCGTATCGCCGCGGGCCGGCGGCTGTTCGCCACCGACCCCGCCGATGTCGCCGCCCGGCTGGCCGAGATGGTGGCCGACGGCGGTGCGGGCGTCATGACGCCCTTCTCGTAACGGAGTGGGTGGACCACAGCTTCGGCGCGTGCACAGCCGCCGACGCATCCGGGCCCACCCTCCCCAAACGCCACTTCCGCCCCGCTACCGCTGAGGTGGCGGCGCACTGACGGGAGAGCGGCGGTCAGCTGGTGGCCGCGGCCTCGTACAGGCCACGCCCGGAGCGCTTGGCCCGGTCCGTCGTGCGCAACCGCTCCAGCGTGTTGCGCACCGAGTTCACGTTGGTGCGCGTCTCGTCGCGGCCCAGGGCGTCGTTGACCTCGGACGCGCGCATCGGACGGCCCGCCTTCTTCAGGGCGCCGAGCACCGACTCGGCCAGCCCGGTGGAGCGCTCGGAGGAGGTGCCCGCCGCCTTGGCCGTCTTCTCGGTGCCCTTGGCGGTGGCCTTCTCGCTCGTCTGGGCGCTCTTCTCGGTGGGCTTGGCCGCCTTGGTGGTGGCCTTCGAGATGGCCTTGGTGGCGGTCTTGGCGGTCTTGGCGGTGTCCTTGGCCGCCGCCTTCTTGGCGGGCTTCTTCGCGGCGGTCTTCTTGCCCGCGGCCTTGGTGGCGGTCTTCGTGGCCCGGCCACTGGTGGTGGACTTGGCCTTGCTGCGCTGGCGGCCGATGGCGGCCTTGCGCGTGGCGGCGGGCGTCCGGGTCGCCGGGGCGGCCTCGGCGGCCAGCTTCGGCTCGGCCTCGGTGGCGGCCTCCGTGGCAGTGTTCCCGGCGGCCTTCGCCTCCGCGATGTCACCGTTTCCGGACTGCGGGAGCGAGCCTCCCGAGAGGGCCTGAAGGCTGCTCAGAGCGGTGCTGACCACCTCCAGCCGCTGGGTGACGGCGTCCAAATCACCCTTGAGGGCCTCCTGTTGCTTCTCCAGCTGCGGAAGCTCCGCCTTCAGTGCCTCGATCGTCGAGCCCACACTGTTGTCGGCACTCAGCGCGTTCACCATCACTTCGTCCCCTTTCTGGGCGTCTGCGCCCATCGTTGCTGCGATTATGCCTGCTGTTAGGTGTGTGCGGTGCCCTGTGTGCCACCACGCAAAACAACTCGGCCCGCCTTGACGGCTACGGAGCAGCCAACTTTCCATGAAGTCACGTGGCACGAACCCCCTTGTCAGACCGGCCGTGTCATCCGCAGGAGTGGTGGCGCGCGTCGTGATGACGACGCATCAGGCGCGAAAAACACCGCGCGCGCCCCATGCCACCTGGATACCGTGCACACCATGACCGAACCGAAGACCGGCGCCCTGAAGGTGCCCGGCGCGACGCTGCATTACGAGGTGCGCGGCACCGGCCCGGTGCTGCTGCTGATCCCGGGCGGGGCCGGTGACGCCGCCGCCTACGACCACGCGGCGTCGGCCCTCGCCGACCGGTACACGGTGGTGTCCTACGATCCGCGCGGCCTGTCGCGCAGTCCGCTCGACGGCCCGCCCGGCGACCAGCGGGTAGGCGTACACAGCGAGGACGCGTTCCTGCTGCTGGACGCGGTGGCACCGGACGGCGAACCGGCATACGTGTTCGGCTGTAGCTCGGGGGCCATCGTCGCGGTGGACCTGCTCGCGCGTCACCCGGAGCGGGTGCGGCTGGCGATCGCACACGAACCGCCCCTGGTGGAACTGCTGCCCGACGCCGAGAAGCAGCGGGCGTTCTTCGCCGAGGTTCGCGCGGCGTACCGCCGCGAGGGGATCGGGGCGGCGGTGGCCGTGATGTCCGCGGGCACCGGCCCGGCGGAGGATGCCGCGGAGAAGCAGGTTCGCGCGCCGGAGCCCCCGCCGCGTCCGGCCGAGGTGATCGACCGGATGATGGCCAACTTCCCCGTCTTCCTGGAGCACATCCTGTGCCCGTTCACCGGCCACACCCCGGATCTGGAGGCGCTGGCGGCCGTATCGGAGCGGCTGGTCCCGGCGGGCGGGCGGGAGTCGCACGGGCTGCTGCTGTACCGCCCGGCGGTGGCGCTCGCCGAGCGGCTGGGCACCGAGGTCGTGGACTTCCCCGGCGGTCACACGGGGCTCAGCGAGCACCCGGCGGAGTTCACCGAGGTGTTGAGGGGGATTCTGCCGCGTCGATGAGGGCGGTGAGCCGGCCGGGGGTCATGCTGCCCGGTGCGCGGCGTTCCCGGGCGCAGTCGCCCGCGATCCGTCCCAGCGTCTCGTTGACCGGTGTCGGGACGCCGTGTTCGCGTCCGAGCAGCACGATCTCCCCGTTGAGATAGTCCGTCTCGATCGTGCCGGTCCCCCGGGTCAGGCTCTGCCACGAGGAGCCGCCGCCGCGCTCCACGCCGTCGGGCGGCCGTATCTCCACCTTCCCGGAGCGGAGTGCGGCCTGTTCGGCGGCGTCGGCGTGGGCGATGCCCGCGGCGTCGAGGACCGCGATCCCCTCCGCCTTCGCCCGTGCGGCGAGGGCCTGGGCCTCGTCCCCGGTGAGGGGCCCGCAGATCGCCTCGACGGCGTTGACGAGGTTGTTGATGAGCTTGGCGTACTTCCAGCGCATCACGTCCGCTACGACCGGGGCGAGGAACACGGACTCCTCCAGGTCCGCGGCCACCCGCCGGATGGTGTCGTCCGCGCCCGACGGATAGCGGCCCAGGCTCAGGATCCCGGTGTACGGGGCGCACGGCGCGGCGACCGCCCCCGGCTCCAGGTGGGTCGAGGGCAGCCAGACGCAGACGCCGTACACCCGGCGGAAGCGCCGCAGCGCCAACCGCTCGTTCTCCACCCCGTTCTGGGCGCAGAGCAGCGGCAGCCGCTCTCCCGCGGTGCCGCCGCCGGTGACCGGGCGCGGGGCCCACGCGTCCAGCGCCGCCGCGCCGTCCTGGGTCTTCACGGCGAGGACGAGCACGTCGTCGGGGCCGAGTTCGACGTCCTCGGGTCCCGTGACGACGGACACCGGGACCTCGTGGACGGACTCGGGCGCCGTGAAGCGCAGTCCACGGTCGCGCAGCGCCTCGTAGTGCGCGCCGCGCGCCACCAGGACGACGTCATGACCGGCGAGATGGAGCCGGGCGCCGATCGTGCCGCCGACCGCGCCCGCTCCGATGATGATGTATCGCACCAGGACCCTTTCCCCGTGGGTGGTAGAAACAACGTACCTGCACGGACCTGTTGGAAGAGCCCGAGGGGATACGATGAAACTGCGCTGTGCCGTGCTCGACGACTACCAGGACGTGGCCCTGTCCTCGGCCGACTGGTCGGGGGTCCGCGACGCGGTGGACGTGGTGTCGCACCAGCGCCACTTCCCCGACCGGGACGCGCTGGTCGAGGCGATCGGGGACTGCGAGATCGTGGTCATCATGCGGGAGCGCACCCCGTTCCCCGCCGAGGTGTTCGCCCGGCTGCCCCGGCTGAGGCTGCTCATCACCACCGGGATGCGCAACGCGTCCGTCGATCTGGAGGCGGCCGCCCGGCACGGGGTCACCGTGTGCGGCACGGCCAGCTCCTCCGAGCCGCCCGTCGAGCTGACCTGGGCGCTGATCCTCGGTCTCGCCCGCAACCTGGTGGCGGAGAGCACGGCGCTGCGGGACGGCGGGCCGTGGCAGAGCACGGTCGGCATGGATCTGCACGGCCGTCGGCTCGGCCTGCTGGGTCTTGGCAAGATCGGCACCAAGGTGGCGCGGGTCGGCCAGGCGTTCGGGATGGACGTGGCCGCCTGGAGCCGGAACCTGACACCCGAGCGGGCGGCGGCGGAGGGCGTCGGATTCATCTCCTCCAAGGAGGAGTTGCTGGAGACCAGCGATGTGGTCTCGGTGCATCTGGTGCTGAGCGACCGCACCCGGGGGCTGCTCGGCGCGCCGGAGCTGCGGCGGATGCGCCCCACGGCGTACCTGGTGAACACCTCCCGCGCGGCCATCGTGGATCAGGCGGCGCTCGCGGACGCCCTGCGGGGCGGCTGGATCGCGGGCGCGGGGGTCGATGTGTTCGAGGAGGAGCCGCTGGGTCCGGAGCACCCGTTCCGTACGCTGCCGAATCTGCTCGGCACCCCGCACCTGGGCTATGTGACCCGGGGCAACTACGAGGGCTACTACCGCGACGCGGTGGAGGACATCCGCGCCTATCTCGCGGGCGAGCCGGTCCGTGTCCTCACCGCTCCGTAGGGATCACCGCTCCGTAAAGGTCACCGCTCAGTAGGGGGCATCGCTCAGGGTGTCCAGGGCCATGACGGCGACATGGAGCCGGGACCGCTGGGCGCCGGACTCCAGGTTGCCGCCGACCAGCCGCTCGATGGTGTGCAGCCGCTGGTAGAAGGCCTGCCGCGACAGTCCGGCCTGTTTGGCGGCGACCGACTTGTTGCCCGCCGCGTCGAGGTACTGGCGCAGGATGGTCAGCAGGTCGCCGCCGTGCCGTTCGTCGTGCTGCATCAGCCGGCCCAGCTGCCGTTCCACGTAGTTCTGGACGCGGACGTCGTCGCGCAGCGTGTACAGCAGTTCCGGCAGCCCGAGGTCGGCGGACACGTGGAACGGCCGCCGCGGGGTGGCGGGGCCGATGGCGTCCGCGACCTCCTCGGCCTGCCGGAACGACCGCGGAACCTGGTCGAGCGCGGTCACGCCGGGACCGACCGCGAGGACGGCCTCCTCGCCGAGCGTCTCCTCGGTGACCCGGCCGATGCGCTCCACGACGGGCTGCCACGCGGCGGCGAGCGGCAGGGTGAGCAGGACGCCGGTGCGGTCCGGGGAAAGCCTGCCGACCAGGGCGTGGATCCCGGCGCCGCGCAGGTCATCGCCGACCCGGCTGTCCAGGTCGGCGCGGTCGGCGGCGTCGGGCCGGTGGCAGAGGGCCACGGCGATGAAGAGGTGGCCGACGGTCGGCAGGCCGAGGGCCTCGACCCGGATGCGGGACTCGGTGCGGCTGAGGGTCTTTCCGTGCCGCAGCTCCAGCAGCGCCGACGCGCGGGCCTCCCGGTCCCACTGGGTGTGGCCGGTCATCCGGGCCAGGGTGAGGGCGGTCGCGGCGCGCCGGAGGATCAGGGTGTGTTCGGGGCCGGAGGCCGGGCCGGTCTGGCCGGGCAGCGCGACGAGGCGCCCCCAGCGCTGCCCGTCGTGTTCGACGGGGGCCACCAGCCAGCCCTCCGGCCCGCTGGGCGCCGCGTGGTCGGGGGTCGGGGTGGCGCGGGAGCGGCGCTGCCACGCCACCAGGATCGGGCCGCCGGGACGCCCCGCCGTACAGACGATCACGGCGTGGTGCACCAGGTTCTCCAGCACCACCGACCGTCCCATCAGGTCGGCCGCGACCTGGACCAGCTCTTCCGGCCGGGCGCCGCGCAGCGTCAGGTCGGTGAAGAGTTCGTGGACCTGGTGGGAGCGGCGCAGCAGTTCGCCCTGGGCGTCCAGGATCAGCGCGTGGACGGTCTGGGTGACCTCGATGAAGCGGATGCCGTGGGAGAGCACGATCAGCGGGAGGTCCCGGGCCCGGCAGGCGGCCACCAGGTCCGGGGGCACCTGCTGGTACCGGCGGCCCAGCTCCACGACCAGCCCGGCCGCGCCGACGTCGGCGAGCTGGTCGGCGTAGCCGCGCAGCCGGGTGGGGTCGTTGGGCTGCGGCATGCCGGTGGTGAGCACCAGCTCGCCGCCCTCCAGGAACGACGCCGGGTCCAGCAGTTCGGTGACGTGGACCCACCGGACGGGGCGGTTCAGCTGGTCCTCGCCCGCCATGACCCGGGGCAGTCCCGCGGCGATCACGGGCAGCCGCAGAACGTCGGCGACGGTGAGCAATGCCATCCGGCCCGGTTCCTCCCTGCACTGTGCCCGCCGTGGCGGACGGATCTCCGGAGCCCCGGCGGCGCGCGGGGAGGCGGGGCGCCGGGACTCCAGGATCTCAGGGTCGCCGGGCAATGAGGTCGGCGACGGTGGCGATCGGCGAGGTACGGGTGCGCCCGCCCGCCTCGTGCCGGTCCGCCAGCCGGTAGGCGACGTACAGTCCGCGCACCCCGAGCCAGCGGAACGGCTCCGGCTCCCAGGTGCCCGGGCGGTGTCCGGTCCACGGCAGCCGGGTCAGCCGGGTGTCCCGCTTCAGCACCAGGTCGGTGAGGGTGCGGGCGGCCAGGTTGGTGGAGGTCACCCCGTGGCCGACGTAGCCCCCGGCCCAGCCGGTGCCGGTGGCCCGGTCCAGGCCGACGGTGGCCGACCAGTCGCGGGGCACGGCGAGGACCCCGCACCAGGCGTGGTCGACGCGGACGCCGGTGGTCTGCGGCAGCATCCGCTGGAGGGTCTGGGTGAGCTGGCCGATCGTACGGTCGCTGACCCGGCCCGAGTCGTCGGTGCGGGAGCCGAAGCGGTACGGCACACCGCGCCCGCCGATGGCGATCCGGTCGTCCGGGGTGCGCTGGGCGTACATGTGGCCGTGTGCGGTGTCGCCGAGGGTCTCCCGGCCCTCCCAGCCGATCTCCTTCCAGATGTCCTCGGGCAGCGGCTCGGTGACGATCATCGAGCTGTTCATCGGGAGCCAGGCCCGCCGCAGCCCCTTGAGGGAGGAGGTGAAGCCCTCGGTGGCGCGGAGCACCACGGGGGCGCGGACCGTGCCGTGTGCGGTGAGCGCGCGGCCCGGTTCGATGGCGGTGACGGGTGACTTCTCGTAGATCGTGACGCCGAGCCGCTCCACCGTCTCGGCGAGCCCCCGGACCAGGGCGGCGGGCTGGAGCCGGGCGCAGTGCGGGGTGTACGCCCCGGCGGTGACGCCGTCGATGGCGATGTGCCGGGCGGACTCGGCGGGGGTGAGCAGGACGGACTCCGGCACGCCCCACTCGTGGTCCTGCTCGATCTTGTGCCGCAGCCGGGTGGCCTGGGCGGGGGTGCGGGCGACCCGCAGGGTGCCGCCCTTGACGATGTCGGCGTCGATGCCCTCGCGCGCGGCGACGGCGATGATCTCGTCCACGGCCTCGTTCATGGCCTGCTGCCAGTCGAGGACGGCGTCGCGGCCGTATGTGCGGGCCAGCCGGTCCCGGGCGCCGGGGATCAGTCCGGAGGCCCAGCCGCCGTTGCGGCCGGAGGCTCCGAAGCCCGCGAATTCGGCTTCCAGGACCGTGACCCGCAGGGACGGGTCGGACTTCTTGAGGTAGTAGGCGGTCCACAGTCCGGTCATTCCGGCGCCCACGACGCACACATCGGCGTCGCGGTCGCCGGGCAACGCCGGGCGTGGGGAGGGCAGTTCGGCGAACCAGTGGGCGACGCGCCCGTTGACCGGTGCCGTGGTGGCGGACATGGGGTCCTCTCGCGGTGTGGGGGTGGCCGGGGAACCGGGTCAGACGCCGAGCAGACCGGGCAGCTCGGACAGGTCCCTGATCTCCTCGTACGGCTGGAAGGCGGCCGAACCGGGGAAGCCGTACCGGTTGACCCAGATCCGCCGCATGCCCTCGTACCGCTTGGTCGGCATGATGTCGTACTCCCAGCCCTGGGCGGTGTGGATGATGTCCTCCGGGCCGCGGCCGGTGGCCTTCATCAGGTATTCGAAGGCCTGCGGCAGCGGCTTGAACGCCCCGGCCTGCTCGGCGGTGAGGACGTAGTCCCACTCCACGCCCAGCTCGTCGACGGCGTAGGAGATCAGGTCGTCCTCGCTGTTGGAGAGGATGGCGATGTCGTACTCGCCCTTGAGGCGGCGCAGCGCGTCGGGGACCTCGCGGAACGGCTTGAACTTCTTGATGGCCTCGATGAGGGCCTCGCCGTCCTCGTCGCGGTATTCCAGGCCGTGCAGCAGCATGACGTTGTGGAGGGTGCGGCGGACGGTCTCCCGGTACGGGCGGTAGTGGTCCACGACGCCCTGGAACCGCATCACGTACGCGTCGTGGTGGAACTGGTCGGGGTCGACGCCGAGCGCGGCGAGGCGGTCCTTGACGATCTCGTGGGTGGCGGTGCGGGTGTCGAAGTTGATGAGGGTGCGGTAACAGTCGAAGGAGACGAGCTTGCGCATGGAGGGGTCCTTGTCTGGACGAGACGGGTGCGGACGGGTTCAGCGGGGTCAGGCGCGGCGGCTGGCTTCCGCCAGCCCCAGGTCCTTGGTTTCGGGGGCGAGGACGATGGAGGCCACGAGGCCGATGAGGGTGATGCCCACGCCCATCGCGAGGGTGCCGCGCACGCCGAAGTCGGCGGTGAGCATCGGCAGCAGGAAGGTGCTGGAGGCGGAGCCGACGCGGCTCATGGCAGTGGCCACGCCGACGCCGGTGGCACGCAGGTCGGTGGGGAACAGCTCGCTCGGATACACGAACTGGAGTCCGCTGCCCGCGGCCTCGAAGAACTGGAACCCGGCGAAGAGGGCGACCACCAGGAACGCGTAGTGCAGCGGCAGCACGATCAGGGCGATGAGGCAGATGTTGATGCAGGCGAAGCTGCCGACGAGCAGCGGCCGCCGGCCGATCCGGTTGACCACGAGCAGCCCGACGGCCGTGCCCGCCACCGCGATCGTGGTGATGAGCGCGCTGGCGCCGAAGGTGCTGCCCACCCCGAACGACTCCAGCATCTGCGGCTGGAAGGACCGTACGGCGAAGGCGGGCGCCACCTGACAGATCCAGAACACCGAACAGAACAGGGCGGGGATCGCATAGCCGCGGCGGAAGATCTCCGCGAGGTTGCCCAGGCCCGAGCCGCCGCGCTTCGATCCGCTCTCCGCGACGAGTTCCTCCGTACTGACCTCCTGGTGGAGGTGGCGGCGTACGACCGCCTTGGCCTCCTCCACCCGGCCGCGGGAGGCGAGCCAGCGGGGCGACTCGGGCACTCCGGCCCGGAAGAAGATGAAGATCACGGCGGGGACCGCGCCGGAGGCCAGCATCCAGCGCCAGGCGTCGTCGCCGGTGCCCATCAGCAGCCAGCCGGCCCAGAAGCTGACGCCGTAGCCGGCCCACCAGGCCAGGACCAGGCCGGACAGGGCGGGGCCGCGGATCTTGCGCGGCACCAGCTCGGTGGTCAGGGCGGACGCGATCGGGTAGTCGGCGCCGATCGCGATGCCGATCAGCAGCCTCAGCACCAGCAGCTGCCACGCCTCGGTGACGAAGAACTGGAGGGCCGAGAAGACCACGAAGGTGATCAGGTTGAGCACATACATCAGATGGCGGCCGACGCGGTCCGTGATCGGGCCGAAGACCGCGCCTCCGATGAAGACGCCGACCAGGACGGAGGCGGCGATCAGCCCCTCCCACATGGTGTTCAGGCTGAGGGCCGGGGTGATCAGGCTGAGGGCGACGCCCATGATGCCCAGCAGGTAGCCGTCGCAGAACGGGCCGCCCATGGCGACGGCGACCATCCTGCGGTGAAAGCCGGTGACGGGGGCTTCGTCGAGGCTGTGGACTCTGGCGGTGGATTCTTGCGATGCGTTGGACTGCGATGCGTTGGACAAGGACATGCTTGAGACTCCTGGGGACGAGGAGGAGGCGCTGAGGCGCGGGACGATGCGACCCATCGGTGCGGCATCGGGCGTCAAGCATTCGTGCGGGGCGCGGTGGGGGCCGCGGGCTGCGCTGCCGGGAACGGGCAGGTGACGGGATGACGGATGGCCATCACCATGGTTCAGCGGTCCGGTACCGTCAACGGCCATCCTGTTCCATCGCCGGGCCCGTGGTGGACACTGTGTATGCCGGTTCCGCACCGGGGATGCGCAGGACTTTGGTCCCGGAGCGGTGGGTCGGCCGGGACACAGCGTCCACAACGGCCCGCCGGAGCGGACACTGTGCCCGTTGCCCCGCCGCGCGGGTGCGGTCAGGGTGTGGGCATCCGTTGCGCACCCTGCCTGACCTCGGGAGAACCGTCATGACACTCCGGTGTGAGCCTCCGGGCGGCGTGAGCGAGCCGTCGGGAGGCGGCCGTGGGTGACCGGCGTGCCCCGCTCATCGTCTTGTACAACGACCACCTGCCGTACAACCGCGAGCGGATCGAGTCCCTGGCGCGGACGGTGTACGCGACCGAGGAGGAGCTGCCCGCGCTACTCCCCGGGGCGGACACCCTGCTCGCGTGGTGGCCGCTGAGCCCGGCCGTGGCCGCCTCGTGGCCCGACGACCCCGCGAAGGCGCCCCGTTGGGTGCATGTGGCCGCCGCGGGGGTGGACCCGTATCTGTTCCCCGCGCTGACCGGCAACCCGGATGTGGTGCTCACCAACTCGCGCGGCGTGTACGACCAGCCCATCGCCGAATACGTCCTCGGGCTCATCCTGTCCCTCGCCAAGGACTTCCCCGGTATGTGGGACCACCAGCGCGGCCGTCAGTGGCGGCCGCGCGACAGCGAGCGGATCGGCGGCCGGACCGTGCTGGTGTGGGGCACCGGGTCCATCGGCCGGGCCGTGGCCCGGCTGCTGCGCGCGGTCGGCATGCGGGTGAGCGGCGCGGGCCGCACCCCGCGCGCCGACGACCCCGACTTCGGCCCCGTGCACGGCCCGGCGACCCTGCGCACCGGGCTGGGCGAGGCCGACTACGTGGTGCTGGCCGCCCCGCTCACCCCGGCCACCCGCGGCATGGTGGACGCCTCGGCGCTGGCGGCCATGAAGCCCGGCGCCCGGCTGGTCAACGTGGGGCGCGGCCAGCTCGTGGACGAACCGGCCCTGGTCGACGCCCTGTGCAGCGGCAGGCTGGCGGGTGCCGCGCTGGACGTGTTCGCCCGGGAGCCGCTGCCCGCCGCCTCCCCGCTGTGGGAGCTGCCGGGCGTCATCGTGTCCCCGCACACCGCGGGCGAGGTGGTCCACTGGCGCCAGGACCTGGCCGAGCTGTTCCTGGACAACCTGCTCCGCCGGGCCGAGGGCCGTCCGCTGCGCAACGTGGTCGACAAGGAGCTGGGTTACGTCAGGTAAGTGGTGGCAACCGCTCCGTTTACTGTCCCTCCGGCCGGAAAGCCGCAAGGGACGGGGAAAGACCATCGGACCGCAGACGGAGGGGAACGTGGCGCACACCACACCAGGTCAGGGCACGGACGCCGAGCGGATCCGGGAGAACACCAGAGGGCAGGGCACCCCGCCGACCCGGCGGGGTGTGCTCTCGGTGACGGCGGCGGCCGGTCTCGGTCTGCTCGCCGGATGCGGCGAGCAGAACACCGAGTGGGCCAAGCAGTCCAGGAGCCCCACGCCCTCCAAGGACGGCAAGACCGCCGCCGCGGGCTCCGACAACAAGGCCGGCCGCTCCCCGTCACCGCGGCCGACGAAGCGACGGCCCGAACTCCCGCGCGGAGGCCGCGATCTGTCCCGGTACCGCCTGGTGGGGTACTGCGGACTGCCCGGCGCCGCCGCACTCGGCCGGCTCGGTACCGGTGACCTGAACCAGCGGGTCAAGGAGATCGAGAAGACCGCGCGCGACTACGCCGCCGACCGGGAGCCACTGCCGGTCCTCGAACTGCTCGCGACCGTCACCAACAGCTCCGCGGGATCGGACGGCACCTATCGCACCCGGGTCCCGGACGACACCATCCGCCGTTTCCACGACGCGGCCCGGCGCCATGAGGCGCTGCTGCTGCTCAACATCCAGCCCGGCCGGGCATCGGCGCTGGACGAGGTCAAGGCGCTGCGCAAGTGGCTCGTCAAGCCCGACGTGGGCATAGCGCTGGACCCCGAGTGGGACATGGGCCCGGGAGAGGTGCCGGGCGACACCTACGGCCACACCAGCGGACAGGAGCTGACCGACGTGGCGCGCTATCTGTCCGGGATCGTGGAGGAACACGATCTGCCGGAGAAGCCGCTCGTGTTCCACCAGGTGGCGGTGTCCGTGGTCCGCGACCAGTCCGCGCTGCGCCAGCAGCCCGGCGTCGTCATGATCAAGAGCGCGGACGGCATCGGCTCGCCGGGCATGAAGCGGGACACCTGGCGGCAGCTGGTCAGGGACCAGCCGGAGGGGCTGCGCACCGGCTTCAAGCTGTTCTACGAGGAGGACGCCGAGACCAGCCGGCTGATGACCCCGAAGGAGGTGCTGGCCCTGCGGCCGCGCCCGGAGTACGTCATGTTCGAGTGACACCCATGAGGCCGCCCCCGGTCCGAGAGATCGGGGGCGGCCTCATGGCGCCCGACGGCGACACCGGTCAGGTGCGGGGCGCGGTGGCCACGGTGATCGGCTCGTGTTCGGCGCGCTCGCCCGCACCGGGCCGGGCGAAGCGCATCAGGACGCAGGCGCCCGCGTACAGCACCGCCACCACGAGCAGCAGGGCCTGGTAGCCGGTGACCAGCGCGAGGTATTCGAGGGTGCCGCCGACCAGCGAGCCGAGCAGGTTGGCGCCGAAGGCCGCCGTGGGGTCGGAGGCCACGGCCAGCCGGTCGGAGAAGATGAGGTTGGCGCAGAAGATGGGGGCGAAGGCCAGCGCGATCGCGGCGGCGAGACGCCCCGCGAAGGGCAGCCCGAGCACCAGATGGGCCGGAATGAGCCAGGAGACGGCCAGGGTCGCGAACAGCAGGAGCTGGAGCGCCACCTGGTTGAGCTTGCGGATCCGGCGCCGTACCTCGACCGCGGACAGGACGGCCAGCAGGACACCGGCGAAGACCATGGCGTTGACCAGCCAGGTGGTGCCGAAGTACAGCGCGAAGCCGATCACGTTCTTGGTTTCGAGCAGCATGAACGCGGCGCCGAGCAGGAACATGTCCGCGTAACCGAAGGTCCGCCGCAGCCGTACCCCGGTCAGCCGCACCGACGCCAGGGTCACCAGCAGGATCGCGCCCAGCACGCCGAGGTAGAAGGTGGGGATGGTGCGGTGCAGCAGGTACGGGAACGGGTGGTCGTCGCTCGCCGCCTTCGGCACCGGCCCGGACGCCTTCCACGTGGCGTCGCAGGACTGGGCGGCCGGGGTGGTGCCCGCGACGAGGATCGCGGCCCTCTTGTTGCCGTAGTGGGTGATGCAGGGCGCGTGCCCGAAGACGGAGGTGAGGGTGCCGGCGAAGCGGTCGATGAGCCAGTTCTGCCGGTAGTAGTTGTACATGGCGAACGCGCCGCCGGGGGCGAGATGGCGATGGGCCGCCTCGAACGCCTGCCGGGTGAACAGGTAGCTCTCCAGGCGCAGGTTGCTGGCCCCGGACACCAGGGTCAGGGAGTCCGGCAGCGCGAGGACGATCAGGTCGTAGCGGGCGTCGGTCTGCTCCAGGAAGGCCCGCCCGTCGTTGATGTGGACGTGCACCCGGGGGTCGTCGTACGGCCGGGCCGGGTGCAGGGACGCGCCGATCTCCTGGAGCCTCGGGTCGATCTCCACGGCGTCCACGCGCCGGGCCCCGTGGGCGAGGGCGAGGGCGACGTCGTTGCCGTTGCCCGCGCCGATGACCAGCACCCGGCGGTGGGAGTTGCGCGGGGTCTCGCGGTAGGGCTGGTCGTACGGTGAACCGGGCTTCGTCAGTGCCTTCAGCGGGGCGATGGACTGATGCGGAACACCGTTGGCGGCGATGTTGTAGTCGCGGGCGGCCGAGGGCGACTTCTTGACCTCGATCTTGTAGTACGGGGACCAGGAGATGCCGGTGGCCGCCGACTCCAGCGCCAGCACCGCCACCATCACGGCCAGCGGAATCGCGGACCGGAGGATGTTGCGCCGCCCGACCAGGACCAGCATCGCCAGCGCCGCGAGCACACCCCACACCACCGACGGGGCGCGCAGCCAGGACAGCAGCGCGAAGGACACCGAGCCGGTGAGCGAGCCGAGCAGGTCGAAGCGGTACGCCTCCAGCGACGGCAGCCGCCGGAACTGGTCGGCCGTCATCTTGCCGATCGCCATCATGATGAGCGCCGTCAGCCCGAACAGCACGGGCAGGGTGACCCACTGCGGCAGGCCGGTGGTCTTCACGGCGGTGAAGTAGATGACCTCGCCGCTGCTCTGCCGCACCTGGACGGGAAACTCCCGGACCAGGACGACCAGGACCGCCAGCGGGAGGGGCGCCCAGCGGGTGAGCCACTGCCCGCGGCCGGCGGGGAGGAGGAATCCGAGGCCGATTCCGAGGAACGAGCCCAGGAGGATGAAGTTCGAGAAATAGCTCAGATGGACGATATTGGCGCCGGTCCACCGGATCAGCGCCAGCTCGACGAAGAGCATGGTGGCGCTGGCCAGCAGCAGCCTCGCGCGCACGTTTTGCGGTCCAGGGCTGTGCTCCATGTCGGCCCACGCTGTCATCAGAGGCGGGGCAGGTCGAGCACCAGCAGGGCGGTCCGACCGCCCCCGGAGCACATCTCACCTGATGGGCCCAATCGCTCGCGCACGGCGGCAGCAGCGCTGTTGCGGACCGGGTGTCCGGAGCGAAAATGGTGGTGCTTGTCTCTGTTGTGCGTGTCTCCGGAGAGAAGGTGCACACCATGCCCAGGGGATCGAGCCCGAAGCGGGAGAGACAGTACGAACACATCAAGGAGAGCGCGAAGGAGCGCGGCGCGAGTGCGCGCCGGGCAGAGGAGATGGCAGCCCGGACGGTGAACAAGGAGCGCGCCCGCTCCGGGGAGGCCCGTCAGGCGAGCCGTATCTCCACCGAGGACATGTCGCCCTCGCGGCGCGGCGGCAAGCGGTCGCACAGCGGGGCGCAGGGCCCCACGCGGGACCAGCTCTACGCCGAGGCCAAGCGCCGGAACATCGAGGGCCGGTCCCAGATGAACAAGTCCCAGCTGAAGAAGGCCCTGGGGAAGTAGCCCCGGGAAACACCGGCCCGGGAACACCGATCCGTCAGTGTTCCTGGGCCGTGGGGCGCACCAGGATCTCGTTGACGGCCGCGTGCGCGGGCTGGGTGACCATGAAGCCGATGCAGCGGGCCACGTCCTCGGCGTGCAGCCAGTCCTGCCGTGGCATCCCGGCGGCGACGGCCCCGGTCGTGGGGTTGTCGGTCATCTCGGTGGTGGTCATGCCGGGCTCGACCAGCCCCACCCGTACGGAGCGCCCGGTCACCTCCTGGCGCAGCGCCTCGCTGAACGCGCCGACCGCGTGCTTGGTCGCCGAGTAGATGCTGTTGCGCGGCCGCGCGACCCGGCCCGCGACCGAGCTGAGGGACACCAGGTCGGCGACCCCGCGCGGGCCCTCCGCCGCCGCGCGCAGCAGATGCGGCAGCGCCTGCTGCGAGGTGTGGAGGACGGCCTTGAGGTTGAGGTCGACCATGCGCTCCCAGTTCTCGGGGTCGCCCTCCTCGACCCCGGCGACCGCCACGAACCCCACGCTGTTCACCAGCACGTCCAGCCGCCCGAACCGCTCGGCCGCCTCGTCGGCGCAAGCCCGCGCCTGGGCCGCGTCCCGCAGGTCGGCGGTCAGCGGCACACAGGCGCGGCCCAGGTCCCGGATTCCGGAGGCCAGCTCCTCCAGCCGGTCGGTACGGCGGGCGACCAGCGCAAGGTCGGCCCCCTGCCGGGCCAGGAGGCGGGCGGTGGCCGCCCCGATCCCGCTGGACGCGCCGGTCACCAGCGCCACGCAACCGGCGAGCGGCGCGCCGCCGTGGCCGGTGTTCGGATCCGTCACCTGTACTCCCTGGTGCTGCGAGTGCTGTCCAGGGGCTCGGGTACCCGCTCCGCGGCCGTCGATCGCCCGGCCGCCGCTCCCGTACCTCCTTCGGCGGTGGCCGGCCCCGCCCAGCGGATGGTCGGAGACGCCGGCGGGCCCGCCCAGGTGGCCGCCCGTCGCCCGACCGGCCCATGCGTGTAGGCCGTTCGGGGTCGGTCGGCGCGCCCGGTCCACGGGTCGCGGCGGACCATCGAAGCCAGTGTCCCTGTCCGCCCCACTCCTCCAGGGAAGCCGCGACCATGCCGCTGTACTTCGCCGACTCGTCCGAATCACTGGTGCCGGACGCGCACGCCGGTTTCGCCACCGCCCACGCCGCCCTCGTGGAGCACCATCCCGGCCACGGGTACTTCCGCTCCCGCGTCACCTCGCCCACCCGCCGGGTCGGGCTGGTCTCGGGCGGCGGGTCCGGCCATGAACCACTGCACGCCGGATTCGTCGGCGCCGGGATGCTGGACGCCGCGTGTCCCGGGCGGATCTTCGCCTCGCCGCACAACCGGCAGATCTTCGAGGCCAGCCGCGCCGTCGCCGGGGACGACGGCGTGCTGCATCTGGTGAAGAACTACACCGGCGACCGCATCAACTTCGGCATCGCCGCCGAGCGCCTCCATCACGAGGGAATCCGCTGCGAGCGGGTGCTGATCGACGACGACCTCGCCACCGACTCCGACGAGATCGCCGTCGGCCGCCGCGGCACCGGCGCCACCCTGCTCGTGGAGAAGATCCTCGGCGCCGCCGCGGACGAGGGGCGCGGCCTGGACGAGCTGGTGGCGCTCGGTGTCGATCTGACCCGCCGCTCCCGCAGCCTCGCCGTCGCGTCGGCCGCGCACACCACCCCGGCCTCCGGGACCCCGGCGTTCGACCTGCCCGAGGACGTGCTGGAGTTCGGCGTCGGCATCCACGGTGAGCGCGCCGACAAGACGGTGCCGCACGCGCCGCTCAGCAAGCTGGTCGAGACCATGACGGACCGGCTGCTGGCCGCCCTCCCCCATGGCCCGCGGCCCCGGGTACTCGCGCTGGTCAACGGGCTGGGGTCGGTCACCTCGCTGGAGCTGTACGGGATCCACCACATCCTCGCCAAAGCCCTCGACGCCCGGGGCACCGCCCTCGACCGGTCGCTGACCGGCACCTTCGTCAGCGCCCTCGACATGCGTGGCTTCTCGCTGACCCTGCTCGCCACCGACGACGAGGCCCTGCGGCTGTGGGACGCCCCCGCCCGCACCCCGGCCTGGCCCCTGTGACCCCGCCCGCCCTGAGCCCCGAGGAGCCTCCGCAGCCATGTCCGTGAACCACGCCCCGCGCACCCTGACCCGCGCCACCGTCACCGCCTGGCTGATGCGCTTCGGCGCCACCGTACGGTCCGTCGAGCCCGAGCTGACCGCCCTCGACCAGCAGGCGGGCGACGGTGACTTCGGCGCCAACCTCGCCACCGGGATGGACGGGGTGCGCCGCGCCCTGGAGAGCCTGTCCGCCACCCCGACGGTCGGCGAGGACACCGCGGCGACACCGCTCGCCGCGGCCGCCGGGGTCTTCCTCGACGAGGTCGGCGGCACCAGCGGCCCACTGTTCGGCCTGCTCTTCCAGGAGCTGGCCGACGCGGTCGCCGCGGCCGCCCCCACCCCGCCCGGCACCGGCGAACTGGCCGCCGGGATCGCCGCCGGGACGGCCGCGATCCAGCGGGTCGGCGAGGCCGAGGTCGGCGACAAGACCATGATCGACGCCCTTCTCCCGGCCGCGAAGGCGCTCGCCGACTGCCCGCCGACCGCCGACCCGTCCCGCTCGCTGCGGCTCGCGGCGGTGGCCGCCCACCGCGGCGCCCGGGCCACCGCCTATCTGCGCGCCCGGCGCGGGCGGGCCAGCTACACCGGGGACCACGCGGTCGGCGTCCCCGACCCGGGTGCCCTGGCGGTGGCGCTGCTGTTCGCCTCCGCCGATGGTGAACTGACCACCGTTAGCAAACTTCCGGAGCATCGGGGCGCAGAATACTGAGGCTTTAGGAATGTTCATCGAATTCGGACGGTTCCGCGCGGAAGCGGTGTCTTTTGCCACTACCGTGACTGGTCATGAGCGGGGCCACGTCGGGCAGGCGAAAAGGAAACCTCGCTGGCTCGATCGAAGGTGACCGGGAGAAGCAGTGCACCAGGACACCCCCACCCGTGTGACAAACCCGCCAGTTCCCGCGGAACGACCGGCACGGGGTGAGGGCGCGGCCCAAGGCAAGGCCCGCGACGCTTACTTCGACAACGCGAAGTACCTCACCATCGTCCTCGTGGCCTGTGGCCACGCATGGGAACCACTGACGTACGGCAGCCGGGCCTCCATGGCGGTCTACCTCCTGGTGTATGCGTTCCACATGCCCGCCTTCGCGCTGATATCGGGCTACTTCTCGCGCACCTTCGACATGGCGCCCAAACGGCTCCAGCGGCTGGTCACCGGGGTGGTCGTGCCGTACGTCGTCTTCGAGGTCGCGTACACCCTCTTCTCCCGCTGGGCGCAGGACAACCCGGACGAGCCGTTCAGCCTGCTCGACCCGTGGTACGTGATGTGGTTCCTGGTCGCGCTGTTCATCTGGCGGATCACCACCCCGCTGTGGCTGGCGCTGCGCCATCCGGTACCGGTCGCGCTGGCCGTGGCCGTGCTCGGCTCGCTCTCGCCGGAGACCGGCGGCGATCTCTCGCTCCAGCGGACCCTGGCGTTCCTGCCGTTCTTCGTGCTCGGACTCACCCTCCGCCAGGAGCACTTCGCCCGGCTGCGCACCTGGCGGGCGCGGTGGATCGCGCTGCCGGTCGCACTCGTGGCGCTGGCCACGGCGTACGTGGTGGCGCCGTGGTTCAACTCGGAGTGGTTCTACCACCGCAAGAGCGTCGCGGCCCTGGACGGCGTACCGGAGTGGGCCGGACTGCTGTCCACGCCCGTCCTCTTCGTGGGGGCGCTGGTGCTGACGGCCTGCTTCCTGGCTTGGGTGCCGGGGCGGCGCACCTGGTTCACGGTGCTCGGCGCGGGGACGATGTACGGCTATCTGCTGCACGGCTTCATCATCAAGGCGTCCCGCTTCGGCCGGTGGTACGACTACCCGTGGCTGCACACGCCGCTCGGCGAGCTGACGGTGACCGCCGCGGCCGTCGCCATGATCACGGTGCTGTGCACGGCGCCGGTGCGGCGGGCCCTCCGCGGAGTGGTCGAGCCGCGCATGGAGTGGGCGTTCCGGCGCGCCGGGAACACGAAGTAGCGAGCCCTACGGGAAGTAAGCAGCCCTAGCGGCTCTCCAGCCGCAGGTGCAGTTCACGCTCCTGGTCACCGGCCGCCCGGCCCTCGTCCCGTACGGCGAAGGCGGTGGCCAGGGCGTCGCGCAGCTGTTCCACCTGGCGGGGGCCGCCCTGGAGATCGGCGGTGAGGGGCGCTCCCAGGGGGGTGGGAGCGGGCTCCTGCCGCGCCCCGGACACCTCGAAGGTCGCGCTCCACACCGTGGGGTGTCCCTCGGCCTCCTCCCGCGGCGGGGCGTCGGAGGCCGGGCCGGAGGGGTAGCAGGCGTGGAGCACGCCGAACACGGCGTCGGCGTCCTCCCTGGAGTGTCCGCTGAGGGCCACCACGACCTGCGCGGCGGACCGTTCCGGAATGGCCATCGTGAACACCGTCCTCGTCGTCCTCATCTAGCGGTCAGCGGGGGCATCGGTATCCCGGCCCGAGTACCCGGCCGTGCCGGATCAATCGTCATCCGGAGGGCTCATCCGGCACCGGCTGCTCGGGGTGCACACCTCCGCTGTGTGGCTTTCCGCGCCGACGGGTGCCGGGTTCGTCCAGGTCGGGGACGTCCTCCGGGTGGTGGGGCGGGTCGGTCCGCGGTGTGTCGCCGTCGATGTCCAGGGGGTCAGGGCCGCCCTGCGCCTGCTGGTCGGGCAGGTCCCTGGGGATGGCGGGGCTGTGCTCCCCGGGGGCCTCCGGCAGCTTGTCCTCACTCACGATGCGCTCCTCTCTCGTAGGCGGGTCCCGTGGACGGAAAGGGACACAGAACGGCCGGTACCCCGCACACGGACACCGATGCAGACGTTGTCGCCCCTCGTCCCAGGTGTGAGACCTGTCACCGCACGGCCGTGAAATTGGTGTGAACACAACCGGCGCCCCATGCGTACCCACTGCCGTAGCGAACCCGTCCCCCGCGTACGACCCCGTGCGCCCCACAGGAGGTCACAAGTTGAGCCGGAGTCACAAGCGCGCCCCCAAGACAAAGATCATCATTGGGGCTGCCGCGGCTGCCGCCGTCGTGGGTGCCGCCATTGTGCTGCCCAACGCCAATGCCTCGCAGGACAAGAAGTCCGAGGCCATCGATGCCAAGCCCAAGGCGTTCAACTCCGATTCCGCCTCGGACGCGATCGCGCAGCTGGCGTCGAGCCTGGGCGAGGCGTTCGGCGGTGCCTGGTACGACAAGGACCAGCAGCAGGTCATCGTCAATGTCATCGGCGACAACAACAACGTCGAGGTCGCCGCGGTCAAGAGCGCCGGGGCCGTCCCCAAGGCCGCCAAGAACAGCATGAAGTCGCTGATGGCCGCCGAGGCGACGCTCAAGAAGAAGGCCACCATGGCGGGCACCGCCTGGGCCATCAACCCCAAGACCAACAAGCTCCAGGTCACGGCGGACAGCACCGTCAAGGGCGCGAAGTGGGACACCCTCGAGTCCACCGTGAAGTCGCTGGGTGCGGACATGGCCAGCGTCAAGCGTTCCGCGGGCACGTTCAAGACCTTCGCCGAGGGCGGTGACGCCATCTTCGGCGGCGGTTCGCGCTGCTCCCTCGGCTTCAACGTCACCACCGAGAGCGGCGACCCCGGCTTCCTGACCGCCGGCCACTGCGGTGTCGCGGCCAAGGAGTGGTCGGAGACCCAGGACGGCGCCCCGGTCGCCACGGTCCAGGACGCCACCTTCCCGGGCACCGGCGACTTCGCGCTCGCCACGTACGACGACGCCGCCACCGAAGCCCCGAGCACGGTGAACACCGGCGACGGCAACAAGGTGAACATCACCGAGGCGGCCGAGGCGTCGGTGGGCCAGGAAGTCCAGCGCATGGGCAGCACCACCGGGCTGAACGGCGGCTCGGTGACCGGGCTGAACGCGACCGTCAACTACGCGGAGGGCTCGGTCAGCGGGCTCATCCAGACCGACGTCTGCGCCGAGCCGGGCGACAGCGGCGGCGCCCTCTTCACCGAGGGCGGCCAGGCCATCGGCCTGACCTCCGGTGGCAGTGGCGACTGCACCTCGGGCGGTGAGACGTTCTTCCAGCCGGTGACCACCGCGCTGGAGGCGGTCGGCGCCACGATCGGCGACGGCGGAGCCGGTGGCGGTGCGGCCCAGTAAGGTCACGCCGTCGAGCGTTTGCCCCTCACGCTCCGGGTGTCCCGCGCCGTTACCGCGGGACACCCGGGCGGGGCCATTTCGGGCCCCGCTCATTGTGGCAGGTCAGCGCTTCAGACCCGTGCGCACCCGCTCCAGGGTGATGGGCAGGTCGCGCACCCGTACTCCCGTCGCGTGATGGACGGCGTTGGCGATGGCCGCGGCCGCCCCGACGATGCCCAGCTCTCCGACGCCCTTGGCGCCGATCGGGCTGAGCTGGTCGTCCTCCTCCTCGATCCAGTGCGCCTCGACATCGCGCACATCGGCGTGTGCCGCCACGTGGTAACTGGCCAGGTCGTGGTTGGCGAAGTCGCCGAAGTTGGGGTCGAGTTCGAGGTTCTCGTACAGCGCCGTCGACAGCCCCATGCACATGCCGCCGCGCAGCTGCGAGCGGGCCGTACGGGCGTTGATGATGCGCCCGGCGGCGAACATCCCCAGCATCCGGTCGACCCGTACCTGCCCGGTGTCCGCGTCCACCCGCACCTCCGCGAACTGGGCGCCGAAGGCGTGGCGCGCGAGGTCCTTCCGCGCCCGGACGTCCTCGGTGGTGTCCGCGTGGGCCTCCAGTCCGCCGGGCGGGACCTGGCCCGCCACCTCGTCGAGCCGCTTGGCCAGCGCCCGGCACCCCTTGCTCACCGCCCACCCCCATGAGCTGGTGCCCATGGAGCCACCGGCGAACGGGGCCGAGCCGTAAGCGCTGCGGCCGATCTCCAGGGTGACCCGGTCCAGGGCCACGCCGAGTTCGTCCGCGGCCACCTGGGTCAGCGCGGTACGGGCGCCGGTGCCGATGTCGACCGCGGCGATCCGTACCGTGAAGCTCCCGTCCGGTTCCGCGCGGGCGGTCGCGGAGGCGGGCCAGGTGATGGCGGGATAGTTGCCCGCCGCGACGCCGGTGCCCACCAGCCACCGCCCCTCGCGGCGGCTCCCGGGCCGGGGGTCGCGCCCCGCCCAGCCGAACCGGGCCGCGCCCTCGCGCAGACAGGCGACCAGATTGCGGCTGCTGAAGGGGTTCCCCGACTCGGGGTCCACGGACGGTTCGTTGACCACCCTCAGCTCGATGGGGTCCATGTCCAGCGCGTACGCCAGCTCGTCCATCGCGCTCTCCAGCGCGAACATCCCCGGCGCCTCGCCGGGCGCCCGCATCCACGACGGCGTGGGCACATCCAGCTGCGAGAGGCGGTGGATGGTGCGGCGGTGGGGCGCCGCGTACATGATGCGGGTGGCGGCGACCGTCTGCTCGCAGTACGGGGTGAGCCGGGAGCTCTGCTGGAGCGCGTTGTGCGAGATCGCGGTGAGCTGCCCGTCGCGTTCGGCGCCCAGCCGGACGCGCTGCACGGTGGGGGTCCGGTACGAGACCATGGTGAACATCTGCTGCCGGGTCACCGCCACCTTCACCGGGCGGCCGACGGCGCGCGCGGCCAGCGCGGCGAGCACCGTGGGCGGCCGGGGCACCGCCTTGGAGCCGAAGCCACCGCCCACGTGGTCCGCCACGATCCGCACCGCGCCCTCGGGGAGCCCGAACAGGGCGGCGAGCGTGTTCGCCGTCATCCAGGGCCCCTGGTCGCCGTTGTAGAGGGTCAGCGTGTCGCCGTCCCACACGGCGATGGTGGCGTGCGGCTCCATGGCGCTGGTGTGCTCGGGCGGTGTGGTGTACGTGGCATCGATGGTGACCGGCGCCGTGGCCAGGGCGGTGTCCACGTCGCCGGTCTCCGCGCGGCCCGGGTAGCCGGCGTTGACCGTGTCGGGGACGAAGATGTTCGGATCGCCGTCGCGCAGTGAGACCTCGTACGCCTCCTCCTCGTAGGTGACGCGCAGCGCGGCCGCGGCCTGACACGCCGTCTCGTAGGTGTCCGCGACCACGGCCGCCACGATCTGCCCGCGGTAGGCGATGTCGGCGGACTGGAGGACGGACAGCTCCGGGTCGTCGGTCGGGTGCAGCCGCGGCACACCGCCGCTGCCGCTGTCCAGGACGGCGACGACCCCGGGGAGGGCCAAGGCGGCATCGGCACCGACGGAACGCACCCGGCCACGGGCGATGGTGGACTGCACGGCCACCCCGTACAGGGCGTCCGGTACGGGGTACTCGTACGCGTAGAGCGCGGTGCCGGTGACCTTGTCGTGGCCCTCGATCCGGGTCACCTCGGCGCCCACGGCGCGTTCCAGTGTGGTCATCGCCCCTCCCCTGCCACGAGGTCGCGCACGGTGGCCGTGATGAGGTCCACGGCGAGGCCGATCTTGAAGGCGTTGTGCGGCAGCGGGCGTGCCGAGGCGAATTCGGCAAGGGCCGCGGTCCGCAGCGCGTCCTCGGTCGGCCGCTGCCCGGCCAAGAGCTGCTCGGCCTTGTGCGCGCGCCACGGCTTGGGCGCCACTCCGCCGAGCGCGAGCCGGATCTCCCGCAGCGCTCCCCTGCCGTCGGTGGCGGCCACGGCGGCGAGGGACACCACGGCGAACGCGTACGACCAGCGGTCGCGCACCTTGCGGTAGTGCGTGGCGCCGGGCGGGGGCGGGGGCAGTTCGACGCCGGTGATGAGGTCGCCGGGCTGGAGCACCGTCTCCCGGTGCGGGGTGTCGCCGGGCAGCAGGTAGAAGTCGGCGAGCGGCACGGTGCGGGCGGTGCCGTCGACGCGCCGCAGATGGACGACGGCGTCGAGCGCGGCCAGGGCCACCGCCATGTCGGAGGGGTTGGTGGCCACGCAGGCGTCGGAGGTACCGATGACGGCGAGGTCGCGGTGGCTGCCCTGGATGGCCGAGCAACCCGTGCCCGGGGACCGCTTGTTGCAGGGCTTGGTGACGTCCTGGAAGTACACGCAGCGGGTCCGCTGGAGCAGATTGCCACCGGTGGTCGCGCGGTTCCTCAGCTGCCCGGAGGCCCCGGCCAGCAGCGCCTGCGCGAGGGCCGGGAAGCGTGTCCGGATACCGCGGTCGCCGGAGAGTTCGCTGCCCGGCACCAGGGCCCCGATGAGCACCCCGCCGTCCGCGCGGTGCTCGATGCGGTCGTACGGCAGTCCGGTGATGTCGACGAGCAGGGCGGGCTCGGTGACGCCGAGCTTCATCAGGTCGACCAGATTGGTTCCCCCGGCCAGGTACACCGCTTCGGTGGAGTCCGCGACGAGGGAGGCGGCGGCCTCGGGGCGGGTGGCGCGCTCAAAGGCGAAGGGCTTCATCGCACACCTCCCCGGACCGGTACGCCCGGCACGCCTTGGCCGTTCGCCCCGGCGGTCTCGCGGATGGCGTCCACGATGCCCCGGTAGGCGGCGCAGCGGCACAGGTTGCCGCTCATCCGCTCCCGGATCTCGTCGTCGTCCAGGGCGTCGGGCGCGCGGACCCCGGCGGCCACGTCCTCCGTGACGTGGCTGGGCCAGCCGCGGGCCGCCTCGGCGAGCGCGCCGATGGCGGAGCAGATCTGGCCCGGGGTGCAGTAGCCGCACTGGAAGCCGTCGTGTTCCAGGAACGCCCGCTGGAGCGGGTGCAGATCGCCGGTGGCGGCGAGGTCCGCGACGCCCTCGATGGTGGTGATGTCGTGCCCGGCCGCGGTCACGGCGAACACCAGGCAGCTGTTCACCCGTTCGCCGTCGATCAGGACGGTGCAGGCGCCGCACTGGCCGTGGTCGCAGCCCTTCTTGGTGCCGGTCAGCGCGAGGTGTTCGCGCAGGGCGTCCAGCAGGGTCACCCGGTTGTCGAGGGTGAGGGGCCGGTCGGTGCCGTTGACACGCAGCGTGAGATCGGTGTGAAACCTCTGAGCTGTCACAACCCTCACCATGGCACCGGGTTCAGGGCCCCGCATCTTCAAGGCCCCGCATCTTCCGTAGGGGCCTTCAGGGCGCGTCCTGCGGCGGGGGCAGCCGCAGATGGGCGAGGTCGTCGGGGACCGGGCTGCTCGGCCGGTAGAACGGCGGGGCCTGGTCGGCGGCGGGCGAGTCGGCGAGCCGGAAGCGGTCGCGCAGCCGGTGGTAGAACTCGGTGGGCCGCATCCGTACCAGCCGCAGCCGGGCCGGGGCCCGGTACGCCGCCACCCAGTCGCCCGGGTCCAGCACCCCGCGACGCTGCCCGTCGATGGAGACGGCCACCCGCCCGGAGTGCGGCAGCACCCGGATCGCGACGGCCTCGTCCACCGCGGCCACCACGGTGCGGTCGAAGGCGATGTGCGGGGCGACGGGGGTGAAGACGACCGCGTCCATGTGCGGGGAGACGACCGGGCCGCCCGCGGCGAAGCTGTAGGCGGTGGAGCCGGTGGGGGTGGCCACGATGATGGCGTCGGCCGAGTACGAGGCGAGCAACTGCCCGGCCACGTAGACCGCCAGTCCGGCCTGGCGGTCGCGGGCCAGCTTTTCGAACACCACGTCGTTGAGGGCGGTGACGTCCAGCGCGACGCCCCAGCCGAGCTCTTCGGGGCTGCCGGGCCGGATCTTCGGCGCGGGCAGCACCGGCCCGCGTCCGTACCGCAGCAGCGCGTCCATCCCGGCGGGCATGTCCAGCGGCCGCGACGCCCGGAGCGTGAGCATCATGCGCTCCTCGACGGTGGTGCGGCCCGCCTGCACGGCGTCCAGGGCCGTCCGTACGTCGTCGGGGGTGATCTCGGTGAGGAAGCCGACCCGGCCCACGTTCACGCCCAGCGCCGCGGCGCCGTTCCTGGCGGCGATCCGGGCCCCGCGCAGGAACGTGCCGTCACCACCGAAGGTGACGATCAGATCGGGATGCCCGGCCGCCGCGGACTCCTCCTGCGCGCTGCGCCGCGGATGATCCCCGCGCCATACGTCGATCTCGGTGCAGGAGATGTCCCGCGCGGCGGCCCAGGCATGCGCGGCGCGGGCCGCCGCGACGGCGGCGGGGCGGGCCTGGTGGACGACCAGGCCGAGCCGGTTGACAGGCATCCTTCTCCCCACCGTAGAGCGCCCCGGCGCGCGGCGCCCGGCCGCGGGCGGGCCACGCGGCTGATCTAGGGTGGCGGGGATGACGGAGCTGCGGGGGAGCCGACGAGTCTCATCGAATCAGGGATGGTGCAGCAGATGACGAGCCCGAACCGTACCGCGCTGGTCGAGGAGCTGATGGGGCGCTTCCCGCAGGTGCCGCCGGAGGCGGTGATCAAGGAGGACCTGCTGCGCGGCGGCATGGCCTTCGACGACTCCGCGCTCAGCGGCGGCGACGACGGGGACGTCAAGCCGAAGTCGTACTTCATCTTCTCCTTCGACCACCGCACCCTTCCCGAGCTGGGCGCGGCCGCGCTCAACCGGCCGCCGGAGGAGATCGTGCTCACCGGCGGGCCGTACGGGATGCGGCGCACCGTGGTGTCGGTGCGCGTCAACCCGGACTCGCCGTACCGGGTCCGGGCCGGGGAGGACGGCGCGCTGGGCCTGTATCTGGACGGGGCCCGGATCGCGGACGTCGGCCTGCCGCCGATGCCGGACTACTACCGGCACACGCTGTCGAACGGCAAGTCGGTGATGGAGGTCGCCCCGACCATCCAGTGGGGCTACCTGGTCTATCTGACGGTGTTCCGGGTGTGCCAGTACTTCGGTGCCAAGGAGGAGTGCCAGTACTGCGACATCAACCACAACTGGCGCCAGCACAAGGCGGCGGGCCGCCCGTACACCGGGGTCAAGCCGGTCGAGGAGGTGCTGGAGGCGCTGGAGATCATCGACCGTCATGACACCGCCGGCGCCTCGAAGGCGTACACCCTCACCGGCGGCTCGATCACCTCGCAGGTCGGCGGCCGCGACGAGGCCGACTTCTACGGCCACTACGCGAAGGCCATCGAGGAGCGCTTCCCGGGCCGCTGGATCGGCAAGGTGGTGGCGCAGGCGCTGCCGCGCGACGACGTCCAGCGGTTCCACGACTACGGCATCAGCATCTACCACCCCAACTTCGAGGTGTGGGACCGGCGGCTGTTCGAGCTGTACTGCCCGGGCAAGGAGCGCTACGTCGGCCGGGACGAGTGGCACCGGCGGATCCTGGACTCGACCGAGGTGTTCGGCGCCCGCAATGTGATCCCCAACTTCGTGGCGGGCGTGGAGATGGCCGAACCGTTCGGCTTCACCAGCGTGGACGAGGCCATCGACTCGACCGCCGAGGGGCTGCGGTTCTTCATGTCCAACGGCGTCGTCCCCCGCTTCACCACCTGGTGCCCGGAGCCGACCACGCCGCTGGGCAAGGCCAATCCGCAGGGCGCGCCGCTGGAGTACCACATCCGGCTGCTGGAGACCTACCGGGCGACGCTGGAGGAATACGGCCTGACCTCGCCCCCGGGGTACGGCCCGGCCGGGCCCGGGCGGGCGGTGTTCTCGGTCAGCTCGTTCATGGACAGCCTGTCGGCCGACGAGCCCGTGGCCGCGGCGTCGGAGTGAGCCACCCCGATCGCGCGGCGGTCATCCCCACCGCGCGGCTGGAGCTGCGGCCGCTGCGGATCGAGCACGCCGCGGAGATGGCCGGGGTGCTGTCCGACCCCGGCCTGCACACCTTCATCGGCGGCGCCCCGCTGGACGCCACGGCCCTGCGCGCCCGCTACGAACGCCTGGTCGCGGGCTCGCCCGATCCGGAGGTGACCTGGTGCAACTGGGTGGCCCACGCCCGCGCCGAACGGTGCCTGGTGGGCACGGTCCAGGCCACCGTGAGCGGCCCCGCGGCCGACCGCACCGCCGAGGTCGCCTGGGTGGTGGGCACGCCGTGGCAGGGGCGGGGGTACGCCACGGAGGCGGCCCGGGCGCTGGTGGCGTGGCTATCGGGCGGTTCCGTGAACCAGGTCATCGCGCACCTCCACCCCGACCACCGGGCCTCGGCGGGCGTCGCTCGCACCGCCGGGCTCGCGCCCACCGGCCACCGGCAGGACGGCGAGGTCCGCTGGCGGGCGGTCGTGGTGTGAAAGGCCCGCGCGGGGCGCGGATCAGCCGACGTGGATGTGGGGGCGCCGGTCGCGGTCGGGTTCGGCCTCGCGGAGGACCTCGCGGGTGACGGGCGCCACCTCGCCCTGGCCGAAGAGGAAGAAGCGGAGGAAGTGGGCCAGGGGGTTGCCCTCGGTCCATTCGAAGTGGATGTGCGGCCGCTGACCGGCCTCGTCGCGCACCGCCAGCAGCATCGCGGCGAGCGCGTTGGCGACGGTGGCGCTCTCCATGGTGAGCACCCGGTAGCGGTCGTGCATCACCTTTCCGCGCACCCGCAGCTCGCTTTCGAACTCGGACGGGTCGGCGACGGTGACCTCGACGAAGATGATGTCGTCCTCGGGCGGGATGTCGTTGTCGGCCCGGATCTGCTGCTGCTTGTCGCGGTATTCGACCAGGTCACAGGCCTGCGGCTTATTGGCGATGAAGCGGATCTTGCGATGGGCGGTGTCGCGGATGAAGCGCTGGGCCATGTCGTCGAAGGTGACGCTGGTCACCCGCAGCTCGAAGGCGCGGGCCGCCCGGGACAGCAGGGACACCGCCATGATGCCGCCGATGAAGCAGGCGCCGATCTTGACGCCGTCGGGCCGCTCGATGACGTTGGCGGCCGTGGTGTAGAGGAAGACGACCGCGATGGTCCCGAAGCCGATGGTCCAGCCGCGCTGCCGGGCGCGCCGCGCGGCGATGGTGACGGCGATGGCGGCGGAGGTGATGAGGACGAGGACGCCGGTGGCGTACGCCCCGCCCTGGGCGTCCACATCGGCCTTGAACAGCCAGGTCACCAGGAACGCGATCAGGGTGAAGACGAGCACCATCGGCCGCACGGCGCGCGCCCAGTGGGGCGCCATGCCGTAGCGCGGAAGGTAGCGGGGCATGAGGTTGAGCAGTCCGGCCATGGCGGAGGCGCCCGCGAACCAGAGGATGGCGATGGTGGCGGCGTCGTAGACGCTGCCGAAGGCGGAGCCCAGGTACACGTGGGCGAGGTGGGCCAGGGCGCGCCCGTTGGCCACGCCGCCCGGCTGGAACGCGTGCTGCGGGATCAGCAGAGTGGTGATCAGGCTGGAGGTGATCAGAAACACGCTCATGATCACTGCCGCGGTGGTGAGCAGCTTCCGGGCGCCCTTGATACGGCCGGTGGGGCGCTCCTCGGTGTCGCCGGGCTTGCCCTCGATGTGCGGCATGACGGCGACACCGGTCTCGAACCCGGAGAGCCCGAGCGCCAGCTTGGGGAAGATCACCAGGGATACGGCGACCATGACCAGGGGGTTGCCGCGCTGGGCGGTGAGCGCGGCCGTCCAGTCGGTGATCACCTGCGGTGCGGTGAAGACGTGCCACAGCCCCACCGCCACCACCACGGCGTTGAGCAGCAGATAGGCGCCGACCAGGACGACGGCCAGCCCGATGGCCTCGGTGAAGCCCTTGAGGAAGACCGCGCCGAGGAGTCCGATGAGGACGAGGGTGATGGCCACCTCATGGCCGTGCAGCAGGTCGGTGAAGTGCGGGTTCTCCACCAGGTGGGCGGTGGCGTCGGCGGCCGAGAGGGTGATGGTGATCAGGAAGTCGGTCGCGGCGAAGCCGAGCAGGGTGAGGACGAAGAGCTTGCCCTTCCAGAACGTCAGCAGCCGCTCCAGCATCGCGACCGAACCCTGTCCGTGGGGGCTCTCGGCGGCCACCCGCCGGTAGACCGGCAGCGCGCCCACGAGGGTCACCACCACCAGCACGACCGTGGCCAGCGGGGAGAGCAGCCCGGCGGCCAGGGCGGCGATTCCGGGCTGATAGCCGAGGGTCGAGAAGTAGTCGAGGCCGGTCAGGCACATGACCCGCCACCACGGGCGGCCGTGGTGTGGGCTCTCCGGTTCGGCGTGCGGCCCGGGCTGCCGCTTGGCGATGTCGGTCAGGCCCTCCAGCAGCCAGGCGCGCAGCCGGTGCCGCGGTCCGCCCCGGGGGGCGGACCGGCGGTGAGGAGAGCCGGTCACGATGTGTGCTCCTGTCAGTGCGGCTCGGGGCGGCTCGATGCGGCGAAGAGTTCCAGCCATCGTGAGGCTGCCTGGCCAGCGTATGCGCAGCGGCCCGCGCGCACCGGTCGGCGGCACCCGGCCGGAGGCCGCGGCCATTCTCAGCGGACTCTCATTTTCGGCACCTACGGTCCGCCCCATGGACACCACCAAGACGGACCGACCGACCGACCGCACAGCGCAGCCCGCAGAAGCCGAAGAAGCAACGGCGGAGGGTGTCCCGAACGCTGTTTCCGAAAAGGAATCGCACACCGAGGCCCCCGCCGAGGAGACCGCCACGGACTCTTCCGCGGACCGCCTCGACGAGCCCGCGACCGCTCCGGCCGCCGCCCCGGCGGCCTCCTCCGGGGTGTTCTCCGGCGCGGCCGCGGTGGCCGCCGCGGGCCTGGGGCTCGCATCGCTCACCGGCACCTGGCTGGGCACCATGCTCCAGGAGCGTGAGCAGCTGACCGGGCAGATCAAGGCCCAGTCCGGAGCCGCCGCCAACCAGATCGAGGCGGTCTACGGCACGCCGTGGCACACCACGGCCTTCTTCAACGGGCTGTTCGGCCTCGCCGCCGTGGTCATCGCCGCCGTGGTGCTGCTGCGGCAGCGCACCGCCGCGTCGGCCTCGGGCACCACCTGGGTCTCGGCCGTGGCCTGGGGCGCGGTGGCGCTCGGCGTCATCGGCCTGCTGATCGCGGCCGTGATGGGGCTGGACGTGTTCACCCCGATGCCCAAGGTCCCGGCCAGCCCCGGTGGCGCGCCCACCGGCTGATCCGACCGACCGAGACAACCCGGCACGCCCCGAGGGAGTGATTCTCCCCGGGGCGTGCCGCGTTCCGGGCATGCACGAAGGCGGGCGCGAGCGCGGGCGCGAAGGCGGGCGTGACGCTTAGGACCGCCGTATCGGGACACCAGAGGGGACACAGACCAGTCGACGTTTACGGAGTCCCCCGATCGGAGTCCCACGATGAGCGAAACCGCGGCACGCACCCCCGGCCCCCGGCCCGGCGAGGACACCAGAACCGCGGTCACCGTGCTCGTCGCGCTCGGGGCCAACCTCGTCATCGCCCTCGCCAAGGCGATCGGCGGGGTCTTCACGGGCTCCCCCGCGCTGCTCTCGGAGGCCGCCCACTCGGTGGCCGACAGCCTCAACGAGGTGTTCCTGCTCGCCTCCCTCAAACGCAGCAAACGCGCCCCGGACGCCCAGCACCCCTTCGGCTACGGCAAGGAGCGCTACTTCTGGGCGCTGCTCGCCGCCGTCGGCATCTTCGTCATGGGCGGCTGCTTCTCGTTCTTCCAGGGCGCCGAGGCGCTGCACTCGGGCAGCTCGGAGGACCACACCGGCTATCTGGTCGGCCTCGCGGTTCTGGGGGTGGCCCTCGTCGCGGAGGGCTCCTCGCTGGTCCGCGCCCTGGTCCAGGTCCGGGGCAAGGCCCGGAAGGCGGGGCGCGGCATGTTCGCCGAGGTCCGCGCCGGGGACGACCCCACGCTGCGCACCGTGCTGGCCGAGGACTCCACCGCCTGCCTCGGCGTGGTGTTCGCCCTCCTCGGCATGTGGCTGCACATGCTCACCGGCGACGGGATGTACGAGGCGGTGGCGTCGTTCCTGATCGGGGCGCTGCTCGTCTACGTGGCCTACCGGCTGGCCAAGGAGTCGCGGGGGCGGCTGATCGGTGAGGCGATCGATCCGGCGCAGCGGCGGGAGATACGGCGCTTCCTCGACGAGCAGCCGGAGATCGACATGGTGACCACGCTGCTGACGATGCGGCTGGGCACCGAGTCCACGCTGGTCGCGGCCCGGATCGACCTTGTCGCCGGGCTCGACAGCGAAGAGGTCGAGGAGGTCCTGATGCGGGTCAAGGCCAAGATGACGGAGGTCTGGCCGCACGCCGACCAGATCTTCCTGGACGTCACGGACGCGTCCGCCAAGGACCGCGCCCGGGCCCGCCAGGACCTCCGGGCGCTCGACCGGGCCGTGGCCGCCGACGCGGGCACCGGCGCCGAGGGCGGCCGCCCGTGAGATTGGAGGTGCCCTTGATGGGTACTCGGGATCGGACCGGCCCGGAAGAGAGCTAATTGATGTTCGGAGGCAATACTCATGGGCTTGGGCGGTTGCATCCTCATGGTCGCGATCGGAGGCATCCTCACCTTCGCGACGGACTGGAACAGCAGTGGATTCAATGTGCATTTGGTGGGCCTGATCCTCATGGCCGTCGGCTTCATCGGCATGGCCGCGTACGTCAGTGTCTACAAGCGCCGCCGGATGATCCCGCCGACGGCCGCGACGCCCCCGGTGGTCGAGGATCCCGACCCGCACCACCACCGGCACCACTACGAGATCTGAGGCCAGCTCCAGATCTGAGGCCGGAAAACCCCCTGCCACACGAGGTGGCCCCCGCCACGGGTGGGGGCCACCTTCCCTTTCCCACCCCCGGGAGGTGACGATGGCCACCGTACGGAAGGCCGCGCTGTTCGACGTGGACGGCACGCTCGTGGACACCAACTACCTGCACACCGTGGCCTGGTGGGAGGCGTTCCGGCAGGCGGGGCACGCGGTGCCGATGCGGCAGATCCACCTCGCCATCGGCAGGAGTTCCGACCGGCTTCTCGACCATCTGCTGGGCGAGGACCGGGACCGGTCGCGGGACGGGACCATCAGCTCCGCGCACAAGACCCTGTACGCCACGTACTTCACCCGGCTGCCCGCCTTCGAAGGCGCCGGGGAGCTGCTGCGCGCGGTGGCGGCCCGCGGGCGTCATGTGGTGCTGGCCAGCTCCGCCGGTCAGGACGAACTGGCGGCCATGCGCGCGGCGATCGGTGCCGACGACATGACGCGCGACGCGCTCAGCTCGGACGACGTCGGCGAGGGCAAGCCCGCGCCGGACCTGGTCGAACGGGCCCTGGAGCGCGCCGGGGTGCCACCCGGGGACGCGGTCTTCGTCGGCGACAGCGTCTGGGACGTGGAAGCGTGCCGAGTGGCCGGGGTGCCCTGTGTGGCGCTGCTGTCCGGTGGCGTCCCCCGGGAGGCGCTGGCGGACGCCGGAGCTGCCGAGATCCGGGAGAGTCCGGCGGACCTGCTGGCCCACCTCGACGAAAGCCTGCTGGCCTGATCAACGCACCATTGGGGCACTGGCATGCACGACACCGCGCTCATCGTCATCGACATGATCAACACGTATGACCACGCGGACGCCGAATTGCTGCTCCCCTCCGTCCGCGAGACGCTGCCCGCGGTGCGGCGGCTGGTGACACGGGCCCGGGAGGCGGGGATCGAGGTCATCTACGTCAATGACAACTTCGGCCGCTGGCGCTCCCATCACGATGAACTCCTGGACACCGCGCTGCGGTCGCCGCACGCCGATCTGGTGGAGCCCATCAGGCCCGACGACGACTCCCTCTTCGTGGTCAAGGCCCGGCACTCGATCTTCTACCAGACACCGCTGGAGTATCTGCTGGGGCAGCACGGCATCAGCCGCATCATCCTGTGCGGTCAGGTCACCGAGCAGTGTGTGCTCTACTCCGCCCTCGACGCCCATATCCGCCATCTGACCGTGGCGGTGCCACACGACGCGGTGGCACACATCCACGGCGATCTGGCGGACGCCGCCCTGCGGATGATGGAGCGGAACATGAACGTCGAGATCTGCTCGACGGATGACGTGCGACTGAAGCAGGACTCTTGACATCGACCTGTTCGAAACTGTCAGAATCTGTTCCCTCAAGAGGAGTTGACGCCCGTCAACCCTCCCAAGAAGCAACATAATCGAAGAGAAGGGGATCGCCATGGCGGTCACTCGTAGATCGTTGCTGATCGCCGGCAGCGCCGCGCCCATGGCGGGGACGCTCGCCACCGGCATCCCCGCACAGGCGGCCGCACCGGCCGCCACCGCATCCCGGGCGACCGGCGGGCGGAGCATCCCGCTCGACGACGGCTGGCGCTTCGCCCTGGTCAACCCCGGCGGGATCACCGACCCGACCGGTGACTTCGAGGACGCCCAGGCACCCGGTTACGACGACTCCACATGGCGCGAGGTCGCCATTCCGCACGACTGGAGCATCGAACTCACGCCGACCACCGACCACGGCACCCACGGTGGCACCGGCTACTTACCGGGTGGGCTCGGCTGGTACCGCAAGTCCTTCACCCTGCCGTCCTCGCTCGCGGGCCAGCGGATCTCCGTCGAGTTCGACGGCGTGTACATGGACGCGTACGTGTACTGCAACGGCAAGCTCGTCGGCAACCACCCCTACGGCTACACCGGCTTCGCCCTCGACCTCACCGACGTGGCCCACACCGACGGCACCACCCCCAACGTCCTCGCCGTCCGGGTCCGCAACCAACTGCCCAGCAGCCGCTGGTACTCCGGCAGCGGCATCTACCGCCACGCCCGCCTCGTCATCACCGACCCCGTCCACGTGGCCCGCTGGGGCACCTACATCACCACCCCCACCCCGAACGAAAGCCACGCCACCGTGCGGGCCCGCACCAGCGTCGTCAACACCACCGGCGACGACCAGTCCGTCACCATCGTCTCCACCCTCAAGGACCCCGACGGGAAGACGGTCACCCGCGCCCGCACCACCGTCACCGTCGGCGCGGACACCACCCGCGACGCCACCCAGGAACTCACCGTCGACAAGCCACGGCTGTGGTCCTTCGACACACCCCGGCTCTACACCCTGGAAACCGAACTACGGGTCGGGGACAGGACCACCGACCGCTACCGCACCTCCTTCGGCATCCGCCACATCACCATCGACCCCGACCACGGACTCACCCTCAACGGCGAGTACGCCAAGCTTCAGGGCGTCGACCTCCACCATGACCTCGGAGCACTCGGCGCCGCGTTCAACGCCGATGCCGCGCTGCGCCAGATGACCATCATGAAGAGCATGGGCGTCAACGCCCTGCGCACCTCGCACAATCCGCCCGCACCAGAGCTGATCGAGATCTGCGAGCGGCTCGGCATCGTCATGCTGGTGGAGGCGTTCGACTGCTGGCGCACCGGCAAGAACCCGTATGACTACGGGCGCTTCTTCGACGAGCACAGCGAGGCGGACATCACCGAGATGGTGCGGGCCGCCCGTAACTCCCCCGCGGTCATCATGTGGTCCATCGGCAACGAGATCCCGGATTCCACCAGCACCGCCGGGCTCGGCATGGCGGAGCGGCTCATCGACGCCGTCAAGAAGGCCGACGCCACCCGGCCGGTGGTGATCGGCTCCGACAAGTACCGTTCCCTCCCCTCCCCCGGCTCCGCCGCCGACCTGATGTTGGCCAAGCTGGACGGGCTGGGCCTCAACTACAACACCGCCGCCTCGGTGGACGCCCTGCACGCCCGCTATCCGCATCTGTTCCTGTTCGAGTCCGAGTCCTCCTCCGAAACGTCCTCCCGCGGGGCCTACCAGGAGCCCGAGCACCTCAACACCGGGGAGAACCACACGCCCGGCAAGCGCGAGCCCTCCTCCTACGACAACAACCTCGCCTCGTGGACGATGAGCGGCGAGTACGGGCTGAAGAAGGACCGCGACCGGAAGTTCTTCACCGGGCAGTTCCTGTGGTCGGGCATCGACTACATCGGCGAGCCCACCCCGTACGACGTGTTCCCGGTGAAGGCGTCCTTCTTCGGCGCGGTCGACACGGCCGGGTTTCCCAAGGACATGTACCACCTGTTCAAGAGCCAGTGGACCGACGAGCCGATGGTCCATCTGCTGCCCATGGACTGGACCGGCCACCGGCCGGGCGAGACGGTCGAGGTCTGGGCCTACGCCAACGTGGACGCCGTCGAACTCTTCCTCAACGGCGACTCGCTCGGTGTTCGCCGCTTCGACACCAAGAAGACCACCGACGGCCGCACCTACCTGGAAACCACCGAAGTCACCGGCGACGACAAAACCGTCACCACCGGCCCCTACCCCGGCAGCTACACCAGCCCCTACAACAGCGCGGGCAAACTCCACCTCACCTGGAAAGTCCCCTACGCCCCCGGAGAGCTCAAAGCCGTAGCCCGCCGCAACGGCCGCGTCGTCGCCACCGACACACTCCGCACCGCCGGACGCCCCCACACCATCCGCCTCACCCCCGACCGCACCACCGTCGACGCCGACGGCCGGTCACTGTGCTTCATCACCGCCGAAATCGTCGACGCCCACGGCGTGCTGGTGCCCTCCGCGGACCACCTGATCTCCTTCGACGTCTCCGGAGGCGCCCTCGCGGGCGTCGACAACGGACGCCAGGAAAGCGCCGAGCGCTACCAGGCCAGCACCCGCACCGCCTACCACGGCAAGGCCCTGGCCATCGTCCGCTCCGGCACCAAGCCAGGGCACCTCACCATCACCGCCCGCTCGGCGGGGCTGCGCAGGGCCACCACCACCGTCCGCGCCACCGGAGGCACATCCGCGAGGGTCACCCCCACCCGGCCGTTCGCGCCCGACCCGGGTCCGACCGCGCCCGCGTACCCGCTGGCCGACGCCAGCTACTCGGGATCGCCCCAGACGCTGCCCGCGGCCATGCTGGACGGCGACCCGGCCACCGGCTGGTCCAACGCCTTCACCAAGCCCGCCACGGCACTGCTGCCCGCCTTCAACGGGGCCAGGAAGACCGACTGGGTCTCGGTGACCTGGGCCGGGAAACGCCGAATGCACCGCGTCGAGGTGTCCTTCACCCTCGACGCGACCCACACCCTCCCCGCCTCGATCACGGTCTCCGCCTGGGACGGACACCGCTTCACCCCGGTCCGCGGGGCGGACATCACCTGGGCCGACGCGTCCGACACCCCGACCGTCGTCACCTTCGACCCGGTGCGCACCACCCGGCTCCGTCTGGACCTGGTCAGCCGGTACCCCGGGGAGGCCAAGGGCGCCCAGCGGATCGTCCTGCTGGACGTCCCCGAGGCCTGACCCGCCTCCCCGGGGGCCCGGCTCACCAGCCCGGGGAGTAGTAGCTGTTGTACCGGCGACGGCGCGGGCGCAGGCTGATGGCGAAGCCGACGACGCCACCGGCGATGATCCACAGGCCGGGGCCGAACGCCCGCACCCGCTCCATGATGCCGTCGAGCGAGGTCGCGTCGTCCTGGGCGGCCTGGGTGCCCGAGGCGATGGCGGAGTTGTCGGCCGAGCCGCCCGCGTCACCGATCCTGGTGCCCGGGATGGTCACGCCGAGCGCCGTCATCGCCTTGGTCACGGGCTGGAAGAAGGTCACCCCGCCCTTGGTGCAGTCGCCGCTGCCGCCCGAGGTCACGCCGAGCGCCGTGTTCCCGACGAAGAGCGGACCGCCGCTGTCCCCGGGCTCGGCGCACACGGTGGTCTGGATCAGCCCGCTGACGCTGCCCTCGGGGTAGTTCACCGTCGCGTTCAGCCCCGTCACCTTGCCGGAGCGCAGTCCGGACGTGGCGCCGCTGCGGAACACCTCCTGGCCCACGGTCGGGTCGGCGGCGTTCGTGATCTTCACCTGCTGGCTGCTGCCCACGTCCAGGACGCTGTTCCGGGACAGCTTGGTGTTGTCGTAGCGCACCAGGGAGAAGTCGTTGCCGGGGAAGTTGGTCTGCACGGTGGTGCCGATGCTCGTCCTGCCCGAGGTGTCCTGGAACCAGGGCGTTCCGGGCGGGCCGCAGTGCCCGGCCGTCAGGATGAAGCCGGTCTGGCCGTTGGTGACGTTGAAACCGGCCGAGCAGCGGCTGCCGTTGGTGAAGATCGGGGCGGCGCCGTTGGTCTTGGTGGTGAACGTCCCCGTGGTGCGCTGCATGTTCACCTCGTCGGCCATCGGCTCGGCCATGTGCTTCAGCTTCGACCAGTCCGAGCTGGAGACGGTGCTGTCGCCCATCACCATCACCTTGTTGGACTTCGGGTCGACCATCCAGGCGGTGCCGGCCACCCGGGGCGCCGAACGCAGCATCTCGGTGGCGGATTGCAGCTGCTCCATGCTGAACCGCACCCGTTTGGCCCGTGCCCCGGCCCGGCTGACCGCGTCGGCCGCCTCGTCGTCGGTCACCGCGACGACCGGCTTACCGTCCGCGGCCGTCCAGTTCCCGGCCGTACGGGACGTCCCCAGCTCGTTCACCAGGCGGCTCCCGAGGTCCGTTCTCGCGGCTCCTTCAGCGTTC
Source organism: Streptomyces sp. BRA346 (assembly GCF_052851135.1). Taxonomy (NCBI): domain Bacteria; kingdom Bacillati; phylum Actinomycetota; class Actinomycetes; order Kitasatosporales; family Streptomycetaceae; genus Streptomyces; species Streptomyces sp. BRA346. The sequence goes on along the minus strand of NZ_JAIWIH010000002.1, from coordinate 385,560 downwards.
TTCCCGTCCAGTACCTGCGAGGAGCCGCCGCTCTCCGCCCCGTGCGCCGATCCGCCCGGTGAGGACTGGGCGACCAGCAGTCCGCCACAGACCATGGCACCGACGGCCGCGTACCGTACTGCATGGCGCACGCCTCGCCGCGTGTGCTTCACCACCACGTCTCCTTACGTCGATCCAGCGCGTCGCCGACAACCAGAGCCAGGGCTCGGCCGGCGAGGGCCCTCCCTCTTCATACGGGCGGGATCGGCGTCGCGCTCACCGCGGAGCGCGGCTGTTTGACGCGGTGGGGAATCGGCGTACGGCGTGTCTACTCCGGGGGCGTCAGGGGCAGTCCGCAGCGCAGGTTCCACCGGCCGGACCGGCCGCTCAGCTCGGTCGCGGTGAGCGGGGCGACGTCCAGCCGCCAGAAGGTCCGCGGGGGCAGGTCGAGTGCGTGGACCAGGGCGGCGCGGATCACGGCGGGGTCGGCGACGGCCAGCACCCGCGCCTCCTGCCCGGCCCTCGACTCCAGCCAGGTGCCGGTCCGTTCGATCAGCTCCCGCAGCGACTCACCGCCGTGCGGCGCCGCCGCCGGATCGGCCAGCCAGGCGGCGACGTCGTCGGGCGCCTCCCGTCCCACCTCGTCCAGCGACCGGCCGCGCCAGCGGCCCACGTCGAGGTCGCGCAGCTCGGGCGCCACCGCCGCGTCCAGGGCGAGGGCCTCCGCGGTGCCGCGGCAGCGCGCGGACGGTGAGGTGAACGTCACATCGTGGTGCGGCAGGGCGCCCGCGGCGTCCCGGGCCCGCCGCGCGGCGGCCGCGTCCGGCGGGGCGTCGTCGAAACGCACCAGCCGCAAGGCCGCGTTGACCGCGGGCGCCAGCAGGGTGATACGCACCGCCTTGTCCCCCTATTCCGTGGCATCCGCCCCCGTGGGGACTCCGATTCGGGCGACCGCGCCGTAGCGCTGGCCGGGTGTCGCGCGCTACGGTCTCATGGAAAACGACGGCGTGACGGAAGTCCGGTGAGAACCCGGCACGGTCGCGCCACTGTGTGTCCGGCGGATACGTCCCGTGAGAGCGGGCCGCCCGGCGGGCGAGTCAGACCCGGCGCCGTCGTACGAGTACCAACAAACGGGACGCGTGTTCCCAGGAGGTCGCCATGGCTCAGTCCGCCGTTCCCGCACCCAGCTCGCAGCCGGTGCCGGAGATCACCCCCGTCTCGCTGAAGGCGATCGCCCCGTGGGCGCTGTTCTTCGGCGTCCTCATGCTGATCCTCCTGTACTTCGTCGGCGCCGAGCAGGGCGCCACCGCGGTCCTCTCCGGTGAGAACGTGCACGAGTGGGTGCACGACGGGCGCCATCTGCTCGGTTTCCCCTGCCACTGACACCGACCGCACTCACCGCCTCGGCTTCAGCTGCACATCAGGGGAATCGACACACCATGAACTCCATATCCGTCCGGGCGCTGCTCGTCCGGGGCATGCTCGCGGGTCTCGCCGCCGGGCTGCTCGCGCTGGTCGTGGCGTATCTGCTGGGCGAGCCGCGCGTGGACGCGGCCATCGGGTACGAGGAAGCGCACAGCCATGAACACGGCGGCGTCGAACTCGTCAGCCGCACCATGCAGTCCACCGCCGGTCTGGCCACCGGAGTGCTGATCTACGGCGTCGCCCTCGGCGGCATCGCCGCCCTCGTCATCGCCTACGCCCTCGGGCGCGTCGGCCGGTTCGGCCCGCGGGCCACCGCCGCGCTGATGTCGCTCGGCGCGCTGGTGTCCGTCTATGTGGTGCCGTTCCTGAAGTACCCGGCCAATCCTCCGGCCGTGGGCGATCCGTCGACCCTCGACCAGCGCACCACGCTGTACTTCCTGATGGTGGTGCTGAGTGTGCTGCTGACGGTCGCCGCGGTGATCCTCGGCAAGCGGCTGGCGCCGCGGCTGGGCAACTGGAACGCCACCGTGGCCGCTTCGGTCGCCTTCCTCGCCGCGATCGGGCTCGCGTACGCGTTCCTGCCCTCGTTCAACGAGGTGCCCCACGGCTTCCCGGCCACCCTGCTGTGGCAGTTCCGGCTGTCGGCGCTGGCCGTCCAGGCGACCCTGTGGGGATCCTTCGGGCTGTTCTTCGGGTATCTGGCCGAGCGGCTGCTCGTCCCGCGCCCGGCCGTGGCGCCGAGCGCCCGGGCGAAGGCGGGCGTCGCCCACTGACCGTCCCGCCCGCCCGATCCGCACCTGTCGCCAGAGGAAACACCACCCGTGCCGATAGCACGTCCTGCCCGCTACGCCACCCTGTGGCTGACCGGCGCCCTGACCGGCGCCCTGTTGCTGACCGGATGCGGCGGTGGCCCGGGGGCGTCCTCCGAATCCTCCGAGGACGCCCCCGGGTATCCGCGAACGTACGGCAACTGCGGCCAGAAGGTCCGCATCACCGCACCGCCCCGGCAAGCGGTGTCCCTCAACCAGGGGTCGACGGAGATCCTGCTCTCGCTGGGGCTCGCCGACCGGATGGCGGCCACCGCCACCTGGACCGACCCCGTCCTGCCCGGGCTGCGCAAGGCGAACGCCACCGTGCCCCGGCTCGCCGACAACGCGCCCTCCTTCGAGAAGGTGCTCGACAAGGAGCCGGACTTCGTGTCCGCGTCCTTCGAATCCACGCTGGGCAAGGGCGGGGTGGCCACCCGTGAGCAGTTCGAGAAGCTCGGCGTGCCCACGTACGTCTCCCCCGCCGACTGCACGAAGGACAACAGCGGGGACGGCGACGGCAGCCGCACCACCCCGCTGACCATGGACGACGTCTACGGCGAGATCCGCGACCTGGCCCGGGTCTTCGGCGTGGAGAAGCGCGGCGACGCGCTCGTCGGCAAGCTCAAGGCCCGGGTCGGGAAGGCCACCCAGGGCGTCGACGCGTCCGGCACCTCGGTGCTCTACTGGTTCGCCAACTCCGAATCCCCCTATATGGCGGGCTGTTGCGGTGCCCCCGGCGCCATCACCCACGCGGTGGGCGCGAAGAACGTCTTCGACGACGCCCATGAGGAATGGCCGCAGATCAACTGGGAGACGGTGGTGGAGCGGAACCCCGACGTCCTGGTGATCGGCGACCTCACCCGGAAGCAGGAGTCGGCCGAGACCGCCGCGAAGAAGATCGCGTTCCTGGAGTCCAACCCGGTCACCCGGTCGATGGACGCCGTGCGCCACAAGCGGTACGTCCTGCTCAGCGGGCAGGCCATGAATCCGTCGATCCGTACGGTCGACGGCATCGAGAAGGTGGCCGCCGCGCTGCGCCGCTTCGGTCTCGACCGATGACCGATGGGCCCCGTACGGCCGCGGTACGCGTACGACGGCTGCGGTACCCGGCGCTGTGGGCGGCCGGGGCGGTGGTGCTGCCGCTGTCGATCGCGTTCGCCATCACCATCGGCCCGGCCGACATCCGGGTCGGCGACGTGTGGGCCTCGGTCGCGTCCCACCTGGGCTGGGGCGCGACCGGGCTGACGCCGATCCGCGACGGCATCGTGTGGGATCTGCGGCTGCCGCGGACCCTGCTCGCCGCGGTGTGCGGGGCCGGGCTCGCGGTGTGCGGGGTGGTGATGCAGTCGCTGCTGCGCAACCCGCTCGCCGACCCGTTCGTCCTGGGTGTCTCCTCGGGCGCGTCCACCGGAGCGGTCGCGGTGGTGGTGCTGGGGGCCGGTGGCGGGGCGGTGTCCGTCTCGGCCGGCGCCTTCGTGGGTGCGGTGGTCTCGTTCGCGCTGGTGCTGGTGCTCAGCCAGGTGCTGGGCGCCACGACGGACCGGGTGGTGCTGTCCGGGGTGGCCGCGATGCAGCTGTTCTCGGCGCTGACCTCATTCGTCGTCATGACGGCGGCGGACGCGGAGCAGACCCGCGGCGTGCTGTTCTGGCTGCTCGGCTCGCTCGGAGGCGTCGGCTGGGCCGAGGTGTGGGCCGGGCTCGCGGTGCTGGCCGTGACGCTGCTGGTGTGCGGGGTGCACGCCCACGCGCTGGACGCGTTCGCGTTCGGGCAGGACGCGGCGGCCACGCTGGGCGTACGGGTGGCCCGCACCCGGATCGTGCTGCTGACCGTCACCGCGCTGCTGACCGCGGCGCTGGTCAGCTCGGCGGGTGCGATCGGCTTCGTCGGGCTGGTGCTCCCGCACGCCGCCCGCGCCCTGGTGGGCTCCGGGCACGCCCGGCTGCTGCCGGTGACGGCGCTGACCGGGGCGGTGTTCCTGGTGTGGGTCGACACGCTGGCCCGCACCGTGCTCGACCCGCAGGAGGTGCCGGTGGGCGTGGTCACCTCGCTGATCGGCGTACCGGCCTTCGTCCTGGTCCTCTACCGCACCCGGAAGGCGGGCACGGCATGACCGACGGGGACGCGGGGGTCGGGCTGCGCGCCGGGCGCGTGGCGCGCGCCGCGGGCGGGCGGCTGATCGTGGACGGGGTGAGCCTCGCCCCGGAGCCGGGGTCGTGCGTCGGGCTGCTCGGGCCGAACGGCTCGGGCAAGTCGACGCTGCTGCGGCTGCTGGCCGGGGTGCTGGCCCCCGCCTCGGGCGTGGTCACGCTCGACGGCCGCCCGCTTCCGGAGCTGCACCGCAGGGCGGTCGCGCGCCGGATCGCGGTGGTCGAGCAGAATGCCGCCACCCAGTCCGAGCTGACCGTGCGCGAGGTGGTGGGCCTGGGCCGCATCCCGCACCGCCGCCCCTGGTCGGGCACCTCGGCGGCGGACGAGGAGGCCGTACGCCACGCCTTGGAGCGGACCGGGCTCGCGGACCGGGCCGAGCAGTCGTGGCACACCCTCTCCGGCGGTGAGCGCCAGCGCGCCCAGATCGCCCGCGCCCTCGCGCAGGCGCCCCGGGAGCTGCTGCTGGACGAGCCGACCAACCACCTCGACATCCAGCACCAGCTCGATCTGCTGGCACTCGTCGCGGACCTGCCGGTCACCACCGTGATCGCGCTGCACGATCTCAACCTGGCGGCGATGTACTGCGACGCGCTGCTGGTGCTGCGGGAAGGGCGGGTGGCCGCGGCGGGCACGCCGGGCGACGTCCTCACCGAGGAGCTGATCGCCGACGTCTACGGGGTGCGCACGGCCGTCACCCCGGACGGCCCCGACGGGCGCCCGCACATCCGCTTCCTCACCAGGTGACCGGAACCGGGTGACCGGAAGCCGCGGCATCACCCGCCAAGCGCACCTGCGGATGCAGTCCCCGCGCATCACCGGGAGAGTCGGACGTGTCCGACATACCCGACAAGCTGGTTGGGGTGCTGCGGTATGCGTATCACCGGACTTGGACATGCGGGACTCTTCATCGAAACCGAGGCGGGATCGGTCCTGTGCGACCCCTGGGTGAACCCCGCCTTCTTCGGCTCGTGGTTTCCGTTCCCGGACAACACGGACCTGGACTGGGCGCACTACGGGCGGTCCGCCGACTATCTGTACGTCTCCCATCTGCACCGGGACCACTTCGACGCGCAGAATCTGCGCCGCAACGTGCGCAAGGACATCACGGTCCTGCTGCCCGCCTTCGCCACCGATGAACTGGAGCGCGCGCTGCGGGCGCTCGGGTTCACCCGGTTCCTGCGCACCGAGAGCGGCAAGCCGGTCGAGCGGGACGGCCTGCGCATCATGATCACCGCGCTCACCGGCCCCGGCGACGGCCCCATCGGCGACTCGGCGCTCTCCCTGGACGACGGCAGGACCGTGCTGCTCAACCAGAACGACGCGCATCCGCTGGACATCCCGGCGATCCGTGCGTTCGGCGAGGTCGACGCGTACTTCGTGCAGTTCTCCGGGGCGATCTGGTACCCGATGGTCTACCAGCTGCCGGACTCCGCGAAGCGTGAGTTCGCCGCCCGCAAGCGGCAGGGCCAGTTCGACCGCGCGCTGCGCTACATCGACGCGGTCGAAGCGGCGCACGTGTTCCCCAACGCGGGACCGCCGTGCTTCCTCGACGACGCGCTCTTCGAGTTCAACGGCACCGGTCGCGACGGCGAGTCCATCTTCACCGACCAGCGGGAGTTCCTGGCCCAGCTCGCGGAGGCGCGGCCGGACGTCTCGGCGCATCTGCTGCTGCCGGGCACGGTCGCGGAGCCGGAGGGCACGGCCTGCAAACTCACCCACCGCCACACCGACAGGGAGATCGACCACATCTTCGGCGACAAGCGCGCCTATCTGCGCGACTTCGCCCGCCGCCAGCGCCCCGCCCTGGCCGCCGAACGCGCCTCGCGCTCCCCCCAATTGCCGCGACACCGGCTGCTGAGTGAGCTGAAGCGGTGGTGGGAACCGCTGCTGGCGCGCGCGGACCACATCTGCGCGGGCGTCGGCGGCCCCGCCCGACTGGATGTGGGCGAGGTCCCGATCGTGATCGACTTCCCGGCACGGGAGGTGCGGGAGTGGAACGGCGAGCGCTGCCGCTACACGCTGTCCACCACGGGCGACCTGGTGGCCACCAACGTCGCCAAGCGCGAGGTCGACTGGTCCAACAGCCTGCTGCTGTCGATGCGGTTCACCGCGAGCCGCATCGGGCCGTACAACGAGTTCCTGTACGTGTTCTTCAAGTGCCTGTCCATGGAGCGCATCGAGTACGTCGAGAACTACTACGCCTCCGGCGAGGACGACGGCCAGGACATCGAACTCGACGGCTGGCGGATCCAGCGCCGCTGCCCCCATCTCCGGGCCGACCTGGGCCGGTTCGGGAAGATCGAGGGCGATGTGCTCACCTGCACGCTCCACGGCTGGCGCTACGACCTGACCACCGGGCGCTGTCTGACGGCCGACGGCCACGAACTGCGTGCCACGCGGTGTGAGAATCCATGAGACGAGCGGGGCTCCGGCGCGTATGGGTTCATGAACCCAGCGAAGGAGTCACACATGGCGCGCAGAAGAACCCTCGGCGGTCCGAAGAAGCTGATGCTGCTGGTCGGCGCGGTGGCGCTGGCCGGTACCGGGGCCGGAGTGATGGCGACCAGCAGCAACGCCGGCACCCCCGGTTCCCCGAACACGGTCAAGGCGGAGTCCACCGCGTGCGACGGACTGGCTCAGGCACTGGCCAACAACGAGAAGTTCATCGCCGACCAGCGAGCGAATCCGGATGCCCAGTCGGACGCCCGGATAGCGAACCGGGAGGCGGTCATCGAGGAGATCAAGCGGAAGCAGCAGGCGTCCGGCTGTGCGGTGGGCTCCGAGGACACCGCGGCCTCCCCCGCCGCCTCTTCCGCCCCGGAGGGCGGAGGCGCGGCCGAGGACACCGCGGCGGCCGATGACACGGCGGCCTCCGGGGACGCCGCCGGCGGCGAAGTCGTCTGCGCGGGCTCGACGGTCACCCTGTCGGGCGAGGACGGGGCACCGGCCGCGTCCAGCAACCAGTTCCCGGTCGGCACCGAGCTCAAGGTGACCAACCTGGACAACGACAAGTCCACGACCGTCTCCGTGACCTCGACCTCGGGCAGTTGCGCCCTGCTCAACAACGCCGCCTTCGAGCAGGTCCGGGAGCCCGGCAAGAACCTGATCCGCAACGCGCGCATCGAGCGCGTGGGCTGAGCGGACGACGCACCGGGGGCCGGGAAACGAAGCCACCGGCCCCCGGCGACTGGTCAACCCGCCTGGTCGGTGGCCTTGCCCCGGCGGGCGGCCACGGCCGCGAGCGCCTGCCAGGCGGCCTCCGGGTGGAGGGTCTCCTCCGGGTCGCCGTTGAACGGATCGAGCAGCACGGACTCCGCGCCCAGTCGGCGCAGTTCCTCGATGTCGTCCATGACCTGGTCGATCGTGCCCTCACCGGCCGGGCGTTCGGGGCCGGTGACCGGCTCGTCGGTGAGCTTCAGCACCACGCGCGGGGCGAGCCCGGGCACCGGTCGGCCCAGCTCCTCCGCGATGCCCTTCAACCGGTCCAGCGCCTCCCGCAGCCAGTCGAGGGTGAACCAGATGGGATGCCACGCCTGGCCGTGCCGTACCGCCCGGCGCAGCGCGGCGTCGCTCATGCCGCCCACCCAGACCGGGATGTCGCCACTGCGGTAGTCCGCGTCGTCCTCCCAGGCGGTGCGGATCGCGTGGAGGTGTTCGTCGGCCAGCTTTCCGCGCTGCTCGAACTCCACGCCGAGCGCCTCGTACTCCTGCTTCGCCCATCCCACGCCGACGCCGAGGACCAGGCGTCCCCCGCTGAGCTGGTTGAGGTTGGCGGCCATGCGGGCGATGAGCAGCGGATGACGGTACGGGACGACCAGCACGGTGGTGCCCAGCCGCACCCGCTCGGTGATCCCGGCCAGCCAGGACAGGGTGGTGAAGGGCTCGTAGAACGGGGCGGGGTACTGCTCCGCCACATCGGGGGTGACCGCGACGTGGTCCGAGACCATCAGCAGGTCGAACCCCAGCCCCTCCACGGTCCGTGCCCACTGGCGCAGCACATCCGGCCGGGCGCCCGGGCCGAAGTTCGGGACGTTGACTCCTATTTCCATGGGATCACCCTAGGCAGTGATCATGATGCCGAGGTACATCGGCCGGTTCCCTGCCGCGCATGCCGCGCGCGCCGCTACTCTCGCTCCATGGACGCCACGTGGAACGCTTCCGCGCCAGGAGTGATGCGACTGCCGTCGGGACGGCTCATCCGCGGCCGGGGGTTGCGCCACCCCCTTCCGGAGGGGCCCGCGCCCGCTTTCGCGCTGTATCTGCTGGGCCATGAGCCGCCCTCGGTCGCGTGGGAGGCCCGCTGGCTGCGCTGGCCCGACTTCCGGCTGCCGTCCGACCGCGCTGAGGCCGCCGCCGCGCTGCGCGAGGTGTGGGAGCGGGCCGCGGGCGAGAGGGTCGAGGTCGCCTGCGGCGGTGGCCGGGGCCGGACCGGCACGGCGCTGGCCTGCGTCGCGGTGCTGGACGGCGTACCGCCCGGGGACGCGGTGCGGTACGTACGTGAGCACTACGCGGCGCGCGCCGTGGAAACGCCCTGGCAGCGCCGCTATGTCGGCCGGTTCGGGCAGCCCGCGGTCCGTGGCTGACCGCGCGCCGAAACTTCGTTGATCAGCGAAATGAGCGCGGCATAGTGTCGGCGTCATGACCAAAGCGCCGGACACCGGTTACCAAAAGGAATGGCCCGCCGTGGCGGCGGCAGCCGTCACCGTCGTGCTGTGGGCCTCGGCCTTCGTCTCCATCCGCAGTGCGGGCTCGGCCTATTCACCCGGCGCCCTGGCCCTCGGGCGGCTGGCCGCCGGGACGCTGGCACTGGGCGCGATCAGCCTGATACGGCGGGTGGGGTGGCCACCCCGCGCGGCCTGGCCGGGAATCGCCTGCTCGGGTTTTCTGTGGTTCGGCGTCTACATGGTGGCGCTCAACTGGGGTGAGCAGCAGGTCGACGCGGGTACGGCCGCGATGGTCGTCAACATCGGCCCGATCCTCATCGCGCTGCTGAGCAGCAGGCTGCTGGGCGAGGGGCTGCCGCGTCCGCTGCTGTGGGGGATGGCGGTGTCCTTCGGCGGCGCGGTGGTCGTCGGGCTCTCGATGTCCGGCTCGGGCCGCTCCTCCGTGCTCGGTGTACTGCTGTGCGTGGTGGCCGCGGTGACGTACGCGAGCGGTGTCGTCTCCCAGAAACCCGCGCTGCGGCACGGCGGCGCGCTCCAGGTGACCACGTTCGGCTGTCTGATCGGGACGGTGACCTGTCTTCCCTTCGCCGGGACGCTGGTGTCGGAGGCCGCGCACGCCCCGCTGTCCGCGACGCTCAACATGGTCTACCTGGGCCTGTTCCCGACCGCGCTCGCCTTCACCACCTGGGCCTTCGCCCTGGCCCGCACCACCGCGGGCCGGATGGGAGCCACCACCTATGTGGTTCCGGCCCTGGTGGTGCTGATGTCCTGGCTGGTGCTGGACGAGGTGCCGGGCGCGCTGACGCTCGCAGGCGGCGCGTTGTGCCTGGCCGGGGTCGCGGTCTCCCGTCGCCGTCCGCGCCCGGCGCGCTCGGCGGTCGTGGCCACCGGCAGCCCGACGGCCAGGGAAACGTCTCCGGCTGATTAGCCGCATACCGGCATCAACCACCCAGGGGATGTCTCGCCGATCGCGCGGACATTCCCCTAACAGCTTCGGGCGCGGCACCGGCGCAATCCGGCCGTTGTGCCCGGGACCGCTTGGCACACTTTTTCGCACGATTCCGATCGCTCATCGCCCGATATGGTCCAGGTGTGACCGGTATCGCAGGGAAGAATCCGTCCCACCACGGATGAGTGCGATGCGCGAGGGTACCCATCGGGTCATGGACACAAACGAGCAGCCCTTGCTCACGCCCGATCTGCCGCCCGTGGTCGACGTGCCGGATCTGACGTTCCCCAGCGGACGTCGCACCGAGAAGTCCCCGGGCCCGGCGGAGCGGAACGGCGAAAAGGAATCCCCCGCGCCCTCCTCCACCCCCCAGCAGCGGCCTCTCGCGGCGTAAAGCCCGGCAACTCGGGCACTCAGCAGGCATGCGTCTCGCAGTGCTCGACATAGGTTCACGTTCCGTTCACCTGAAGATTGCCGACCTCGTTCCGGGCGGACCGCCCGAGCCGGTGGCCACGCTCAAGCGGTCGGTCCATCTGGCCGAGGCGACCGATCGCCACGGGGTGATCAGCCAGGACGCCATCCGGCGCCTGGTCGGTGCCGTGACCGAGAGCGAAGCGGTCGTGGCCGCACACCAGGTCGACGACCTGGTGCCCCTGGCGACCTCCGCGGTGCGCGACGCAGCCAACCGGAAGACCGTCCTCGCCGCGATCGAGGACGCCACCGGCCTGCGCGTGCGCTTCTTCAGCGGCGAGGAAGAGGCGCGTCTGACCTTCCTGGCCGCGCGCGGCTGGCACGGCTGGTCGGCCGGGCAGATGCTGCTGCTCGACATCGGCGGCGGCTCGATGGAGCTGGCCTGCGGCAGCCGTACGGAACCCGCGGTGGCGCTCTCACTGCCGCTCGGGGCCGGTCGGCTCACCCGCCACCACCTGCCCGACGAGGCGCCGGTGCACAAGCGGGACGTGGCGCGGCTGCGCACGTACGTGCGTTCCGTCCTCACGGAGGCCACGGCCGAGCTGCGCGACCAGCCGGTCCCCGTGTCCGCGATCGCCACGTCGAAGACCTTCACCCAGCTGGCACGGCTCACCGGCGCGCCCAAGCCGACGGCCGGGGCACCCGGCCGCAGCACCCTCACCCGCTCCGATCTGCGGAAGTGGATTCCCCGGCTGGCGGCCAGATCCGATGCCGAGCGCGCCCGGCTGTCGGGCATCTCCCGGTCCCGGGCCCATCAGTCGCTCGCCGGGGCGATCGTGGCGGAGGCCGCCATGGAGCTGCTGGACGTGCAGCGGGTCACCATCTGCCCCTGGGCGCTGCGCGAGGGGGTCCTGCTGGACCGGCTGGCCGCGCTCGGCATGCCGCCGCTTCCGGCGGTGGCGGTGCCGAGGGCACGTCAGCACGCCCTCCACCGCTTGCACACCGTCTCCTGATCGCCGCCCTGCTGCCCGCCTGATTCCCCGGGATGATCGGGCGGGCCCGGCGCGTTATGCGGTGCGGTAAGCGTTGTCGACGACGATGGGAACGGATGACATGCCTCTTCAGGGCGAGTACGAGCCGAGCCCGACCCAGTGGGTGCGCAATCAGGTCGAACTGATCGAGAGTTCCGGAGGCACCAAGGGCACGACGATGCGGGGCATGCCCGTCATCCTGCTGACCACGCGCGGGGCGAAGAGCGGGAAGATCCGCAAGACTCCGCTGATGCGGGTGGAGCACGAGGGCAGGTACGCGGCGGTGGCCTCGCTCGGCGGCGCCCCCAAGCACCCCGTCTGGTACTTCAACGTGCTGGCCGACCCCCGCGTCGAGCTGCGCGACGGGACGGAGCTGCGGGACATGAACGCCCGCGAGGTCACCGGCGAGGAGAAGGCGCAGTGGTGGCGGCGCGCGGTCGAGGCGTACCCGGACTACGCCGACTACCAGGAGAAGACCACGCGCGAGATCCCCGTCTTCGTCCTGGAGCCCGCGGCCGCGCCGCACTGAACCCCCTGACGCGATGAGCGGCCCGGCCCGGCGGCCGAGCCGCTCATCACGTGACGGCCTCCACCCGGGCCTCACACAACCTTCACGGAACCGGGCCCCGCGGGATCATGGTGATATGTGTCCTCGCGACAAGGGAAACCGAAGGTTAGGCTCGGGTGGCACACCTGCACCACGGCACGAAGGAAGTACCTCAGCATGACCACCGCGAACAAGGGCGACCTGTCCCCGATCTACGACAGTCTCATAGCGGAACAGGGCGACGTTCCCGCCGAGGCACGGGAAGCGGCCGAAGAGATTCAGCGGGAGGCCGCCGAGGCCCTCGACTGGAGCCGGATCCGTCCCGCCCAGGGCTCCCACCCGCACCAGCAGGGCGAGTGACGCGGGGTCCGTATCGCCTCACCCCCAGCGGGTTCTCCGGATACGACAACGACACCAAGCGCGGCCCGGGGCTCCGGCCGTCGGGCCACGCAAACCGCGCGAAGCCGCCGGACCACCCCGCGCAGTGACCTCCCTCTTCGATAAGATCCCGGCGACGCACCGGATTTGATGGCGTCGAACACTTATCGCATGAGGGGAATCAGGTGACTACAGGGGTAGAGACATTCGAGTTTCAGGTCGAGGCGCGCCAGCTCTTGCAGCTGATGATCCATTCGATCTACTCGAACAAGGATGTCTTTCTGCGGGAGCTCATCTCCAACTCCTCCGATGCCCTGGACAAGCTGCGGCTGGAAGCCCTCCGGGACGGGGATCTGGAGGCGGACACCTCGGATCTCCATATCGCGTTGGAGGTCGACAAGGAGCAGCGCACGCTGACCGTGCGCGACAACGGCATCGGGATGTCGCACGATGACGTGGTGCAGCTCATCGGGACGATCGCGAACTCCGGCACCGCGAAATTCCTCAAGGAGCTGAAGGAGTCGCAGGACGCGGCCGCCTCCCAGGACCTCATCGGGCAGTTCGGGGTCGGTTTCTACTCCAGCTTCATGGTCGCCGACGAGGTGACGCTGCTGACCCGGCGCGCGGGCGAGGGCCAGGGCACCCGCTGGGTGTCCAGCGGCGAGGGCACCTACACCATCGAGCAGGTCGAGGACGCGCCCCAGGGCACCGCGGTCACGCTGCGGCTCAAGCCCGAGGACGCCGAGGACCATCTCTTCGACTACAGCTCCCCGTGGAAGATCCGGGAAATCGTCAAGCGGTACTCGGACTTCATCACGTGGCCGATCCGGATGGCCGGGGAAGGCGCCACCAGCTCTTCGGATGACGACAGCACTCCGGAAGACGGCGGCACCCCCGAACTCGAGACCATCAACTCGATGAAGGCGTTGTGGGCCCGCCCGCGGGGCGAGGTCACCGACGAGGAATACAGCGAGTTCTACAAGCACATCAGCCACGACTGGACCGACCCGCTCGAGACCATCCGCATGCAGGCGGAGGGCACGTTCGAATACCAGTCGCTGCTGTTCATTCCGTCCCGGGCGCCGCAGGACCTGTATATGCAGGACCGTAAGCGGGGCGTGCAGCTCTACGTCAAGCGCGTCTTCATCATGGACGACTGCGAAGCGCTCATGCCGGAATATCTGCGCTTCGTCAAGGGTGTCGTGGACGCCGCGGACCTTTCGCTGAATGTCTCGCGCGAGGCCCTTCAGCAGGACCGTCAGATCCAGTTGATGCGCCGTCGGCTGGTCAAGAAGGTGCTGTCGACGGTCAAGGACATGATGTCCGACAACGCCGAGCGGTACGCGACGTTCTGGAAGGAGTTCGGCCGCGTCCTCAAGGAAGGGCTGCTGGGCGACTTCGAGAACCGGGACGCGATCCTGGAGGTCTCCTCCTTCGCCTCGACGCACGACGCGGAGCAGCCGACCACGCTCCGGAGTTACGTGGAGCGCATGAAGGAGGGGCAGGAGCACATCTACTACGCCACGGGCGAGTCGCGCTCGATCGTGGAGAACTCGCCCCACATGGAGGCCTTCCAGGCCAAGGGGTACGAGGTGCTGGTCCTCACCGACCCCATCGACGAGCTGTGGGTCGACGCCGTCCCCGAGTTCGAGGGCAAGCAGCTGCGGTCGGTCGCCAAGGGGCAGGTCGACCTCGACGGCGAGGACGAGTCGAGCGAGGGCGAGCCCGAGCGCGAGCAGCAGAAGAAGGACTTCGCCGATCTGCTGTCCTGGATGACCACGACGCTGAGCGAGCAGGTCAAGGAGGTGCGGCTGTCCTCCCGCCTCACCACCTCCCCCGCCTGCATCGTCGGCGACACCCACGATGTCACTCCGGCCCTGGAGAACATCTACCGCGCGATGGGGCAGAACGTGCCCCAGATCAAGCGCATCCTGGAGCTGAATCCCACGCATCCGCTGGTCAGCGGCCTGCGCACGGCCCATGGTGAGCGCCCGTTGGACTCGGGCCTCGCGGAGACGGCCGAACTGCTCTACGGGATGGCGCTGCTCGCCGAGGGCGGGGAACTGAGCGACCCGTCGCGCTTCATCAAGCTGATGGCGGGCCGCCTGGAGCAGACGCTGTGATCCGCGCCCCCGGGCGGGCCCGCGCCACGGCCCGCCCGGGGGTTTTTGCCGAACCGGCAACTTCCCTCCCCCTCCCCCGGGCCGCTGCCGCATGATCGTGGCGTTGTCGGCCGCGTGGCGTTGTGGACCGCGCGGCCCCGGCTGCTCAGGGAGGATCCATGCACCACCGGCTGGTCGACGTTCCGGATGCCCGTATCCATGTGGTGGAGGAGGGCTCCGGCCCGCTGGTCCTCCTGCTCCACGGCTTCCCCGAGACGTGGCACTCCTGGCGTCACCAGCTCCCCGCGCTCGCCGCGGCCGGATACCGCGCGGCGGCCATCGACGTCCGCGGCTACGGCCGCTCCTCCAAGCCCCGCGACGTGGCGGCGTACCGCATGCTCGCCCATGTCGCCGACAACGTGGGCGTGGTCCGCGCCCTCGGTGAGGAGACCGCGGTGGTCGTGGGCCACGACTGGGGCTCCCCCATCGCCGCGAACTCCGCGCTGCTCCGGCCCGATGTCTTCACCGCCGCCGGGCTGCTCGGCGTGCCGTACGCGCCCCGGGGCGGTCCGCGGCCCAGCGAGGTCTTCGCGCGGATCGGCGGGGACGAGGAGTTCTACGTCGGCTACTTCCAGCAGCCCGGCCGGGCCGAGGCAGAGATCGAACCCGATGTGCGCGGCTGGCTCGCGGGGTTCTACGCCGCGCTCTCGGGCGACGCGAAGCCCTCCCCCGACGGCGGCAGCCCGTTCTTCGTCCCCCGCGGCGGGCGGATGCGCGACCGCTTCCCGGACGGCCCGCTGCCGTCCTGGCTCACCGAGGCGGATCTGGACGTCTGCGCCGCGGAGTTCGAGCGGACCGGGCTGACCGGGGCGCTGAACCGCTACCGCAACGCCGACCGCGACTGGGAGGATCTCGCGGCGTGGGACGGGGCGCCGCTCACCCAGCCCTCGCTGTTCCTGGCCGGGGAGCGTGACGCCTCGCTCGGCTGGCTGGCCGACGCCGTCGCGGCGTACCCCACCACCCTGCCCGGCCTGGTGTCCTCGCACCTCCTCGACGGCTGTGGCCACTGGGTGCAGCAGGAGCGTCCCGAGGAGGTCAACCGGCTGCTGATCGCATGGCTGCGGGCGCTCGACCGAGGCACCTCCGCATAGGCGTGCTTCAGCTGAGGTGTTCGGCGGCCGCGGCGCGGATCAGCTGGCGCAGCGCGTCGTGGTAGACACGGTGGTCGGTCAGGGCGGGCAGCACCACGTCCCACTGCCCCGTCAGCACCGGGAACTCCTCGGGGTCCAGCGCGGCGAGCGCCGTGCGCGCCGTGGTCAGGGCCCGCTGCTCGTCACGGTGGTCGACGAAGGCGACGGCGCCGAGGGTGAGCAGGTACAGCCGGCGGTATACCCGGACAGCCGCCGCCGGTGCCATCCCGGCGGCGATGCTCTGGGCGAGCTGCGGCTCCACCAGACGGCTCAGCAGCTGCGGGCCCCACCAGGCGTGGCCCGCGCGCAGCGCCGCCAGACCCGGGTGCCGGACGAGCACCTCGTAGAGCGCGGTGAAGCGGGCCTCGGTGGCGGCGGCCCAGTCGGTGTCCTGCGGTACGCGGGGCAGCAGCGTGGCCAGGTGGTCGGCGCAGGCGTTGAGCAGGCCGTCGAAGTCGCCGCAGCGGCGGAAGACCGTGGCGTGCGAGACGTCGAGCCGCTGTGCCACCGCCCGGAAGCTCAGGGCCTCGGGGCCCTCCTCGTCGATGACCGACAGCGCTGCCACCGCGATGGTGTCCAGGGCGGGTGGTTCGGCCGCGGTCCGCTTCTTCCTCACGGCCGCATTCTTTCTCATGGACGCAGCCTTTCTCACAGGCACAGCGTAACAGTGGTTGATACAGTGTTTCACGTGGTTACTCATCAAGACGTACAGGCCGCCGCGCGGCGCTCCGCGGGGCATATCCGGCCCGTCGCGCTCGCCCCGGTGGACGAGGGGGCCTTCGGCGGGGCCGAGGGATGGCTGGCGCTGGAATTCCTCCAGCACACCGGCTCCTTCAAGGCGCGCGGGGCGTTCAACTTCATCGGCAGCCATGTCGAGGCGGGCACCGTTCCGGACGCGGGTGTCGTCATCGCCTCGGGCGGCAACGCCGGGCTGGCCTGCGCCTGGGCGGCGGCCCGGCACTCCGTGACCGCCACGGTGTTCGTGCCCGAGACGGCTCCCGCGGTCAAGGTCGACAGGCTGCGGGCGCTCGGGGCGGACGTGCGCCAGGCCGGCCGGGAGTACGCCGAGGCGCTGGACGCCTCGCGCAAGCACGCCGCCGAGACCGGTGCGCTGGAGTCGCACGCCTACGACCATCCGCTGATCGCGGCCGGTGCCGGGACGGTGATGGAGGAGATCCTGCGGTGCCGCCCGGACCTGGACACGGTGGTGGTGTCGGTCGGGGGCGGCGGGCTGTTCACCGGGGTCGCGGTGTCCGCACTGGAGCACGGCGTCCGGGTGGTGGCCGTGGAGCCGCACGGCTCGCGCGCGCTGAACGCGGCGCTGGAGGCCGGGGCGGTGGTCGACGTGCCGGTGGATTCGGTGGCGGCGGACTCGCTGGGGGCGCGCCGTGCGGCGCCGATGGCGCTGGAGTGGGCGCGCAAGGACGGGGTGCGGTCGGTGCTCGTGTCCGACCAGGAGATCGTCTCGGCGCGGCAGGCCCTGTGGGACGACCGCCGGATCGCGGTGGAGCACGCGGCGGCGACGGCGCTCGCGGCGGTGCGGTCGGGGGCGTACGAGACCCGGCCGGGCGAGAAGGTGGCGGTGCTGCTGTGCGGGGCCAACACCGACCCGGGCGACCTGACGCGCCCCCGGTGAACGCCCGGCCCGCCCCTCTCTCCGACGCGGGGAGGGGCGGGTGGGACCGGCTGTCGTCGACTCCCCCTGGCGGGTGGGACCGGCGGTCGTCTACTCCCCCGCGTACGCCTTCTGAAGTGCGGCGATGTCGAGCTTGACCATCTGCATCATGGCATCCATGGCGCGCTTCGCCTTCGCCGTATCGGAGTCGGCGATCATCTCCATGAGCACCTCGGGGACGACCTGCCAGGACACCCCGAACTTGTCCTTCACCCAGCCGCACTGGATCTCCTGGCCACCGCCCTCCAGGAGCCGGTTCCAGTAGTAGTCGACCTCCGCCTGGTCCGCGCAGTGGATCTGGAACGAGATGGCCTCGTTGAAGGTGAACTCCGGCCCGCCGTTGAGTCCGACGAACTTCTGGCCGTTGATCTCGAAGTCCACGGTCAGCACCGAGCCGGGGGTGCCGGGGCCGGCCTCGGTGTGGCGGACGGTACGGCCGAGCTTGCCGTCCTTGAAGATCGAGACGTAGTGCTGCGCCGCCTCTTCGGCCTGGCCGTCGAACCACAGGCAGGTGGTGAATCCGTCGCTGGCCATCGGTGCCTCCTGGAGATGGGAGTGTTTACCTGTACCGACCGGCGCCGCGCGGCAAACTCATCGCTCCTCGGCACACCGATGTCCGGTGAGATATCCGTGCAGCTGCCCGGCGCCTTCGAGCATGGCCATGGTGCGCCGGGTCAGCCCCTCCCGGCGCTCGGCGATGACCTCGCGCAGCGCGGCGCTGCTGCCCGTGCGGCGCAGCCCCTCCAGGACGGGCCGGATCCGGTCCAGCGGGTAGCGGTCCTGCCGCAGCATGTGGATCATCCGGGCGTCCCGGACGTCGGCCGGGCCGAAGGTGCGGTACCTGGTGCCGCGTTCCCGCTTCGGGACCAGCAGCCCGGCCGACTCCCACACCCTGAGCGCGGAGGTGCGGACGCCGAGGTACGCGGCCACTTCGCCGATGCGCAAGGCCGCCCGCGGCACGTCCAGGGTCTCGGGGGTCTGCCCGGCGACCGCTTCGAGCGCCTCGCCCGCGGCCCGCAGGGACAGCCGCTGTTCGTGCAGGGCCGCGTGGGCGGCGTCCACGAGGCTGAGCGCCAGCGGTACGTCCCCGGCGTGCACGGCCCGCATGACCGCCCGGGCGGTGTGCTGCCCGTACCCCGGGACGAGCGCGTCGTACGTGGCCAGCGCCCGGCGGTGGCGGGTGTCGAGCCTGCGGTAACCGGCCGGGGTGCGGGACGCCGGGGGCAGGATGCCCGCGTCGACGTAGTTGCGGATCTGCTGGGTCGAGATTCCGGCCGAGCGTGCCAGGTCGATGGGGCGCAGCGGTGTCTCGGGGCTGCTCGTGGGACGGCTCATGGGGAGACCCTACCCGGATGGTGTTCACGGCGAGTTGAGGGTTTTCCGCCCCCATGTCCCGTCGAGCTGGGCCGTGATGGAGAAAAGTCTCTACGCGGTACTTCAATGAAACACTTGAAGGCATGGATGTCAGTGACAGGGACGACGTACGGCACCACCATGCCGCGGACGGCCACGATGTGATTCAGGTCCGCGGGGCCAGGGAGAACAATCTGCGGGAGGTTTCTCTCGACATACCCAAGCGGCGGCTCACCGTCTTCACCGGAGTCTCCGGATCCGGCAAGTCCTCGCTCGTCTTCGACACGGTCGCCGCGGAGTCGCAGCGGCTGATCAACGAGACCTACACGGCGTTCGTCCAGAACTTCATGCCGACGCTCGGCCGCCCGGATGTCGACGCGCTGCGCAACCTCAGCGCGGCGATCATCGTCGACCAGGAGCGGATGGGAGCCAACTCCCGTTCCACCGTGGGCACCGCCACGGACGCCCACACCCTGCTGCGGATCCTGTTCAGCCGGATCGGCACCCCGTATGTGGGGCCGCCGCTCGCCTTCAGCTTCAACACGGCCGAGGGCATGTGCCCGCGGTGTGAGGGGCTGGGCCGGGTGTCGGAGATCGACGTCGGCCAACTGGTCGACCGGGAGCGGTCGTTGAACGAGGGGGCGATCACCGTTCCCGGATTCGGGGTGGACACGTGGTACTGGCAGCTCTTTGCGCACTCCGGCCTTTTCGACCCCGATGCCCGGCTGAGGGACTATACCCCCGAGCAGTGGGAGGACTTCCTGCACAAGCCCCCGACCAAGATCAAGGTGGGCAAGAACAACCTGACCTACGAGGGGCTGGTCACCAAGGTCCGGCGGCTGTACCTGGCCAAGGACCGGGAGGCGATGCAGTCCCAGGTGCGCGCGTTCGCGGACCGGGCGGTCGCGCTCGCCCGCTGCCCCGACTGTGACGGCTCCCGGCTGAACGAGGTCGCCCGGTCCTGCACGGTCGAAGGGCGCACCCTCGCGGAGTGCTCGGCGATGCAGATCAGCGACCTGGCCGCGTTCGTCCGGGGCATCCGGGACGACACGGTCGGGCCGGTCCTGGAGACCCTCCGCGGCACGCTGGAATCGCTGGTGGAGATCGGTCTCGGGTATCTGAGCCTGGACCGGGAGTCCGGCACGCTCTCCGGTGGCGAGGCGCAGCGTGTGCGGATGGTCCGCCACCTCGGTTCGAGTCTGTCGGATGTGACGTACGTCTTCGACGAACCCACGGTGGGCTTGCATCCGCATGACATCCGGCGCATGAACACCCTGCTGCTCCAGCTGCGCGACAAGGGCAACACGGTGCTGGTGGTGGAGCACAAGCCGGAGACGATCGGTATCGCCGACCATGTGGTGGACCTGGGGCCCGGCGCCGGTGCGGCGGGCGGGCGGATCGTCTACGCGGGCGATCTGGCCGGGCTGCGCGCGTCCGGCACCCTGACGGGCGACTGTCTCGGCCACCGGGTGAGCCTGCGCGACAAGGTGCGCGAGCCCCGCGGCCGGCTGCCGATCACCGGCGCCCGGCTGCACAATCTGCGGGACGTCAGCGTGGACATCCCCCTCGGGGTGCTCACCGTCGTCACCGGGGTCGCCGGGTCCGGCAAGAGTTCCCTGATCCATGGCTCGCTCGGCGGACGGGATGGGGTGATCGTCGCCGACCAGTCGGCGATCCGTGGCTCGCGCCGCAGCAACCCGGCCACCTATACGGGGCTGCTGGACCCGATCCGGTCGGCGTTCGCGAAGGCCAACGGGGTGAAGCCGGGGCTGTTCAGCGCCAACTCGGAGGGGGCGTGCCCCCGTTGCAAGGGCATCGGGCTGACCTACACCGATCTCGCGATGATGGCCGAGGTGGCGTCGGTGTGCGAGGAGTGCGAGGGGAGGCGGTTCAAGGCGGAGGTGCTGGCGTACCGGCTGCGCGGGCGCAGCATCGGCGAGGTGCTCGCCATGCCGGTGGCCGAGGCCCGGGAGTTCTTCACCACCGGTCAGCCACGGGTGATCCTCGACCGGCTGATGGCGGTGGGCCTCGGCTATCTGGGGCTCGGCCAGCCGCTCACCACCCTCTCGGGCGGTGAGCGGCAGCGGCTCAAGCTCGCCATCCACATGGCGAGGAACGGTACGACGTACGTGCTGGACGAGCCGACGACCGGGCTGCATCTGGCCGATGTGGACCAGTTGCTCGCGCTGCTCGACCGGCTGGTGGACGACGGCAACACGGTCGTCGTCATCGAGCACCACCAGGCGGTGATGGCTCACGCGGACTGGCTCGTCGACATGGGCCCGGGGGCGGGCCATGACGGCGGCCGGGTGGTGTTCACCGGGACACCGGCCGACCTGGTGGCCTCGGGTACGTCGCTGACGGCCACGCATCTGCGGGAGTACGTCGGCGCGTAGGCGGGTGTGTCACCGGGGCGGTGGCGGGGGTGCGGGGGCGCCCGCGGGCGGGGCGATCTTCGGGTACGACGCGGTACGGCCCGGGTCGTCCGGCCCCGCCGCGTCCCCGGCCTCCGCTGCCCCCGCTGCCGTGTCGTCCCTGGGCATCAGGGCGTCGCGAGCCGCGCCGGGGTCCCAGCCCGTGTCGACCACGCGCTTCTGCACCAGGACGGCGGCGCCCAGGACGGCCAGGCCGATGAGCAGGATGAGGGCGACGCCGACCCCGCCACCGGCCTTGCCCGCGTTGCCGACGAGCGCGCCGAACCAGCCGAAGTCGGCGTCGCCGAAGGTGGTGTTCTGCTCCCCGAACGCGCCGAGCACCTTGAGCAGCAGGGCGGGCAGGAAGGTGATGAGCACACCGTTGAGGAACGCGCCCACGGCGGCGCCGCGCCGGCCGCCGGTCGCGTTGCCGTAGACGCCCGCCGCGCCACCGGTGAAGAAGTGCGGCACCAGGCCCGGCAGGACCAGCGCGAGACCGAACGCCGGGTTGAACCCCCAGGTGAGCAGGGCGAGGCTGACCAGGCCGCCGGTGAAGCTGGAGAGGAAGCCGATGAGCACGGCATTCTGCGCGTACGGGAAGACGATCGGCGCGTCCAGCGCGGGCAGCGCGCCCGGCACGACCTTGCTCGCGATGCCCTGGAAGGCGGGCACGAGTTCGCCGAGGATCGTCCGCACACCGAAGAGGATGACCGCGACCGCGATGCCGAACTGGAGGCCCTGCATCACCGACTGCATCACGTAGTTGCCGGTGTCGGTGGCCGCGGTCGTGGCCCCGGTGCCGGTGGCGAACGCCTTGAAGGCCGTCCGTTCGCCCGCCTTGAGGAGGAAGAGCACCGCCATCACCACATAGATGGCCAGCATGGACAGGGCCGTGGCCACCATCGAGTCGCGCAGGAAGCGCAGCCCCTCGGGGAGCTTCATCTCCTCGGTGCTGCGGCTGCGCTTGCCGACCACCTTCCCGGCCGCGCCCGCCACCACGTAACCGGCCGTGCCGAAGTGGCCGATGGCGACGGTGTCGCTCCCCGTGACCCGCTTGGTCCAGGGGTGGGCGAACGCAGGGCTCGCCACCAGCATGATGCCGAGCAGCACACCGCCGACCGCCACCACGACGACGGTGGAGTGACCGGCGCCCGCCAGCACCACGGTCAGCAGCGTGGCCATGAACAGCATGTGGTGTCCGGTCAGGAACACATAGCGCAGCGGGGTGAACCGGGCCAGCAGCAGGCTGACCGTGAAGCCCAGGATCATCAGCCAGGCGACGCGCGACCCGAACTGCGCCTGGGCGATGCCGACGATGGCCTCGTTCGTCGGGATGACGCCGTGCGCGCCCGTGACGCCCTGGATCATCGTGCCCAGCGGGGCGAGGGAGTTGGTGACCAACCCCGCGCCCGCCCCGATGAGCAGAAAGCCCAGGGTCGCCTTGATGGCACCGCCGATGATCTGCCCGGCGGTCTTCTTCATCGCGATGAGCCCGATGGCGGTGATGATGCCGATCAGATACGCGGGTTCGCTCAGGATCTCGTTCACGAGAAACTTCGCGGGAGTTACCAGCCAGCCCATGATGTACTTCTGTTCCCGTCGTCAGACGTCGTACGTGTCCCGGAGCACCGCGTCGATCTCGGCGGTGCTCGTGAAGTCCTGAACCACCTTCACCGGCCGTCCCACATCGCCCAGGGTCCTGGCGATCTCACGGGAGGTGAGCAGGGCGACGGCCTCGGACGCCTTGCCCTTCGCGGAGATGGTGTCGGTGGCTTCCACGGTGACGTACGCCGACCACCCCCAGCGGTCGAGGACCTGCTCCAGGG
Source organism: Streptomyces sp. BRA346 (assembly GCF_052851135.1). Taxonomy (NCBI): domain Bacteria; kingdom Bacillati; phylum Actinomycetota; class Actinomycetes; order Kitasatosporales; family Streptomycetaceae; genus Streptomyces; species Streptomyces sp. BRA346. The sequence continues at coordinate 362,658 of NZ_JAIWIH010000002.1, read as the reverse complement.
TGTTCTTGAGGAAGAGGCTCGTGCCCACGCCGTTGCCGCACACCGTGAGGATCTTGTGCAGGGACGGCCCGGCCGCCCGCGGCTTCGCTGCGGCGGGGCCCGGCTGTTCTTCGTCGCCGCTCAGCACGGCGCGCAGCGCCTCGGGGGTGGGCGCCGCGGCGAGGGCCGCCGCGGCGCCGGGGTCGCCGAGCAGACGGGCCAGGCTCGCCATGGCGGAGGTGTGCGCGCCGGAGTCCCGGGCGGCGAGGGCCACGACCAGGGTGACCGGATCGTTGGTCTCGTGGCCGAACGCGACGGGCTCGGCCAGGCGCACCCAGGACATGCCGGTCGCGCGGACGGCGGGAGAGGGCCGGGCGTGGGCGAACGCCACACCGGGGGCGACGACGATGTACGGCCCGTTCTCCTCGACGCCCGCGATCATCTCGGCGGTGTACTCGGCGGTGGTGAAACCCGCGTCCACCATGAGTCCGCCGGCGACCGCGATCGCCTCACGCCAGTCCGCCGCCCTCGCGTCGAGCCGCACGCACGCGACCGGTAGCAGATCTATCAGTTCGTCCATGGCGCGAAATCTTCGCATCCTCGCCCTGCGCCCCAGGTGGCGAGGGGTCCTGGGGTTGCGTTCGCCCGCCGAGGCGGGAGCCCGCCCAGCCCAGCAGGAAGCCCACCGGGATGGTGATCAGGCCCGGATTGCGCAGCGGGAACCAGTGGAAGTCACGGTCGGGGAAGACGGCGAGGGCCCCGCCCGAGACGGCCGGGGAGAAGACGATCGTGAGGAAGGTGAGGCCGAGGCCGCCGTACATCGCCCAGCGCATTCCGGTCACCGTGAAGCCGCGCCACATCGTCCCGTACAGCAGGACCGGCAGCAGCGCGGAGGCGGCGGCCGTGAAGGTGAAGGAGATCAGGATCTGGCGGTTCCAGTGCTGGGTCACCATGGCGACGCTGACGGCCACCACGCCGACGCACACGATCGCCGCGCGGGCCGCGGCGAGTTCGCGGGCCGGGGTGAGCCGTTCCGGGAGCACGACCTTGGCCAGCACATCGTGGGCGAGGGAGGCCGCGGCGGCGAGGGTGAGCCCCGCGACGGCCGCGAGCGTGGTGACGACGACCGCGCAGGCGACGAGGGTGAACAGCAGGCTGCGGTGGGCCGCCTCGGCCCCCGGGTCGAGCGCGCGGGTGAGCAGCAGCAGGGAGTTGGTGCCGGTGGGGTCGGCGGCGCGCAGCGCCGGGACGCCGACGATGGCCGTGGCGCCCGCGCCGACGATCACGATCAGCCCGCCCAGCACGGCGACCGCCCCGACGGCCCAGGTGGTCGCGGCGCGGGCGGCCCGCGCACCGCGGATCGGGTGGAGCCGCATGGTGATGTGCGGCAGACACGCCGCGCCCACGGCCAGGGTGAGCTGGACGCTGATGACCTCCAGCTTGCCGGTGAACGAATCGCCGAACTGGCGGCCGGACTCCCAGAAGGCGTCACCGTAGCCGCTCTTGTCGGCCGCCGCTCCGAACAGGCTCGCCGGGTTCCAGTCGAAGCGCTTGACGACCAGCACGGCGAGCAGGATGAACGCGCCGAGCAGGATGACGGTCTTGAGGATCTGGATGAAGCCGGTGCCCTTCATCCCGCCGAGGGCGGCGTAGCAGACCATGAGGGAGCCGATGAAGATGGTGCAGCCGGTGACCGACGCGGTGCCGGGAATGCCGATCAGCAGGGACATCATGTCGCCCGCGCCGTTGAGCTGGACGGTGAGCAGCGGCATGGTGACCACCAGCACCAGGACGGCGGTGCCGATCCGGGCCGGGCGCTCGCTCAGCCGCTCGGACAGCACGTCGCCCAGGGTGTAGCGGCCGCGTCCGCACAGGGGTCCCGCCATCACCAGCATGAACACCAGGATCGAGACCACGGTGGACAGGGTGATGAGGACACCGTCGAGTCCGGCGATGGCGATGGTGCCGGTGGTGCTGAGGACGGTGGCGGCCGAGATGTAGTCGCCCGCGATGGCCAGGCCGTTCTGCATCGGGCCGAGCGCACCGGTGCCGATGTAGAACTCGGAGGGGTCGTCGCTGTCGGTGGCCGCGAGGATGCAGAGCAGGAACGATACGGCGATGAAGCAGGCGAACAGCACGAACGCCAGGGTTCTCGGCTCGAAGTCGCTCATCGCTCTCTCTCCGAGGCGTCCTCGGCGGGGGCGCGCCGCTCGGCTCTGACGAGGACGGTGACCAGGACCGCCGCGTCGGCGCCCACCAGCAGGGCGCCCACCGTGAATCCGCCGCCCGCTCCGAGGTCGATCCCCCCGCCGGCCGTGCAGTTGACCACCACGGCGGCCAAGTGGCAGGCCAGCGCGGCGCACGCGGCCCGTGCCGTCCACGGCCACGGCCGCCGCCACGGCGACGAGCGCCGCGCCCGGCGCTCCCCCCGGTGGTCCGGAGGGGAGTCGGGGCTCGGGCCGGGGCGCGGGCCCCTCGTCTCCGGCGGCCGCGGTGGCATGACCTCGGCGGTGCGCACCGGGCGCGGATGCGTGGTCTGCCCCCATGCGTGTTCGGACATGTCGTGCTCCTCGTGGCGGAACCGTCCGGTACGGGTGGGACGGGACCGCCACGACAGCAGCTCACCGGGACCCCCGTACAGCCCGTCGGGGGACCGCGTGGCAGAGGCACATGATCCACTCGCGGCCGTTGTGCACGCCCACACTCTTCCTGGCCGTGAGGATCCGTCACCGGCTTCCGGCGCCGCAAAGGTCCATACCGGATCCTTCGCGCCGGGTCCTTCGCGCCGGGTCCTTCGCGGCCCCGGTCAGGAGGACAGCAGCCCGTGCGCCGCGAGGGCGAGCGACAACTCGACGACGTCGCGCGGGCGGTGCAGCGTATGCCCGGTCAGCTGCTCGTAGCGGCGCAGCCGGTTGAGCACCGTATTGCGGTGGCAGAACAGCGCCCGCCCCGCCTCGCGCGCCGATCCGTCGGCGTCCAGCCAGGCCGTCAGGGTCGTCAGCAGGACGTCCCGGTCGGCGGGTTCGAGGGCCAGGACGGGGCCGAGCATCCGGTCGGCGAGCGCGGTGGCCAGGTCCGGGGAGGACACCACCAGGGCCTCCGGGTAGTGCTCCTCCAGCAGCGCCGCCTCGCCGGTGGCGGGGCATGCGCGCAGCGCCGTATCGGCGAGCAGGCGGGCCGCGTTCACCGAGGCCAGGCCGGTGACGGCGGGGCTGACTCCGGCCCGGGCGCCGGGCGGGACGGTGAGGGCCCGGGCCATCTCCCGGGGGTGGACGTCCCCGAGGAGGACGATCGCGTGGGCGGTGGTCTCCCCCGTGTGCCACACCGTACGGCCGCCGCCGTGGATCTCCGGCGGGCGCGGCGCGCCGGGGCCGGAGCCCGTGTGGTCCAGCGCGACGACCGCGTAACGACCCTGCTCGGGAAGGCCCAGCACCTCCTCCGCCTCGGGGAAGTCGCTCACCCGGGCGGTGCCGTCCAGCAGCGCCTCGATGATGATCCGGAACCGGTTCTCGCGGTGCCAGGCGAGCTGCCGTCCGACCTCGTGGTACGCCTCGGAGACGAGCGTGCAGTGCTCGTCGACGAAGTGCCAGATGTCGGACGCCACGTGCACCAGCCCCCGGGCGCCGACCGGGTCCTCGCGCGAGGCGGTCTCGACCAGTTCGTCCCAGACGACGGTGCATCCGATGCGGAAGCCGTGCAGCAGCGCGTCCAGCGGGAGGCCCTGGGCCGCGCGGTCGGCGCCGATCCGCCAGGAGACGGAGCGGGCGGGCTCCCTGGTCTCCTTCGGGTACAGCAGGGAGCGGACGTTGTTGGACAGCGAGTCGTTGACGTCCCGCCACAACTCCTGCGGATCGATGGAGGCCGAGTTGTAGACGGGTTCTCGCTCCCGCATCAGGGCGACCACCTCATCGGTCAGCCGCGGCAGTTCGTCGATGAGGACGCGGGCGGTCCGGTGCAGCAGCGCGATGGCCTCGGGGTCGGCCCGCGAGCGTATGGGCGGGCGGGCGGCGGGCATCCGGGGCAGCCCCCGGGCCCTGTCGGCAGACAGTCGGCTGGCGGAGCGCGCGGCGGCGGGGCCGGCGGCGCGGGAGCCGGTGACTGGGTGCATGACGTTCCTCCACCTCTGACGTGCGATGTGCCGCTCAACGCGGCATCATGAGGCCCGGTCCGCTCGGGGGCCAGACCTCTCCCGCTATTGCATCATCGGCATACCGCCTGGTCGGTGTCCTTCGGACAATTCACCAGCGATACGGTGGGGCCGCCCCCACGACGCGAGAGAAAGGTGCGGCAATGGCTTCCGCGCACGGCACCTCCCTGGACGTCCCCACCCCCGACGGGGTCGCCGACGCCTACCTGGCCCACCCCGACGACGGTCATCCGCACCCCGGCGTCCTGCTGTACCCGGACGCCTTCGGGCCGCGCGCCTCGGTCGAGGACGCGGCGAAGCGCCTCGCCGGACACGGCTACACCGTGCTGGTGCCCAACGTCCTCTACCGGGCGGGGCGCGCGCCCGTGGTGGATCTGCCGGAGTTCATCGACCCCTCGCAGCGCTCGGACCTCTTCGACCAACTCGGCCCGCTGATGAAGGCCCACACGCCGGAGCTGGCGACGCGGGACGCCGGAGCGTACCTCGACTGGCTGGCCGCCTCTCCCCTGGTCACGGACGGCCCCGTGGGCAGCGTCGGTTACTGCATGGGCGGCGTGCTGGCGGTGCGCACCGCGGCGGCCCACCCCGAGCGGGTCGCGGCCGCGGCCAGCTTCCACGGCGGCCATCTGGTCACGGATGCCCCGGACAGCCCGCACCGGCTCGTCGACCGGGTGTCGGCGGAGCTGTACTTCGGCCACGCCGACCAGGACCCGTCGATTCCGGCGGATCAGATCGCCGTGCTGGAGCGGGCGCTGGACGCGGCCGGGGTGCGCTACCGCAGCGAGGTGTACGAGGGCGCCCACCACGGGTTCACGCAGGTCGACACCGCCATGTACGACGCCGCGGCGGAGGACCGGCACTGGCGGGAGCTGCTGGCGCTCTTCGAGCGCACGCTGGGGAAGTGACACTCCCACCGGCGGCCGGCTGAAGACCGGTTGAACACACCGCCCCTCCCCCTCGTACTCCCCGGCATGACCGTGCATCGCATCGCCGCCTCGGCCGCCTTCGCCGGAACCGTCTCGCTGCTGCTCACCGCGGTGGGCGCCGGACCCGCTCTGGCCCACGGGGCGCCGGTGGATCCGATCAGCCGGACGGCGGCGTGCTCACCGGAGGGCGGGCGGGAGGCGCGGTCGGCGGCCTGCAAGGCGGCGAAGGCGGCCGGGGGCGCGGCGTTCGAGGAGTGGGACAACCTGCGCATCGCCGATGTGAACGGCAAGGACCGGCAGCGGATCCCGGACGGAAAGCTGTGCAGCGCGGGCCTCGACGGTTACCGGGGGCTGGATCTGCCGCGTGCGGACTGGCCCTCGACACGCCTCGCCCCCGGGGCCGAGCTCACGCTCGACTACAGCTCGACGATTCCGCACACCGGGACGTTCGAGCTGTATCTCACCAAGCCGGGCTACGATCCGACCCGGCCGCTGAAGTGGTCCGATCTCGACGCGAAGCCGTTCGCGAAGATCAAGGACCCGGAGCTGACCGACGGTGCGTACCACCTCAAGGCGAAGCTGCCGTCGGACCGCACCGGCCGTCAGCTGCTGTACACGATCTGGCGCAACTCCAGTACGCCGGACACGTATTACTCCTGCTCGGACGTGGTGCTCTCCGCCGGGGCGAAGGACAGAGGCGTGCGGATGCCCGCCGACACCACTGACGGCTCGGCTGACACGGCCTCCGCAGCCGACCGTGCCGATGAGGCCGAGGGCGGTGGCACCGCGATGCCGCTGGTCGCGGGCGGGTCGGCGGCCGCGGTCCTGACGGCCGCCGGGGTGTTCGTGACACGGCGTCGCCGCCGCTGAAGGGCAGCGGCGGCGACCCGTGGGGGGGGTGGTACGTCAGGTGATGCGGTGAGCAGGGCCGTGTGGATTACCAGCCCTTGGTCACCCGGTGCTCCTTGAGGGACGCGCAGTTCGACCCGTAGGTGAAGGTCGACTGGTTGTCGATGCCCCCGGCCCAGTCGACGCACTTCCCGCGCCCGTAGTCGTAGATCGGGCCGGCGTAGGACGTGTACAGGCCTTCGTCCAGCTGCGACTCTTCCGATCCGTTCACGTAGAGGTAGGCGAACATGTTCTTCGCCGCGCCCGTCGAGTTGCGGACGGTGACGACACAGTTCTTGCCCTTGGCGGAGTTGTACGTCAGGAAGACGGTGCCCTGGGTGCCGATCGGCGCCGAGTTCACCACCTTGTACCCGCTGCCGCAGGCCCCATTGTACGCGGCCCTGGCCGCCGCCGAGGCGGACGGCGCGAGGACCACGGAACCCGCGACGGCGGACGCCAGGACCGCGGTCGCGGCAACATAGCGCGAAATCTTCATATTTCCCCCTTGTAACCCTAGAACGCTTTTTGCGTCGTCTAGGTGACATGTGGAGGCCCAGGATGGTTGTACGGGAATCTGCGGGGATCAACAGCGCATGCCACGGCGCCCTTCCCCCACCGACCGGGCGTTCCTCAACCGGGTGCGCCGCCACACCACCGCCATCACCCGCTGCGAAGGGATGATCGTGGAGAACTCCACGCGACGGCTGCGCGCCTACGGCGTCGTCGGCACCGCCCGCTGGTACCTCGACAAGGGCAGCGGGCGCCACGGGGAGGATCCGCGCTGATGCTGGACCGTCTCGCGCACACGCTGCGGGCCCATCGCCCGACCTCGCCACGCTGGGGCCGGTGGCCACGCTGGGGCGGCGGCTGCCGGGGTGCGCCCCGGCGCTGGACCTGTCCGCCTCGCGGGTGGCGCTGCCCGAGGCGGGCGACGACGACGCGGCGGCGGACGCGGTCATCGTGTTCACCTCCGGTACGACGTCCCGGCCGCGCGCCGTGGTGCACTCCCGGGCCGGGCTCGCCGCCGGGATGCGGTCGGTGGCCTGGTCCGGCTCCGGCCGGACGCGCCCGTGCTCGGCGGCACGTTCTTCGTGCTGCTGCCCTCGCCGGCGCAGGGCGCCCCGGTCGCGCTGCCCGCCCGTACGCCGCGCGTCCTCGCCCGGCGGCTCGCCCGGCTCGCCCCGCAGGCCACCTAGCGGCCCGGGCGCTGGAGGCCGCCGCGCGCCACCGGACGGCCGCCCGGCCGGTGCTGACCCGCCACGCGGTGGACCAGCTCGCACACACCGTCGTCCTCGACACCACCCGGGCCCGGGAACAGGGCTGGGTACCCCGGTGGACCCTCGACGACTACGTACGGAGCCTGCGAAGCGTCAGGCCGGTGTGCTGGCGCGGATGACCAGACGGGTGGGGAGTTCCGGCGGTGCCGCCCCGGCCACCGGGGCGGGCGGGGCGGTGGACGCGCCGTGGTCGGAGCGGTGGTCGATGTGGTGGTCGGTGTGGTCGAGGAGCAGCCGCGCCGCCGATTCACCCTTCTCCACGGTGGGCTGATGGACCGTGGTGAGGGGGACGACGGCGGTGGCGGCCGCGGGAATGTCGTCGTATCCGATGACGGCCAGGTCACCGGGCACGGCGAGGCCATGGTCCCGGACGGCCGCGCACGCGCCGAGCGCGAGGGTGTCGGAGACGGCGAGCAGCGCGGTGGGGCGCGGGCCCGGCGCGGTGAGCAGGGTGTGCACGGCGGTGCGGATCGCCGCGAGGTCGTTCCTGCCGCATTCGATGACGGTCAGGTCCGTGAACGGCAGCCCCGCCTCGGCCCACGCGTCGCGGTAGCCCAGCAGCCGGCGGCGCAGGATCGCGCTGGTGGTGGCGAGCGCCTGCGGCCAGGTGGCCGGGCCCAGCCGGGGCTGGACGGCGAGCTTGTCCACCAGGATCACGGCCCGCCGGTGGCCGAGGCCGATCAGATGGCGGGCGGCGCGCCGGGCGCCGCCGAAGTCGTCGACGGTGACGAAGCCCGCCCAGGCGTCGCCGAAGCGGTCCCGCCCGGTGCCATGGCCGGGCGAGTCCACGGCCAGCACCGGCAGTTCGCGCTTGACCAGGATGTCGAGACCGGGGTGGTCCTCCTCCACGCTGTACAGCAGGGCCGCGTCGATCACCGCCTTCTCCAGCGCCGCGAGCGGCGCGTCGGCCACCTGCTGGACGGGGGCGGTGGCGTGCCGGGCGAGCGGCCCGACGGCGGGCGGCAGGGCGAGCAGGGTCATGGTGGTGCGGCGCCGCTGGAACTCACGGGCCACGCCCTCCAGGAAGGCGGTGGCCGCCGGGTCGGCGAAGGCCGTCGCCAGCGGGAGGGGCAGCACCACCCCGACGGTGCCGGTGCGGCCGCGCCGGAGCGAGGCGGCGGCCGGGTCGGGGCCCGCGTAACCGACCTCCTCGGCGGCCCGGAGCACGCGTTCGCGCATCGTGGCGGAGAAACGGCCGGTGTCGTTGAGGACGTTGGAGACGCTCATCACCGAGACCCCCGCCGTGCGGGCCACATCCTTCAGCGTCGCCATCCGCTCTCCCCGGTTTGCTCCGGCTTCTCGTGATCGCTTGCCGCTCACCCCCATCTTATGCCACTGTGCTTTATCGATACATCAACGGTGATGTGCCGCACGAGAGGGCCTGTCCGTGAGCAGTCAGAGGCATCGCATGCTCGCCGGGGAGCCGTACGCCGCCCCCGCCGCCGACGCGCCGCGCCCGGCCACGGCCCCCGGCCGTAGGCACCTCAGCCGTACGCCCCTCGAGGGCCCGGCCTTCCACCGCAAGGCCCCCGCCCCGCGCGGCATCTGAAAACGCACCACACGGCCCGGGGCGCCACGAGCGCCGTCCGCACCGCCCCTCACCGGCGAACGCGCCGACCCGCGACCACCTGTCGCATGGCGCCGGACCGCCCCTGCCCGGCCGACTCCTCAAGCCAGCAATCGCATCAGCAAGCCAGCACGAACCAGCACTGGGATGGACGCATGACAGCCCCGGATGAGCGCCGGACGACCTCGATACCGGCGAGTGACGAGGCATCGGGCCTCGCCACGGCCACCACGGCGCCCCGCCCCTCCGCGCACCGCACGGAGGGCTCGCCGCACGCCTGGTGGCGCGACGCGGTGATCTACCAGATCTACCTGCGCAGCTTCCTCGACAGCACCGGGGACGGCATCGGCGACCTCGCCGGGGCCCGGCTGGGGCTGCCGTACCTCAAGAAGCTGGGCGTGGACGGGATCTGGCTCAGCCCGTTCTACCCGTCGCCGCAGCACGACCACGGGTACGACGTCGCCGACTACCTCGACGTCGACCCGATCTTCGGCGACCTGGAAGAGTTCGACCGGCTGGTGCACGACGCCCACCGGCTCGGGCTGAAGGTCCTCATGGACATCGTCCCCAACCACTGCTCCAGCGAACACGCCTGGTTCAAGGCGGCCCTCGCCGAGGGACCCGGCGGACCGGCCCGGGCCCGCTTCCACTTCGCGGACGGCCGGGGTGCGGACGGTGAGCTGCCGCCCAACAACTGGCACGCCATGTTCGGCGGCCCCGCCTGGAGCCGGGTCACCGAGCCCGACGGCACCCCCGGCCAGTGGTACCTGCACCTGTTCACCCCCGAACAGCCCGACCTCAACTGGCGCGAGCCGTCGGTCGGCGAGCACTTCCACGAGGTGCTGCGGTTCTGGCTCGACCGGGGCGTCGACGGGTTCCGCATCGATGTGGCGGCGGGCCTGTTCAAGCACCCCGAACTGCCCGACTCCGACGACCCCACCATCGACGAGCGCACCCGCGACTCCGTCAACCCCCTGGCCTGGAACCAGCCGGAGATCCACGAGGAGTGGCGCCGCTGGCGCGCGATCTGCGACGAGTACGCGGCCCGCGACGGGAACGACCGGCTGCTCGTCGGCGAGGTCTCCGTGCCGACGCCGCTGGAGCAGGCCAAGTACGTGCGGTCCGACGAACTCCACCAGGCGTTCTTCTTCCACCTGCTGACCGCGCCCTGGAACCCGGACGTCTTCCGCAAGGTGATCAGCGAGGCGATGCGGGACATCGCCGACACCGGCTCCACCGTCACCTGGGTCCTCAACAACCACGACCAGGTCCGCACGGTGACCCGGTACGCGGGCGAGCCGGCCACCGGCGAGGTGGCGTGCCTCGGCCCGGCCCGGGCCCGCGCCGCCGCCCTGCTGATGCTGGCCCTGCCCGGCGCCGCGTACGTCTACCAGGGCGAGGAACTGGGCCTGCCCGAGGTGGTCGACCTGCCGGACGAGGTGCTGACCGACCCCATCTTCCACCGCACCGGCAGCCGTCAGCACATCCGCGACGGCTGCCGGGTGCCGCTGCCGTGGTCGGGGCACGCCTCGCCGTTCGGCTTCACCACCGGCGAGGCGGTGGCCCAGCCGTGGCTGCCGCAGCCCGAGTGGTTCGCCGAGCACGCCACCGACCGGGCGCTGGCCGACACCGACTCGTTCTGGCACCTGTACCGCGAGGGGCTGTATCTGCGGCGCAGCCTCCCGCAGATGGGTGAGGGCCCGCTGGTGTGGATGGAGTCGCCGCCCGAGGTGCTGGCGTTCCTGCGCGGCGACGGGCTGGTGTGCGCGATCAACTTCAGCGACCACCCGGTCCCGGCCCCGGTCACCGGTGCGCCCATCCTGGCCAGCACCTCCTGCCCGCCCGGGACGCTGCCGGGCAGCGCCGCGGCCTGGTGGATCACCGATCTGACCGGCTGACGCCGACAGGTCTCCCCCCCTGCCCCCCGGGCCCCCAGCCCGGGGGCGCGTGTCAGGTGAGGGCGGCGGACATCCGCCGTACCGCCTCGGCGAGCACCTCAGGCGAGGTGCCCAGGTTGAGCCGCACATGGCCCACCCCGCCCGTACCGAAGGGCAGTCCGGAGTTGAGGGCCACCCGGCCGCGGTCGAGGAAGACGGCGGCGGGGTCGTCCCCCAGGCCCAGGGCGCGGCAGTCGAGCCAGGCGAGGAAGGTCGCCGGGCCCGGCCGGTAGCGGACCCCGGGCAGGTCCCGGGCCAATAGCCCGGCGAGCAGCGCCCGGTTGTCGTCGAGCCCGCCCAGCAGGGCGTCCAGCCAGTCCCCGCCGTCGCGCAGCGCGGCGGTGTGGGCGATGACGCCGATGTGGCTGGGACCGTGGCCGACCTCTTCGGGCAGGCGCGCCAGGTCGTCGGCGGCCGCGGGACCGGCGATGGCCAGCGCGGCCTTGAGTCCCGCGAGGTTCCAGCCCTTGGAGGCCGACATCAGCGACAGCCCGCCCTCCGCGCCGGGCACGCTGAGATACGGAGTGAAGACGGTCCCCGGGGCGACCAGGGGAGCGTGGATCTCGTCGGCCACGACCCGTACGCCATGGCGGTCGGCGAGCGCGGCGACGGCGGCCAGTTCGTCGGCGGTGTGCACGGTTCCGGTCGGATTGTGCGGGCTGCACAGCAGATAGGCGGCCCGTCGGCCGCCCGCGACGGCACGCCGGAAGGCGTCCTCCAGCGCGTCGAGGTCGAGCCGCAGGTCCGTGCCGAGCGGCGCCTCCACGACCCGGCGGTCCATGTGCTCCACGAACGGGCAGAAGGGCGGATAGACCGGAGGGTTGACCACCACCGCGTCACCCGGGCCGCTGACCAGCTTGAGCATCTCGACGACGCCCAGCATCACATCGGGCACGATCGCCGTCCGTTCCACGGCGAGCCCGTCCCAGCCCCAGCGCTCCCGGGCGAAGCCCGCCAGCGCCTCGGCGTACGCCGTACCGGCCGGATAGCCGGTGTCGCCGAGGGCGATCGCGTCCGTGACCGCCCGCACCACCGGCTCGGCGAGGGGTACGTCCATCTCGGCCACCCACAGCGGCAGCACGTCGTCGGGGTAGGTGCGCCACTTCATGCTGGTCCGGAGCCGCAGTTGGTCGAGGGTGAGCCGGTTCAGCGGGTTGGGGTCGTCGTCGGCCGGGCGGTGTGGAGTGAGATCCATGTCATCCATGGTCCCCACATCGACTGTGTTGTCCATGTGCCCCACGTGCTCCATGCGCTCCGAGCTGTGACGATGGGCCAATCGCCGCTTCACGGTCATGGCCGGGCGGTCATCAGGAGGTTGACGGGATACGGCAAGATGGCAGGTCACGTCGAGGCCATGTGTATGTGCCGCGACGACATCGGCACATCCTCCCCACGAACAGGTGACCAGGTGAGCAGCAGACAGGACTCCGCTCCGGCGACGACGCGGGCCGCCGCCCCGAGGGCGGCGGGCGGCACTTCGGGAGGTGGGCGGTGAACCGGGCACTGACGCTGCACGACGTCCTCGTCGTGGGCGCCGCGCTCCTCGCCGCCGCGGCGGCCGGACTGCTGGCACGGATAGCGCTGCGCTGGCTGGGCGAGCGGGCCCGCCGGACCCGGTGGAGCGGGGACGACGTCATCGTCGCCACCCTGCGCACCCTGGCCCCCTGGGCGGCCATGTCCGTCGGCGTGTCGTCAGCGGCCGCGGCGCTGCCGCTGACCCGTACCGCCGGTCACACCGTCAACCAGCTGGTGATCGCGGCGCTGATCCTGGCGACCACGGTCACGGCGGCGCGGGTCGTCGCCGGTCTGGTGCAGACGCTGGCGCTGTCCCGGTCCGGGGTCGCGGGCACGGCCACCATCTTCGTCAACATCACCCGTATCGCGGTGCTGATGATGGGCGTGCTGATCCTGCTCCAGACGCTCGGCATCTCGATCGCGCCGCTGCTCACCGCGCTGGGCGTGGGCGGTCTGGCGGTCGCGCTGGCCCTTCAGGACACCCTGGCCAACCTGTTCGCGGGCGTGCACATCCTGGCGTCCAAGACGGTGCAGCCCGGGCACTACATCCGGCTCAGCAGCGGGGAGGAGGGGTACGTCGTGGACATCAACTGGCGTAACACCACGATCCGTCAGCTGTCCGACAACCTCGTCATCATCCCCAACGCCAAGCTGGCCGGCACCATCACCACCAACTACCACCAGCCGGGGCAGGAGATGTCGGTGATGGTGCAGGTGCGGGTCGGCTACCGCAGTGATCTCGAACATGTGGAGCGGGTGACGACCGAGGTGGGCGCGAAGGTGATGGCCGATGTCTCGGGCGGCGTGGTCGATTTCGAGCCGAGTATCCGCTTTCACACCTTCGGCGAGTCCGGCATCGACTTCTCGGTCTTCCTGGGGGCGCTGGAGTTCAGCGACCAGTACCTGATCAAGCACGAGTTCATGAAGCGGCTGCACCGGCGCTACCAGGCCGAGGGCATCGAGATCCCGCTGCCGATGCGTACCGTCGTCCTCCACCAGCCGGGCCAGGCGCCGCTGCCCGCCCAGCGCACCGGCGAGCCGGACCTGACCCCGGGCCCGGGGGTGGCCACGAGCCCGGGGAGCACAGGCTAGCCGCAGTGCTCGGCCTTCTCCTGGTCCGTCATGGGACGGGTGTGCTGGGTCTTGGTGCTGGGCGCGTCCGGCTTGGGGCCGGTCGCGTCGAACGGCACGTACCAGATGTAGTGGCCGTAGAACTTGTCCTCGAAGTGCAGTTCGTACGTGCCCTTCACGCGCTGCATCTGGGGCGCGCGGGTGACCCAGCCCACCTCACCGGGGCGGACGTCCACGTTGGTGGTGTCGGTCTCGGTGTGGGAGCTCTCCCAGGTGTGCCCGTACGACGTCTCGACGCTCACCTTGAAGACCTCCGAGAAGCCGTACTCGGCGCTGAGCGAGACCCCGAGGCTGTTGGTCTCCCCGGTCGTGTCGGCCCAGGCGATGCTGGAGCGCTGGAGGTCCTGGGTGCAGTTGTAGGCGCTGTCGCCGACCTGGTGCGACTCCCCCACGGTGTCCGTGGGCGCGCCCTCGGGGTGGAAGACGCAGGAGTCGGTGCCGTTGTCGCACTTGTCGAGCAGTTCGCGGTTGGTGGGGGTCTCCTCGGCCTGCGCGGGCGCGGCGAGGGCCATGCCGCCCACGGTGACCAGCGCCGCCAGTAAGGCGGCGCTACGGGTCCGGGACGTGCGGATACGACTCATGTCGAGTGCTTTCTGTGGGGGGAATTCCACGGTCCGTGCGGACCGCGGCGGAAGGGGGATCAGCTGAAGCCGATCGACTGGGTGCGGTCGTTCAGCGCCTGACCCACGTCGTCGGTGTTCTCGTCGAACGGACCGTCACGGTCGCCGCCGAGGTTCGGCTCCGGGTAGAGCCAGATGGCGCAGTTGCCCCACGGCTGTACCGAGGAGATGCGGTTCTTCCAGTCGTCGCCGAGGTCGAACTGCCAGTTGACCCAGCCGTCCTTCTCGCACAGCTCGGGTCCGGTCACGGTGAGCGAGGCGCCGGTGAAGCCCTTTTCGTCGAAGAACGTCCCCTGGATGACGTCCCCCTGCGCACCCACGTCGGCCTCCGCCGCCTCGGTCCGGAAGGACTTCGAGGCGGCGGCCGCCTGCGGGGTGGCGGGGGCGTCGGTGATCCGGCCGCCGGTGGCGCTCCCGACCGCCTCGGTGAACGTACCGAAGCAGTTCTGCTGCCCGGTGCGCGCGTCGACCACGCAGTGGCGCGCGGCCGAGGTCGCGTCGGGCGCGGCGGCCGAGGCGGTCTGCGCCCACGGGCCGCACAGCAGCCCGGTGACGGCGGCGACGGTGGCCCCGGCGAGCCGGCTGGGTGTCGTCCGTAATGCCATACGGACACCTCCTTGGTGTGATGGGCCCTCTCGGCCCGTACCCGGCGCGCCTGCTCGTTTTGGTCCGTACCAAACTGCGAAATTCCCTAGTAGTTGTTCCGGTGCGCGGGCGGCGCATCGGCATGCCGGGGGTCTGCGATGCTGGCGACCGTGACGTTCACGCCCACGACCCCGGAGCCCGTCACCCCCGACGCCCCGGCGGCCATATCCGATCCGCTGCTCACCCAGGGGTGGCTGGACCTCGCCTTCCTCCACTGGGCCGTGGACCCGTCGGAGGTGGCGGGGCTGCTCCCGGCCGGGACCGTGCCGGACCTCTTCGACGGGGCCACCTATGTGGGCCTGGTGGCGTTCCGGATGCATCGGGTGGGCTGGCTACGGCTGCCCGGGATCCCGTACTTCGGCACGTTTCCGGAGACCAATGTGCGGTTGTACACGGTGGACGCGCACGGGCGGCGCGGGGTGGCGTTCCGCTCGCTGGACGCCTCCCGGCTGGTGC
Organism: Streptomyces sp. BRA346; assembly: GCF_052851135.1. Classification (NCBI taxonomy): domain Bacteria; kingdom Bacillati; phylum Actinomycetota; class Actinomycetes; order Kitasatosporales; family Streptomycetaceae; genus Streptomyces; species Streptomyces sp. BRA346. Next base: position 347,570 of record NZ_JAIWIH010000002.1, on the reverse strand, counting down.
CGGTGATCATGGGGCGGGGCCTCTTCCGGCTGCCCTACGTGTGGTCGAAGATGGCCGTCCGCGCCGAGGGCGACACCCTCACGTACACCAGCTCACGGCGGTGGCCGGGGCCGCGCGGGGCGCGCTGCCGGATCACCCTGCGGCCCGGGGAGCGCGTCGGGGAGCCGACGGCGCTGGAACACTTTCTGACCGCCCGGTGGGGCATGCACAACGCCTTCTTCGGCGGGGTGACGTATCTGCCGAACCATCACCCCCGGTGGCCGCTCCACCGGGCGCGGCTCGTCTCCTGCGAGGAGGACCTCGTCACGGCGGCCGGGCTGCCCGCCCCGGCCGGGGATCCCGTCAGCGTGTTGTACTCGCCGGGCGTTCCGGTCCGGCTCGGCCGTCCGGCCCGCCCGGCCGGGATCCCCACGCCCTGAGGCTCACGCCTGCGGCGGTTCCGGCCGCAGCGAGCTGGCGCGGACGATGAGGGTGGGCGACAGCGTGACGCGGCGCGGGCGCCGCTCCACGGGGGCGCGGAGCGATTCCAGCAGCAGCCGCGCCGAGCGCTCCCCCAGGGGGTGGGCGGGCTGGGCGACGACCGAGATGGGCGGCGTCATGTACGGCGCCCAGGGGGCGTCGTCGAAGGAGACGAAGCCGATGTCGGAGCCGACGCGCAGGCCCCGTTCGGCGAGCGCGGCCAGGGTGCCGAGCGCCATCGGGGCGTTGGCGACGAAGAACGCGTCGGGCGGATCGGCCCGGGCCAGCAGCTCACGGGCGGCGAGCATCGCACCGTCCTGCCGGAAGTCGGCGTGCGCGACGATCTCCGGCATGCCCTCGTGCTCCCGGACGGCCGCGCGGTAGCCGCGCAGCCGGGCCCGGGCGGTGTCGGCGGACGCCGGGCCGGTGATGCAGGCCGGGCGGGACCAGCCCTGCTCGATGAGATGGCGGGTGGCGTCCCGGGCGCCCACGAAGGAGGGCACCACAACGGCGTCGGTCTTCTCGCGCAGCGGGCGGTCGATCACCACGACCGGGATCCGGCTCTGCCGCAGCCGTGAGATGTCGGTGTCCCGGCCCTGCGGGGACAGCACGACCCCGGCCACCCGGGCCTGCTCGGCCACGGCGAGGTGGCGGCGCTCCTTCTCGGGGTCCTCGTCGGTGTTGCAGAGCAGGACCGTATAGCCCTCCGCCTCTGCGGCGTCCGTGACGCCGCGCGCGACCGCGGTGAAGAACGGGTTGCCGATGTCGGGGATGAGCAGCGCGATGACCTTGGTGGTGCGGGTGCGCAGGCTCCTGGCGATTCCGTTCGGCCGGTATCCCACCGCGTCGGCGGCCCGCATCACCCGCTCGACGATCTCCGGCGCGATGGTCGGATTGCCGTTGAGCGCCCGGGAAACGGAGGCCGGGGAAACCCCCGCCGCCTCGGCAACGGTTTTGATCGTCGGCGTCGGTGTCACCTCACCCACAGTAGCCACCTCCCGCCGCGGCATCACCACCGGAGCCGGACCCGGATCGCACCGGCGCCCGACCCTTGCCCGAGAAATCGATTTCTGAGAGCCTGCGGGCACTCGCGGCAGCCGTCGCGAGTGCCCGTCGACGACGCAGGGAATGGGTGGCGCCATGCCGTACACCGTGCCGGTCAGCACACCGAGGCCGACCGTGGAGCCCGCTACGGTCTGGCTGGTGGCCAGCGGCGATCTGCGCCCCTCCGCCAATGCCGCGGGGTGGCCGGTCCAGGAGGCGATGGAAGCAGCGCTGGGCGATGCCTTCGGGAAGCTCGGCTGGACGGTGCGCCGGGCGCACGAGGTGGATCCGGCCAAGGGCCATGGCTTCATCGACAGCCAGCGCATGGGGCTGACCGTCTTCCGCTCGATCCCCTCCGACGCGCCCCTGGTGGTCGCCGAGGCGGTGTGGCAGTACAGCCACCATGTGCTGGCCGGGCTGCGCACCCACCGCGGCCCCATCCTGACCGTGGCCAACTTCGACGGCACCTGGCCGGGCCTGGTGGGGCTGCTCGGGGTGAACGCGGGCCTGACCAAGATGGGCAAGGAGTACTCCACGCTGTGGAGCGTGGACTTCACCGACGACTGGTTCCTGGAGGGGCTGCGGAGCTGGGTGGACACCGGCACCGTCCCCCAGGACGCCTCGCACGTACGGCCGTTGCCGCCGCTTCCGGCCACGCCCGAACGCGAGCTGGGGCGTGCCGTCGCCGACCAGCTGATGGCGGACAAGGCCATTATCGGGGTCTTCGACGAGGGCTGCATGGGCATGTACAACGCCATCATCGACGACGAACTCCTCAACCCCCTCGGCATCTACAAGGAGCGCCTGTCGCAGAGCGCGCTGTTCGCCGAGATGTCCACGGTGCCGGAGGCGGAGACCACCGCGGTGCGCGCGTGGCTCACCGAGCGCGGCATGCGCTTCGAGACCGGTACGGACGAGGCCACCGAGCTGACCGACGAACAGCTGCGCCAGCAGTTCGCGATGTACATCGCCGCGCTGCGGATCAGCGACGACTTCGGTCTTGACGCGGTCGGCATCCAGTACCAGCAGGGCCTGAAGGACCTGGTGGCCGCGTCCGACCTCGCCGAGGGGCTGCTGAACAACGCCGAACGTCCCCCCGTGCGCAGCCGCGACGGCTCCCGGGTGCTGTGGGAGGACCGCCCCCTCCCCCACTTCAACGAGGTGGACGAAGGCGTGGCGGTGGACGCGCTGCTCAGCAACCGCATCTGGACGGCGATGGGCCTCGACCCGGCCACCACCCTGCACGACGTCCGCTGGGGCGAGAGTTACGACGGCCGGTTCGTCTGGGTCTTCGAGATCTCCGGCTCCATCCCGGCCTCCCACCTCGCCGGGGGCTACGCCGAGGCCGTCTCCCTGCGGCAGAACCCGGTGTACTTCCCGGCCGGTGGCGGCACCCTGTCCGGGGTGTCCCGGCCCGGCGAGATCGTCTGGTCCCGGCTGTACATCGCGGACGGCGCGCTGCATCTCGACCTCGGCCGGGGCCGGGCGGTGGAGCTGCCCGAGGAGGAGACGCGGCGGCGCCGCCAGGCCACCAACCCGGAGTGGCCGGTCATGCACGCGGTCCTCGACGGGGTGAGCCGCGACCAGTTCATGGCCCGTCACAAGGCCAACCACATCCAGGTGGTGTACGCGCCCGACGCCGCCACGGCCGACCGCGCGCTGGCCGTCAAGGCGGCGGCCTTCGAACGGCTCGGGGTGTCCGTGCACCTGTGCGGCGACGTGGCGATCGAGGCCGGGTGATGACGTCGCACAGCGCCACTTCTGCCCCGCGGCGCGCCGTGGTGGGCGTGGACATCGGGACCTCCAGCTCCAAGGGTGTGCTGGTGTCGACCGACGGCACGGTCCTCGCCCAGTCCGTCGTACGGCACTCCGTCGACCGGCCGCACCCGGGCTGGGTGGAGATGGACCCGGAGGTGTGGTGGCGGGAGTTCACCACCCTGGTGCGGGATCTGCTCGGGTCCGCCGAGGTGACCGTGGAGGCGGTCGGCGTCAGCGGGATGGGGCCGTGTGTCGCGGTCACGGACGACGCCGGTGTGCCGCTGCGCCCGGCCCTGCTGTACGGGATCGACACCCGCGCCACCGAGCAGATCGGCGAGCTGGAGGCCGAGCTGGGCCGCGAGGAGATCCTGCGCCGCTGCGGTTCGGTGCTCTCCACCCAGGCCGTCGGCCCCAAGCTCGCGTGGCTCGCGCGGCACGAGCCCGGTGTCTTCGCCCGCGCCCGGCGGCTGTTCATGCCCAGCTCATGGCTGGTGCACCGGCTCACCGGGGAGTACGTCCTGGACCACCACTCGGCCAGCCAGTGCACCCCGCTGTACGACACCGGCGCCCTCGACTGGTACCGCCCCTGGTCGGACGGGCTGGCCGGGCGGATCGAACTGCCCCGGCTCGCCTGGTCCGGGGACGTGGCGGGCCGGGTGTCGCCGCGGGCGGCGGAGGCGACGGGGCTGACGGCGGGCACCCCGGTGACGGTCGGCACCATCGACGCCTGGGCGGAGGCGGTCAGCGGCGACGCGCACAACGCCGGTGATCTGATGCTGATGTACGGCTCGACCATGTTCCTGATCAACACGGTCGAGGAGCGCGTCACCTTCCCCGCCCTGTGGGGCACCGTCGGGGCGCTCCCCGGCACCCGCAACCTGGCCGGTGGCATGGCGTCCTCGGGCGCCATCACCGACTGGCTGCGCTCGCTGTTCGGGGACCCGTCCGTCCCCGAGCTGCTGGCCGAGGCGGAGACCTCGGGCCCGGGGGCGCGCGGGCTGCTGATGCTGCCGTACTTCGACGGGGAACGCACTCCCGTCGCCGACCCCGCGGCCCGTGGCGTCCTCGCGGGCCTCACCCTCGCGCACACCCGCGGCGATCTCTACCGCGCCGCGCTGGAGGCCACCGGTTTCGGCGTCCGCCACAACGTGGAGGCGATCCGCGCCGCCGGTGGCCGCATCGACCGGGTGGTGGCCGTGGGCGGTGGCGCCCAGGGGCATCTGTGGACGCAGATCGTCTCCGACATCACCGGGCTGACCCAGGACGTCCCCACGCACACCATCGGCGCGAGCCTCGGTTCGGCGTTCCTCGCCGCGTCGGCCGTCGGGGACGCCTCGATCGCGCGGTGGAATCCGCCCGCCGCCCAGGTGCGCCCCGACCCGGCCACCACGGCGCGCTACGACGAGCTGTACGCGCGCTACCGCGGGCTGTACCCGGCGACCGCGGACATCGTCCACGGCCTCGCCACCGGCTGACTCAGCCCTCCGCCCGGGCCCGCGCCGCCCGGGCGTGGGCCCGCCGCCCGCGCCACGCCCGTGCCCGCAGCGCGGCCCGGGTGGCGCCGCGGACCAGGGCCGGGGGCCGCGGGGCACCGAAGGCGTCCCGCGCCGGGTCGTCGAGCAGGCTGTCCGCGGCCGCGCCCGCGAGCGGGCCGAGCACCCCGGGCACCCGGTCGGCCAGCATGCCGCGGGTGGCCTGCCACAGCTCCCGGCCCTCCGGGGTGGCGGCGAAGTGCGCACGTTCGTAGGCCCTCGTCCAGGTCTCGAACTCCCGCCAGGTCGCGGGCACTTCGGGTATGCCCAGGCGGTCGGCGAGGCCGAGGTAGAGGGTGTGCGAGGCGGTCCGCTCGGCGTCGGTGGGGGCGCGCCACGCATGGGCCGCGCACCAGCGCATCGGGGCGAGGTCGAAGCAGGCGAGGACATAGCGGAAGGCGTCGTCGCCGATGGCGAACGGGGCGTGCAGCTTGCCCAGCGCCGCGATGGTCTCGGCGCCCTGCTCGCTGTCCAGCCCGTGCTCGAAGAGCCCGTACATCATCGCGCCGGTGGCCTTGGCGCGGACCCGGGTGTGCTGGGTCATCCGGCCCGTGGAGACGAGCACCCGGGCGATCCCGGGGACCGCGAACGTACGGCAGAAGCCCAGGTTGAACCCCATCTTGAGGTCCCGGGCGAAGGTGTCGTACGCCATCCGCCGGTAGGTCTCCTCGGCCTCGTGCAACGCGCTCACCGGGGCGGCTCCCCGGAGAGCTTTCCCGGGGCGGGGTCGGGGGCGTTCTCCTCGGCCCAGATGCCGCGGACGTGGCCGAGGTGGCGGCGCATCAGGACCTCGGCGCCGTCCGCGTCGCCCGCCTCGATGAGGTCGAGGAGTTCGGCGTGTTCGTGGGAGGAGTCGAACAGGGCGCTGCCCTCGGTCAGCGTGCGCAGCCCGTAGAGCCGGGAGCTGGTGCGCAGCGAGCGCACGGTCTCCACCAGCCTGCTGTTCCCGGCCTGTGCCAGCAGGGTGAGGTGGAATTCCATGTCGATGGTGACGTGGGCGATGAAGTCGCGGCGGTGCGCGGCGTCCTCGATGCCCGCCGCCAGCGGCCGCAGCCGCGCGATGACCTCGGGGGCGACGCCCGCCTCGGTGATCTGCCGGATCACCGGGATCTCGATGAGCGCGCGCAGGTGGGTGATGTCGTCCAGCTCGGCCGCGGAGAGGTGGGTGACCCGGAAGCCCTTGTTGCGGGCGGTCTCGACCAGCCCCTCCTTGGAGAGGTCGAGCATGGCCTCGCGCACCGGTGTCGCGGACACCCCGAAGTGTTCGGCCAGGCTCGGGGCGGAGTACACGACGCCGGGCTTCAGTTCGCCCGATATCACCGCGCCGCGGAGGGTTTCGGCGATCTCCTCGCGAAGGCTGCGGCGGCCGCGGAGCGAGGGCAGGCGCGCGGTGGCCCCGTCGTCCACGGTCATGCGGTCGGTCTCCTTCATCTGTCGCCCTCGCCGGGTGCGGCGGCCTCATGGACGGTACCGGCGATCACGAGATCTTCCCATGCCATGCCCACGCTCTTGAACAGCCGGGGGCGCCCCGGGACCACGGCCGGGCCGCCCGGCGTGGCGCGCACCAGGTCGGCGAGGGGCAGCAGTTGGGCGGGGTCGAGCAGGCCGCGGTCGATGACCTGGATGAGGTCGCCCGCCTCCCGGGTGGCGGCGGCGCGGGACTCGACCACCACGGTGGCGTGGCGGGCGGTGTGGTCGTCGACCTCCCTGGCGCCGGGTTCGTGCGATCCCACGGCCAGCACGGTGGCGTGCGGGGGCAGCAGGGTCCCGTCGAACAGCGGGGTGCGGGCCGTGGTGCAGCAGGCGATCAGATCGGCGTCCGCGACCGCGTCCGGCTCCCCGGCCACGACGCGGACCCCGGCGGTCTCCGGGAAGCCCGCGGCCAGGTGGCGTGCCCGCTCCGGGCTGCGGCCGACGACGGTGACCTCGGTGAGGGGGCGGATCGCGCGCAGCGCGGCCAGGTGGCTGCGGGCCTGCGGGCCGCCGCCGAAGAGCACCAGCCGGGACGCGTCGGGTGGGGCGAGCAGGTCCGCGGCCGCGGCGGACACCGCGGCGGTGCGGAGGTTGGTGAGCGCGACCCCGTCCAGCAGGGCGAGCGGGGTGAGGGTTTCGGCGTCCAGCAGCAGATACTGCCCCTGGATGCGGGGAAGTCCGCGCGCCGGATTGTCCGGTGCGACGGTGGCCACCTTGACGCCCGCGTAGGCGCGTCCCCGGGAGCTACGGCCCTCGGCGGGCATCAGCAGCAGCTGGCCGTGGTCCACCGGCACCACGGTGCGGGGTGGGTCGGCCTCGGGGTCGAGCCCGTCCCGCAGCGCCTGCTGGAGGGCCCGTATCGCGGTGCGCATCGGCACGGCGGCGGCGACCGAGGCCGCGTCGATGATCTTCATGGTCGGCTCTTCACAGCTCGAAGCCTTCGGGGAACGGGTCGTCGGGGTCGCGCAGATACTGGGCGGTGCCGGTGATCCAGGCGCGCCCGGTGACGGTGGGCACCACCGCGGGCAGTCCGCCGACCGTGGTCTCCTCGACCAGTCGGCCGGTGAAGTGGGTGCCGATGAACGACTCGTTGCGGAAGTCGGTGTGCAGCGGCAGCAGTCCGCGGGTGTGCAGCTGGGCCATGCGGGCGCTGGTGCCGGTGCCGCAGGGCGAGCGGTCGAACATGCCCGGGTGGATGGCCATGGCGTGCCGGGAGCGCCGGGCGTCCGATCCGGGGGCGGCCAGATACACATGGTGGCAGCCGCTGATCTCGGGGTTGTCGGGGTGGACCGGGCGCGCCTGGTCGTTGATGGCGGCCATGATGGCGAGCCCGGCGTCCATGATGCGGTTCTTGTGCGCCCGCTCGAAGGGGATCCCGAGGTGCTCCAGGTCGACGATGGCGTAGAAGTTGCCGCCGAAGGCCATGTCGTAGCCGACGTCGCCGAAGGCCGCGGTCTTCACGGTGCGGTCCAGGGCGAGCGCGAACGAGGGCACGTTGCGCAGCGTCACCCCGCGGGCCGCGCCCCGCTCGACGGCCACGTCCACCACGACCAGCCCGGCGGGGGTGTCCAGCCGGATGGTGGTGACCGGCTCCTCGACCGCCACCATGCCGGTTTCCACCAGGACGGTGGCGACGCCGATGGTGCCGTGTCCGCACATCGGCAGACAGCCGGAGGTCTCGATGAAGAGCACGCCCCAGTCGGCGTCGGGGCGGGTCGGCGGCTGGAGGATGGCCCCGCTCATCGCCGAGTGGCCGCGCGGCTCGTTCATGAGGAACCGGCGGATGTGGTCGAGGTGTGCCATGAAGTACCGGCGCCGGTCGAACATGGTGGCGCCGGGAATCACCCCGGCGCCGCCGGTGATGACGCGGGTCGGCATCCCTTCGGTGTGCGAGTCGACGGCGTGGAAGACCCGGTCGCTGCGCATGGGTTCAGACGAGCCCTTCCGCGAGGGCCTTCTCGGTGGCCTTGCGCACCGTGTCGGCGTGTTCGGCGGTGAGCGGTACGCGCGGGTGCCGGCAGGGTCCGCCGTAGCGCCCGGCGATGTCCATGCTGAACTTGATCGCCTGGACGAACTCGGTCCTGGCGTCCCAGCGCAGCAGCGGGTGCAGGGTGCGGTAGAGCGGCAGCGCCAGGTTGAGGTCGCCCGCGGCGGCGGCCCGCCACAGCTCGGCGCAGGCGCGCGGGAAGGCGTTGGGGTAGCCGGCGATCCAGCCGGGCGACCCGGCCACGGCCAGTTCCAGCGCCACGTCGTCGCTGCCGCACAACACGTCGAGCCCCGGGGCCAGTTCATGGATCCGGTAGCTTCGGCGGACGTCGCCGGTGAACTCCTTCACCGCCACGATCAGCCCCTCGTGGTACAGCTCCGCCAGCAGCTCGGGCACCAGGTCGACCTTGGTGTCGATGGGGTTGTTGTACGCCACCACGGGCAGCCCGGCCCGGGCCACCTCCCGGTAGTGGGCCAGCACCGCGCGTTCGTCGGCGCGGTAGGCGTTGGGCGGCAGCAGCATCACGGCCGGGGCGCCCGCCTCGGCCGCCTGCTCGGCCCAGCGCCGGGCCTCGTCCGCGCCGTAGGCCGCCACGCCGGGCATCACGGTGAAGCCCTCGGGGGCGGCCCCGACGGCGGTGGTGACCACGCGGGCCCGCTCCTCGGCGGTCAGGGTCTGGTACTCGCCGAGCGAGCCGTTGGGGACGACACCGTGACAGCCGTTCTCCGCGAGCCAGGTGAGGTGTTCGGCGTAGCCGTCGAAGTCGACCGCGAACCGGCCGGTCGGGTCCTCGCGCAGCGGCAACGCCGTCGCGACGAGCACCCCGTGCCATGGCTCGGCCTGTGCGTTCATGCGCCCTCCTCGTCGTGATGTGACACGGTCGCGTTCCTCAGCAGTCCGAGCGGCACCGGCTGGGCGACGGGTCGGCTCGCCAGCCCGCGCAGGTCGTCCTCGGTGACGTCGCGTCCGGCGTGGGCGGCGGTCAGGGCGGCGGTGGCATAGCCGCACACCCGCCCCTGGCACAGGCCCATCCCGGGGCGCGCGCACAGCTTCACCGCCCGGGGATCGGTGGCCCCCAGCTCCTCCACCACCTGGCGGATGGCACCGGCGGTCACCTCCTCGCAGCGGCAGACGACGGTGTCCTCGGTCAGCCACTCCCGCCAGCCGGGCCGCACCGGATACGCCGCGTGCAGCGCGGCGGCGAAGCCGCGCCGGGCGGCCCGGAGCCGCACCAGCCGGGCGATCCTGCGCGGGTCGGGGCGGGCGCCGGTGGTGGCGTACGCCGCGTGCAGCCCGGCCAGCTCCCCTTCGGTGCAGGCGAGTTGGGCTCCGCCGACCCCGCAGGCCTCACCCGCCACATAGACACCGGGCACGGTGGAGCGCTGCCGGGTGTCCACGCGGGCGGTCAGGCTGCCGTCGGCGTCCCGGTGCATCGCGCAGCCGAGCTGGAGCGGAAGCTCGGTCTGCGGGGTGAAGCCGTACCCCACGGCCACCGTGTCGCACTCCAGCCGCCGCCGGGTGCCGGGCACGATCCGCCACCGGTCGTCGAGCCGCGCCACCACCGCCCCGGTGACGCTGTCCGTCCCCTCGGCGCGGACCACCGTGGTGCGGGTGCGGTACGGGATCCGGTGGCGCCGCAGCGTCCGCAGATAGTGGGTGGCCTCACCGAGTTTGGCGGCGGCGCGGAGGGTGGTGAGCGGGTGGCGGGCGAAGGCGGTGGGCCGTCCGGCCTCGAAGACGCCGAGGACCGTGGCCCCCGCCTCGGCCAGGCCCGCAGCCACCGGCAGCAGGAAGGGCCCGGTCCCGGCGACGACGACGCGCCGACCCGCGACGACGCCGTGCCCCTTGAGCAGGGCCTGCACCCCACCGGCGGTGTAGACGCCGGGCAGGGTCCAGCCGGGGAAGGGCAGTTGGCGGTCGTAGGCGCCGGTGGCCACGACGACGGTACGGCTGACCACCTCGCGGGACACACCGTCGCTCAGGGCGTGGGTGGCGAAGCCGTCGGCGGTGCGCTCCACGTGCCAGATGGTGTGGCCGGGCAGGTGGTCGAGCCGGGCGTGATACGTCTCCAGAGCCATGCGCAGCCGCTCGAAGGCGGGCCAGTCGCGGTGCGCGGCGCCGTCGTCGGCGGGGCGGTGGCGCCAGTACTGGCCACCGGGGCGGGGGCCTGCGTCCAGCAGCGCGACCCGGGCGCCGTGGGCCGCCGCGGCGGTGGCAGCGGACAGCCCGGCGGGCCCGGCGCCGAGCACCGCGATGTCGTACGGGACGCCCGCAGGCCGAGCGGGTTCAGCAGTCTCAGCAGGCGAGGTGGGCACGGCCCGCTCCCTCCTGGGTCTCCACCACGTCCCCCGGGGCGGCCTCGACCAGGCACGCGCGGTGGTTCGGGCGCCCGTTGACGGTCACCAGGCAGTCGAAGCACACGCCGATGCCGCAGAACATCCCGCGCGGGCGGCCGCCTTCGCGGGTGCGGCGCCAGGAGCGCTGCCCGTCGGCGATGAGCGCGGCCGCGATGCTCTGGCCGGGCTCGGCCGCGATGGTCCGGCCGTCGAAGCGGAAGGTGAAGGGGGTCCGGTTCATGCGGCGGCCTCCGCGAATCGCTGCGGGCGAAACGGGGTGAGGGGCAGATCCGGTGCCCGGTCGGTGAGCAGCTGGGCGACCAGATGGCCGGTGGCGGGGGCCAGGCCGATCCCGGCGCCCTCGTGGCCGCAGGCGTGGACGAGGCCCGGGGCCCGGGGGTCGGTCCCGATCACCGGCAGATGGTCGGGGCAGTAGGGGCGGAAGCCCAGGTAGCTGCGGAGCAGCGCCACGTCGGAGAGGAACGGGAAAAGGCCGATGGCCTGGTCCGCCAGCTTCCGCAGCACGGGCAGCGCCACCGTGCGGTCGAAGCCCACGCGCTCCCGGCTGGCGCCGATCAGGACGGTGCCCGCCCGGGTGCCCTCGACCACCACCGAGGTCTCCAGACCGGCGTCGTCGCTGGCGACGTTGGCCACGTACTCGGCGGTGTACACCTTGTGCCGTACGACGCGCGGCAGCGGCTCGGTGACCAGGATGAACCCCTTGCGGGGTAACACCGGCACCGGCGCCCCGGCGAGGTCGGCGAGCTGCCCGGCCCAGGTGCCCGCGGCGTTGACGACCCATCGGGCGGGCAGGGCGGACAGGGTGGCCGAGTCGGTGCGCACGCCGGTGACGGCGCCCTGCCGGTCCCGGAGGAAGCCGGTCACGTTCACCCCGGTGTGGACGGTCGCGCCCCGGGCGCGGGCGTGGCGCAGCAGGTGTGCGGCGGCCAGCACGGGCTGGACCTGCGCGTCCTGTGGGTAGTGGGCACCGCCCGCCACCTCCCGGGTCAGGTTGGGCTCCAGCTCGGCCAGTTCGTCCGCGCGGACGTCCACGGCCTCGACCCCGGCCGCGCGCTGCTCGGCGGTGAGCCTCCGCAGCCCGCGGGCGGTGGCATCCGAACCGGCCACCACCACACCGCCCTTGGCGTGGTACTCCACGGCGTCGGCGCCGAGATCGTCCCGGATTTCCCGCCACAGCCTGGAGGACAGCAGCGCCAGATCCAGTTCGGGCCCGGTCTCCTTGTCGGACACCAGGATGTTGCCCTCGCACGCACCGGTGGTTCCGCCACCGATCGCGCCGCGCTCCACCACGCTCACGCGCAACCCCGCTGACGTGCAGTAATACGCGCAGGCCGCGCCGATGATGCCCGCGCCGATGACGAGCACATCCGGGGGGCGGGGAATGCCGGGTCGGGAACTCGTACCGGTCATGGTCGGTAGCATGTCATATTGCACTATCCCTGGCCAGGGTGCGACGACGGACGATGGCTACAATTCGCCGCCACGGCACATGTCGAGAGAGGAGTGCGCGTGGCTACGGGGGGATGGCAGCCGCCGAACAATCCTGGACAGGGAGGCGGGCCGTACGGGCCGCCTCCCGCACCCGATCCATACGGGCCGCCGCCGCAGAATCCGTACTACGGCCCGCCACCGCCGAACCCCTACGGTCCGCCACCACCGGCCCCGTACGGTATGCCTCCGCAGCCGCCCCGCCCGTATCCGCCGGCCCCGGTGCGCCGCCGTCGGTGGTGGCTGCTCTCGCCGCTCATCCCGCTGGTCCGTTCGGCGAACCGCGTGGCGAAGCGGCTGTTCGACCAGGAGGGGGGCGGGCGGGTCCGGGACCACCTCGTCGACCAGGTCCAGCTCACCCGCTCCGTTCTCGGTATCGTCGCGAGCCTGGCGCTCATCTACATGTACGGGGCGGACGGCGGCTGGAGCGGTGCGGCGAGCGACGGTGCCGCCAATCTCTTCGCGACCCCGCTCCTGCTCCTGCTCACCGGCCCGTTGGTCGTGTTCGGCTTCATCCTCTACGCGCCCCCGCACCGGCGACCGGAGCTGCGCTCCCGGTTGAGCGGCCCGCTCAAGACAGTGGGCTGGTATGTGCTGATCCTGGCGGCCTTCGGTGCCTTCATCTATGTGGTGGGCCAGACGACGCTGCTGCACGGGCTGCACGGCGTGATGCTGTTCGTGGTCGGCCTGCCGCTGATGGTGGGGCTGCCGTGGACGCTGGTGTTCCTCGTCCTGTCCTCCGCGTACGTCGCGCGCAGCGCCTTCAACACCGCCTATGTGCACGCCGCGCTGCCACCCGTGCTCACCGCGGTGCTGGTGTGGCTGATCGCGGGCTTCAACCTGCTGTCGGACGGGCTGCCCCACGGGCCGTTGCCCGCCCAGCTGGCCGCAGCGTTCGGCGGTCCGCTGTCGGTGACCGCGCTGTCGCTGTGGGAGCTGCGGCGGCTGCGTACCCACCACGGGGTGACCATTCGCGGCTGAACCGCCGTCAGGGCAGGAAGCGTCAGGCGGGTTCCGGCGGCCAGACGCCCGGGGCCAGCACGCCGAGCACGTACGCCCGGGCCACCAGCTCCGCGCGGTTGCCGACGCCCCAGCGGCGGGAGAGCCGGGTGAGGTGGTAGTTGACGCCGTCCACCGTGAGCCCGGTCTGCCGGGCCATCTGGGCGGTGGTGTGGCCGCCCGCCGCGAGCGCGAGGATCCGGACCTCGATGGGGGCGGCCCGTTCCGCCTCCTCGGGGGCCGGGTCCGCCGCGCCACCGCCCCGCGGCCGGGGTTCCTCGCCGAGCACCCGCAGCAGCACCAGCAGCCACATCGGGCTGTCGGTGTCGCTCACGGTGTCCGCGGTCAGTTCGCCGTACCGCCGCGCCCCGTCCGGCGACTGCCACCGCACCTCCATCGGATAGCGGGAGCGGCGGCCGAGCCGGACCGCCTCGACGATGCGGTGCACCTGGGCGGCCGCGTTGGGGTGGAACAGCTCCAGGACGTTGCGCCCCGACAGTTGCCCGGGGGCGGTGCCCCATTCGGCCGCCATCGCCGGATTGGCCATCAGGACCTCGCCGTCCGTGCGGCACACCGCGCACGGCACCGGGACCCGGTCGAAGAGCAGCAGCGAGCGGTTGCGCCAGACGACCCAGTCCTCGCCGCCGAGGATCTTCCTGGCCTCTTCCGGCACCTCGGGCTCGTCCATGCCGGACCTCGCTCTCGTACGTCACTCCTCTTGACACCGCGAACGGCGCGTGCGCAAGTCGATCACACCGTCCGGCACTACAAAATCATGTAGTGCGACGGGCGGGCGGCCCGGGTCGGCGGGGCGACGCTGGAGACATCCCCTCGCATGGAAGGCATCGCATCGTCATGACCGAACCCCCCCTCCTTCCGGCCGGGACCGCCGAGGGCGACAGCTCCGACGGCGTCCCGCTGGTCGACATCTCCGCGCGGACCAACAACACGCCGGTCCAGCAGGCCATGGAGCTGACGCGGGCCCATGGCCCGGTGCTGCGGCGCCGGTTGCACGGCACCGACATACTGTTCGTCAGCGACCCCGACCTGGTGGCCGAGCTGTGCGACGACCAGCGGTTCGCCAAGTTCGTCAACCAGTCGCTGGAGAACGTCCGGGAGTTCACCCACGACGGGCTGTTCACCGCGTACAACGACGAGCCGAACTGGGCGAAGGCGCACGACATCCTGATGCCCGCCTTCGCGCTCGGCTCGATGCGCACCTACCACCCGGTGATGCTCCAGGTGGCGCGGCGGGTGCTCGACGCGTGGGACGCCCGCGCGGCGAGCGGCGAGCCGGTCGCGGTGACGGACGACATGACGCGGATGACGCTGGACACCATCGGGCTGGCCGGGTTCGGCTACGACTTCGGCTCGTTCGACCGCGCGGAGCCGCATCCGTTCGTGCAAGCCATGGTGCGCTGCCTGGAGTGGAGCATGCGCAAGGTGGCGCGCCGCCCGGACGTGGACTACAGCGAGCAGGACGAGGCGTTCCGCGCCGATACGGCGTACCTCACGTCCGTCGTCGACGAGGTGATCCAGGCGCGGGTCGCCGCGGGCGAGACGGGCACCGACGATCTGCTGGGGCTGATGCTCAGGTCCACGCATCCGTCCGACGGCACCCCACTGGACCACGCCAACATCCGGGACCAGGTGATCACCTTCCTGATCGCGGGTCACGAGACCACCTCGGGCGCGCTGTCCTTCGCCCTCCACTACCTCGCCAAGAATCCGGGCGAGCTGCGCCGGGTGCAGCGGGAGGCGGACGCGCTGTTCGGCGCCGACGCGAACCCGGAGCCGACGTTCGAGCAGGTGGGGCTGTTGCGCTACACCCGCCAGGTGCTGAACGAGGCGCTGCGGCTGTGGCCGACCGCGGCCGCGTTCTCCCGGCAGGCGCGCGAGGACACGATGCTCGGCGGGCGCATTCCGATGCGGGCCGGGCAGCCCGCCATCGTGCTCACCCCGATGCTGCACCGCGCCGCGGTGTGGGGCGACAACCCGGAGCTGTTCGACCCGTCGCGCTTCGACCCGGAGGCCGAGGCGGCGCGTCCGGTGCACGCGTACAAGCCGTTCGGTACCGGTGAACGGGCCTGCATCGGGCGGCAGTTCGCGCTGCACGAGGCCACCATGCTGCTCGCGATGCTGGTGCACCGCTACCGGCTGATCGACCACGCGGACTACCGGCTCCACGTCAAGGAGTCGCTCACCCTCAAGCCCGAGGGCCTCACCCTGCGGCTGATCCCGCGTACCCCGGAGGAGCGGGCGGTGGCGGCGGCCGCCGCGGTGGCGACAAGCGCGCCCGTACGGGACGCCTCGCTGCCGAGCCGGGTGCGCCAGGACACCGGTGCGCTGCTGCTGTACGGCACCAACTTCGGCACCTGCCGCTCCTTCGCCGAGGATCTGGCCGCCGACGCGGACGGCCTGGACTGCGCCACCGAGGTCGCCCCGCTCGACGCGTACGCAGGCGGGCTGCCCACCGACCGCCCGGTGGTCATCACCGCCGCCTCCTACAACGGGCAGCCCACCGATGACGCCGCCGCGTTCCTGGCCTGGCTGGAGACGGCCGAGCCGGGCGCGGCGGACGGCGTCGCGTACGCGGTGCTCGGCGTCGGCGACCGCAACTGGGCCGCCACCTACCAGCGCGTGCCGACTCTGATCGACGAGCGGCTGGCCGCCCTCGGCGCCACCCGGCTGATCGACCGGGCCGCGGCCGACGCCTCGGGCGATCTCAGCGGCACGGTGCGGGACTTCACCGAGCGGCTGCGCACCGCGCTGCTGGAGCGCCACGGCGACCCGGCCACCGTGGGCGCGGCCCCGGCCGCGGACGCGGCGGACGACGGCCCGGCGTACACCGTCACCGAGGTCACCGGCGGGCCGCTGGACGCATCGGCGCGGCAGCACGGCATGGTGGCGATGGAGGTCACCGAGACGGGCAGCCTGAGCGATCCGTCGTACGCGCGCGTCAAGCGGTTCGTGCGGCTGGCCCTGCCCGAGGGGGTCGCGTACCGCACCGCCGACCACCTCACCGTGCTCCCGGCCAACGACCCGGAGCTGGTGACCCGGGCCGCCAAGCTGCTCCACGCCGACCCGGAGACCGTGCTGAGCATCGTGCCCGCGCGCCCGGCCCGCCGCGGCGGTCTGGCCGTGGACCGGCCGGTCAGCGTGCGGGAGCTGCTGACCCACCACCTGGAGCTGAACCACCGTCCGAGCGCCGAGCAGCTGGCCCTGCTCGCCGAGCTGAATCCCTGCCCGCCGGAGAAGGCGGCGCTCGCCGCGCAGACCCCCGGGATACGCACCCTGCTGGACCTGATCGAGTCCAACCCGGCGCTGTGCGAGACGCTGACCTGGCCGGTGCTGCTGGAGCTGCTGCCGCCGCTGCGGCCGCGCCACTACTCGATCTCGTCCTCCCCCGCCGTCTCGCCGCGCCATGTCGATCTGATGGTGTCGCTGCTGCGCGATGAGGCGAGCGGCTTCCAGGGCACCGGCTCCGGCCATCTGAACGCGGTGCGGCCCGGGGACACCGTGCTCGCCCGGGTGCAGCCCTGCCGGGACGCGTTCCGCATCGGCCACGCGCCGGACCGGCCGGTCATCATGGTGTCCGCCGGTACCGGGCTCGCCCCCTTCCGCGGCACCATCGCGGACCGGCGGGCGCTCGTGGAGTCCGGCGCACCGCTCGCCCCGGCACTGTGCTACTTCGGCTGCGACGCGCCGGACGCCGACTATCTGCACGGCGAGGAGCTGCGCGCCGCCGAGGCGGTCGGTGCGGTGTCCATGCGCCCGGCGTTCAGCCGGGCCCCGGTGGACGGCCACCGCTTCGTCCAGCACCGCATCGCCGCCGACGCCGCGGAGATCTGGCGGCTGCTGGCGGAGGGCGCGGCGGTGTACGTGTGCGGCGACGGCGCCCGGATGGCCCCCGGGGTGCGGGAGGCCTTCCGGTCGGTGTACGCGGCCCACACCCCCGGCGCCGACGACGCGGCGGCGCAGCGGTGGCTGGACGCCCTGATGGCCGAGGGCCGCTACGTGGAGGACGTCTACGCCGGGTGACCGCGCCCCGGCTCAGTCGCCGTGGGGCGGGCGCGCACATGCATGCGCTCGCCCTGGGCGCCGAAGAGGCTGAGGAACTCGACGGGCTGTGCGCTCGCGCTGGCGAAGCCGTGGGGCGTACGGGTGTCGAACTCGGCGGCCTCGCCCGAGGTGAGGATCAGATCGTGCTCGCCGAGGGCGAGGTGCAGCTTGCCGGAGAGGACGTACAGCCACTCGTACCCCTCGTGCACCGCCTGCGAAGGCCGGGCGTCGGCGCCCGTCTTCCGGCCGGGCAGGATCTGCTTGTAGGCGTGCAGCCCGCCGAGGTAGCGGGTCAGCGGCACGAACGTCTGTCCGTGCCGGGTGAAGGGGCGGGGATGGATGCGGGGGTCGCCGGTGGGCGGCGCGCCGACCAGTTCGTCCAGCTGGACGCCGTAGGCCTTGGCCAGGGGCAGCAGCAGTTCCAGGGTGGGCTTGCGCTGCCCCGATTCCAGCCGCGAGAGGGTGGAGAGCGAGATCCCGGTGGTCTCGCTCAGCTGGGCCAGGGTGGCTCCGCGCTCCCGCCGCAACGCCCGCAGCCGCGGGCCGACGGCGTTCAGCGCCTCGGGAATGTCCTCGTCTGCCATCCTCCCATTTGCCGGTGCGGCAAGAAGTTTTGTCAAGTCTCGGATGATCGGCCGATCACCAGGTGACGGGCAGCTCGTGGGCTCCGTAGATGACCATGTCGCTGCGCATCCGCACCTCCTCCGGCGCCACCGCGAGCGCGAGGTCCGGGAACCGGCCGAGCAGTCCGCGGTAGCCCGCCGCGAGCTCGATCCGGGCCAGGTTCGCGCCGAGGCACTGGTGGATGCCGTATCCGAACGCGAGGTGGCTGCTGCGGGGGCGGCCGACGTCGAGCCTGTGGGGCTCGTCCACCAGTGCGGGGTCCCGGTTCACGGCCGGAACCGAGACCGCCACGCTCTGGCCCGCCGTGACGGTGACGCCGCCGATCTCGACGTCCTCCAGCGCGATCCGGACCGGGAAGGCGTTGACGATGCTCAGGTAGCGCAGCAACTCCTCGACGGCGCCGGGCACCAGCGCGTCGTCCTCGCGCAGCCGCCGCATCTGCTCCGGGTTCTGGAGCAGGACGAAGGTGCCGAGGCTGAGCATGTTGGTGGTGGTCTCGTGGCCGGCGATCAGCAGCAGCGCCGCCATGTTGTTGATCTCGACGTCGGACAGCTCGCCGACGGAGGTGAGGTACGAGATCAGATCGTCCTGGGGGGCGCGCCGCTTGGCGGCGGTCAGCTCGCCGAGGAAGCCGGTGATCGTGCGCATCCCCTGGTCGAACTGGCCGCCCGACTGGTCCTGGACCAGGATCTGCGCGCTGGCCCGCTGGAAGGTCTCACGCTCCGCGTAGGGCACGCCGAGCATTTCGCAGATCACCAGCGAGGGCACCGGCAGCGCGAAGTGTTCCACCAGGTCGGCCGGTTTTCCGGCGGCCTGGAGGGCGTCCAGGCAGTCGGTGACGATGCCGTCGATGCGGGGTTCGAGGGCGCGCATCCGCCGTACGGTGAAGTAGCGGGTGAGTAACCCGCGATAGTGGCCGTGTTCGGGGGCGTCCATGCTCA
Source organism: Streptomyces sp. BRA346 (assembly GCF_052851135.1). Classification (NCBI taxonomy): domain Bacteria; kingdom Bacillati; phylum Actinomycetota; class Actinomycetes; order Kitasatosporales; family Streptomycetaceae; genus Streptomyces; species Streptomyces sp. BRA346. Next base: position 328,846 of record NZ_JAIWIH010000002.1, on the reverse strand, counting down.
GGAACGACCCCGGCCCGTTGCCGCGGTTCTCCCGGACGTTCGGCGAGACGGGCCGCACGGTGTCGTCGCCGCGCCACCGCTCGGCGCTGAAGCGCGGATCCCGCAGCACCTCCCGGGCCTCGTGGTACCCGGTGACCAGCCATCCCGTACTGCCGCCGACGAACCGGAGCGGGCTGATGGCGGGGCCGGTGATCAGTGCGGGCGCGGGATCGACGTAGTTGGCGCGCTGCTTGGGGTACAGCGGGGCCTGGTGGGCCTGGTGGGCCTGATGGGGCGCGGACGACGGGGCACTCACGATGGTCCTCCTCGGCAGCAGCCTGCGGACTCTTCCGGGGAACGCCGTTCGGTCCCCCGGGCACCATGCCCGAGGTGCGAACTGGATCACAAGGGTGCCGTCCGGCGCGCTGGGCAGCAGTAGTGTCGCGAGCAGGCTGTGTTCGTACCGGGCAGTAGGACGGGCAGTAGGAAGGGATACGCACATGTTCCGCAAGGTGCTGGTCGCCAACCGAGGAGAGATCGCCATTCGGGCGTTCCGCGCCGGCTATGAGCTGGGAGCGAGGACGGTCGCGGTGTTCCCCCACGAGGACCGCAACTCGCTGCACCGGCTGAAGGCCGATGAGGCGTACGAGATCGGCGAGCCGGGCCATCCGGTGCGGGCCTATCTGTCCGTCGAGGAGATCGTCGCCGCGGCGCGGCAGGCCGGGGCCGACGCGGTGTACCCGGGATACGGCTTCCTGTCCGAGAACCCCGACCTCGCGCGGGCGTGCGAGGAGGCGGGGATCACGTTCGTCGGCCCGAGCGCGGAGACGCTGGAGCTGACCGGCAACAAGGCGCGGGCGGTGGCGGCGGCCCGGGCGGCGGGGGTGCCGGTGCTCGGCTCCTCGGAGCCCTCCTCGGACGTGGACGAGCTGGTACGGGCGGCGGAGGAGCTGGGCTTCCCGGTGTTCGTCAAGGCCGTCGCGGGCGGTGGCGGGCGCGGGATGCGGCGGGTCGAGGAGCCCCGGCTGCTGCGCGAGTCGATCGAGGCGGCGGCCCGCGAGGCGGAGTCGGCGTTCGGCGATCCGACGGTCTTCCTGGAGAAGGCGGTCGTCGAGCCCCGCCACATCGAGGTGCAGATCCTCGCCGATGCCGAGGGCAATGTCATGCACCTGTTCGAGCGGGACTGTTCGGTGCAGCGCCGCCACCAGAAGGTCATCGAGATGGCGCCCGCGCCCCACCTCGACCCGGAGCTGCGCGAGCGGATCTGCGGGGACGCGGTGAAGTTCGCCCGGCAGATCGGCTACCGCAACGCGGGCACGGTGGAATTCCTGCTGGACCGCGAGGGCAACCACGTCTTCATCGAGATGAACCCGCGGATCCAGGTCGAGCACACGGTGACCGAGGAGATCACCGATGTCGACCTCGTCCAGTCGCAGATGCGGATCGCGAGCGGGGAGACCCTGCGCGACCTCGGTCTGTCGCAGGACACCGTCTATCTGCGCGGCGCCGCGCTCCAGTGCCGGATCACCACCGAGGACCCGGCCAACGGCTTCCGCCCGGACATCGGCATGATCAGCGCCTACCGCTCGCCGGGCGGCTCGGGCATCCGCCTCGACGGCGGCACCACCCACGCCGGTGCCGAGATCAGCGCCCACTTCGACTCGATGCTGGTGAAGCTGACCTGCCGGGGCCGCGACTTCGACCACGCCATCGGGCGGGCCCGGCGCGCGGTGGCCGAGTTCCGTATCCGCGGGGTGTCCACCAACGTTCCGTTCCTCCAGGCCGTGCTGGACGATCCGGACTTCCGGGCCGGGCACGTCACCACGTCGTTCATCGAGGAGCGGCCGCATCTGCTGACCGCGCGGCACTCCGCCGACCGCGGCACCAAGCTGCTCACCTATCTCGCCGACATCACGGTCAACAAGCCGCACGGCCCCCGGCCCCAGCTGATCGACGCGGCCGGGAAGCTGCCGCAGGTGCCGGACGGGGCGCCGCCCGCCGGATCCAAGCAGACCCTCACCGAGCTGGGCCCGGAGGGCTTCGCCCGGTGGCTGCGCGAGTCGCCGCGGATCGGGGTCACCGACACCACGTTCCGGGACGCGCACCAGTCGCTGCTGGCCACCCGCGTACGTACCAAGGACCTCCTCGCCGTGGCCCCGGCGGTGGCGCACACCGTGCCGGAGCTGCTGTCGCTGGAGTGCTGGGGCGGCGCCACCTACGACGTGGCGCTGCGGTTCCTCGCCGAGGACCCCTGGGAGCGGCTGGCGGCGCTGCGCGAGGCGGTGCCCAACATCTGTCTCCAGATGCTGCTGCGCGGCCGCAACACCGTCGGATACACCCCGTACCCGACCGAGGTGACGGACGCCTTCGTCCACGAGGCCACCGCCACCGGCATCGACATCTTCCGCATCTTCGACGCGCTCAACGACGTCGGGCAGATGCGGCCCGCCATCGAGGCGGTGCGGAGCACCGGCACCGCGGTCGCCGAGGTGGCGCTGTGCTACACCAGCGACCTGTCCGACCCGTCGGAGAAGCTGTACACCCTGGACTACTACCTGCGGCTCGCCCAGCAGATCGTGGACGCGGGCGCGCACGTGCTGGCCATCAAGGACATGGCGGGGCTGCTGCGCGCCCCGGCCGCCGCGAAGCTGGTGTCCGCGCTCCGCCGGGAGTTCGACCTGCCCGTGCACATCCACACCCACGACACCGCGGGCGGACAGCTCGCCACCTATCTGGCCGCGATCCAGGCCGGTGCGGACGCGGTGGACGGGGCGGTGGCGTCCATGGCGGGCACCACCTCGCAGCCCTCGCTGTCGGCGATCGTGGCCGCCACCGACCACTCCGAGCGGCCCACCGGGCTCGACCTGGAGGCGATCGGCGGTCTCGAGCCGTACTGGGAGAGCGTGCGCAAGATCTACGCACCGTTCGAGGCGGGCCTCGCCTCGCCGACCGGGCGGGTGTACCACCACGAGATCCCCGGCGGCCAGCTGTCCAACCTGCGCACCCAGGCCATCGCGCTCGGCCTCGGCGACCGCTTCGAGGACATCGAGGCGATGTACGCCGCCGCCGACCGCATGCTCGGCCACCTCGTGAAGGTCACCCCGTCCTCGAAGGTCGTCGGCGACCTCGCGCTGCACCTGGTGGGCGCCGGGGTGTCGCCGGAGGACTTCAAGGCCGAGCCCAACAAGTTCGACATCCCGGACTCGGTGATCGGCTTCCTGCGCGGTGAGCTGGGCAGCCCGCCCGGTGGCTGGCCGGAGCCCTTCCGCACCAAGGCGCTGGAGGGGCGGGCGGAGGCCAGGCCCACGACGGAGGAGCTGTCCGCCGAGGACCGGCAGCACCTCGCCGACGACCGCCGCCGGACCCTGAACCGGCTGCTGTTCCCCGGCCCGACGAAGGAGTTCGAGACCCACCGGGAGACGTTCGGCGACACCAGCGTGCTGGACAGCAAGGACTTCTTCTACGGGATCCGCCCGGGGAAGGAGTACACGGTGGACCTGGAGCCCGGGGTGCGGCTGCTCATCGAGCTGGAGGCCATCGGCGAGGCCGACGAGCGCGGTATGCGAACGGTGATGTCCACCCTGAACGGGCAGCTGCGCCCGATCCAGGTCCGGGACACCTCGGCGGCCTCCGACATCCCGGCCACCGAGAAGGCCGACAAGAACAACCCGGGCCATGTGGCCGCGCCGTTCGCCGGGGTGGTGACGCTGACCGTCGCCGAGGGCGACCAGGTCGAGGCGGGTGCCACCGTGGCCACCATCGAGGCGATGAAGATGGAGGCCACCATCGCCGCGCCGAAGGCCGGCCGGGTCTCCCGGGTGGCCATCAACAGCATCCAGCAGGTGGAAGGCGGTGACCTGCTGGTCGACCTCGGCTGAGGCACGGCCTCACGGCCCCGGTCCGGTGGAAGATTCAGGCCACCGGACCGGGGCCTTGCCAATACTTCGGCAACCGTTGACAAGGTTGCGCAACGGTGAACACCATGCACTATGTCGTTCACCCGCAACCTCTCCTCACGCCGGTAGCGGGCCGCCATGGCCCCCACCCTCACCGACGTCGCCAAGAGCGCCAACGTGGCGCTGTCCACGGCCTCCCGGGCGTTCAGCAACCCGGACCGGCTGGGACCGCAGACCTTGCGCAAGATCCTGGCCGTTGCCCAAGAACTGGGATACGAACCACCGGTGGCCGCCCGCGCCGCCGAGCCCCTCACCGACACGGAGACCGCCACGGTCGCCGTCGTCGTCCCCGACATCGCCAACCCCGTGTTCGGGGCCTTCGTAAAGGCCGCCCAGGGCGAGGGCTGGCGCCGTCGGCAGACCGTCGTGCTCGCCGACACCGATCTGAGCCCGGACCGGGAGCGCGAGGTGATCGCGCACATGACGGGGCAGGCGGACGGGCTGATCGTGTGTTCGCCCCGGCTGGAGGCGGACGAGGTCCTGGACCTGTGCGGACGGACGCCCGCCGTGCTGGTCAACCGGGAGACGGCCGGCGCCGACTGTGTGATCGCCGACGCCGCCCACGGGATGCGCCAGGCCGTGGAATACCTGTCCGCGCTCGGCCATCGGCGGATCGCCTACGTCCAGGGCATGCAGCGCTCGTGGTCCAACGCGCACCGGGTCGCGCTGATCCGCGCCGAGACCGAACGCGTCGGTCTCGAGCTGGAGTTGCTGGGCTGGCAGTCGGAGACGGTGGCGGGCGGCACGGCCGCAGCGGCGAGCGTCATGGCCTCGGGAGCGTCCGCCGTGATCGCGCACAACGATCTGATGGCCCTGGGCGTCATCTCCGGCGCCCGGGCGCTGGGGCTGGGCGTTCCCCAGCGGCTGAGCGTCATCGGCGTCGACGACATCCCCTTCGCCGAAGTGGCGCAGCCGTCCCTGACCAGCATCGCGGTGCCGATGGCCCGGGCCGGCGCGCTCAGCCACGAGCTGCTGGGTCAGGTCCTCGGCGGCGAGCGGCAGATGCCCCGCACCCTGCGGCTGCCCACCCAGCTCATCGTGCGCGGGTCCACCGGCCCGGCACCGCACTCCGTCCAGGCAGGGGCCGCGGTGGCGGCGGAAAAGGGAACGCCATGACCCCCGAGCCCCTGACCGTGGTGGTCGCCGACGCCAATCTGCGTCCGCTGCGCGACGAGTTCGAGGCCGCCCTTCCTGCGGGTACGGTCGTCAGCTGGCCCGAGCCCAAGGACGCCGAGGCGGTCGAGGCCGCGGTGCCGCACGCGGACGTGCTGGTGGCGGGGCAGTGCACCGCCCGGACGGCCGCCCTCGCCACCCGGCTCCGGCTGGTCCACACGGCCGGTGCGGGAACGGACGAGATCGATCTGACCGCGCTGCCGCCCGGGACCCGGGTGGCCAACACCTTCCACCACGAGGACGCGATCGCCGAATACGCCGTATCGGCCGCGATCCTGCTGCGGCGCGGCTTCCTGCGCCAGCACGACGCACTGCGCCGCGGGCTGTGGGACTCCCCCGCACACGATCCGCACTCCCCCTGGATGGACTCGCTGTCCGCGGCCACCATCGGCTTCGTCGGCTTCGGCCACATCGGCGCCCGCTGCTGGCAGGGGTTCCGGACGTTCGGCGCGAGCGGCGTGGCGGTCACCCGGCGGGGCGAGGTGGACGCGACGGCCGAGGGGCTGACCTGGTCCGGGACCATCGACGACCTCGGCGCGCTGCTGGACACCTCCGACGTGGTCGTGGTGTCGGCGCCGCACACACCGGAGACCACCGGGCTCATCGGCGAGGCCGAGCTGTCCCGGATGCGCCCGTCCGCGGCGCTGGTCCACGTCGGACGCGGTCCCGTCGTGGACGAGGACGCGCTGTACGAGGCGCTGAGCACCCACACCATCGGGGCAGCGGCGCTCGACGTCTGGTACCGGTACCCGACGAGCGGACACACCGGCGCCCCCAGCAGGCATCCCTTCGAAACGCTGGACAACGTACTGATGACGCCCCACTCCTCCGGCCTCACCCGGCAGACCTTCATCCGCCGCGCCGCCGACATCACCGCCAACATCGGCCGGCTGGCAAGCGGCGAGCCGCTGCGCAACGTGGTGGCGGTGGCCCGATGACCGCGACGCCCGAGAGCGACACCATCGCCGCCGCCGAGGTGCTGGTGACCAGCCCCGGCCGCAACTTCGTCACGCTCAAGATCACCACCACCGAGGGCCTCGTCGGCTGGGGCGACGCCACGCTCAACGGCCGTGAGCTGGCCGTCGCCTCGTATCTGCGGGACCATGTGGCGCCGCTGCTCATCGGCCGCGACCCGGCGCGCATCGAGGACACCTGGCAGTACCTCTACCGCGGGGTCTACTGGCGGCGCGGCCCGGTGACGATGACGTCCATCGGCGCGGTGGACATGGCCCTGTGGGACATCAAGGGCAAGACCACCGGCCAGCCCGTCTACCAGCTGCTCGGCGGCGCGGTCCGCGACCGGATCCTCACCTACACCCATGCCACCGGCTGGGACGTCCCGCAGCTGCTGGAATCGATCGACGCCCGGCGCGAGGAGGGGTTCCGCGCCGTGCGGGCGCAGAGCGGTGTCCCCGGCCTGGACACGGTGTACGGGGTGAGCCGGAGCGGCCGGGGGTACGAACCGGCCGGGCGCGGCGCCGCCCCGGCGGAGGAGGTGTGGGACACCGACGCCTACCTCCGGCACGCGCCGAAGGTGCTCACCGCCGTACGGGACCATGTCGGGCCCGAACTGAAGCTGCTGCACGACGCGCACCACCGGCTCACCCCCGGCCAGGCCGCCCGGCTCGGGCGCGCGCTGGAGGACGTGGACCTGTTCTGGCTGGAGGACGTCACCCCCGCGGAGAACCAGCAGGTGCTGCGGCACGTACGGCAGCACACCACCGTGCCGCTGGCGATCGGCGAGGTGTTCAACACGGTCTGGGAATGCCAGTCGCTGATCACCGAGCAGCTGATCGACTTCGTGCGGACCTGTGTGAGCCACGCGGGCGGGATCAGCCATCTGCGGCGGATCGCGGCCCTCGCCGAGATCTGGCAGATACGGCTCGGGCCGCACGGCCCCTCGGACGTGTCCCCGGTGGCGCTGGCCGCGTCGCTGCACGTGGGCCTGGCCACGCCGAACTTCGCCATCCAGGAGTACATGGGATACGAGCCGCTCGTGCACGAGGTGTTCGGGCACGCGTGGTCCTACGCCGACGGACATCTGCACCCGGGCGACCGGCCCGGTCTCGGAGTCGAGGTGGACGAAACGCTCGCCGCCCGCTTTCCGTACGAACCCGCCTACCTGCCGGTCGCGCGACGGCGCGACGGCTCGATGACGGATTGGTGAGGATCTCCCCCATGACCACGCCCCCCACCACGCTGGCCACTCCGGCGCGCCTGCCGCGCCTGGACCGCAGCACCGCCGCCGCGTCCGTGCTCACCCCGCGGCGGCCGCCCACCGAGACCGGCATCGTGCATCTGGGGCTCGGCAACTTCCACCGTGCCCACCAGGCCGTCCACACCGCGGCCGCGCTGGACCACACCGACGGCCCGTGGGGCATCCTCGGGGTCGCCGGGCGCTCGGCCACCGTGGCCGAGGCGCTGCGCGCGCAGCAACTGCGCTACGCGGTGGTGGAGATCTCGCCCTCCGGCACCCGAGTCAGCGTGCCCGCGGTGCACACCGGGGCGCTGGTGGCCGCGGAACAGCCCGACGAGGTCCAGGACGCGCTGGCGGCGCCCGGTACGGCCATCGTCACCCTGACGGTCACCGAACACGGCTACACCTTTTCCCCGCGCACCCACGGCCTCGACCTCGACTCCCCGGCGGTGCGGGCCGATCTGCGCGGTGACGGCCCGCCCCGGACCACCATCGGGCGGATCGTGCGCGGGCTCCAGCGCCGGGTCCGCACCCACGCCCGGCCGCTGACGGTGCTCAGCTGCGACAACCTGGTGGGCAACGGGCCCCAGACCCGGCGGCTGGTGCACGAGTTCACCGAGGCGCTCCCGGCCGCGGAGCGCGAGGAACTGCTGCCGTGGCTGGCGCGTTCGGTGACGTTCCCCAGCTCCATGGTCGACCGGATCGTGCCCGCCACCACCGATGTGTACCGGGACGCGGTCGCCGACCGCCTCGGGGTGCGCGACGCCGTCCCCGTACCGGCCGAACCGTTCTCCATGTGGGTCATGGAGGATCGTTTCGCCGCAGGCCGTCCGCGCTGGGAACACGGTGGGGCGCTGTTCACGGACGATGTGGAACCGTACGAGCTGCTGAAGCTGCGGCTGCTCAACGGCACCCACTCGCTCATCGCCTATCTCGGCGCGCTGGACGGGCGGGAGACCATCCCGGACGCCATCGCCCGGCCGTTCATCGCCGAGGCCGCGCGCAGTGTGCTCCACGACGACTATCTGCCGAGCTTCACCGTGCCCGCCGACATCGAACTGGAGGAATACATAGGGCAGTTGTTCGACCGCTGGGCCAACACCGCGCTGGGCCACCGCACCCGGCAGGTCGGCTCGGACGGCTCGGTCAAGCTCCGCCAGCGGGTGCCGGAACCGGCCCTGCTCCATCTGCGGGCCGGGCGGATGCCCCACCATCTGGCGCTGACCGTGGCCGCGTATCTGTGCTGTGTGGCACCGCCGTCCGGCTTCTCACCCGGGCCCCATGCGGCCGCGATGGCCGACCCGGCACGCGAGTCACTGGCCGACCTCGCCCGGTCCGCGCCCCCCGGGCCCCGTACCGCGTTCGTCGAGGCCGTGCTGGAGAGCGGGCTGCTCGGCGACCACCTGACGGACCATCCGGCCTTCACCGCCCGGATCGCCGACCTCATCGACATCATCGTCCGGCACGGCCCCGCCGCGGCGGCGGCCGACGCCCACGGCTCCCGCCAGGGGTCCGTTCAGGGCCCCTGAAACCCCCGTCCCCTCCCCCTTCATCCCCCGCCCCCGCCACTGCCCCTGCTTCGCCCTGCCCGATTCCGCTCCGATCCGTTCAAGGAGGCATGGATCATGGAGAGCAACACCGCCACTCCCCCGCCACCCGCCACCGCCCCGACCGGTGAACCGCCCGCCGACCCCCAGGCGGTACGCCGCGCGGCCTGGGCCGGCCTGGTCGGCACCGCGCTCGAACAGTACGACTTCGTCATCTACGGCACCGCCTCGGCACTGATCTTCAGCGATCTCTTCTTCCCCAATGTCTCGGCGTCCGTGGGCCTCCTCGCCAGCTTCAGCACCTATGCCGTCGGCTTCGCCGCCCGGCCGCTGGGCGGGCTCTTCTTCTCCCGGTTCGGGGATCGCCTCGGCCGCAAGTGGGTGCTGATCGCCACCCTGTTCCTCATGGGCGGCTCCACCCTCGCCATCGGTCTGCTCCCGACGTACGGGGCGGCGGGCATCCTCGCCCCGATCCTGCTGCTGATCTGCCGCATGGCCCAGGGGTTCGGCGCGGGCGCCGAGCAGGCCGGAGGCGCCACCTTGCTCACGGAAACGGCCGCCCCAGGGCGGCGCGGCAGGCTGTCGTCCCTGGTCATGACGGGGGCGGCACTCGGCACCGCGCTGGGCGCGGTGGCCTGGATGCTCGCCCAGCAACTCCCCGATGACGCGCTGATGTCCTGGGGCTGGCGGGTGGTCTTCGCCAGCAGCCTCCTGGTGACCGCGGCCGCCATGGTCATGCGCCGCAAACTGCACGAGAGCCCGGTGTTCCAGGAGCTGAAGGCGCGGCACGAGCGGCCCGCCTCACCGGTCAAGGAGGTCTTCCAGCACGGCCGCAGGCCCCTGCTGCTGGTGATCCTCATGAACTTCGGGGTCAGCACGCAGTCGTACACCTACCAGGTGTTCATGGCCTCCTACCTGGTGTCCAGCGTGGGCGTCGAGAAGAGCTTCGTGCCCGAGGTGCTGCTGCTCGGCTCCCTCTGCGGCGGCCTGGCGGCCATCGCGTTCGGTGCCCTGTCGGACCGCATCGGACGGCGCCCGGTGTGTTCGCTGATCCTCACCGGCATGGTGCTGCTGCCCGCCCCGACGTTCATCGCGCTGAACTCCGGCTCGAAGGTGGCCATCGCGGTGGCGATCGCGGTCGGCTTCATCCTGGCCTGCCAGGGCCTGGTCGGCGTGCACATGAGCTACTTCCCCGAGCTGTTCGGAAACCGCTACCGCTACGCCGGGGTCGCCCTGGGCCGCGAGTTCTCCTCGGTGATCGGCGGCGGTGTCGCACCGCTCATCTGTAGCGCGCTGCTCACCGCGTTCACCGGCTCCTGGATACCGGTCGCGGTCTACATGACCGTGGTCGCGGCCGTGAGCCTCATCACGACCCGGCTGACCCCGGAAACCCTGGACCGCGATCTGAACACGGCGACCGACGCCACCGCCCCGCGCCAACCCGTGTGACCGGCAGTTTCCCCATAGCGAGCGGGTCGTCGGCGCCCTCCGGCGGCCCGCTCGGGGCGTATCTCCCCGCTTCTCCTCCGCTATCCACCATCCTCTCAGATTGATTCAACTTTTGGCCACTCTGACCCCACCTTGGCACCCTTGCCACGGTGTTCGGCCATGGATTCGAAGGAGACCGAACACGGATCCACCGCAAGGAGTGAAAACGCCCATGAGTACCGTTGCCGCCTACGCCGCACCTGCTCCCAAGGCCCCGCTGGAGCGCACCACGATCGAGCGCCGCCCGGTCAGCGAGTTCGACGTGGCGATCGACATCATGTACTCGGGTATCTGCCACTCGGACATCCACCAGGTGCGGGAGGGCTGGAGCGAGGTGCCGTTCCCGCTGGTGCCGGGTCACGAGATCGCCGGTGTCGTCACCGAGGTCGGATCGGGTGTCACCAAGTACGCCGTCGGTGACCGGGTGGGCGTCGGCTGTTTCGTGGACTCCTGCCGCCGCTGCGAGAACTGCCGCAAGGGCCTGGAGCAGTACTGCGCCGAGGGCCACACCGCCACGTACGCCTCCACCGACAAGTACGGCGAGACCACCTACGGCGGCTACGCCACCGGCATCGTCGTCGACGAGAACTACGTCGTGCGCGTGCCCGAAGCGCTGCCGCTGGACGTGGCCGCCCCGCTGCTGTGCGCGGGCATCACCACGTACTCCCCGCTGCGCCACTGGAAGGCCGGGCCGGGCAGCAAGGTCGCCGTCCTCGGCATGGGCGGCCTCGGCCACGTGGCCGTCAAGCTCGCGCACGCGATGGGCGCCGAGGTCACCGTGCTCAGCCAGTCGCTGCGCAAGAAGGACGACGGGCTGCGGCTCGGTGCCGACCACTACTACGCGACCAGCGACCCTCAGACCTTCGAGGAGCTGGACGGCACCTTCGACATCATCCTGTCCACGGTGTCCGCGCCGCTGGACTTCGGCGCGTACCTGAAGCTGCTGAAGACGGACGGCGCGCTGGTGAACGTGGGCCTCCCGGAGGAGCCCATCTCGCTCAACCTGTTCTCGGTGGTCATGGGCCGCCGGACCCTCGCCGGTTCGTTCATCGGCGGCATCGCCGAGACGCAGGAGATGCTCGACTTCTGTGCGGAGCACGGGGTGGGCGCCGAGATCGAGACCATCCGCGCCGAGGAGATCAACACGGCGTTCGAGCGGGTGCTCTCGAGCGACGTGCGCTACCGCTTCGTCATCGACGCCGCCACGATCTGACGCGCACTCAGTTCTGCGTCCGCAGAGCGCATTTGTGACCTCGGCGGCCGTCCCCCTTTCGGGAGCGGCCGCCGAGGTCATTGCCAAGACATGGGATGAATAACCCTGTCGCGAGCCTTGACGACCCCAATGGTCCAGTCCATCGTATGTACGCGCCAGGCCCGCGCAGACGCGCGAGAACGACCATTTCCCGCTCCTCCGACCTCCTCCACAGGGACCCCACCATGGCAGAAGACTCCGCTCCACGCGGTTTCAGTCGTCGGACGTTACTGGGCTCCATGACCGCCACGGCCGTCGGCGTGCCCCTCCTCGGGCAGCTGACGTCGGGCGCCTCCCCGGCCGCCGCGGCCGCCCTGGCGCCGCAACTGGTCTGGAACCCCAGCCCGTCCGGCGTCGGGCTCAAGGCGTTCGAGGGCATCGAGGCCGACCGCGGCAATCAGCACCCCGACCGGGACTACGTCGTGATCGAAGGCGGCGACCACTACCGCTTCAACATCTGGAAGGACGACCGCGACACCACCGGCGGCGGCGACCGCCAGCGCACCGAGTCCAAGGGCATGGTGCAGGGCGGCACGAAGCTGAAGATGCGGGACGGGGAGACCTGGACCCTCTCGTACGAGATGTACATGCCGTCCTCGCTGCACGGCACCAGCAAGTTCACTCACATCTTCCAGACCAAGACCCCGGTCGACAACGGCGGCCCGTACCTCACCCTGGACCTCGGCCGCAGCGGCAGCAAGGAGACGCTGCGCGCCCGGGCGTACGCCAACTCCGGCTCGCCGGACATCGCCTCGACCGACCTCTCGCCCCTGCGCAACAAGTGGATCACCATCGAGTGGAAGCTGACCATCGGGTCCAGCGGAAAGGCCACGTTCACGGCCCGTAACGGCACCGGATCCAGCGCCCCGGTCGCGGTGCGGGGCAGCATGTCGAACGTGAAGATGCCGGACCAGGGCGACTACCAGCGACCCAAGTGGGGCATCTACCGGTCGGTCGAGAGCGCGTCCTCCGACATTCTCGACACCTATCTGCTCTTCCGGAACTACAAGGCGTACCGCGGCACCTGAGCGGCGCCCAAGCGGCACCTTCGCCAAATCCGGAGCAGAAAACGAAAACACTCCGCCACGGGATGTGTGAGTGCCATACAACCGGGTATTCGAGCCAGCCGTGGCCAGGACGCCCGCTCCCGGGCACGGCCACTCGCATATCCCGATCTTGGACGGAATCATGACTGCTCTTCCCGATGACAACGCCGTTACCGCCACTCAGCACGCCCTCGGCGAGCTGGCTGCCGACCGTGCGGACGAGTCCGCGCTGAACACCCTCGCGGGGAGTGAGGTACTGCTTCCCGCCGCCGAGAGCGCCGAGAACACCGACCCGCAGGCGGTGACCCTGCCGGTGTTCCAGCAGGAGGACGGCGCCCAGCTGGTGCCGGTCTTCACCACTCCGGAGCGCATGCACCAGGCGCTGCCGCAGATCGAGCGTTACCACCAGGTGCCGCTGGGCGCGCTGGCTCAGGGCTGGCCCTCCGAGGAGCTTTCCCTGACCATCGACGCGGGTGCCCCGGAAGCGGTCACGCTGACGGCCACCGGGGTGAAGACCCTGCTCAGCCGCGCCGGCTGAACGTTTCCCCCATGTTCACCCAGAGTGCGGGTGTATGTGCGGACCGTAGTCTCGCACATACACCCGCTTCTTTTCGGGCACCCGCGTGACCATGGACACACTGACCCGGATCGAACGAGCCATAGAGCGCTTCGAGGACGCACTGCTCGCCAAGGTGTTCCCCAACGAGCCGGTGGAATTGCTCGGCGCCCTGCGGGAGGAATGCGACAGTCAGGCGGTGGTGTGCAGTTCGAGCCGGGTGGTCGTGCCCAACGCCTATGACGTCGAGCTGTCCGACGAGGTGTACGAGGAGCTGTCCCGGCACGGCAAGCAGGCGGGCCAGACGCTCACGGACAGCCTGATGCGGCACGCGGAGGAGCAGGGGTACGAGTGGGCGGGCCCCCTCACCGTCCACGTCACCAAGTCGAGCGAGGTGCCCAACGGGCGCTACCGGGTGGCCGCCGCCCCGCTGACCCACATCCGCGCGGACGCCTTCGCCGACGGCGCGGCATGATCCTCGCTCCCGGCCCTCGCGCCACTGGTCCTCGCCCCCGTCCTCGCCGCTAGCCGTCCTCCAGCAGCCCGCGCAGCACCCGGCCGAAGACCCGACGCCCGGCCCAGGCGGTCGGAGCGTCCAGCACCCGCGGCAGCCGCGCCACCCGCGCCTCCTCCCGCCACACCGCCCGCGACCGCTCCCCGTCGGCCCGCACCTCGATCTCGGCCCAGCCGAGCACCACGGAGCCGCGCTTCTCCAGTCGGCACAGGCCCGGCCGTCCTTCGCCCGGCGGCTCCCAGCGGACCACCTCCATGGGGTCCTCGAACCCGATCCGGCCCATCCCGGTGTGTGCCACGACCACCGACCCCACCCGCGTCGGCCCCTCGGACCGAAGGGTGACGCTGCTCAACGGCACGTATCTGCCGTGCCGCTGCCAGTGGGTCAGCCGACGCCATGTCTCATCGACGGGGTGGGGCGAGGGACGCTCGATCAGGAAGAGGGCCACAACGGGATCGTAGCGACCGCACAGGTCACGGCCCGTCCACCCAAGAGCGGGTAAAAAACGGCAAGATGTTTGAGCGACGGAAGTGAACGATCCGTATTCACTGGTGTCGGTCGGCGCCTGACATCAGCGCGACGCGACAACTGCTCCGTACAACGACAAGCGGTCCCCGCCAGGAGGCTCCATGCGATCACGGTACTTTGTGACAGGCACCTCACTGCTCATCGGCTCGGTAGTGGTCACCCTCGCCGTGATCGTCTCCCCCGTGATGACCGGGTTGCAGCAGGAGTCCGCCACGAATCTGTCGAAGATGTCGGACAACCAGTTCGGACCGCTCAGCGGGGCGGACAAGGACTTCGTGGTCAAGGTGCGGCTGGCGGGGCTGTGGGAGTACCCGGCCGGGAAGATCGGCGTTCAGAAGGGCACGACGGAGAAGGTCAAGACCGCCGGTAAGCACCTGCTCGACGGCCATCAGCTGCTGGACGCCATCAGCCGGGACATCGCCCCCAAGCTCGGCATCACCCTGCCCAACAAGCCCACGCCGCAGCAGCAGGGTTTCCTGGACGAGATGAACGCGAGGACGGGCAAGGACTTCGACACGTACTACGCGAACATCCTGCGCGTCACCCACGGCCAGATCTTCAGCTCCATCGCCAAGATCCGGCAGACCAGCAAGAATTCCCTGGTGCGCAAACTCGCGTCACAGGCCAACACGACCGTGCTCGACCACATCACCCAGATGGAGAACACGGGGATGGTCAACTTCGAATCGGCCATCTCGCAGATCACCACCACCCCGACCCAGGGACCGGAGTTCACCACGCCGCCCAAGCCCGCGCCGGGCGAGCCCACGTTCGTCGTCGGCACGTCCAAGCCCACGCCCCCGCCCAACTCCGTCAGCACCGCCGACAGCGGGGGCGAAGCGAGCCTCGACCCGAACGTGGTGAACGGTGCCGGGCTGGGAGCGGGAGCGGCGAGCGGGGCCGGCGGGGTCACCACCCCGCCCGCAGCGTCCTCCGCGCCGCCCTCCGCTCCGTAACGCCGCTCAGGGACGCGGGCCGACCACCGTCGCGCCCCCGTCGACGATGGTGATGGCCAGGGCCGGGCAGGAGTCCGCCACGTCCAGCACCCGTTCCTCCTCCGGAACCTCCTCGCTCAGCGGACGCGCCCGCTCGCCGTCAAGGACGAACAAATCGGGCGCGATCCCGGCGCACATGCCGGACGCCATGCACCGGCCGCCGTCGACCTCGGCCTTCCACGTCATCCGGATCACCACCCCACCGGCATGACCCGCGGCCCCCGAACCAGCATCTGGTCCTTCCACACCACGTCCCCGGCCAGGTGCAGGTTCGGGAAGCGTCCGATGAGCGCGCCGAGGGCCTCCTGCAACTCCAGGCGGGCCAGCGGCGCGCCCAGACAGTGGTGCACTCCGTGGCCGAAGCCCAGGTGCTGGGTGGCCGGGCGGGCGACGTTCAGCCTGCCCGGTTCGTCGAAGCGCAGCGCGTCGCGGTTGGCCGAGCCGACGGCCACCAGGACGGGCTCCCCGGCCCGCACCAGGGTGCCGCCCACCTCGACGTCCTCGGTGGCGTAGCGGGCCTGGGAGGCGCCGACGCCGAGCGGGACGAACCGCATCAGCTCCTCGACGGAGCCCTTGATCAGCTCGGGCTCCTCACGTAACCGGCGCAGTTCGTCGGGGTGGTCGAGCAGCACCATCACGAAATTGGGGATCTGGGTGGCCGTGGTCTCGTGCCCGGCGACGAGGATGCCGACGCACAGATCGACGAGTTCCAGCTCGGAGAGCCGGTCGCCCTGGTCCCGCGCCTCGATCAGGGAGGTCATGATGTCGTCGCGCGGGAACTCCCGGTGTTCCTGCACCAACCGGGCCATGTACGCGCGCAGTTCCTCGCGGTTGCGCTCCCACTCCGCCGCGGTCAGGGAGCTGGTGGACAGCGCGGCGTCGCTCCACACCCGGAACTTCGGCCGGTCCTCCTCCGGCACCCCGAGCAGCCGGCAGATGACGGCGACCGGGATGGGCAGGGCGTAGCGGTCGACCAGGTCGGCGGGCGGCCCGGCGGCCTCCAGCTCGTCCAGCAGCGCTTGCGTCAACTGCCGTACGTATGGCCGGAGTTTTTCCACCTGGTGGACGGTGAACGCCTTGGCCACGAGGGTGCGCAGCCGGGTGTGGTCGGGCGGGTCCATGCTCAGGATGCCGCCGTCCATCTGCCCCTCGCCCTGCCGCGGCGTATCCCGGTTCAGGGCCTCCGCCCGGCTGAAGCGCCGGTCGCCGAGGACCAGCCGGGCGTCGGCGTACCGCGTGGCGAGCCAGGCGGGTTCGCCGTACCGCAGGCGCACCCGGAGCAGTCCGGGACGGTGGCGCGCTTCCTCATAGGCCGCGGACAGATCCAGGCCCTCGGGGTCGTTGAAGGGATAGGCGATGGGTGTCGTCTCCGCTGTGGTCATCGTGACCTCCCTGGCGTAAGCACGTGCTTACGAAGCTATGCCGGTCCCCTTGATACGGTCAACGGCGCCTCTCGGCCGGTATGGTGACGCTCCGTCGGAGCGGCGGGCGGCGAGCGGTGGGGCGGTCGGCCGACGACAGGAGTGGATGATGGGTGGAACCACACCGGAAGCACCTCGGCGGGACGCGCGGGGCACCCGGCGGATGCTGCTGGAGGCGGCGTCGGCGCTGTTCGCCGAGCGGGGGTACGAACGGGCCACCGTACGGGACATCGCGGAGCGCGCCGGGGTGAACCAGGCGCTGCTGTTCCGCTACTTCGGCTCGAAGAAGGCCCTGTTCGGGGAGGTGGTGGCGCACGATGGCCAGGAACAGCTGCACACCACCCCGCCGAGAGAGCTGTTCGAGACCGCGCTGCGCGGCATGCTCGGGCAGGGCGACCGGGCCCGGGAGGACCGTGCGCTGGCCACCTTGCTGCGCTCGGTGGGCAGCGGCGACGAAATCGGTACCGCGGTGCGCGGCATGGGCGACGACTACGCCCGGGTGCTGGCGTCCCTGAGCAGTGCCGAGGACCGCGGGCTCCGCGCCGACCTGGCGCTTTCATGGATGCTGGGCATCGGGCTGATGCGGGTGGTCGTGGGCAAGGAGTCGCTCGCCGAGGCCGATCCGGACGCGGTGTGCGCCCTCGTCACCGGAGCGCTCGCCACGTTGCTGGAGGATCTGCCGGTCACGCGCTTTGGCGATCCGCACACCACACACTCCGCCGACTTGGCACGGTAGGACCATGACGAGCATTGATCCGGACACCCCGGAGACGAACGACCGGCCGCGCCGGGTTCCCGCGGCCCAGGCCATGCGTGGCGCGGCCCAGCAGCTCGGCGAGTTGCTGGGCACCGCGCCGGAGTCCGTCTCCGCGTTGCAGCCGACACAGGACGGATGGCTGGCCGATGTGGAAGTGGTGGAGCTGGAACGGGTGCCGGACACCATGACCATTCTGGCCTCTTACCGGGTGACCCTCGACACGCAGGGCATGCTCCTGGGCTACGAAAGGCTGCGCCGTTACGCCCGCGGCCAGCTCGACCGCGGCCGCTGACCTCCCTTTTCCCGCTGCTCCCTTCCTCCCGCGCCCCGCGCCGCCGAGTCCCGGTGGCGCGGGGCGCTCGTCGTTGTGCGGCACATGTGTTTCCCGCGGATCAAGAGTGAACACGGGTGCCGTCCGGCCCGTACAAGCACACGGGCAGACCGAGCGAGCGAGAGGACGACCACACGTGACCGTCATGACGCAGACCGGCGGAGTACCAGCCACCACCTCGACCGGTTCAGGAACCGGCAGCCTTTTCGACATTCTCGAACTCATTCTGGACCGCGGCCTCGTCATCGATGTCTTCATCCGGGTGTCCCTCGTGGGCATCGAGATCCTGAAGATCGACATACGGATCGTGATCGCCAGCGTGGACACGTATCTGCGCTTCGCCGAGGCGTGCAACCGCCTCGACCTGGAATCGGGCCGCAAGGCCCCGGACAAGCTGAGCGACATCGTCGGCAACATCGTCGAGGGCGGCGCCCGGGGCAAGACCGAGGGCGCGCTGGGCGGCGCCCTCGATGCCATCGGCAATGTGTTCGGCGGCGACGATGACGAGGACAAGTGACGATGCATCTCTACCTCTATGCGATCACCCGCTCCGACCATCCGCTGCGGCTGGACGGGCTGCGCGCGGTGGGCGGCGTGTCCGGCGCGCCGCGCGCGGTGACCAGCGGCCCGCTGACGGGCGTGGTGAGCCCGGCGCCGGAGACCCTGCGCCCCAAGCGCCGCGACCTGGCCGCCCACCAGGAGGTGCAGGAGCGGCTGATGGCGGACGGGGCGGTGCTGCCGATGCGGTTCGGGCTGCTCGCCCCCGACGAGGTCGCGGTGAAGTCGGCGCTGGACACCAAGCGCACCGAGTACGTGCGCGGCCTCGACCAGCTGGACGCCACCGCGGAGTTCAACCTGAAGGCGGCGCGCTCCCAGGACGACCTGCTGCGGGAGGTGCTGACCGAGTCCGACGACGCGCGACGCCTGAATGAGCGCACCCGCGACGGCCGCGGTTCGTACGAGGACCGGGTGGCGCTCGGCGAACTGGTGGCCCGCCAGCTGGGGGTACGGCAGCAGAGACTCGCCGAGCAGGTTGTCGGGCGGCTGGCCGGGATGGCCCGCCACAAGGTGGTGTCCTCCCCGGCCGGTGACGACTTCCTCAACGCCTCGTTCCTGGTGGAGCGGGGGCGCGCCGAGGAGTTCTCCCAGGCGGCGCAGCAGTTGGCGCAGGGCTACGGGGACGGCTACGACTTCCGGCTGCGCGGTCCGTTGCCCCCGTACAGCTTCGTGGCCTGAGGACGGGGGCGCCGTGGGACTGCTGACCGGGCTCCTCACCTTTCCGCTCGCGCCGGTGCGCACGACCGTCTGGGTCGCCGAGCAGGTGCTCGTGGCCGCCGAGCGCGAGTACTACGACCCGGCACCGGTCCGGCGCGCCCTCACCGCACTGGAACAGGACCTGCTGGCCGGGCGGATCGACGAGGACGAGTACGACCGCCGCGAGAACGAGTTGCTGGACCGGCTGGACGAGCTGGAACGGCACGAGCAGAGACGAGCCCCGTGATGACAGAACCGGTAGCGGGCAGGCTGGGTTCGCCGCGCCTGCCCGCCTCGTACGACCAGCGGGATGCCCCGTCCCTCGCCGACATCCTGGAACGGGTGCTGGACAAAGGCGTGGTGATCGCGGGCGACATCCGGATCAACCTGCTCGACATCGAACTGCTCACCATCAAGCTCCGGCTGCTGGTCGCCTCCGTCGACAAGGCGAAGGAGATGGGCATCGACTGGTGGGAGCACGATCCGTCGCTGTCCTCGCGCGCCCGGCCCCCGGCCGTGGAAAACGGCGCGGGCGATGGGGCGGAACGGTCCCTCAGCGAGGAGAACGCACGGCTGCGCGCCGAGATCGCGGCGCTGCGGGCACAAACCCAGGACCGGAGCGACAGGAGCGTGGACGGGTGACCGATATCGCACAGCACATGGTGTACGCCTACGCGGTGCTGCGCCCCACCCCCGAGGCCGCGCGGGCGGTCGCCGCGCTGCGCGGCGTGGCCGACGAGCAGGTGGGGCTCGTGGAGACCGGTGACCTCGCCGCGGCCGTCGGGCCGGTTCCGGCCCGGGAGTTCGGGGAGGCGGCGCTCACGGCGCGCCTGGAGGAGCTGCCCCGGCTCGAGTCGCTGGCCCGGGGCCACCACGGGGTGGTGGCGGCGCTGGCCCCGCTGGGCGCCGTACTGCCGCTGCGGCTGGCCACCGTGTACCGGGACGAGGACCGGGTGCGGCAGGTGCTCCAGGAGCGCCGGGACGAGTTCCTGCCGCTGCTGGAGCGGCTCACCGGGTGCGTCGAATGGGGCGTCAAGGTCTATACGGACGCCGGTGGCGGGACGGCCGCGGCGCCCCCGGAGGACGACGCCGGGGACTCCGGGCTCAGCCCGGGCCGGGCGTATCTCGCCGCGCGCCGCAGACGGCGGCGCGGCGCCGAGGACGCCTGGCAGGCCGCGGTGCGGACGGCCGCGCGCATCGCCGACGAGGCCGGGGAGATCGCCGTGGAGCGGGTCACCCACCGGCCGCAGCGCGGCGAACTGGCCAGGACGGGCGGCGGAGATGCCGGCGAGAACATCGCCAATGACGCGTACCTGGTGCCCGCCGACCGCGCCGAGGACTTCCGCTCCCGCGTCCTGGCCGCCGCCGAAGGCCAGGAGGGGGTGCGGGTCGAGGTCACCGGCCCCTGGGCGCCGTACTCCTTCGCCCTCCCGCCCGCGCCGGCCGCCCACCGGGAGACCGCGTGAGCACCGCGCTGGACGAGGAGGACACCCAGGCGCTCGCGGGCCGCGAGGTCGCGTTGGTCGACATCCTCGACCGGCTGCTCCAGGGCGGGGTCGTGCTGTCCGGGGACCTCGTGCTGTCCATCGCGGACGTCGATCTCGTACGGATCGACCTGCGGGCGGTCATCGCCCCCGTCGACGCCGAGCACCCGGCTCCCCCGCTGCTCTGACGGACGCCACTGCCCCGACCGGAAGGAACCCCCGCCGCATGTCAGCCACTCCCGACCGCCCCAGCCCCGCCCAGCGCCTGCGCACCGACCCGGACTCGGTGGAACGCGATCTGGCCCAGCTCGTGCTGACCGTGGTCGAGCTGCTGCGTCAGCTGATGGAGCGCCAGGCGCTGCACCGGGTCGACAAGGGTGATCTGACGGAGGAGCAGGAGGAGCGGATCGGGATGACGCTGATGATCCTCCAGCAGCGCATGGAGGAGATGTGCGACCGGCACGGTCTGCGCATGGAGGACCTCAACCTCGACCTCGGCCCGCTGGGGACCCTGCTGTCCCCGGCGGGCCAGGCGTAGGGCGGGTCCGCGGGCGGCGCCTCATCCGCACCATCTGTCCCTCAAGGCGCGTTCGACCGCCTCCCGAGGCCGTCCCGGCACATTCTTCCCTGGACCAGAATCGGCAGTGGTTCATGAACCCGAAGGGAAGATCATGCGGTACGGCAATGCCTTGCGAGAAGAGCTGACATCTCCTCGCACCACACCGCTCATCGGCATCTACGACATGTATTCGGCGTCGATCGCGGCCCGCCACTACAACGGCTTCTTCGTCTCCGGTTTCGGATTCGCCGCATCGTACTACGGACTTCCGGACATCGGATTCATCGCATGGCCGGACATGGTGAACTTCGTGGAGCGGCTGCGGCTGGCGTTCCCCAGGCACCATCTGCTCGTGGACATCGACGACGGCTATGTGGACCCCGAGGTCGCCTGCCACGTGGTGCAGCGACTGGAGCGCGGCGGCGCCTCCGGGGTGATCCTGGAGGACCAGAAGCGGCCGCGCCGGTGCGGACACGCGGACGGCAAGCTGGTGCTGCCGCTCGAGGAGTACCTGGAGAAGCTCAGCCTGGTGCTGAGCAGCAGGAAGGACATGCTCGTGGTGGCGCGCACGGACGCCACCGAGGAGGCGGAGATCATGCGGCGGGCCGCCGCGCTGGCGGAGACCGACGCGGACGTGGTCCTCGTCGACGGGGTGCGCAGCGTGGAGTGGATCCGCCGGATCCGTACGGTCGTCGGCGACAAGCCGCTGCTGTTCAATCAGATCGCGGGCGGGAAATCACCCCGGCTTTCGCTTTCCGAGCTGACGGATCTCGGCGTCGATATCGCGATCTACAGCACCCCGTGTCTTTTCGCCGCGCACGGCGCGATCGAAGGTGCGCTGGTCGATCTGAAAATGGCGGACGGCCGGCTGCCGGACACCCGGGAGACCGATTGCATCGGCGTGAAGGGGTCCACGGAACTGCTGGAGGCGAACATCAGCAGGCATCACGCCGATCACCATCCGGCCGCGGTATGACCCGCGGATTCCGTTCCGTATCGTCCACGCCTTTCCGGCCCGGCACCGGCCGTCACCGAAAGCCGGAAAAAGAGAGCGGCTTCACCCGGGCGTCCGCCGGGGGAATCGTCCTCGCGGCCACCGCGGGCGTGCTCTGCGGCGGCCAGGCCGCCTGGCCCGCCGCGTCCGAGGCATCCGCCGCGCCGGTCGCCGGGTCGCACACCGGCCTGGTGGTCATCGACAACGTGGGCATCGACAACTCCTTCGCGGACTCCTGGCTGGAGATCGACCGCACCCTCGACACGCTGCTCCTCAGCGCGGGCACGGCGGGCAGCGATCACGAGAGCGAAAGCGGTGATTGACGTGAAGCCGCTGCCCTGGCCATGGCCCCCGTCATGGCCGGGCCGGTTGAGGAAGGCGGTCGACCCTTACGTCGCCGCCCTCCTCGGCACGGTCGCGCTCGCGGCGCTGCTGCCCGCCTCCGGACGGGCGGCCGGGGCGGTCGAGGGCGCCGCGGACGTCGCCATCGGGCTGCTCTTCTTCCTGTACGGCGCCCGGCTGTCCACCCGGGAGGCGGTGCACGGCCTGCGGCAGTGGAAGCTCCACCTCCTGGTGGGGGCGAGCACCTTCGTCCTGTTCCCGCTGCTGGGGCTGGCCCTGGGCGGCCTGGCCCCGCTTCTGCTCACCGACCGGCTCTACACCGGCGTTCTCTTCCTCTGCGTCGTCCCCTCGACCGTCCAGTCCTCCATCGCCCTCACCTCCACGGCCCGGGGGAACGTCCCGGCCGCCATCTGCGCCGGTACGTACTCCAGCCTGGCCGGGATGGCCGTCACACCGCTGCTGGCGGCCTGGCTGATCGGTTCCAGGGTCGGCTTCTCGGCCGACGGCCTGCTGAGCATCGCCACGCAGCTGCTGCTGCCCTTCGTCGCCGGTCAGTGTCTGCGCCGCTGGATCGGGGAGTTCACGGTCCGTCACCGGCGGGCGCTCGGGCTGCTGGACCGCGGTGCGATCCTGCTCGTCGTCTACACGGCGTTCAGCCGCGGGATGACGGAGGGCATCTGGCAGCAGGTCACTCCGGTGCGGCTGCTCGCCCTGCTGAGCGTGGCCGCGACGCTGCTGGCGGCGGCCCTCGCCACGACGTCGTACGCCGCGCGGCGCCTCGGGTTCGGCCGCGAGGACCGGGTCGCCCTCGTGTTCTGCGGCTCCAACAAGAGCCTCGCCACCGGGCTGCCCATGGCCGCGGTGCTGTTCGGTGACGCGGCGGGTCCGGTGATCCTGCCGCTGATGCTCTACCACCAGCTCCAATTGATGGTGTGTACAGTTATCGCGGCCCGATGGGTCCGCCTTTCCGCCGGGTCAACGCCCCTGACCAGCGCACATACCGCGACCCCCTAAAGGTCCGTCTTTCAACCTCTTGGTATCGTGGTTTTTAGCGGTGTCACCCACCGCGAAGCACGACCAGTGAGGAAGCAGTACCCATGAAGAGCGATCTCACCGAAGCGGAGGCGTCCGACCCTGCCTCTTCCGCAGGCGCGGCGACCCGGTGGAACCCGAACGGCCACACCTGGGAAACCACCTCGCGGGGGCGCGCCATCCTCAGCGACCCCCGCCTCAACCGGGGCACCGCGTTCACCGAGCCCGAGCGGGACGCCCTCGGGCTGACCGGCCTGATCCCGGCCCAGGTCATGACCCTGGAGCAGCAGGCCACCCGCGCCTACGCCCAGTACCGGGCCAAGGCCACCGACCTGGACAAGAACGTGTACCTGCGGTCCCTCCAGGACCGCAACGAGGTGCTGTTCTACCACCTGCTCGGCGAGCACCTCAGCGAGATGCTGCCGATCGTCTACACCCCCACCGTCGGCACCGCGATCCAGCGCTACAGCCATGAGTACCGCCGCTCCCGCGGTGTCTACCTCTCGGTGGACGCCCCGCAGGACATCGAGCGTGCGCTGCGCGCCAGCGGCCTGGGCCCGGAGGACGTGGACCTGCTCGTCGCCACCGACGGCGAGGCCATCCTCGGCATCGGCGACTGGGGCGTGGGCGGCATGGACATCTGCATCGGCAAGCTCGCCGTGTACACCGCCGCCGCCGGAATCGACCCGGCGCGCGCCCTGCCGGTCGTACTGGACGCGGGCACCAACCGCCAGGAACTCCTCGACGACCCGCTCTACCTGGGCAACCGTCATCCGCGGGTGGACCGCGAGACGTACGACGCCTTCATCGCCGAGTACATCGCCGCCGTCGGCCGCGTCTTCCCCGACGCGCTGCTGCACTGGGAGGACTTCGGGTCCGGCAACGCCCGGCGCATCATCGACACCTACGGCGACCGGGCGCTCACCTTCAACGACGACATCCAGGGCACCGGCGCCGTCAACCTGGCCGCCGTGCTCTCCGGCGCCCGCGTCACCGGCGCGCCGCTGCGCGACCACCGCATCGTCATCTTCGGCGCGGGCTCGGCCGGGCTCGGCATCGCCGACCAGCTGCGCGACGCCCTGATCGCCGACGGGCTCGACCCGCAGGAGGCGTCCGACCGGTTCTGGTGCGTCGACCGGCACGGCCTGATCACCGATGACGCCGAGGGGCTCGACCACCACCGGCGGCGGTACGCCCGGCGGGCGGCCGACGTCGCCGACTGGCACCGGGACGAGCAGGTCGGCGGCATCGCGCTCGCCGAGGTGGTCCGCCGCGCCCGGCCGACCATCCTCATCGGCACCTCGGGCCAGGGCGGCGCCTTCACCGAGGAGATCGTGCGGGAGATGGCCGCCCACACCGAGCGGCCCGTCATCCTCCCGATGTCCAACCCGACCCCGCTGGCCGAGGCCAAGCCCGAGGACCTGGTCCGGTGGACCGGCGGCCGGGCCCTGATCGCC
The DNA here is from genome assembly GCF_052851135.1 of Streptomyces sp. BRA346. Taxonomy (NCBI): domain Bacteria; kingdom Bacillati; phylum Actinomycetota; class Actinomycetes; order Kitasatosporales; family Streptomycetaceae; genus Streptomyces; species Streptomyces sp. BRA346. Next base: position 303,984 of record NZ_JAIWIH010000002.1, on the reverse strand, counting down.
ACCGGAAGCCCCTTCCCGCCCGTGGACCATGACGGGGTCACCCATGTCATCGGGCAGGCCAACAACGCCCTGGTGTTCCCCGGTCTCGGCCTCGGCGCCATCGTGGCGCGCGCCACCCGGATCACCGACGGGATGCTGCTCGCCGCCGCCGAGCGGATCGCCGAGATGATCGACTCCGGCACCCCCGGCGCCCCGATCCTGCCGCTGGTCGACCAGTTGCGCGAGACCTCCGCCGCGGTCGCCGCGGCCGTCGCCCGCGCCGCCGCGCACGACGGGGTGGCCCGTGCGCCCATCGCCGACGACCAGCTCGACCGCACGGTCCGCGAGGCCATGTGGAGCCCGGTCTACCGCCCGATCCAGCCGGTCTGACGACACGTACACACCGGCTGCATTGGGGACTTGACCATGTCTATTTCGCACATCTTCACCATCGTCGTGCCCGTGTTCCTCGTCATCGCCCTGGGCTACGGGGCCGGGCGGCGCATGTCGTTCGGCGGCGGGGGCGCGGACGCGCTCCGGGTGCTCACGATGGAGTTCGCCCTCCCGGCGTCCCTCTTCCTGGGCATCGCGAACACCCCGCGCCACATCCTGCTGAGCCAGGGCCCCCTGGTGGGAATGCTGGCCCTCGGACTGCTCGGCCTGTTCGGGCTGATCCTGCTGGGACTGCGCCTCTTCGGGCGGCTGCCCCTGCCGCGGGCGTCGATCCTGGCGCTCGCCTCCGTCCAGCCGCAGTACGCCTTCATGGGCATCACGATCCTGGGCAATCTGTTCAGCGAGGCCAAGGCCGCGATCCCGATCGCCATCGCGGGCATCCTGGTCAACGTCATCCTCGACCCCCTCGTGCTGATCCTGCTCAACCTCGGCCGCCCGCACGCCACGGAGGCCACCGCGGCGGCGTCCGCGCCGTCCCTCGTCCTGGTGTCCGCGGGCGGCGGGCCGGCCGCGGCCGAGGAGGAGCGGCACGGCGGCACCGGCGCCGCGGCGACCAAGCCCGTACCCACCTGGGTGAAGGTCCTCCAGCCGCTGCGCAAGCCGTTCGCCTGGGCCCCGCTGCTCGGGCTGGTCATCGCGCTGGCCGGGGTGCGTCCGCCCGAGATGATCGAGAGCTCGCTGACCCTGGTGGGCCAGGCCGCCTCGGGCGTGGCGCTGCTGTCGGTGGGCGTCACCCTCGCCCGCGTCGGCATACCGCAGCTGAGCCCGGGGTCCATCGCGATCGCGCTGACCAGCGTGGTCGTGCTGCCGCTCAGCACGTACGCCATCGGCCTGGTGCTGACCGGTCATGAGGTCGCCGCGCAGACGGCCCTGATCCTGGCGTTCCCCGTCTCCCCCGTGCCGATGATGCTCGCGTCACAGCACGTCAAGAGCGAGGAGCACCGCATCGCCTCCTCGGTGATCATCAGCATCGTGCTGGCGTTCGCCTCGCTCCCGCTGATCATCAACCTGACCAGCTAGCGGGCTCGCCCCCGGCCCGCCGGTACGCATTCCGATCGCGTACCGGCGGGCCGGGACGCAACGGCCGCCGTGCTACAAAGAGGGACATGTCACCAGCGCAGGGATGGCTCCATTGAGCGCGATCAGCATCGGCCAGGCCATGGTCCTCGGCGTCGTCGAGGGGGTGACCGAGTTCCTGCCCGTCTCCTCCACCGGCCACCTCAAGATCACCGAGGGGCTGATGGACATCCCGGTGGACGACAAGGCCGTCGTCGCCTTCACCGCGGTCATCCAGGTCGGCGCCATCGCCGCGGTGCTGCTCTACTTCTTCAAGGACATCGTCCGCTTCGCCCGCGCCTGGGGCCGTGGCATCGTCAACCGCGAGCTGCGCGAGCGGCACGACTACAAGTTCGCCTGGTGGGTCGTCTACGCCACCCTCCCCGTGGTGGCCGTCGGCCTCGCCGCCAAACCGCTGATCGAGGGGCCGCTGGCGTCCCTGTGGGTGGTGGCCGGGTCGCTGATCGTGGGCAGCGGGCTGATGTGGGCGGCCGACCGGATGGGCCGCCACAAGCGCGGCGAGGACGACACATCGCTCAAGGACGCGATGCTGGTCGGCGGCTCGCAGATCCTCGCGCTGCTCTTCCCCGGCTTCTCCCGCTCCGGGGCGACGATGTCCACCGGGCTGATCCTCGACCTGGACCGGCTGGCCGCCACCCGGCTGTCGTTCTTCCTCGGCCTCCCCGCCCTCACGGGTGCGGGGGTGTACGAGCTGAAGGACGCGCTCGGCGGCGGTGTCGCCGCTGCGCCGCTGGCCGTGGGCACGGTCGTGTCGTTCGTCGTGGCGTACGCGTCGATCGCCTGGCTGCTCAGGTTCGTCGCCAAGCACTCCTTCAACGCCTTCGTGATCTACCGCGTCGTCGTGGGCGTCCTGCTGTTCGGCCTGCTGGGTACGCACGTGCTCACGCCCTGAGCGTGCGCGAGGTCCCGGGCGGTCGCCCGGGGCCGTTCGCATGGAACAGGGCTGTGCGCTATTTCAGGCCGATGGTCGCACCGGGGCCCAGCGGCAGGTCGAATCCGTAGAAGATCCCCAGGATCGCCAGCCACACCGCCATGACGGCACGACGAAGATGGCGAGCCGGGAGATGAGGGTGCCGAGCCGGGCTTCCGGTTCGTACTGACGGACCATCGCGAGGATGAGGAAGAGGTACGGGTTCATCGGCGTGATGACCCCGGTGGCGGAGTCGCCGATGCGGAACGCGGCCTGACTGAGCGCCGGGCTCATGCCCATCAGCATGAACGCCGGCAGGAAGACGGGGGCGACCAGGGACCACAGGGCGGACCCGGAGAGGAAGAGCGTGGACGCGGCGCAGTGCGCCCGGCTGGAGGCGGCGGCCTGCCCGGCGCCCGACGCGGGCCGCGGGCCGCGGCGCGGCCCGACGCGGGCCGCGGGCCGCGCGGCTGCTGGAGTTGCTGAACACCGACGGCCGGATGTCCATACGGGACCTGGCGGCGGGCGCCGACGCGGGGACCACCACGGTTCGGCGCCGGCTCGGGGTCCTGCTGGCCTCCCGGGTCAGCGTGCGCTGCGACCTGGCCCGGCCGCTGTCCGGCTGGCCGCTGTCCGCGGTGTACTTCGCGTCCGTACCGGCGCGGTATCTGCGGGAGAGCACCCAGATGCTGGCCGGGATGCGGGAGGTGCGGTCGTGCTCGATCACGGCCGGACCGCACAACGTGATGATCGACGTCTGGCTGCGCGCGATGAGCGATGTGCACGGCTTCGAGGCGCATGTGGCGCGGCAGGTGCCCCATCTGGCCATCGACGACCGCTCGGTGGTGCTGCGCACGGTGAAGCACATGGGACGACTGCTGGACCGGGACGGGCGCCGTGTGGGCGTCGTCCCGCTGCGCCAGCCGCAGGGAACGCACGGCGTGGCGGGCGACGAGAACTGAGCGTCGGGATTCGGTCAGCTCAGCGGGCGGGAAGCGCCCGGCGCCTATCCATCTGTCATATGCCTGCGTAGGACATTCGTATGATGCGTCTCCCCCGCGGTAACCCAGAAGAGCCTGTCCCCGCTACGTCCCGCCCGGTGGGGTACTGATCCGGCGCCCATCGCGGCACGGGCGGTGCGGCGATCCCATAGGCGCCGGGCTCTTGCGTACGGACGACCGCGGCACGGCGCGAACGGGCTGGTCCGAGCGGGTGCGCCCGGCGGAGGGCACCGCACCGGCCACTCCCCCGCCGCGGTGCCGACGGGGGCGGTGGGGCCACGGAGGCCCCGAAGGGCCGCGGAGCGTACTACACGGCGTCCGCGGTTTCGGCCCAACGACAGATTTCACCCCCATCCGCTGAACCGTGCGTAACCTCTCCGTCACTGGCGAGCCTCCGGGTGCGCCGCGGGCACCGCAGGAGGGGAGACCGCATGCCCGGAATCGACGAATGCCTGCTCGACGCCATGACGGTGAACGGCGCGCGCGGCGCCGCCGTGATCGAGTGGACCAGCGGGCTCGCGCTCGGCATGGTCGGCGAGACACGCGACGGCGACCCCGAGGCCACCGCGGCGGAGACGGCCGAATTGGCGCGCATGGCCGCCGAGCAGTCCGCGTTCGCGGCGCTCGAACCGCGCGGTGACGGCCACGATGCCGGGGAGAGCGACGGCTCGGCGCCCGGGGAGGCTCCGGTGGAGGACGTCATCGTCACCACCCGCACCTGCTACCACCTGCTGCGCTTCGTCGACACCGCCTTCGACAGCGGTGTCTTCTTCTACCTGTGGCTCGACCGCCGCGAGGGGAACCTGGCGCTCGCCCGGATGCGGCTGCGCGATCTGTCGCAGCGGCTGGCGCTCTGATGAGACCCGGCCCCGCACCCCGTCTCACCGAGCTGGCCGCCGAGCGGGCCAGCGGCGCGCTGCTGTGCGACGCGGGCACCGTCTATCTCGCGGACGGGCAGGTCGTGCACGCGGAGAGCCCGCTGTCCCCGGGCCTGGACGTGCTGCTCACCACCGGCGGGCGGCTGACCGCCGACAGCTGGCGGGAGGCGTTCGACCGCACCGCCACCGCCGGGCGGGTCGGCCGGTTCCTCGTGGACAGCGGGCGGCTGACCGGCGCGGAGCTGGAGATCTGCCACCTGGGCGCGCTGTTCGACGCGGCCTGGTTCGCGCTCGGGCCGGGCAGCGGACCGCGCGGCTTCCAGCGGGGCGCGGCGCACTGGCTCGGCCCGGTGCGGCCGGTGGGCGCGGCCGACGTCGAGCGGGAGATCCGGCGGCGCGGCAAGCTGCTCGACGGCCTGTGGCCGTATCCGCGGGTGGACACCGAGCCCGTGGTACTGCGCCGCCCGGACGGACACCTCCCGCCGGTCTCCCGCCGCCAGCGCGCGGTGCTGACGCTCGCGGACGGAACGCGCACCCCCGCGGGGATCGCCCGGGCGCTGGGCCGCCCCGCCTTCCACACCGTGCTCGACGTGCGGCGGCTGGCGGCCGCCGGTTACGTCGAGACGCCCCGATCACCCCGCGACCCCCTGCCGCCGGCCCCGGCACCCGGTCCGGCCGCGGTCGACTTCGCCGAACCCGACGCCCCCTTGCTGCGTCGGCTCCGTGACGCCTTGGAGGCACACCTGTGATTCCCCCGACCGCCCCCGCCGCCTCGGGCATCCCGTCGTGAGACGCGCGTTGCGGCAGCGCACGGACCCGCGGCAGCGCACGGATCCGCGCCGGCACGCGCCCGACCCGCGACAGCGTGCGGAGAGGAGAGAGCTGTTGGCCGCCGAACCCGAAGTCCTGGACGAGTTGCGCCGATTGCGGGCCCGCGTCGTTCATGTGACCGGCGCCCTGGTCGCCACCAGCGACGGTCTCGTGCTGGCCCACGACACGGCCTCCATCGAGCCCGAGGGCGTCGCCGCGCTGACCGCCGCCGCCCTCGGGGTGACGCAGTCGCTGGCCGACGCCACGGGCCGGGGCGCCTTCCGCGAACTGCTGGTCCGCGGCGAGGAGGGCTACGTCGCCACGTACGCCGCGGGCCCCGCGGCCGTGCTGACCGTGCTGGCCGGAGGGCGCACCAACGTGGGCCGTCTCCATATGGAAGCCCGCCGGTCGGGCGCCCGCGTCGCCGAGTTGGTGGACGACGCGCTCGGCAAGGCCGAGCAGAGCTGAAACCATCCATCCCCCGGGCACACCACCCGGACACACCATCCATCGAAAGGAACTGCCAGATCATGGCGAACACCCAGACCGCGCTCAAAGAGGCGATGACGTCCATCGAGGGCACCCTCGGCGTCGCGCTGGTCGACTACTCCAGCGGCATGGCCCTGGGCACCCTGGGCGGGGGCAAGGAACTCGACCTGACGGTGGCGGCCGCTGGCAACACCGATGTGGTGCGCGCCAAGGTGCGCACCATGGAGCAGCTCGGCCTCAAGGACTCCATCGAGGACATACTGATCACCCTCGGCACCCAGTACCACCTGATCCGGCTGCTGAAGGGCCGGAACAGCCAGGGGCTGTTCCTCTATCTGGCGCTGGACAAGAACCGGGCCAACCTGGCGATGGCCCGCCACCAGTTGCGCCGGATCGAGACCGACTTGGAGGTCTGATCCTCCGCAGCGGCCGCGGGGCGACAGGCAGACGGCGGCAGCCCTGTCGCCCCGCACCGAGATCCTGGCCGCTGCTCGCCACCCCGGTTACGGGGTGGCCGCGGGCGCCGTCTCCGCGGTGGCCGATGCCCTCGCCGCCTGACGGCCGCCGCGCTCAGCGCCCCTCGTGGCGCGCCTTGCGCCGGGCCTCCTCCTCGGTGAACAGCTCGGCCAACTTCCGGGTGTGCGCGTCGAGTTCGAGCTCGTCGTCCTCGGCACCCTCGTCGTCCTCGGCGTCGTCGATGAGCAGGCCCTGTTCGCGGAGCTGCTGGTCGTGCAGCTTCACCGGCGGCTGCGGATCCCAGTCGGAGGGCCGGGGCCCCTCGGGGCCGTCCGGCCCGATCCGTACCAGGCGCTCGACGCGCACGATCCTGAACAGCCTCCCCTGCACCACCAGTTCATCGCCCCGCTCGGCGTCCAGCCGGTCGGCCGCGGCCATGTACGGGGCGCGCTCGGCGGGTTCGAGGCCGAGCTTCCACGGGATGAGGACGCGCATCTCCAGCGCCAGGGTGTCCCGGGCGCCCTGGGGCGTGGTCGACGTCCCCGTGCAGTCGGACCGCCACTCCCCGGCGGCCCGCTCCACCGTCATGAACGTCGGCGGCAGCAGCACACCTCCCGGGTGGGTGTCCGCCGCCCGCAGGCAGTCGTCGCGCACCTCCTGGGGGACGCTGCCGCGCCTGGGCAGCATCGACAGCAGTTCGAGCTTCAGGATGCCGTCGGACACACCGGTGGCGGTCACCGGATCGATGACGAACCCCGAGGTGGGGTCGGGCGCCCTGTGGGCCTCCCCCGGGGGCGCCGGATCGAGGTCGGTGATCCGCGGCGGCTCGGGCCCCAGCGGGCCGGAGCGGAGGAAGCGCTCGGCCCGGACCACCCGGAACCGGCTGCCCTGGACCGTCATCTCGTCGATGACCTCCCAGTCCATCCGCTCCGCGGCCGCCATGCACTCCTCGAGGCCCGCCCGGTCACCGGCGGCCTCCGCCTCCTGCGCCATCCTGCGGAACTGACAGCCCATGCCTTCGCGGGCGTCCTGCGGCGCCAGCCCCGAGAACGGCGACACCAGCTCCCAGCCGCCCTGTTCACGCTCCCGCACAACCCCGAACACCGGCCCGCCGGCCGAGAGGATCTCCGGATACACCTCCCGCGACCGCCATGCCTCCACATCCGCCACCGCCGCCACCGGCGCCTCCGGCGCGGCCACCCGGACCGTCCGATAGGCGGGGACGTTCTCGCCCTCTTCCGTCATGGGGTCAGCATGAGCACATACAAGCCGCTTGCGCGACACATCGGCCGAAAGTCCATCCGTCCGTGGGAAGAGCCCTTGCGGCGCCCTCAACAACAAGGTCACGCACGCTTATTGACCCGCCGTCCGGCGCCAACCTAGCCTCCATCTCCATACATAGACCGAGTACACATATGTGGAGCCGGGGGTCGCATGCCTCTTGTCATCGTCGGGATCAGCGTTCTGAGCCTGCTGTTCCTCATGACGAAGCTGAAGCTCAACGGCTTCATCGCCCTGCTCCTGGTGGCGGTCGGCGTCGCTCTGGTGCAGGGGGTGTCGCTGGAGAAGATCCCGGACGTCCTCGCGGGCGGCATCGGGGACCAGATCGGCGACACGATGATCGTCATCGGTCTCGGCGCCATGGTCGGCCGGGTCATGGGCGACTGCGGCGCCGCCCAGCGGATCGCGGGCAAGCTGGTCGACACCTTCGGGCTGCGCTGGGTGCAGGTGGCCATGGTGGTGACCGCGATGCTGATCGGCGTGACGATGTTCTACGAGGTGGCCTTCGTCATCATCGTGCCCATCGCGTTCACCATCGTCCGCGTCACCCGGGCGAACCTGCTGTGGGTCGGGCTGCCGATGTCCATCACCCTGTCGACCATGCACAGCTTCCTGCCGCCGCACCCCGGACCCACCGCGGTGGCCGCGTCGTTCGACGCGTCGGTCGGACTGACCCTGTTCTACGGCCTCTTCTTCGCCGTGCCGTTCGGCGCGCTGATCGCCCTGGTGTGGCCGCGGCTCCCGTTCGTCCGGCGGATGAACCCCGAGATCCCCCAGGGCCTGGTCACCGAGCGCACCTTCAGCGACGAGGAGATGCCCGGGATGGCCTGGTCGCTGTCGGTGGCCCTCTTCCCGGTGGTCCTGATCGCCGGGGCGGCGGTGTACGACATGGCCGTGCCCGACTCCGACGCGGCCCTGCCCTTCGTCACCTTCATCGGCTCGGCACCGATCGCCCTGCTGCTCACCCTGCTGCTGGCCCTGTGGGCGTTCGGCCCGCGGATCGGGCGGGGGCTCGCGGAGGTCAGCACGTCGTGCAACTCGGCGGCCCAGGCGATGGCGATGATCCTGCTGGTGATCGGGGCGGGCGGCGCCTTCAAGGGCGTCCTGGTGGAGGGCGGGATATCCGACTACATCAAGAACCTCACCGACGGCTGGCCGGTCTCCCCGATCTTCCTGGCGTGGCTCATCGCGGTCATCCTCCGGGTGGCGCTCGGCTCGGCCACGGTCGCCGTCGTCACGGCCGCCGGGGTGGTGCAGCCGCTGATCGCCGGCAGCGGGGTCCACCCCGAACTCATGGTGCTCGCGGTGTCCTGCGGCTCCATCGCCTTCTCGCACGTCAACGACCCGGGCTTCTGGATGTTCAAGGAGTACTTCAACCTCTCCGTCATCGATGCCATCAAGGCGCGCACCACGTACACCACGGCGCTCGCGGTGCTCGGCCTCGGCGGCGTGCTGGCGGTCGAGGCGAGCCTGGACGCCCTCGGCCTGTAGCGGCTCCCGCGGGTACCGCAGGCCACATCGGGTCAGCCCGCTTTGTACGGATTACGCTCGAATGTGAATGCCTGTGTGCGTGCCTGGTGGAAGGGAGCGCATCCGTGTCCGTCACCTCATCCGGGCCGTCCCCGGTCTCCTTGCCCCGCGATCGCGGCTGCCCGTTCGACCCGCCCGGAGCGTACGGGGCGCTCCGGGAGCGGGGACGGGCCGCCCGGCTGGCCTTTCCGGACGGAAAGGCAGGCTGGCTGCTCACCGGCTACGAGGACGTGCGCGAGCTGCTCGCGGACGACCGGTTCAGCTCGGACCGCATCCGGGCGTCGTCGCCGGTCCGGGCGTTCCCCGTCCGGGAGGACGATCCGCGGCGCCTCGGTTCGTTCATCGGCATGGACCCTCCCGAGCACACCCGATACCGGCGGCTCCTCTCCCGGTGGTTCACGGTGCGGCGGACGCGGGAGCTGCTGCCGCGCATCGAGGGGATCGTCACGGAGCACCTGGACGCGATGGAGCGCGCCGGACCGCCCGCCGATCTGGTGCGGGCGTTCGCCCAGCCCATTCCGTCCCTGGTGATCTGCGAGCTGCTGGGGGTGCCGTACGCCGACCGGGCCGATTTCCAGGCGTGGTCGGCCACCCTGTTCCGGATCGACGAGGACGAGGAGAAGATCTTCGCGGCCCGGGACGCGGTGTGGGACTACATGCGGGACCTGGTGGCGGCCAAGCGGCGCCGCCCGGACGAGGCGCTGCTGTCGCGGCTGGTCCAGGACGCGAAGGGCGCGGACGAGGCGGACCCGGCGTTCTCCGACGCGGAGCTGACGGGCGTGGGGCTGCTGCTGCTCATAGCGGGCCATGAGACGACGGCGAACATGCTGGCCCTGGGCACCTTCGCGCTGCTGTGCCACCCCGAACAGGCTCGGCTGGTGCGCGAGCGGCCCGAGCGGGCCGATGACGCGGTCGAGGAGCTGCTGCGCTATCTGACCATCGTCCAGTTCGGCACGGTCCGGGTCGCCCGGGAGGACGTGGAGATCGCCGGGGTGCGGGTGCGGGCCGGGGAGACCGTGGTCGCCTCGATCGCCGCGGCCAACCGGGATCCCGCCCGGTTCCCGGCCCCCGACGAGCTGGACGTCACCCGCGACGCCACCGAGCACATCGCCTTCGGCCACGGCGTCCACCAGTGCCTGGGCCAGCATCTGGCCCGGATGGAGATGCGGACCGGTTACCCGGCGCTGCTCCGGCGGTTTCCCACCCTGCGGCTGGCGGTGCCGCCCGAGGAGGTGCCGCTGCGCGACGACATGCTCGTCTACGGGGTCCACCGGCTGCCCGTCACCTGGGAAGGGTGAGCGTGATGCGCGTGGAGGTGGACCGCGACCGGTGCCGGGGCGCCGGTCAGTGCACCCTGCGCGCACCGGAGCTGTTCGACCAGTCCGAGGACGACGGCATGGTGATCGTCCTGGACGACCGCCCTCCGCCCGCACTGCACGAGAAGGCCCGGCTGGCCGCGCGGCTCTGCCCGAACGGCGTCATCCGCCTCGTGTGCGACGGACCGGACGAGGGCTAGTGCGCTCCCAGGCGCCCAGGAGCGTGGTGGCGGAGGCCCGGGACACCCTCCAGGGTGTGCCCGCGCCGCCGGTCTGGCTGCGCTGGCTGCCGGTCCTGTACGTGGCGGCGATCCTGGCGATCGAGCCGGTGACGCCCGTGCAGTGGCCGGTGAGTTTCCTGCTCATCGCCCTGCCGGTGGTGGCCGCGTTCACGCTCGGCCCGGCCGGGGTCGCCGCCGTCACGCTGTTCACCGTGACCTTCGAGGGCGTACTGGCCGGGACCCCGTGCTGCGCGGGCCGCAGCGTCGGCTATCTCTGGGACCGCCACTACGTCGCCTCGTACCTCTCCACGGCCCTGGTCGGCGCCCTCGGCACCGCGCTGGCCGCCCACCGCAAGCGCCAGGAGAAGCAGCTGGTGCACGCGGCCTCGGTGACCGAGGCCCTGATGCGCACCCTGCTGAGGCCGCTGCCGCACGAGGTCGGCCATGTGCTGACGGCCGGGCTGTACCGCCCCGCGGAGGCCGGGACCATGATCGGCGGTGATCTCTTCGACATCCGCGCCACCCGGACCGGGGAGCGGGCCATCATCGGCGACGTCCGGGGGAAGGGGCTCCAGGCGGTCCGTACGGTCGCCGATGTGCTCGGCGGCTTCCGCCAGGCCGCGTACGAACCCGGGGGCCTGGGTCAGGTCTGTGCCCGGCTGGAGAGCCGGATGGCGCGGGAGGCCGCGGAGATCCCGGACGACGAGCTGTTCGTCACCGCCGCGCTGATCGAGTACGACCCGCTCGCGCACCGGGTGACGGTGATCAATCACGGGCACATCGAACCCGTCCTGATCTCCCGGGGTGAGGTGACGACGCTGAGCGGGCCGCCGTCCCTGCCGCTGGGCCTGGGCTCGCTGGCCGACGAGAGTCCGGTGCCCGTGCACCACCGCTTCCTGCGCGGCGACGTGCTGCTGCTGTGCACCGACGGGCTGATCGAGGCCCGCGACGTGACGGGGGCCTTCTACCCGCTCCTGGACCGGCTGCGCGACCGGTTCGCCGGGGCGCCGGCGCCGGAGCCCATCGACGTCATCGAGTTCCTCAACACGGATCTCCCGGCCCACGCCCGGGCGCTCCACGACGACGTCGCCGTCCTCGCCATCTCCCCGCACGAGCGCCAGTGAACCGGGCCGTGGCCGCGCAGCGGTCAGCCGACGGGCATCTCCGCCCAGCGGGTGACGACTCCCCCATGGCCCGGGTGGGTGCCGTGGCGGGCCGAGAGCGCGGTGACGATGCCGAGCCCGCGCCCGTGCTCATCGGGCTCGGTCTCCTCCGCCGAACCCGGTTCCCGGGGCGCCGGTCCGCCGTCGGTGACCGCGATGTGCAGGGTGCCGCATTCCTCGGTCTCGCTCCAGCGCAGCCGCAGAACGGCCGGGGGCAGGGCGTGCAGAACCGCGTTGGTGATCAGTTCCGAGACCACCAGCAGCGCGTCCTCCAGGGTGTCGGCGGCCAGCCCCCAGTCGGCCAGCAGCGCGTGCGCCCGCCGCCGCACGGTGGCGACGGCCTCGTGGAGATGCGGCACCGGAAAGTGATGATCGACGTAGGTGCCGCCGGTCCACGGGATGGTCAGCTGGTCCGCCATATCTCCTCCTTCCGGATGGTCCGCCGGTCGTGCTCCTCATGTCCTGATACGGACGCTATGGGCGACGACCGGCGGGGTCAACGAATCCTGGTCGGCATTACCGAACGTTCCCGTGCGGGGGTGAACACATGCCCGAAGAGCTACGATCACGACATGGCCGGCCCGGTGCAGTCCATCGAGCGTGCGGCGGCGATCCTGCGGCTGCTCGCCCAGGGCTCAGGTCGGCTCGGACTGGGCGAGGTGGCCGCCTCACTGGGCCTGGCGAAGGGCACCACCCACGGCATTCTGCGCACCCTCCAGAGCGTCGACTTCGTCGAACAGGACCGGGCCACCGGGAAGTACCAGCTCGGCGCGGCGCTGCTGCACCTGGGGACCAGCTACCTCGACATCAACGAGCTGCGGTCCCGCTCCCTCAACTGGGCCGACGCCCTCGCCGCCCGCAGCGGGGAGGCGGTCCGCATCGGGGTGCCGCTGGAGGGCAAGGTGCTCATCGTCCACCACGTCTTCCGGCCCGACGACACCTTCCAGACCCTGGACGTCGGCTCGCTGCTGCCGCTGCACGCCAGCGCCCTGGGCAAGGTCCTGCTGGCGTTCGGGGCGACGCCGGTGGAACCGGTCCTGGAGGCGGAGCCGGAGACCTACACGCGGCACACGCTGGCCTCCCCGCAGGCGCTGAACCAGGCGCTGGGCGAGATCCGGGAGGCCGGATGGGCGTCCGCGGTCCAGGAAACCGTCATGGGTGAGGCGGACATCGCGGCACCGATACGCGGCCAGGGCGGCCTGGTCGTGGGCGCCGTCGGGGTGTCCGGCACCGTGGAGCGCATCTGCGACGGCAAGGGCCGTCCCCAGACGTCACTGGTCGGGCTGACCCGGGACGCCGCACGGGCCATCTCCCGGGACCTCGGCGCGGCCCGCTGGTGACCCCATGTCCCGCCCGTACCCGCTGACCTGCTCGTACCCGCCCGAAGGCAGGCAAAGGCCATGGTTGAACGCTATGTGATGTCCATCGACCAGGGCACCATGTCCACCCGGTGCATCCTCTTCGACCACCAGGGGCGGCTGGCGTCCGTCGCCCAGCGGGAACACCGGCAGCACTACACCAAGCCCGGCTGGGTGGAGCACGACCCCGCCGAGATCTGGTCCAATCTGCGGCGCGTGGTGCCCCGGGCGCTGCGCGACGCGGAGGCGGGCCCCGAGCAGATCGCGGCGATCGGCATCGCCAATCAGCGCGAGACCACGGTGGTGTGGGACCGCCGTACGGGCCATCCCGTGGGCAACGCGATCATCTGGCAGGACACCCGCACCGACGCGCTGGTGCAGGAGCTGCGGCGCAGCACCGGTGACGACTTCTTCCTCGACCGCTGCGGCCTCTCCCCCGCCACCTACTTCTCCGCGCCGCGCATCCGCTGGCTGTTCGACCACGTCGAGGGGTTGCACGAGCGCGCGGAGCGCGGCGAGGTGCTGTTCGGGACGATGGAGAGCTGGCTGATCTGGAACCTCACGGGCGGTCCTGCCGGGGGGCTGCACATCACCGACGCCACCAACGCCAGCCGCACCATGCTCATGAACATCCGCACCCTCACCTGGGACGACGAGCTGCTGGCGTACTTCGGGGTGCCGCGGGCGATGCTGCCCGAGATCCGCCCCTCCGCCGAGGGCTACGGCGTGGCGCAGGCGGTGCTGCCGGGCGTGCGGATCGGCGCCGCCCTCGGCGACCAGCAGGCGGCGCTGTTCGGGCAGACGTGCTTCGCGCCCGGCGAGGCCAAGTGCACCTACGGCACCGGCAGCTTCCTGCTGCTCAACACCGGCACCAGCCTCGTCCGCTCCCGGCACGGGCTGCTGACCACCGTGGGCTACAAGGTCGGCGACGAGCCGCCCGTCTACGCCCTGGAGGGGCCGATCGCCGTCACCGGTTCGCTGGTGCAGTGGTTCCGCGACCGGCTGGGTCTGATCCACAGCGCGCCCGAGATCGAGACCCTGGCCCGCAGCGTCGAGGACAACGGCGGCTGCTACATCGTGCCCGCCTTCTCGGGCCTGTTCGCGCCGCACTGGCGCAGCGACGCGCGCGGCGTCATCGTCGGCCTCACCTCGTACATCACCAAGGGCCATCTCGCCCGCGCGGTGCTGGAGGCCACGGGCTGGCAGACCCGCGAGGTCGTCGACGCCATGAACGCCGACTCGCCCGAGCCGCTGAAGGCGCTGAAGGTCGACGGCGGGATGACGGCCAACAATCTGCTGATGCAGTTCCTGGCCGATGTGCTCGACGTGCCGGTGGTGCGGCCGATGGTCTCGGAGACGGTGTCGCTGGGCGCCGCGTACGCCGCGGGGCTGGCCGTCGGCTACTGGCCGGACCTGGAGGGGCTGCGCCGCAACTGGCACCGGGCCGGGCAGTGGCTGCCCACGATGGATCCGGGGCGGCGGCAGGCGGAGTACGAGAACTGGCAGCGGGCGGTGGAGCTGTCCTTCGGCTGGCTCAGATGAGAGTGGTCAGGGGCGGCGCGCCCAGGCGGAGATCATGGGGGCGGTGGCCAGGTCGAGGCGTCCGGTGGCCACGTTCGCGAGGTGCTGGTCGATCTCCTCGTCGGTGGCGAGGCCCGCGGCCACCAGCCGGGCGCGGATCTGCCGCACGGTGGCGGCCTCCAGGACCGTGCAGGCCGGGGAGGCCACGGGGAAGTACGCGTCGGCGCACACGTCGTCCAGACCGGCCTCGCGCAGCAGCCGGGGCAGGGTGCGCCCGTAACTCAGGTCCGCGCCGCGCTGCGCCATCAGCTCGCGGAAGCCGGACCGCAGCCGGTTGGCGAGGCGCTGTTCGGGGCCGGACTCGTCCGGGCACAGCAGCGGCTGGAGCCCCGGATCGGCGTCCTCCAGCAACAGCCAGCCGCCGGGCCGCAGCGCCTGGATCATCCGGCGCAGGGCCTCCGCCCGGTCGGGGACGTGCACCAGGACGAGGCGGGCGTGCACCAGGTCGAAGGGGCCGGGCGGCGGCGGGTCGGCGGCCACGTCGTGGCGCATCACCTCGATCACCCGGTCCGGCCCGGTGGCCGTGGTGCGCGTCCAGGACACGTCGATGTCGGTGGCGATCACCTGCCCGGTGGGCCCGACCCGTTCCGCCAGCCCCTCGGGGACGGACGGGCCGCCGGCCCCGACCTCCCAGCAGCGCATGCCCGGGCCGATGCCGAGCCGGTCGACGTGGCGGAAGGTGCTCGGGTCGAACAGCTCGGCCAGGGCGCCGAACCGGATGCCCGCCTCGGTCTGCCGGTTGTCCAGCAGATAGCCCTGGTCCTCGTCGGGCCTGCCCGCCCCGCCGTCCGCGCCGTCCATGCCATCGATCATGGCAGACGCCCGGTCACCGGCTGTAGAGCACCCGGGTGGCCGTGGTGAAACGGGCGAGCGCGTCCGGCAGCGGGGCGATGCCGATGCCGGGCGCGGTGGGCACCGGCAGATGGCCGTCCTCCAGGACGAACGGCTCGGTGATGTCCTCGGCGAAGTACCGCTTGGAGGCCGAGGTGTCGCCGGGGAGGGTGAATCCGGGGAGGGCGGCGAGGGCCAGGTTGGGGGCGCGGCCGATGCCGGTCTCCAGCATGCCGCCGCACCACACCGGGACGCCGTGGGCGGTGGCGAGGTCATGGATGCGGCGGGCCTCCGTATAGCCGCCGACCCGGGCGGGTTTGACGTTGATGGCCCGGCAGGCGTCCATGGCGATCGCGGAGGCGGCGTCGCTCGCGGTGTGGATGGACTCGTCCAGACAGACCGGGGTGGTGAGCCGCCGCTGGAGCTGGGCGTGGGCGTGGAGGTTGTTCTCCGCCAGCGGTTCCTCGATGAGCAATAGATCGAAGGCATCCAGTTTCCGCAGGTGGGGCGCGTCGGCGAGGGTGTACGCGGTGTTGGCGTCGACCTGGAGCGGCAGCGCGTCGCCGAACCGGTTCCGTACGGCGCGTACCGGCTCCACGTCCCAGCCCGGCTCGATCTTGAGCTTGATGCGGACGTACCCCTCGTCCAGGTACCTCTCGACGTCGTCGAGAAGCTCGGGGAGGGAGTCCTTGATGCCGACGGAGACACCCGCGGGCACCCGGTCGCGGACCGCGCCGAGGAAGGTGGCGATCGGCATGCCGTAGGCGCGGAGTTCGGCGTCCAGCAGGGCCGTCTCCAGGGCGGCCTTGGCGAGTTCGTGCCCCTTCACGGCGGCCATGGCGGGGGCGAGGGCCGCCGTCGTCGGCTCGGGGAGGGCGGCGACGCGGGGCAGCAGGAAGTCCCGGATCACGGTCTCGGCACCGGCGACGAATTCGGAGCAGTACAGCGGCTCCGGGTCGGCGGCGAACTCGGACCAGCCCTCGGCCTCGTCGGTGACGACGCGCAGCAGGAAGGTGTCCTTGGCCGTCATCGTCCCGAAGGAGGTGCGGAAGGGGGTGACGAGCGGCAGGGCGACATGGAGCAGTTCGACGCGTTCGAGCCTCATGAGCGCGACTCCTCGGCGGTGTTCGGAGTGAGCAGGTACCAGCCGTCGCGGGACATCGACGTCGCGCGCAGCCCCTCGGCGTACGCGTCGGTGAACACCTCCCGCACGGCGTGCCGCCAGCGCAGCGCCAGAGCGGGGTCGGCGGCGCGCAGCGCGACGATGTCCTCGGGGATCCGGCACCACAGCCGCCGGTCGTCCCGTACGGCGAGCGGGCCGCCGTCCGGGGCGCGGCGGACCGCTGTGGCGTGCGCCCGGGCCTCCTCGGCCGGATCCGTGGTGTGCGCGGCCCCGGGGTCGAGGTCCCAGGCGGCGGTGAGCCGGTCGCTCTCGTCGCCGTCGTTCACCCCGTCGTTCATCGGCCCGTACAGGTCGACCAGGTACTCGGACCCGACGGCGCCCAGCTTGACCAGGTTGAAACGGGCGTTGCGGCCCACCAGCGGGTCGAACGTCCAGCGCATGGTGCGGGCGCCGCGCTCCAGCGCCCAGACCCGCTGGGCCTGCTTCAGCGCGTAGCCGACCCCGCGGTCGGAGGCGGTGGCCGCCGCCACGAACGAGTACGCGCATCGGTCGGCGGGCGGCCCGAAGACCGCGACCGCCGCCCCCGCGAGCCGCTCGCCACCCGGCCCGGTGCCGTACGCGGCGTGCACCGCGCCGCCCGCGTGCACGAGGCTGTGGAGCACCTCGCTGGGATAGGGCGGATTGGTGTGCGGCAGCTGCCACACATCGGCGAGGAAGTCGGCCACCGCCCGGATGCCGGTCACATCGTCCACGGTGCGGACGCCGACCCCGGCGGTGTGGGCGGCGGCGGACGCGAGCGCACCGGCGTCCCTCGTCACTGCTGGTGTCATGGCACCGAGTCTCCCGGGCCGCACCCCGGCCCCTCTTGTCCAGGCACACAAAGACATCCTAGGGTCCTGTGACGATCGGCCAATGGCCGCGAAGAAAGGCCCGGACACCCGCACCCATGGACGCCCGCACCCTCGGGGACCTCCTCGCCGTTCTCGGCGAACCCACCCTCCGCCCGCTCACCGCCACCCCGGCCGGTCTCACCGCGCCCGTCACCGAGGTGCTGCTGTACGACGCCCACGCGCCGCTGCCGTCCCGGGCGCCCGGCGCGCTGCTGCTGGCCGTCGGGGTGCGGGCGGAGGACGCCGGGCCGCTGGTGCGGGAGGCGGCCGCCGCCGGTATGGCCGGGGTCGTGGTGCGCGGCGCGGCCGGGCCGGTCGCCGAGGCGGAGGAGTGCGGTACGGCCCTGCTCGCCGTGGACGAGGACGCCGCCTGGCACCACGTCCATCTGCTGCTCGCGCAAGGCCTCGGCGCGCGGCCGTCCCCGGCGGGCGACGGGGCCGCGCT
Source organism: Streptomyces sp. BRA346 (assembly GCF_052851135.1). Lineage (NCBI taxonomy): Bacteria > Bacillati > Actinomycetota > Actinomycetes > Kitasatosporales > Streptomycetaceae > Streptomyces > Streptomyces sp. BRA346. The sequence continues at coordinate 286,192 of NZ_JAIWIH010000002.1, read as the reverse complement.
CGGGGATCTGTTCTCGCTGGCGGGCGCGGTGGCCGCGGCGGTGGGCGGGGCGACCGTCATCGAGGATCCGCGGCAGAGCGTCCTCGCGTACTCCACCGTGCCCGGGCAGCCGGTCGACGAGGCCAGGCGGCAGGGCATCCTCGGCCGTCAGGTGCCGGACAGCCCGGAGAACACCGAGCAGTACCGGGTGCTGTTCGCCGCCCCGGGCCCGGTCCGGCTCGCCGCCCTCGGCGAGGGCGAGCTGCCGCGGCTGGCCGTCGCCGTCCGGGCGGGCGGCGAGACCCTCGGCTCCCTGTGGGTCGTGGACGACGGAACGCTCGCCCCCGACGCCGAGACCCAGCTCGCCCAGGGCGCCTCCACCGCCGCGCTGCTCCTGCTGCGGGCACGGGCGGCGGCCGAGCTGTCCCGGCATCTGACCGGTGATCTGCTGCGACGGCTGCTGGACGGCACCGCCGACCCCGCCACCGCCGCCCAGCGCCTGGGCCTCACACCGGGCACCCCGCTGCGGGTGGTCGCGTTCGCGCTAGGGGGTGTCCCGCAAAGTCGCGTTGGACCAGCCAGCGGCGTCAGGGGGCACCTCCCAGCGGTAGCCGGGGGCGCGTGCGATCGCAAGGCGGAGGGTCGCCCTCATGGGGGCACCTCCCGGACGGAGTCCGGGGGCGGGCCTACTTGGACGGGCCCGACAACGCAGCGAGAGGGGGCACCTCCCAGCGGTAGCTGGGGGAGCGTGCCAGGCGTCGCGGGCCCGGCGGGACTGTGCGGACGCCCCCTACATCCGACGGCGTCCGCGCCGGACGGCGAGCAGGCCGCGCTGCGGCTGCTGGACCTCGTACGGCTCCAGTGCGAGGCCCGCTACGGGCGGCAGGCGTGCGTGCTGGTCGACGGGGTGGTCTACGCGCTGCTGCCGGTGACCGGCGAGCGGGGCGGGGCCGCCGGGGAGCGGCAGCGGCGGCTCGCGGAGGACATCGTGCGGCGCGCCGGGCAGGCGCTGCGGGTGCCGGTGCGGGCCGGGCTCGGCGAGGTGGTGCCGGACCCGGCGGAGCTACCCGGCTCGCGGGAGGACGCCGATCTGGTGCTGCGGGTGCTCGGGCCGGACGAGCCGGTCGCCGCCGTGCACGAGGTGCGGGCCCGGGCCGTGCTGTTCCGGCTCACCGGGCTCCTCGGCGAGCGGCGCGAGCTGGCCGCGGGGGCGTGGCGGGAGGTGCTGGCGTACGACGCCGACCACGGTACGGACTACGCCCGCACCCTGGTGTGCTGGCTGGACGCGGGCTGCGACATGGCCCGGGCGGCGAAGCTGCTCGCCGTGCACCCCAACACCTGCCGCTACCGGCTCCGCCAGGTGCGGTCCCAGCTGGGCATCGACCTGGACGACCCGGACGAGCGGCTGGTGCTGTGGCTTCAGCTGCGTACGCTGGCGCGGCTCTAGGCTCGCTGGAGCCAGTCCGCGAGCCGCGTCTCGCATGCGCGCAGCTGGGCGAGGGGCACGTACTCGCCCGGGGTGTGGGCCAGAGACGGGTCGCCCGGGCCGTAGTTGAGGGCCGGGGTGCCGAGCGCGGTGAAGCGGGCGACGTCGGTCCAGCCCAGTTTGGGGCGGGGCACCGCGCCCACCGCGGCCACGAACGAGGCGGCGGCGGGGCGGTCGAGGCCGGGGAGGGCGCCGGGGGTGGCCTCGGTGACCTCCACCTCGTACGCGGGGAAGAGGTCCCGTACGTACGCTTCAGCCTCCTCGGGTGAACGGCTGGGCGCGAAGCGCAGATTGACCGTGATCACGCAGCTGTCGGGAACGACGTTCTCGGCCACCCCCGCGCGCACGGCGACGGCGCTGAGCCCCTCGCGGTATTCCAGGCCGTCGATGACGACGCGCTCGGCGGTGTGATCGTCCAGGCGTTGGAGCACGGCGGCGGCGCGATGGGCGGCGTTGACGCCCTGCCAGGCGCGGGCGGTGTGCGCGCGGGTTCCGCGCACGGTGATGTCGGCCATCAGCATGCCCTGGCAGCCCGCCTCGACCCCGGCGTCGGAGGGTTCCATGAGGATCGCGAGGTCGGCGTGGAGCAGTTCGGGGCGCTCGGCGGCGATCCGGGCGAGGCCGTTGCGGTCGCCGGAGACCTCTTCACAAGCGTAGAAGACGTAGCTCACGTCATGGACCGGGGCGGTGAGCGTGGCCGCGAGCCGCAGCGCCACCGCGACGCCGCCCTTCATGTCGCAGGCGCCGAGCCCGTGGAGCCGCTCCGGGTCGAGGCGGGCGGGCAGGTTCCCGGCGGCCGGGACGGTGTCCAGATGGCCCGCGAGGATCACGCGCCGGTCGCGGCCCAGCCCGGTGCGGGCCACCACGGAGTCGCCGATCCGCTCGACCGTCAGATGCGGCAGGGCGCGCAGCGCGGTCTCGACGGCGTCGGCGAGCGCGGCTTCCTCGCCGCTCTCGGACGGGATGTCGACCAGGGCGCGGGTGAGCGCGACGACATCGGCGGCCGGATCGATGACGGGGGCGGTCATGGCGTGGTCTCCTGAACGGTCTTCTCGGGGGTGGCGGTCCGGCCCAGCGCGGAGTGGCGGATGCCGTAGAGCCCGTAGACCGCGAGCCCGGCCGCCATCCAGGCGCCGAACGCGATCCAGGTGTCGGCGCCGAGCCCGTACATGACGTACACACAGGCGGCCACGCCGAGCAGCGGCGTCACCGGCGCGAAGGGCACCCGGAAGCCGCGGGGCGCCTCCGGGCTGTGCCGCCGCAGGATCAGCACCGCCAGGTTGACCAGGGCGAAGGCGAAGAGGGTGCCGATGCTGGTGGCATCCGCGAGGGCACCGAGCGGAACGAGCGCGGCGAGGACCGTGACGAAGGCGGTGACGATGACGGTGCCCGCGCGCGGCACCCCGGTCCGGGGATGGACCGTGGAGAAGAGCGGGGGCACGAGCCCGTCGCGGGACATCGCGAAGAGGATGCGGATCTGCCCGTACTGCACGGTCAGCACGACGCTCGTGGTGGCGATGACCGCGCCGATGGACAGCAGCACGGGCCACAGGTTGCCGCCGCCGACCGACCTGACCAGCACCTGGCTCAGCGTGGCCTCGGTGCCCGCGAACCGCTGCCAGGGCATCGCTCCCACCGCCGCCAGCGCGACCGCGCAGTACAGGGCGGTCACCAGGGCGAGCGAGAGGATGATGGCGCGCGGCAGATCGCGCTGCGGGTTCTTCGCCTCCTCACCGGCCGTGGACGCCGCGTCGAAGCCGATGTACGAGAAGAACAGCGAGGCGGCGCCCGCGGTCATCCCGGCGGTGCCGAGCGGGAACAGCGGACGGAAGTTCCCGGCGTGGAAGGCGGTGAAGGCGACCGCGCAGAACATCACCAGCACGACGACCTTCACGGTCACCATGACGGCGTTGGCGACCGCGCTCTGACGCGCCCCGCGCAGCAGCACCACCATCGCGAGGAGGACGATCACGGCGGCGGGCACGTTGAGCACCCCGCCGTCGCCCGGCGGGGCGGCGAGCGTATCGGGCAGCGTCCAGCCGATCGTGAGCTGGAGCAGTTCGTTGACGTACTGGCCCCAGCCGACCGCGACCGCGGCCACCGACACGCCGTACTCCAGGATCAGACACCAGCCGCAGACCCAGGCCACCAGCTCGCCGAGGGTGGCGTAGGCGTAGCTGTACGAGGACCCGGCGCCCGGGATCATGCCCGCCAGCTCGGCGTACGACAGCGCCGAGAACAGCGCGGTGACCCCGGCGAGCACGAAGGACACCACCACCGCCGGACCGGCCTCGGGCACCGCCTCGCCCAGCACCACGAAGATCCCGGTGCCGAGGGTGGCGCCCACGCTGAGGAGCGTGAGCTGGCTCAGCCCCATGGTGCGCCGCAGCGGGCCGCCGCTCGCGTCGGCGACCAGTCCCGCCACGCTCCGGCGTCTCGTCAGCTTGTTCTCACCGTGCACCGATTCGCTCCTTCCGCTGCCGCATGGCCCCTGATGATCCGGCAGCGGGGCGGCGCGGGGATGCGCGCATCGGCCAAGATGACCCGGGCCGGTTTGCACGATCGGCCAAGCACGCCCCGGCGGTACGCCGTGGCTGAAGATGATCCGCTCTGGTCGGGGCCGCTGTGAGTCCGGACACAGGATCACCGGCCGCCGCGAAGCGCTGTGGCGAGCCGCGGGCAGCACTGCGAGAACGGGCCCCCACCAGGCATGTTGTACGAGGGACGAGGGCGGGCGAGGGCGGCGGTCCGCAGCGGCGCGCGGCCGCCGACCGGGGCCGTCAGCGGTCCACCAGGCCGGAGGCCGCTGTTAACGCTGGGTAAACTGCCTGCTCGGCGTGTGCGGCGTCGGTTCGGTTGGGGGGCGGAACAAGCCTGTCCGGCCGTCCGTGGCCGCGGATTCGGGTCGGCCGCTGGAGGGCCGCACCGAGTGTTCGCCCTCGCGGCAGTCATCGGCCGCGAGCGGGTGTTCGGGACCCGGCTCAGTGTGGAGCCGGAATGGCTCAAGGCCGATGGTCCGGTGGTCCGGACGGTGTCGCCGAACATTCGGTCCGCCGACTCCGGAGAGGCCGGATGACTGTCGTAGACGAGTCCCAGACGCTGATCGCCCCGCTGCCCGTCCCCGCCGCGGAGCCCGTCGCTCCGCGCGCCCTGTTCCCGGGGCGCGGCCCCCACGCCGAGCGCACCCTCATGGACGTCCTCGGCGCGACGGCCCGCCGCCACCCGCACGCGCCCGCCGTCGACGACGGCGACTCCGCGCTGAGCTACCGGGCGCTGCTGACCGAGGTGGAGCGGGTGCGGCGGCGGCTGGCCGGGGCGGGCGTCGGGGTCGGCGACCGGGTCGGCATCCGCGTCCCGTCCGGGACCGCCGACCTGTACGTCGGGATCCTCGCCGTGCTGGCCGCCGGCGCGGCCTATGTGCCGGTGGACGCGGAGGACCCGGACGAGCGGGCCGAACTGGTCTTCTCCGAGGCCGCGGTCAGTGTGGTGCTCGGCGCCGGGCTGGAGATGACGCTGCGCGCCGAGCCGCACGGCGGCCCCGGCCGCCCGGGGCCCGGCGACGACGCGTGGATCATCTTCACCTCCGGATCGACCGGCAAGCCCAAGGGCGTCGCCGTCACCCATCGCAGCGCGGCCGCGTTCGTGGACGCCGAGGCCGGGCTGTTCCTGGCCGACGAGCCGATGGGCCCGGGCGACCGGGTGCTGGCCGGTCTCTCGGTGGCCTTCGACGCGTCCTGCGAGGAGATGTGGCTCGCGTGGCGCAGCGGCGCCTGTCTGGTGCCCGCGCCCCGGTCGCTGGTGCGCACCGGTGTCGACCTCGGGCCCTGGCTGGTCGAGCAGGAGATCACCGTGGTCTCCACGGTGCCCACGCTGGCGGCGCTGTGGCCGGTGGAGGCCCTGGACGACGTACGGCTGCTGATCTTCGGCGGCGAGGCGTGCCCGCCGGAACTGGCCGAGCGGATGGCGGTCGAAGGCCGTGAGGTGTGGAACACCTATGGCCCGACCGAGGCCACCGTCGTGGCGTGCGCCGCGCAGCTGACCGGCGAGGGCCCGGTGCGGATCGGGCTGCCGCTCGACGGCTGGGAGCTGGCGGTCGTGGACGCCCGGGGCGAGGTCGTGCCCCTGGGCGAGGTGGGCGAGCTGGTGATCGGCGGGGTCGGTCTCGCCCGCTATCTCGACCCGGCGAAGGACGCCCAGAAGTACGCCCCGCTGCCGTCGCTCGGCTGGGCGCGGGCGTACCGCAGCGGCGACCTGGTGCGCGCCGAGGAGGAGGGGCTGCTGTTCGTCGGCCGGGCCGACGAACAGGTCAAGCTGGGCGGCCGCCGCATCGAGCTGGGCGAGGTGGACTCCGCGCTCCAGGCGCTGCCGGGCGTGGCGGGCGCCGCGGCCGCGGTGCGCACGACGAAGGCGGGCCACCAGCTGCTGGTGGGCTACGTCGTCCCCGAGGAGGACAGCGCCTTCGACCAGGCGGACGCGCTGGACCGGCTGCGGGCGGTGCTGCCCGCCGCGCTGGTGCCGCTGCTCGCGGTGGTCGGCACGCTGCCGACCCGTACCTCCGGCAAGGTGGACCGGGCCGCGCTGCCGTGGCCGCTGCCGGGGGTCGGCACGGCCGGACCGGCGGACGGGCTGACGGAGACCGAGAGCTGGCTGGCCGAGCTGTGGGGCGAGGTGCTGGGCACCCCGGCGAGCGGTCCGGATGCCGACTTCTTCGCTGCGGGCGGCGGCAGCCTCGCCGCCGCCCAGCTCGTCTCGCGGATCCGGGACCGCTGCCCCAGCGGCTCGGTCAGCGACATCTACCAGAACCCGCGGCTGGACGCGCTCGCCCGGACGCTGGACGCGATGGGCAGCGAGGCGACGGCCCAGCGCACCGTACGGCCCGTCCCCCGCCGCACCGGTCTCGCGCAGACGCTGCTGATGCTGCCGCTGCTGACGGTCGCCGGGCTGCGCTGGGGCGTGGCCGCGGCCGCCGTCCTCGATGCGCTGCACCTCGTCGGTTCCGCGCCCTGGGCGCCCACCGTGTCCTGGTGGTGGATCGCGCTCGGCTGGCTGCTGTGCGTATCGCCGCCCGGCCGGATCGCGATCGCCGCGGGCGGCGCGCGGCTGCTGCTGCGGGGTCTGAAGCCGGGGACGTACCCGCGCGGCGGCGGCGCCCACCTGCGGCTGTGGACGGCCGAGCGGCTGGCCGAACTGAGCGGTGCCACCGGGCTGTCGGGCAGCTGGCTCACCCACTACGCCAGGGCGCTGGGCGTGCGGATCGGCGCCGACGTCGATCTGCACGCGCTGCCGCCGGTGACCGGGATGCTCAAGCTCGGCAAGGGCAGCGCGGTCGAGCCCGAGGTCGATCTGTCCGGCCACTGGCTGGACGGCGACCGGCTGCGGATCGGCCGCATCAGGGTCGGCGCGGGCGCCACGGTCGGCGCGCGCAGCACGCTCTTCCCCGGCGCCCGGATCGGCAAGCGTGCCGAGATCGCCCCGGGGTCGGGGGTGACGGGTGCGGTGCCCGCGGGGCGCCGCTGGGCGGGCGTACCGGCCGCCAAGTCCGGCAAGGCGGCGCAGCACCGGCCCGAGGACCGGCCGCCGCGCACCCGCCGCTGGGCGGTGGTGTACGGGCTCACCTCGCTGGGGCTGACCCTGCTGCCCGCGCTGGCGCTGCTGCCCGCGCTCGCCGTCCTCGCGCTGTTCGTCCGGGGCACCCGCGACGCGGGGACGGCGCTGCTCCACGCGCTGGCCGCCGTGCCGGTCGCGACCGTGGCGGGGCTGGTCTGCTACGCGCTGCTCATCCTGGCCGGGGTGCGGACGCTCGGCATCGGCCTGCGCGGGGGCCACCACCCGGTGCACGGGCGGATCGCCTGGCAGGCGTGGGCCACCGAGCGGCTGATGGACATGGCACGGGTGCATCTGTTCCCGCTGTACGCCAGCCTGTTCACCCCGGTGTGGCTGCGGGCGCTCGGGATGAAGGTCGGCCGCGGGGTGGAGGCGTCCACCGTGCTGGCGCTGCCGTCGATGACGACGGTCGGCGACGGCGCGTTCCTCGCCGACGACACCATGGTCGCGTCGTACGAACTGGGCGGCGGGCGGCTGAGCATCGCCGAGTCGCGGGTCGGCAAGATGGCGTTCCTCGGCAACTCCGGTATGGCCGCGGGCGGCAGCTCGGTCCCCAAGCGCGGTCTGGTCGGCGTGCTGTCCGCCGCGCCCAAGGGCGCCAAGGCGGGCAGTTCGTGGCTCGGGATGCCGCCGATGCGGCTGCCGCGGGCGGCCGAGGAGGGCGACCAGAGCCGTACGTACCGCCCGGCGCGGCGGCTGAAGTGGGCGCGCGGCGCCGTCGAACTGTGCCGGATCGTGCCGGTGATGGGCGGTGCGGCGCTCGCGGTGCTGGTGCTGGCCGCGTTCGCTGCGGTCGCCGCGCGGTGGGGGTTCCCGGCCGCCCTGGCGGGCGGCGGGGTGCTGCTGGGCGCGGGCGGTGTGGTGGCGTGCGCCGTGGCGGTGGTGGCCAAGTGGCTGCTGGTGGGCCGGTTCAGGGCGGCCGAACGGCCGCTGTGGAGCTCGTTCGTGTGGCGTACCGAGCTGGCGGACACCTTCGTGGAGGTACTGGCCGTACCGTGGCTTGCCGGGGCCGTGTCCGGGACGCCGCTGATGAACTGGTGGCTGCGGGGGCTCGGCGCGCGCATCGGGCGCGGCGCATGGTGCGAGACGTACTGGCTGCCCGAGGCCGATCTGGTGCGGATCGGCACCGGGGCGAGCGTGAACCGGGGGTGCGTGGTGCAGACCCATCTGTTCCACGACCGGATCATGCGCATGGACGAGGTGGTGCTGGAGGAGGGCGCCACGCTCGGCCCGCACGGCATCGTACTGCCGGGCGCCACGGTCGGCGCGTGTGCCACGGTGGGTCCGGCGTCGCTGGTGATGCGCGGCGAGACCCTCCCCGCGGGCACCCGGTGGCTCGGCAACCCGATCGCGGCGTGGCAGCCGGAGAAGGAGCGGGACATGCGGAAGACGGAGGACACGGCGAAGTGAGCAGGGGCAGGGGCAAGGGCGGCCGGGCGCACGTCCCGCCCGGCGGCCCGGTCGGGGCGGACCGGTCCGGGGACTCGTATCTGCCCGGGCACGGCAACGGCGGCTACCGGGTGACCCATTACGACCTGGAGCTCACCTGCCGTCCGAGCACCGGGCGGATCTCGGGCCGGGCCCGGATCTCGGCGGTCGCCGAGCCGGGCTCGGTGGACTCGGCGGGGACGGCAGGCTCGGCCGACGAGCCGCTGTCCGGGTTCAGCCTGGACCTCGGCGCGTTCCGGGTGGACGCGGTGCTGGTCGACGGTGTCCGCGCGGCCCGCTACACCCACCGGGCCGACAAGCTGCGCATCCGCCCGGCGCAGCCGCTGCCCGCCGGGGCGCCGTTCACGGTCGAGGTGCGGTACGTCGGGGTGCCGCGGCCGGTGAAGACCCGCCACTGGGGCGATCTGGGCTGGGAGCAGCTGGAGGACGGGGCGCTGGTGGCGGGCCAGCCGATCGGCGCGCCGTCCTGGTTCCCGTGCAACGACCACCCGGCCGACAAGGCGTCGTACCGGATCGCGGTGACCGCGCCGTCCCCGTACACGGTGCTCGCCGCGGGCACGCTGGAGTCGTGGACGGTCAGCGCCTCCACCACGACCTGGGTGTACGACCACCCGGCGCCGATGTCCACGTATCTCGCCACGGTCCAGATCGGCCTGTACGACCTGGTCGAGCTGACCGACGCGGCGGTGAGCGCGGTGCCCCAGCGGGCGGCCGTACCGCCGCGGCTGCGTGACCGCTTCGACCACGACTTCGCCCGCCAGCCCCGGATGATGGCCGCCTTCGAGGACCTCTTCGGCCCGTATCCGTTCGACGAGTACGCGGTGGTGGTGACCGACGACGAGCTCGAGGTACCGGTCGAGGCGCAGACGCTGTCCGTCTTCGGCTCGAACCACGTCGACGGACGGCGCGGCTGTGAGCGGCTGGTGGCCCATGAGCTGGCCCACCAGTGGTTCGGCAACAGCCTGAGCCTCGCCGACTGGCGCCACATCTGGCTGAACGAGGGCTTCGCCAAGTACGCCGAGTGGCTGTGGTCGGAGGTCTCCGGCGGTGCCCCGGCCGCCGTCCACGCCGCCCGGTTCAGGGCGGCGCTGGCGGATCAGCCGCAGGATCTGCTGGTCGCGGACCCGGGCATGCCGCGGATGTTCGACGACCGGCTCTACCACCGGGGTGCCCTGACGCTGCACGCGCTGCGTACGGTCATCGGGGACGACGCCTTCTTCGCGGTGCTGCGGGAGTGGACGGCCACCCACCGCCACGCCACCGTCACCACCGAGGAGTTCACGGCCCTGGCACAGCGTCATGCGGCACAGCCCCTGGACGCGCTGTTCACCGCCTGGCTCCACACCCCCCGGCTGCCGGAACTCCCCGGCGGCATCGGTTCGGTGTGAGCCGCCGGTTTCGCCTCCGGACTCCGTTCGTTTCAACTCGCGGCTCCCGCAGGCCACTTCATTCCCACCGGGCGGCCTGATACTGGTCTCAACGCCGGACCCTTGGAGGAGCCATGCCCGCACCTCTGTTCAGCCGCCGTCACGGGATGCGCGCCGCGGCCGCCGCGGCCCTCGCGCTCCCGCTCGCCACCCAGCCGGAGGCCCGCGCCGATACCGCCGGGGGCGGCTCGGCCGTCCCCGTGGACGGCTCACAGCTGCACGCCATGACCTTCAACCTGCGCTACGCCAGCGACACCGCGCCCAACTCCTGGCCGCAGCGGCGCCCCGTCATGCGGGAGCTGCTGCGCCGGGCCGCACCCCATCTGCTGGGCACCCAGGAGGGGCTGTACGGCCAGCTGCGCGACATCGCCGCCGATCTCGGTTCGCACTACGACTGGCTCGGCACGGGGCGGGCGGGTGGCAGCCGCGACGAGTTCATGGCCGTCTTCTACGACACCAGACGGCTGGAGCCGCTGGAGTACGACCACTTCTGGCTGTCCGACACCCCGTATGTGATCGGCTCCAACACCTGGGGCGGCGCCGTGGTGCGCATGGTCACCTGGGTGCGCTTCCAGGACCGCGCCACCGACCGGCAGTTCTACGCCCTCAACACCCATCTCGACCACATCAGCCAGTACGCCCGGGAGCGCGCCGCCGGGCTGATCAACGTTCGGCTCGCCGGGCTGAACCCGGCCCTCCCCCGCATCGTCACCGGGGACTTCAACGTGGCCGCCCACGGCAACCCGGTCTACGACACCCTGCTGAAGGGCGGCTCGCTGACCGACGCGTGGGACGCCGCCGACCGGCGCAGCAAGCTGTACGCGACCTTCCACGGCTACAAGCCGCTGGTCCCCGACGGCGACCGCATCGACTGGATCCTCACCTCGCCGGGCGTACGGACCCGCTACGCCGCGATCGACACCTACTCCCGGGACGGCCAGTTCCCCAGCGACCATCTGCCGGTGCACGCCGTACTGGAGCTGTGAGCCCCGCCGCCCGCCGCCTGTCGTGCGTCAGGCGGCGGGCGGCGCTTCCTCCTTCGGGAGCCGTCAGGCGCCGTCCCTCAGGAAGAGCTCCACGACCGGCACCGCGACATCGGGCCGGACCACGGGCAGCGACAGGGTCAGGGTCCCCGGCGGCTGGCCGCCGAGGGTGGTGTTCTGGGCCGTGACCGACGGGTCGATCTCTCGGTAGTGGATCTCGGACGCGTCGTGCAGGAACTGCGCGTACTCGACCTTGCCCGCCAGGTCGGGGAGGTGGACATGGGTGAAGGGCCAGGAGAAGAGGTGGAGGTAGAGGCGGTTCCCGCGCCGGGTGTAGCGGGCGTCGACCGGGGCGCGGTGGGCGGAGGGCCCGGCGCCGTAGATCGAGCGTGCGTGGCGGGACATCCACTCCCCGATGCCCTCCAGCGTGGTGACGGCGACCGGGTCCAGCTCGCCGCGCCCGGTGGGGCCGACGTTGAGCAGCATGTTGCCGTTCTTCGAGACGCCGTCGATGAGCATCCGGAGCAGGAGTTCGACGCTCTTGACGTTGAGGTTGTCGCGGTCGTAGCCCCAGCTGCCGTTGAGGGTCTGGCACGCCTCCCAGGCCACCGGCTCGCCGTCGACCTCCATCGGCTTGTCGGGCTGGTACTGCTCCGGTGTGACGAGGTCGCCGGGGATCTCGAGCCGGTCGTTGACGATGATCTCGGGCTGGAGGCGGCGGGTGAGGGCGAGGAGTTCTTCGGAGCCCCACTCCTCGGCGCCCTTGGCGTTGAACACCTCGCTGTGCCGGCCCCGCTTGTAGGAGAAGTCGTAGAACAGGTAGTCGATCCGGCCGTACTGGGTCAGCAGCTCCTCCACCTGGCCGTGCAGGTACGCGCGGTACCGGGCGATGTCCCGGCCCTCGTTGAGCCGCTCGATCTCCTCCGGCGGGTCGTCGCGGCGCGGGTGGAGGCCGTCGATGACGAAGTCGGGGTGGTGCCAGTCGATGAGCGAGTGGTAGAAGCCGACGCGGAGTCCCTCGGCGCGCACGCCCTCGACGAATTCCGCCACGAGGTCCTTGGCGATCGGCGTCTTCATCGAGGTGTAGTCCGTCAGCTTCGAGTCCCACAGGCAGAACCCGTCGTGGTGCTTGGTGGTGAGCACCACGTACTTCATTCCGGCCTGTTTGGCTGCCCGCGCCCAGGCGCGGGGGTCGTAGAGGTCCGGTTCGAAGTGGCGGAAGTAGCGGTCGTAGTCCTCGTCCGTGATCCGCTCGCGGTTCTTCACCCACTCGTGGCGGGCGGGGAGGGCGTAGAGCCCCCAGTGGATGAACATGCCGAATCGGTCGTGGGTGAACCAGGGAGGGATGGACATCGAAGCGGATTCCTTTCCGAAAACTGGGGATCAACGGCCGCCGAGGCCGCTGGTGACGATGCCGCGGACGAGGTGCTTCTGAAGGAGTATCAGGAGGATCACGGTCGGCAGCATGGAAATCACCGACGCCGCCATGACGAGGCTCCACTGGGTCCCCTGCTGGCCGAAGAACGCCTGGAGACCGAGGGGGATGGTCGCGCGGGCGTTCACGTCGTTGACGACGACCAGGGGCCACAGGAAGGAGTTCCAGTAGCTGATGAAGGTGAAGACGGCCAGCACGGCGAGGGTCGGGCGGGCCAGTGGCAGCATCACGGCGATGAAGGTCCGTACCGTCCCCGCCCCGTCGGCGCGGGCGGCGTCGTCGAGCTCCTGCGGCACGGTCAGGAAGAACTGCCGGAGCAGGAACGCACCCAGCGCGGTGAAGGCCCACGGGATGATGAGCGCCTGGAAGGTGTCCACCCATCCGAAGTTCTGCATCATCACGTACATCGGGATGATGAGGACGTCCTGCGGGATCATCAGCGTCGCCAGGAAGAGGATGAAGACGACGTTCCTGCCGCGCCAGCGAAGGCGCGAGAAGGCGTATCCGCTGAACGCCGCGACCATGACGTTGATGGCGGTGCCGACGGCGGCCACGAACACACCGTTCAGGATGAACCGCTGGAACGGCAGATAGCTGAACACGTCCGCGTAGTTCTGCCAGCGGAACTCCGAGCCCCAGAGCGTCGGCGGCGTGGTGAAGGTGTCGGCCTCGGGCTTGAGGCTGGTGGCCACCATGTAGATGAGCGGCGCCATGAACGCCAGCGCGATCAGACACAGGATCGCGTAGCCGATGGCCTGCCGTGTCCGCGAGGCGACCTTCAACGGCCGCGTGTCGCTACTCATAGTGCACCCAACGCTTCTGGCCGAGGAATTGGACCGCCGTGATGCCGAGAATGATCACGAAGAGCACCCAGGCACCCGCCGAGGCGAGCCCGAGCTGCTGGGTCTGGAAGCCGGTGTTGTAGATGTACTGCACGAGCGTCTCGGTCTCCGTCCCCGGGCCGCCCTTGGTGAGCAGGAACGGCTGGGTGAACACCTGGAACGAGGTGATGAGCGTCATCATCGTCGCGAAGAAGATCGACGGGGAGATGGCCGGGAACTTGATGCGCCAGAAGACCTGCCACGCGCTCGCGCCGTCGATCTGCGCGGCCTCCAGCTGGTTGTCCGGCACCGCGTCGAGGGCGGCGGAGAAGATCAGCATGTTGTAGCCGAAACCCGCCCAGACGCTCATCGCGACCACCGCGAACATGGCCCAGGTGCCCTCCGCGAGGAAATTGGGCGCGTTCACTCCGATCGTCGACTGCATCGTCGCGTCGATGAAGCCGTCGGGCTGGTAGAGCATCCGCCACACGACGACGTTCGCCACGAGGGGCGTGATCGTCGGAATGAAGAACAGCACCCGGAAGACGTGCCGGTGCCGGATCCGCGGCGTCAGCCAGGCCGCGAGTCCGAGCGAGACCACGAGGTTCAGCGGCACATAGAGCACCACGTACTCGACGGTGTTCCGCGCCACGATCCAGAAGGTCTGGTCCGAGAAGAGCCGGCGGTAGTTGTCGAGGCCGGTCCAGGAGTGCTCGCCGAGCATCGGCCAGTTCATGAAGCTCACGATGAGGGAGGCGACGATCGGGAGCACCGTGAAGATCGCCAGCCCGAGCGAGTGGGGCGTGGCGAACACGGCGCCCCACCACGAGCGCCGCCCGATCTGCCGCCCCGGCCGCTTCCCGGACTCCCGTCCCGCCTTCTTGTGTTTCGGTCCCTCCCGTGCCGCGACCACCACGTCGGCGGCACCCGCACCAGTCACCGGCACCGCCGACGCCGCCCCGGGAGGAACAGCCGCCCCGGGAGGAACAACGGGCATCGACGCGGGCGGTGGCTGGGACACCGATTCCGTCATTTCCTGACCTCTCTCGCTCCCTGCGCTCCCCGTGGCCGGGAGGTGCCGACGGCTCGCGGTGCGGCGTGGACCCCGCACCGGACGGCACCTCCCGGTCGACCGGTTCACTTCTGGAGCTGCCCCGCGATCGACTTCATCGTCTGCGCGCCCGACTGCTGACCGTTCACGGCCTGGATCCCGTACTGGAAGAAGAGCTGCTGGAGCTGGTCGCTCTGCTTGTTGCCGGGCAGCGGGGTCGACGCCTTCTGCGCGGCCTTCAGGACGGTCTCGACGCCCGCGATGTTGGCGTTGTCGTACCACGCCTGCTGCGCCGCCGTGCGGCCGGGGAAGGCACGCCCCTGCTCCGCCAGCCCCTTCAGCACCTTCTGACTGGACATCGTCTTGACCGCCTGGAAGGCCTGGTCGGGGTACTTGCACTGCTTGGAGACACCGAAGCCGGAGCCCGCCGAGTACGTGGACGGGGTGGCACCCGCCTTGCCCACCGGAATGGTAGTGATCCCGATGTCGAAATTGGCCTTGCCCTTACGGTCGAGGAGCGACCAGGGGCCGTCGGGGTATATGGCCACCTTCTTGGCCACGAAGTCGTTGGACGCGACCGAGGTGTCCGAACTCGCCTGGGTGGCCCAGCCCTTCTTCACGAGCGATCCGAGCCAGTCGAAGCCCTTGGCGAACTTCGGGTCCGACGGGTCGAGCGTGCCGTCTTCCTTGATGACGCGGCCCCCGTTGTAGCCGAGGATCATCGACTCGAGGTTCATGTCCCCGATCGCCGAGCCGAGCATCTTCTTCCCCGCGGCCTTGAACTTCGCCGCGGCGGCCTCGAATTCCTTGACCGTCCAGCCCGGCTCGGGTGTCTTCGCACCCACCTGCTTGAACAGGTCCTTGTTGTAGAACAGCAGCATGGGACCGGTGTCATAGGGAAGGGCGTAGATCTTCCCGTCGACCTTCAGTGCGTCGAGCGCGGTGGTGTCGAACTGCGACAGGTCGACACCCTGCTTCTTCGCGAGGGAGTCGAGCGGCAGGAGGACGTCGGTGTAGTTCGCCGCGCGGAGGCTCTGCATGCTGACGATGCACGGCGCGCTTCCGGCGCTGAGTTGGGTGCGGAGCTTGGTGAAATAATCCTCGAACGGAGCGCCCTGGATGGTGACCTTCGCGCCGCCGTCCTTCTTGACCGCGTCGGCGACCTTCTGCCAGGCCGCCTTGTCCGCCGAACCGGCGATCCACATCGACCAGGTGAGCTTGTCCTTCGACTGGCCCGATGTGCCACCGCCGGAGGAGCATCCCGACAAGGTGAGACCCAGTGCGGCAGTCGCCGCGGTGGCGCTCACGAGGAGTCGTCTATTCATAGCAGTGCCCACTTCACTTCTTCGTGCTCACATGGACGTACTCCGGCAGCACGGGATGCGTTCGTGCGGATGCTGGAGAGAGGCCGCCGATCGCCGCGGCGGGCGGGGCGTGAGGGGATGAGATGAGGAACGTCAGATGCCGGGTAATGCGTTGATCCGACCCACGGTGACTCCATTCGGCCGGTCCCTTTTACCAGGACGCATCGGCATCAGAACATCCGATGTATTGGGGTGTCAAGGCGTCGTACAGCCCTATTTTCGGGGCAATCGACCCCCGGACACGCGGCCATAGTTGGGATGTCTTTTTGCGCCCGTCGCGGGCGTTTCGAGGGAGCGGGCGCCGGGTGCCGCACCCCGTCCGGGCGGGCCGGGCGAGAGCCACCTCGCGCGGGAGGGGAACATCCGATGTGTTGTTCGGAAGGGTCAGCGGTGTGGTCGTAAGGTCAGCCCAGCAGCCGCCGCTCGGTGGCGACGGCGACCGCGCCCGCCCGGGTGTCCACGCCCAGCTTGCCGTAGATCCGCCCCAGGTGGGTCTTCACCGTGGCCTCGCTGATGAACAGGGCACGGGCGATCTCCCTGTTTCCCAGCCCCCGGGCGAGCTGCTGGAGGATGTCCCGCTCCCGCTCGGAGAGGGTGGGCCGGGGCGTACGCATCTGGGCCATCAGCCGGTCGGCGACCGGCGCCGACAGCGCGGTGCGCCCGGCCGCCGCGTTCCGTATCGCCGCGAACAGCTCCTCCGGCCGCTCGGCCTTGAGCAGATAGCCGGTGGCGCCCGCCCCGATGGCCCGGGCGATGTCCGCGTCGGTGTCGAACATGGTGAGCACCAGCACCCGCGGGGCCGGTTCCTCCGGTGCGGGGCCGGTGCCGGGGGCCGCCGCGCCGGAGGCCAGGCGACGGGTGGCTTCCACACCGTCCATGCCGTCCCCGAGCTGGAGATCCATGAGCACCACGTCGGGCCGTAGGCGCGCGGCCATGGCGAGCGCCTCCTCGCCGCTGCCCGCCTCGCCGACCACCTCGATGCCCGCGGTGCTGGACAGCAGCGCGAGCAGACCGGCGCGCACCACGGCGTGGTCGTCGCACAGCAGCAGCCGGATGGGCGGGGTGGCGTCGGTCGCGGTCATGGTGCGGCGGTCCTCCGTGGGCAGGTGGCTGTGGACGTCAGATGGCGGGCCCTGCGAGGGGGACGGCCGCCGATACGACGGTGCCCTCCCCCCGGGTGGATTCGACGGTGAGGGTGCCGCCCAGCTGGCGTGCCCGCACCCGCATGGCGGGCAGCCCGTGGCCCCGCTCCGGGCCGGTGTCCGGGGTCCGGGGGCGCTCGGGGTCGAAGCCGCGGCCGTTGTCGGCGATGTCCAGCGAGATCTGGTCGTCCAGCCAGGTCAGGGTCAGTGCGGCCCGGGTCGCCCAGGCGTGTTCCCGTACGTTGGCCAGGGCGCCCTGCGCGATGCGCAGCAGCGCGGCCTCGACCCGCTCCGGCACCGGGCCCGGCACACCGTCGAGACGGAAGCCGACGGTCAGCCCCTCGCCGCACTCCCGCTCGGCGAGCGCGCGCAGCGCCTCGGCGAGGGTGCGGTCGGCGAGGTCGGCAGGGGCCAGGTCGTGGACGAACCGGCGGGCCTCGGCGAGGCTGTGGGCGGCGATCCCGGCCGCGTCCCGCATATGGCGGCGGGCCGCGTCGGGGTCCGTCGCCCAGGTGCGGTCGGCGGCCTGGAGCAGCATCTGCTGGCTGGACAGGCCCTGTGCGAGGGTGTCGTGGATCTCGCCGGCCAGCCGCTGCCGTTCCGCGAGGATGCCCGCCCGCCGCTCGGTGGCGGCCAGATCGCGGCGGGTGCGGACCAGATCGTCGATCAGGACGCGCTGCCGGGCCGCCTGGCGCTGGAGATGGACCAGGACGGCGGTGGCGACGGCGCTGATGGCCAGCGGGGCGATCACCACATTCGGGTTGAGCCCTTCGTGGGACAGCCGCAGCTCGGTGGCGACGACCAGTACCGTGAGCACGGCCGCCAGTGGCACGGCGGTGCGTACGGGCAGCGTCTGTAGTCCGGTGAACAGCAGCGGCATGGCACACCAGGTGGCGCTCGGGGCGAGGACGAGCAGACCGGCCCAGACCACCGACACCGCCCCCAGCCAGGTCAGATGCCGTGCGCTCGGCCGGGCGCCGGGGCGTGGCGCGGGGGCCAGGAGCCGCCCGAGCACATACAGCAGCCCGAAGGCGGCGAACAGGGCGACGGCGGATCCGGTGTGCGTGCCCTCGTGATCGCGGGTCAGGAAGCGGATCAAGGAGGAGCCGAGCAGCAGGAGGAACGCCCCGTCCATGACGAGGCGCAGCCACCGGGCGTCCGGATCGGCCCATTCGCCCTCCCCCACGGGAGCCTCCTCCGCCGGACCGCGCCACATCGCCGCACCCTCCCTCGCTCTTCTGTAGCCAGTCCTATTACGGGGCGCCGCGCCCCGCATCATCCGATCGGCTGACCCCTCCGTCACCCGAGCCGCCTCCGGCCGTTAGCCGGTCCGCCGACGCCGATGGCCGTCAACCGCACTGATGCTGAGTCCAGGGCTCGCGACAGACACTCCGCGCCCCCAGTGAAAGGATCTTTCATGCCCGCCAAGAACGTCACCGTCAACCGCGCCAGCCTCGGCCACCGCGTCTCCTACGCGCTCCGCCACCCCGAGCGCGTACCGCGCCACCTGGTGCGGGCCACCCGGGACGCCTGGCTGCGCTACCGCTGGCCGGACCATGTCGACTACTACCGCGCCGTGATGCGTTCGGACACCCGTGCCGACCCGGACGCGGCGGTCGGCGGCCGTACCCGGGAGCGGTGGCTGGCGCTGGGCGCGATGCAGTTCGACTATCTGGTGAAGCACGGGCTGCGCCCCGAGCACCGCATGCTGGAGATCGGCTGCGGCAATCTGCGCGCGGGCTGGCGCTTCATCCGCCACCTCGAACCCGGCCACTACTACGGCGTCGACATCTCCCCCGACATCCTGGTCGCCGCGCAGGACACCCTGGTCCACACCGAGCTACAGGACCGGCTTCCCACCCTCACCCCCGTCCGCGACCTCACCCTGCGCTTCCTGCCCGAGGCGCACTTCGACGTCGTCCACGCGCACAGCGTGTTCTCCCACTCCCCGCTGCCGGTCATCGACGAGTGCCTGGCCAACGTGGGCCGTGTGCTGGCGCCGGGCGGCTGGTTCGACTTCACCTTCGACCGCACCGAGGGCAAGGAGCACCAGGTCCTCAGGGAGGACTTCTACTACCGCACCGAAACCCTCATCGACCTCGCCCGGAAACACGGTCTGGCGGCCCGCTTCATGGAGGACTGGGAGGAACTCCCGCACGGCCAGTCCAAGATCCGCGTCACCCACGGCGGCTGAGGAGCCCACGGGCCGTGCGTCACAGGCCGACGTGGAGGTGGGCGGCCCACATCAGGGGGAGCCGGGGGTACGCCTGCCGCATGCGGTGGACGGCCCGGTGGACCACCCCGGCGATGTCGCGGTCGTCCGGCGGGCGGCTCAGCAGATCGGTGTAGATCGCCTGAGCCGCCTTCGTGGCCGCTCGGTCGTTGATCGTCCAGAGGGTGCCGATGACATGCTCAAATCCGGCGAGCTGGAAGGCGGCCGAGATGTGCACGGCTTCGTCGGCCAGCTGGGCTCCCGGCCGTGAGGTGCTGCACGCGGAGAGGTAGGCGAGTTCGGCGTGGGGCAGCCGGAGCGTGGCGAGGTGGCGGACGTCGAACGGCTTGTCCTCGTGGTCATGGAGGAGCAGAAGGCTGCTGGAGGGGTCGTCGAAGCGGCTCTGGGCGTGGCAGGCGAAATGGGCCCAGGTGGCTCCCCGGAGTGCGGCGTCGACCCGGTCACGGGTGGCTTCGGGCCCGGTCAGAATGGTGGCGTCGGAAAGCAACTCGGTGAACAGACCGGTCTCGTCGCGGGCGCCGGGCAGGTCGGCGGCGCCCGGGGTGTCGGGCATCGACACGACGAGCCCGCGGGGCCGTACCGCGCGCTCGCCGGTGCGACGGCGGTCACGGACGTGGGCGAGGGCGCGGATGGTGGGGGTGTACGAGGAGATGACCCGGTCGAGGACGGTCCGGCCCTCGGTGTGATGGTGCCCCGCGGCGTGCAGTGGCAGGTAGCTGAGTCTGCCGACCGGCGCCCACCACAGCCGTGGCCAGGTGTCACCGGCGCCGGGTGACCGGGTGAATTCCAGTGTCGTCAGCACCGGTTCGGCCACCGTGTCCCACAGTCGGGACAAGATCTTTTCGAGGGTGCCGTTCGCCAGACTCCTGCTCGTTTTCTGCGCGGCCAGGAAGTGAACCACCCACTCGGTGACCTCCTGGAATGTGAGGTCCGGCAGGGGTATGTGTCTCACCCCCGCCGGGGTGAGGGCGAGCGCGTCGCACCGCCACCAGCTGACGTTGACGAGGACGACCGGGCCGTCCTGTGCGGCGGCCATGAGCTGCCGGAGCGTCGGGGGCAGGAGGAACGACGCGAAGCCGGGCAGCGCCCGGATCTCCGCGATCACCGCCTCCAGGTCGCGGGCGTGCTCGTGCCGCTGCTTGCTCGGCCTCCGTTCCTCGGTTTCGAGTGCGGCGCTCAGCCACTGGAAGCGGTCGGCGAGCCCCGGGTCCCGTTCCCGGAGGGTGGTCAGCGCCGTGCGGGCCGACAGCGCACGGTCGAGCAGGACGCCCCGCCCCTGTTCCAGCAGGATCAGCGCACGCTCCGGGTCTCCTGCCTCCAGGGCGCAGGCGGCGGCGTTCGCGGCCAGGTCCTTGTGGCGGATGAGCCAGTGCTCGGCGTCGCTGCGCCCCAGGAACTGGGTGACGAGCAGGGGCAGCAGCTCGACCGCGGTGGCGTAGCCGTCCAGCGCCTGCTCGGCACGCCCCGCCGACTTGGCCAGTCGTCCGGCGTTCAGGCCCGCCTCGACGCGTACCGTCGCGGCGGCGCTCGGCGCCGTGGCCACGGCCCGGTAGGCGTCGAGCGCTTCGGTGAGCGTCCCGGGGTCACCGGACGCCTGGTGCAGGGCTTCCAGGGCCTGGCCCAGAGTGAACAGCCGCCGGACCCGCGGGCCTCCCGCCGAGGTGAGCGCCAGCGCACGACGGGACACCTCCACTGCCTCCTCGGCCGACGCGCGGTCGCCGGTGCGCGCGTAGTGCACCAGGAGCGGGACGGCAAGGTTCGTCAGCGTGGAGGGGGCAAGGGCCGCGGCTCTGCGCGCGACGTCGATGGCCTCGTCCAGAACCGACGGCTCATCTGTCCGGTCCTGGGCGAGTACCGCCAGCGCGGCGGCGAGATTCGGGTCGTCCTTCTGGTGCCGAGCGCGCAAGGCCAGCACGGCGCCGAGATACGGGCCTTCGTTCTCCTGCTCGGCGAGTGCGGCCAGCGCGGCGCCGAGGTGGATGAGGTGATCCACCTCGTCCGGGTGGGCGGCCACGCTCTCCCTACCGAGGGCGACGGCCTCCTCGAGAAGGTTCCGCTCCCCCGTCCTCTCGTACTTCAGGCGCAGGCCCTGGACCAGTCCGGACAGCAGACCGGGGTTCCGCTCACCGCCGGACGCCAGGCCATGGCGGCAGAGGTCGATCGCCTCGTCCAGCGTTTCCAGGTCGCCCGTGTGCTCGTACCAGGCGCGCAGCCCCTGGGCCTGATGCACGATCCGTTGCTCCAGGTCCGGGTGGTCGGCCGGGGTCTCGGTCATGGACCGGCGTCCCACGACGATGGTGTCGTACAGGGCCTGTTGGGTGCCGTACTGGTCGTAGCTCAGCAAAAGCGCGTAGCTGAGCAGGTGCAGGTGGTGCACCCTCTGCGGATGGCCCTCAGGCGTCCGGTCGACGGCTTCCCTGAAGATCTCCACGGCCTCGTCGAGCGCGGGCAGTTCATCCGTCGCCTCGAACCACCTCTGGAGTGCGCCGCCGAGGATCGCGAGGCGGTGGGGCCGCCTGGGGTCCTCGGTCGGGGTGGCGTTCACCGCGCGGCGGCCCGTCTCGATGGCCTCGGCGAGTACGGTCTTGTCTCTGGTGCGTTTGAACGACTTCACGAGCGACGCCGTCAGATTCGACAGGTACAGCGGATGGGCGGGGTGGTCCGCCCCGGTCAGGGCGACCGCCCGGCGGGCCGTCCGCAGGGCCTCGGCCAGGGCCTCCGCGTCCCCGGTCCGGCTGAACCGTTCGTCCAGCGCACCGCCGAGGTTGGCCAGGTACAGCACCAGCCGGGGGTCGTCCTGTGCCTCCGCTGCCGCCACCGCACGACGGCCGGTGTCGATGGCCTCGTCGTGGAATCCGAGGTCACCGGTGCGGCGGAAGGCATCCAGCAGAGTGATGGAGAGATTGCTCAGCGCCATGGGGGAGCGCGAGTCGGCGGCGATCGACCGGCGCCCCCGGTCGATCGCCTCATGGAGGGCGCTCAGCTCCCCGGTCCGCAGATACCAGTCGTGGAACCGATTGCCGAGCTGCGACTGCATGGCCGCGTACCAGGCGTGGTCGGAAGGCAGCGCGTCGACCGCGCGCCGGGCCGCTTCCATCGCTTCCCACAGGGGGCTCGGGTCCTCGATGCGGTCGACCACGGACAGCAGCTCGCACATCAGAAGCACGATGTTCATGGAGCCGGGGTGGTGGGGAGACGTCCGGGACACCACCTCGCTCAGCTCACTCAGCACCGGTACGACCCGCTCCGGTTCCAGATCCGCCAAGAGGTGGCGAAGTTCCGTACTGCTGAGCGCGGACTGGGCGCCGGGCGGCCCCGGCGCGAAGGCGGAGCGCAGCTCCTCCGGCACGCCCTGCGGGTCCGCCTCGTACACCGGGCGCAGCAGGGTCTCCGCAAGCCGCAGCTCCGACTCGTCGCCCAGCAGCCCGTACCGGTGCCAGTGCCACCAGCCCACGGCGCGCCGCACTTCGAGGTCGTGCTCGGGGTCATCGCTCGCGGCCATCAGTTCGGCGGCCTCGCGCGGGGCGTCGGCGTCCAGGACGTGCCGCGGGTCCTCGGTGGCGGCGAAGCGGTCCAGCCGGGTTCGCAGCGCCGTCAGCAGCTCGGATCTCACGCTCCGATGATGGCCGACCGGGCATGGGGCCACCGCGCGCTGAGCGGTTGGGGCGGCAACCTACGATCGCGGATCGATCAAGTGCACGACCGGCCTCCCGGCTGCCGGGCGCAGGGAAAATACTCACCGTCGTCCTTTTTCGCCCCGCTGTCGCTAAGTTGGGGCCATGGGAGTGTCGGAGAGGGGCCGGGGCACGGCGGAGTCGCGTGAGGCCGAGGCGGCTCTCGCGGCGGTCGCCGGGCGCGTACTGCCGCGCGCGGACTGGGCGCATGTGGAGCGCGCGCTGGGGGCGATGGAGGCGGCCGTGCGGGCCGGGGACGCGTGGGCTCTGGGCGCGGCCACGGGGCAGCTGGAGCTGGTGGGGCCGTCGCGGGTGCGGTTGCGCACGGGCGAGGAGGACGACGGGCGCGAGCCCGCGTCGCCCGACGTGCTGGACCGGCTCAACCGGTTGGTGCACGCCCTGCGGAGCGGTACCGATGGCGACGGCCTCGACCTCACGGAGGGCGCTTCGGCCGGTGGTGACCCTCACTGACCAGTCGCTCGTCGTCCACCTCTTCGTGGCCACGACCGGGCCGCGCCGGAGCGCGTCGTACCGGCGGCTGCGGGAGGTGTGGGCGGCGTGCGGGCCGCATCTCGGCATGACGCACTCCGTCGCCGCGACCGGGCTGCCGGACACGCTCCCCGAGGAGCTGGGCGAGCTGCCGGCGGCGGGGGCGGTGGCGGCGCGGCGGGACCGCGCCGGGCTGGCGCAGGCGGTGCTGCGGCGCCACCACGATCTGCTGTGTCTGTCGGTGGCGCTGTCGCCCGCCGCCGGTGAACAGGGGGCCTGGGACGCCTGGGACCGGCGGTGGACAGGGGTCGCCGGGGCGGACGGGGACCCGGAGCGGGAGTGGGTCGTCGGCGAGGCGCGGCTGTTCGTCGCCTACCGCGAGGCGACCGGCGCCGCCGCGGTGGGCGCGCGGGAGCTGACGGAGGCGATACGGGCCGAACTGCCCCTGCCGCTGGGGCCGGGCGTCGCGGTGGCCCGCCCGGCGGTCACCCTGTGGGAGGCCACGGGCGAGTCGGACACCGGCGATTCCACCACCCGGCCGTCGCGGCGCTTCGTCGCGGTCGCGGACGACGATGGCGACGGCCCCCGGGACACCGAACTGTGGCTGTGGAGCCAGGGCGGTGGCGCGCCGCCACCGTTCGCCCGCTATCTGGCGGATGCCGCCAAGCTGCGGTACGAGATGCGGGTGCACGCCGCGCACGACAGCGACCTCGCCTCCCCGGCGGGGGCGGTCGTGGACGGTGCCCTCGCGGCCCTGGACGGCCGATCCCCGGACGACGACACCGGCGATGACGGGCAGGCGCACGACCGTGGCGAGGAACTCGCGCGGTGGCGCACCCGATTGCTGTCGCTCACCGCGGGCTCCACGGGGCTCACCCAGTGGATCACCAGGCTCAGGGAGATGCGCACCACCGTGCACATCGCCGAGTCCAACATGCGCGCCCAGCGGGACGCCGCGGGCGTTCCCGAGGGCGGCCACGGCCCGTTCGCCGAGGATCTCGCGCTGGCCGCGTGGTTCGTCCAGCGGCTGTCCGACGGCCTGGTCTATCTGGAGGCGGACCGGGAGCGCGCCCGGGACGCACTGACGGCCCTGACGGTCGAAGCGGAACACGCCCTCCAGCTGCGCCGGGAGATGACGCAGCGGCAGAGCAAGGTCAATCTGCTCCAGAGCGCGTTCCTCGGCGCGGTCCTCATGGTGCTCGCCGCGATCCAGAGCTTCGCGTACGAGGTCCCGTTCCTGCCGCCGCCCGCGGTGCCCGCCCTCATCGCCCTGCTCGGTGCGCTCGCCCTGCTGCTGGCCACGCTGGTGCTGTGGCTGGCCACCCCGCCGGAGAGCCGGGCACCGGCCCGGCTCGGCTCGCTGCTGGCCGGGCTGGTGGGCGCCACGGCCGGGTGGCTGGCCAGCGCGGTGGCCGTGCACGCGGCCACCGGCCGGGCCACGCCGACCGTGCTGACCTGGGCGGTGGCGCTTCCGGCGTTCGGCTGCGGCTGGCTGGCCATGCGGCGGCGGCTGCGCGCGGACGGCGCGGCGTCGTAGGGGGTGTCTTGCCGGTCGGCCCGGCATGATCGGCACGACACCCCGCGGGCTCAGCCGGACACGGCCGCGGCCGCGCGCCGCCGCCGGACCAGGGTGACGCCGAGGATGCCGACCAGCGCGCCCCCGAGGGCGTAGGCGGTCAGCACCGCGAGGTTGGCGGCGATGCCGTGGCCGGAGAAGTACATGATGTGGCGCACGGCATGAGTGGCGGCGCCGTTGGGGAGGGCGGGGCTGAGCGCCCGCCAGAACGGGGGCAGCAGCTCGGGGCCGTACGCGCCACCGGCGCTGGGGTTGCCGAGGACCACGAACAGCAGGATCGTGACGCCGATGCCCAGGACGCCGAAGAGCACCTGGAAGGCGATCGTCATGGCGGCGGCGCCGAAGACGACCAGGGCTCCGATCGCCGACAGGGCGAGGAAGTGTCCGTTCAGCGCCCCGAGCAGCGGGCCTACGATCGCCGCGCCGCCCAGCCCGGACAGCACCGCGTACGGCACGGCCGCGAGCAGTCGCCGCCCGGCGCCGCGCGCGGTGGCCGGGCGGGCGCCGAGGGACACGCCCAGCAGCGCGGCGAGCAGATACCCGCCCACCGTCCAGCCCACCACCAGGTAGAAGCTGCTCAGGCCCCGGGCGTCGCCCGCCTGCGCGGGAAAGGCGTCGACGACGGACGCGCTGCGGTTCTGCGTCTTCTCGGCCTTCTCGATCACCGTCTCCAGGGCGCTCGCCGTGGAGGCGCCACCGGCGCCGGCGGTCAGGAGGGTGTCGGTGCGGGATCCGGGCTTCACGATCAGCACACCGCTGATCTCCCCCGTACGCAGCCGCTCGCGCGCCGTGGCCTCGTCGGTGGCGGTGGCCTTCAGCGGGTGGCCGGGGATCCCATTGAGCTTCTTCACCGTGTCCGGGGCCATCCGCTCCGGTGCCGCGACCGCGAGGGGGATGCGGTGCGGCTGGGGGTGGTGGAACGCCCCCACGTACGACAGGACGAATCCCAGTTGCAGCAGCAGCGCGCCGACGAGCATCGCCGCGATGCGCGCCGGGACCGCGCCGCGCAGCCGGGCCCACAGCCCCCGGTCCTTCTCCTGCGACTGCTCCGCGTCCGGCTCCGCGCTCCGCGCCGGGGTCTCCACGTGATCCGTGTCCACCTGACTCACTGATCCGCACTTCCTCAATCACCGATGGGTTCGATACACAACTGTATCGGATACACAAGTGTATCGAACTAGGATGTGACGCATGACGGAAGCCAGTAACAGCGCACTCGACCGCCGGGCGCTGCGCAGCGGACGACGCGCGGACGGCACCCCCACGCGCGTCACCCGGCGCCGGGCCGAGACCCGGGAACGTCTGCTGGCGGCGGCGCTCACGGTCTTCGCGGAGCGCGGCTTCGGCCGCGTGGGAATCGAGGAGATCTGCGAGGCCGCCGGGTACACGCGCGGCGCCTTCTACTCCAACTTCGACAGCCTCGACGAGCTGTTCTTCGCCCTCTACGAGCGGCAGGCCGCGCTTCAGACGGCCCAGGTGCAGGACGCGCTGGACGGCGCCACTGCCGACGAGGGCCTGGACGCCCTGATGGACCGGGTGGTGGGCGCGCTGCTCATCGACCGCACCTGGGTGCTCGTACGCACCGACTTCATGCTGTACGCGGCGCGCCATCCGGACACGGCGGCGGCGCTGATCCGGCACCGCGAGGCGTTGCGCGAAACGCTCCAGCCGATCGTGACGGCCTACGTCGACCCCGACACCATGCCGCCCGGGCTGCGCGACCCCGAGTCCCTGACGGCGGCGGTCCTCACGATCCACGACGCGGCGGCGGGCCGACTGCTGCTCGACCCGGATCTCGACGCGCTGCGGAGTTGGCTGCGCGACATGCTCGCCGCGCTCCTCACGCCCCGGCGCTGAGGGCACGGGTGGGGTGGGTGGCGAGCGCGCTCGCCACCCACCCCACCTCGTGTCAGCCCCGCGGAGCGCCCGCGGCCGCCGCGCGGCGGCGGCCCGCGCGGGTGATCAGCACCGCGCCGACGACCATGAGCAGCCCGACACCCGCCGCGCCGAGGCCGATCGTCACCAGCTCGGTCTCCAGGGGCGGATGCTTGGTCTTCGGCGTCCCGTCCGGGGTGGCCAGGTGTTCCTTGCCGGTGTACTTCACCGGGGCCGTCCCGTCGGCGGGCGGCTTCGCCGAGGCCCGGACGGCGGCCGCGGCGTCGATCGGCCCGTACCCGACCAGCGCGTTGCGCCCGTCCGCCGGGTGGCGCGCCGTCTTCGTCAGCAGGGTGCGGACCTGGGCCGGGGTCAGCTTGTCGTTGTGCGACAGCATCAGGGCCACCACGCCCGAGGTGAGCGCCGCCGCGGGCGAGGTGCCGTTGACCGGCTCGTAGCCGCCCGTGTTCTTCGCGCTCATGATGGCCACGCCGGGCGCGGCCACCGAGTTGTACGTCCGTACCGTGGAGAACTCGGCGCGGCTGCCGTCCTGCTGGGTGGCGGCCACGGCGATCACGCCCGGGTAGCCCGCCGGGTACGAGGCGTCGTTGAACATGTCGCCCTCGTTGCCCGCCGAGGCGATGACCGGAATGCCCTTCTGGGCCGCCCGGGCCAGGGCGTCGACCTCGTCCTCGTCGACGCTGTCGCCGAACATCTCGCCACCGAGCGACATGGAGATCACATCGGCGCCGTGGTCGACCGCGTAGTCGATGCCCTGGCTGGTCGGACTGGCTCCCTGCTTGAAGTCCCCGGGACCGTGGTCCTCCTTGTCGTCGATCACCCGGACCGACAGGATGCTCGCCTTCGGGGCCACCTTGAGGACGTCGGAGGCCATCGCGGTGCCGTGGCCGCCCCAGCGCGGATCGCCGGGCTGGAGACCGTCCTTGAGGAAGTCGGGGCCGGTGGTCACCTTGCCGTTCAGCGCCACGTGGTTGGTCATGACACCGCTGTCCAGGACCGCGACCTTGACGCCCTCGCCCTGCGCGGTGCTCTGTGCCGACGCGAGGCCGAGCGCCTTCGCCTCCCAGCTGGTGGGGGTGGGGTTCGCGGCGGCCGCGGGCGGCGCGGCCGCCACGCCCAGCACCGAGCTGAGGACCGTCGCCGTCATGGCCGTGGCGAGGCGCGCGGTGGTGTGTCGCCGGACGCTCATGAGATCCCCTCCGTCAGCAGGTCGAAGTAATGGACCTTCAGGGCGTCGACGAGGCCGTCGGCGGCGCCCCGCCACGGGGCCCGGTCCTGCTTGGCGTCGATGCTGTACTTGCCCCAGTCGCCCGGCAGTTCGCCTGCCTTACGGCCGTCGACCGCACCGGCGGAGGCCACCAGGGCGTACGGGAGGCCGCTGACCGACTGCCCCGCCGAGCCGTTGGACCGCGCGTCGCTCCACCGGGCCGCGAGGGTGCCGGGAACGGCGTACGCCTTCACACCCGGCCCCGGGTTGTCCTTCTCCTTCTCGGCGTCGAAGAACGTGCTCATCTCCGCCTTGTCGGATTCGCTGTCCTTCAGGACGATCAGCGCCACGGTCGCGACGGTGTTGCCCGTCGGGTCCACGTAGGTGGCGCGCAGCGCGGCCTGGCAACCCAGCTTCTCCGCCTGGGCCGCGGTGGCCCCGCTCAGCCCGTCGTCACAACCGGTCTCCTCGGATATCCCGATGCGGTGCCACTGGGCGCGCTTGCGGTCGGGCGTCCGGGCCTCGCCGACGCCCTGCCGGGGCGCGACGAAGTCCGGGAAGAGCTTGTCCGCTGGCTCGTTGCGCCACATCGACGCGCCGTACGCGGTGCGGTTGGGGATGTCCTGGCCGGCGTTCGAGAAGGCGTGCGCGGTCAGCGCGCCACCGCCCAGCATCGCGAGGGCGCCGGTGATGCCGAGGAAGGCAGTGAGGCAGGTGCGCCCGGTGCTCTTCTGCGGCTGCGCGGGCGGCGGCGGTTGCGCGGCGGGCCCGGCGCCGTACGGAGCGCCCTGGTGCCCCTGCCCGGCATACGGCTGCCCCTGCCCGGCATACGGCTGCCCCTGTCCGGCGTACGGAGCGCCCTGGGACCCCTGGCCGCCGTACGCCGGTTGCCCCTGCCGGCCCTGCGGGGCG
The DNA here is from genome assembly GCF_052851135.1 of Streptomyces sp. BRA346. NCBI lineage: Bacteria > Bacillati > Actinomycetota > Actinomycetes > Kitasatosporales > Streptomycetaceae > Streptomyces > Streptomyces sp. BRA346. Next base: position 257,464 of record NZ_JAIWIH010000002.1, on the reverse strand, counting down.
CCGGGCGGCGGGGACGGCGGCATGGGCGGTGGGGGTGGCACGGGCGCCTGGCCCTGCTGGGGTGGGTATCCGTAGGCCCCGGCGCTGCCGGGGCCTTCAGGTGGTCTCGGGTACGACATGGCGCCCCTCCTCGGTGTCGGCGGCCGATGAGCGGGCGCAGAACGGCAGAGGAGACCAACCTCCTACGGCACACGCCCCCGCACGTGCAGAGGTGACCCTACAGAGCATCGCCGGACCCGCAGTAACCGACCCCGTTACTGGAACCGGCGGTAGACGGTGAGGGAGTGGCCGACCTCGTCGACCGGGCGACTGTGCTCGATCAGCGCCGCCAGCCGTCCCCGCGCCCAGGCGACCGAGGAGTCCGAGACGACGAGCAGCCCGTGCACCCGGCCCGGGGGCACCCGGCGCGGGTCGGGGGCGTGGATGCCGTACGCGGACGGCACACCGCTGCCCTTGTAGACCAGCCACACCCGCTCGTGCCGGTAGCGCTCCCGGAGCCGGTCGGCCAGCCGCCCCAGGTCCTGGCCCCAGTCGACGTTCGAGTCGTGCAGACGCAGATGGGTCCTGGCCGGACCGCCGAACGCCTCGTTGGCGTACGGCAGGTAGTACGGGTAGGTCCGCAGCGAGCTGACCGCCACGCACACCACCAGTGCCGCCGTCACGCCGAGGGCCCCGCGCCACCGGAGCGTCACCACCCCGGCCGCGGCGACCGCCAGGAACATGGGCAGGAAGAGCGCGTACCGCACACCGAGGTCGCGGGCTCCGTTCATGGCCACGGCCAGCAGCACGGCCGCGGGCAGCAGGACGTACGGCGCAGCGGGCCGCATCCGGGGCACCGCCACCATCGCGACGGCACCGACGGCCCACAGCGCGAGCATGCCGAGCGGCGTCTTCACCAGCAGCGCGGCGGGCAGGTAGTACCAGAGCGAGCCGTGGTACCGGTGGCCGAACAGGAAGCCGCGCCACGGCTGGTTCTCGAAGCCGAACTGGATGCGCATCCCGTCGCGGAACGGCTCGGGGACCGGCAGCAGGTCGACCGCGAGCCCGCGCAAGCCCTGGACGGCGGGCACCTGGCCGGGCGTGCTCCAGCGCAACCGCGGGTCGACGGCGAGATACGCGGCCCACACCACGGCCAGCGCCACCAGCACCATGCCCACCGCGCCCGCCACGCCCGGCGCCAGGGTGCGCACCGTCCCGCGCCGACCGGCGCCGGGTGTCCGGCGGGCGTACGCGTACGACAGCACCGCCAGCAGCATCAGCACCGGAACCGCGGGCAGCGCGCTCATCTTGGTGGCCACGGCCGCGCCGAGCGCCGCCCCCGCGAGCGGCAGGTGGCGTAAGGGCCGGCGGCGCGCCCGCCACAGCAGCCACACCGAGGTCAGCAGGAAACCGGCCATCGGTACGTCGAGCGTGGCGAGCGAACCGTGTGCGATGACATCGGGCGAGAACGCGTACAGGGCGAGCGCCGCCACTCCGCCGACGGGCCCGGCCAGCTCCGTTGCGAACGCGAAGACGACCAACCCGAACAGCAGCGTCAGCACGATCACCGGCAGCCGCGCCCACAGCATCACCTGCCAGGGGTCGTTGCCCGACTCGTACAGCAGACGCCGCCCCAGCGCACCCTGGTCCCCGGCGAAGCCGGGGGCGAGGCGGGCGTGGGCGAACAGCAGTCCGGTGGCGATGAGGAGCTTGCCCAGCGGCGGGTGTTCGGGGTTGAACCGCAGGCTGTGTTCCTGGAGGTACGTCTTCGCCGCCCCCACGTACACCGGCTCGTCGATGGTCGGCGTCTGCTCCACGGCCGCGGTCACCATCGCGACGGCCATCTGCGCGAGCAGCACGGCCACGACGACGGCCACGGCCACGACCGTCCGGCGACGCGGCCGCCGTGGCTCACCGAGCCGCGGCCCGCCGTGTCGCGACTCCCCGGCCCGCGCCACCGGACCCACGGCCACCCGGGTCACCCTGCCGAGGACACCTGCCACGTGCATGGAACCCGACCATAATGGTGCGCATCCGCGAACGGGCGCAGGAACGCGAACTCGGCGCGAACCGCAAAAAGCAGGGCGTGGGAGCGGGCGTGCGGGTTAGCGGGCCGTGCCGAAGTCCTGCGTCCAGTAGTGGTCGGACCCGGAGAGACCGACGCCGATCTCCTTGAAGTCGCAGTTCAGGATGTTGGCCTTGTGACCGGAGCTGTTCATCCAGCCCTCCATCACGCTCTTGGCCGAGCTGTAGCCGTAGGCGACGTTCTCGCCGTAGGTGCTCCACGAGTAGCCCGCGGCCTCGATCCGGTCGCCCGGCTGCGACCCGTCGGACCCGGTGTGCGACATGTTGCTGTGCTCCGCCATGTCCTTGCTGTGGGCCTCGGCGGCCTCGGTGAGCTTCGCGTTCACCTTCACCGGCGAGCAACCCACCTTGGCGCGCTCGTCGTTGACGAGCTCCACGACCTGGGCCTCGGCGCTGGACGCCGCGGTCGACGGGGAGGCGGCGGCCTTGGTGGCGGGGGCGGTGGTGGCCGGGGCCTTGGACTTCGCCGCCGCCGGAGCGGTGTCGGAGAGGGTCGTGGCGGGGGCGGAGGTCCTGCGGGTTCTCGGCGTGGCGGAGGCCGACCGCGACGCCCGCTCCGTTTCCTTCGCCCGTTTCGTCGGCGCCGTCTTCTCCGCGTCCCGGTGGTGGCGCTTCTTCTCGTGCCACCGCTGCTCCTGCTCCTGCTCCTGCTCCTGCTCCGCGGTCGCGCGGGCCTCGACACCACGTGCCTGGCTGCCCTTGTCGTCCGGACCGTCCAGACACGCCATCGCGACGGACGGCACACCCACGGCGGCCGCCGCGACGGCAGCGACGGCTATCTTCCGGTGGTGCGTCTTCGTGGTCCGGTGCTTGCTCATGCGTGACCCTCACTCGGTAGTCGCGGCACGCCCTCCCCCGTGTACGGCCGACTCTGGGCGGAGCGATGCCAGAACTGCCGAGGCGCTTGTGGGCCGTCATTCTTAGGGCCGCCCCGAAAGCAATGCAACGAATGTTCGCTACTACCGAGGGTCGTAGTGCGGACGTCGCTTGCAAAGGAACACCGACGTGTGCTGCGGAGGTCCGGTGAAGGAGATGTGACGGTGTCCCGCCGCCAGAACGCCTGGTGGCCTTGCGACCGGGCGGGACACCGGACCCGCGGCGAACCCGGATACGACATGTCGGCAAGAGCCGAAAAGTCTCCGATTTCGCCGAGCGGGTATCTACTATTGCGCCCCGTTCATTCCTGGGGCAGGTGTGACGGTTGTCATGGCTTCGGCGCGATCAGTTCGAGGAGATGCGCGCGGCCACGCAGGGGTCCTCGTTGCGGTAGCCGAGGCGGGTGTAGAGGCGCTCGGCCGGAGCGTTGTCGGCGAGCTGCCACAGCGTGCAGAAACCGTGCCGGCGCACCGCGTACCGGGTCAGCCACGCCGTCAGCGCCGCGCCGAGACCCTGGCCGCGCTGCGCGGCGTCCGTCGCCACGGACGCCATCAGCGGCGCCCCGCTGTCCCGCAGGCTGCTCATGGCGCCGCAGGCCACCAGCCGGCCGTCGTCGCCGCGGATTCCGCACCACAGGCTCACATCCGCGGAGCCGGGGCCGGTCGAGTAGGCGGGGCTGTGTTCGCCGAGGAAGGTGAGCAGCTCGTCGTGGTGGCTTTCGTCCAGGACGACCACGCGCTCCTCGCCCCGCTGCACGGGCGGTTCCTCCAGCGTCCAGCGGAACACCCACTCGACGATGTCGTTCACCGGCAGATGGCGGGCGACCAGGGCCTCGGTGCCACGCGGCCCGGTGAACTCCCGCACCTTCTCCGGACGGCGCTGCGCGGCACGCAGCACGAGCCCGGCGGCGGGCTCCGGGCCACCGACGGTCCACACATGGCCGCGGACGTCGTCGAGCCACGCGGCGGCGCCATCGCCCGACCAGCTGAACCGGCCGGCCGGGCGCTGCCGGGCGGCGCCGAAACGCAGCAGCGCGGAACCGGGTCGCAACTCCAGGCCCTGGTCGAACAGGTCCGTGGTCCGGGGAGGAAGAGTCGTTGCCAGCATCGCTCTCAGGAAGGACGTAGTGGAGGGACGGCGACAGCCCGGACACGCGCGGGCGCGACCGGAGACTGTCCTGCTGAGGTATGGGGAGCCCGTCGGCGGCTGCGCGCGCGGGCGCGCCCGGCCGAGCGGGCGGTCCACTGTCGCATACGGCCCCGGGCCCGGGGCAAATCGGCGACGGCCCCCACCAGGGGTTACCGCGGAGGCGTCCCCCGCCGTTCAGGACACCGACGCCGCACGTCCCCCTGTGCGGGTGCTCAGCCCGTACCCGTCCCGTGCGGCCGCCTGCCCGAGCGGGGCCGACCGGCGGGGTCGGCGGCTGCCACCCACGGCGTACGGTGGTGGCGGCGCGGCGCACCGCCACCGCCGGGTCCGGCTCACCGCTCGGGCGCGACGGCCGCGTCCTGCGGCTCGCCCAGCCCGGCGAGGGCACCCGGCACGGGCCCGGTGTGCACCACGCCCAGCCGCTGGGTCGCCCGGGTCAGCGCCACGTACAGGTCGCTCGTCCCGAACTCCACCGGCTCGGCCACGATCACCGTGTCGAACTCCAGCCCCTTGGCCTGCCGCGGGTCCAGCAGCACCACCGGGCTGGTCAGGTCCGGGGACCGACCCGCGGACGCCTCCGGCAGCGCGGCCACGAGGGCGTCGTGGTGGCCGCGCTGGGCGATCACCGCGAGGCGGCCCTCCGCCCCCGACTCCCGCGCCACGGCGTCGGCCACCGCGCCCGGCAGGTCGTCGGTGTGCCGCGCCCAGGGGCGTACGCCGGTGGCGCGGACCGAACTCGGCGGTTCGAAGTCGGGGTCCGCGGTCCGGGCCACCTCCGCCGCGACCGCCATGATCTCGGCCGGGGTGCGGTAGTTGACGCCGAGCCGGGTGTGTTCCCAGCGGTCCTCGACGTAGGGGGCGAGGATCGAGGCCCAGGAGCCGCAACCGCCCGGCTCCGCGGTCTGCGCGGGGTCGCCGACGAGCGTCATGGAACGGGTCGGGGACCGGCGCATCAGCAGCCGCCACGCCATCGGGGACAGCTCCTGGGCCTCGTCCACGATGATGTGGCCGAAGGCCCAGGTGCGGTCGGCGGCGGCGCGTTCGGCGGCGCTGCGGTGGTCGGCCTCCTCGTTGCGGTCCGCCAGCCGCTCGGCGTCGATGAGGTTGTGGGCGGCCAGCACCTCCGACTCGTCGTCGTCGCGGTCCTCGAACTCCTGGGTGCGGGAGCCGTAGGAGAGGTCGAGCACGCCCTGCGCGTATTCGATGCGCTCCAGCCGCGCTCCCTCGGCGGCGGCGCGGGCCGCGGAGTCGTCCTCGCCGAGCAGTTCGGCGGCCTCGTCCAGCAGCGGCACGTCCGCCGGGGTCCACGCGCCGCCGGTGCGGCGGATCGCGGCGGCGTCGGCGTCGGAGACGTGGACGGGGTCGGTGAGGAAGTCCGCGACCAGCTGCTCCGGGGTGAGTTGGGGCCACAGCTCGTCGATGGCGGCGTGCACCTCGGGGCTGGCCGCGATCGCCTTGCCGAGCTGGGCGATGTCGTCGGGGCCGAGGAGGTTCGGGCCACCGTACGGGTCCGCGCCGATCCGGTCGGTCAGCTGGGCGGTCAGCCCGTCGATGACGCTGAACGCGAAGTGCGGGCGGGCCAGGTTGTGCGGCAGCCGGGTCTCGCGTGCGCGCCACCGCGCGTCGCTTGCGATGTCCGCGTCCAGGACCAGGTCACCGTCGTCGTGGTCGATCACGATCTCCGGGTCGGGCAGCGCCTGCCGGTCCCGTACGAAGCGGGCCAGGGCGTCCGCCATGGTGGCGCGGCCCTTGGCCTCGGCGGCCTCCGGGGTGTCGGTGCCGGTGGCCGTCACCCCGGGGTACAGCTCGCCGAGCGTGGCGAGCAGCACACCGGTCTCGCCGAGCGCGGGCAGCACCTCGCCGATGTAGCCGAGGAACGCCGGGTTGGGCCCCAGGACCAGCACCGCGCGGCGGGCCAGCAGCTCGCGCTGCGCGTACAGCAGATAGGCGGCGCGGTGCAGCGCGACCACGGTCTTCCCGGTGCCGGGGCCGCCCTCGACGACGAGGACGCCGTGGTGCGGGGCGCGGATGATCCGGTCCTGCTCGGCCTGGATGGTCTGCACGATGTCGTGCATCCGGCCGGTGCGGGCCGAGTCGAGCGCGGCGAGCAGCACGGCGTCCGCGTCGCTGTTCTCGTGCCCGGTCCGTACGGTGTCGGCCAGGTCCAGGATCTCGTCGTGCAGGGCGGTGACCTGCCCGCGCTCGGTGGTGATGTGGCGCCGGCGGCGCAGCCCCATCGGGGTGTGCCCGGTCGCCAGGTAGAACGGTCGCGCCACATCGGCCCGCCAGTCGATGACCAGCGGGGTGCGTTCCGCGTCGTCGCGCCGGATGCCGATGCGCCCGATGTGATGGTCGCGGCCGTCACGGAACTTGAGCCGCCCGAAACACAGCCCCCGCTCCCCCGCGTCGAACGCGGCGAGCAGCCCGGACCGCTCGGCCACCAGCACATCGCGCTCCAGCCGCGCCTGGAAGTTCCGCCCCTCCATCGACAGGGCGTCACTCACCGCCTCCTCGGCCCCGGCCCGCAGCTCGGCGAGACGCGCATGGAGCAGGTCGATGAATTCCTGTTCCTGGCGCCATTCCGCGTTTGACAATTCAACTCCCGCTGGATATGATGACTTCATCGAGTTTTCCATGTGCCTGGATTGTGTACAGGCACACAAATCCCCAATATACGCAGCGGAACTCCCCGGACTCAAGGCGGCCGGGGTTTTTTCTTTTCCCCTTCCGCGCGTAAAACGGGTCCGATGCGGGCGGTGGCCGGCGCCGCCGACCTCACCGACACGCCGCCCCGGTGGGCAACTGGGTCGCCGCCGGGCGGCCCCGCCCGGCCACCCCGCCGCGCCCCTCGCTCCACCACGCCATACACGTCGCCTGCCAGGGCCTTGCGCACATCGCGCCGCCCGGCGATCTCCGCACCCGGCCACCGGAACGCGACGGCCGGGCAACTGGGGACATTCCAGCGGAATGCCGGAAACACACCTCCCGGATTACGCTGCTCGCGCGGGAGAGCACCCGACCGAGAGGCACCCGCTCGGAGCCCAAGCGAGAGCGAGGATCGAGATGTTGTCCGCGATGCCCGCCACGGAACCGCACAACCACATGGCGCACGGATCAGGTGAATTCGGCGGCGCGGGAGCACGGCGATGAGCGGCGGCCATCTGGAGGTGTGCGTCGTCGGCGCCGGGCCCCGGGGGCTGTGCGTGGTGGAGCGGCTGTGCGCCAACGAGCGCGCGGCACGGTCGTACGAGACCATCACCGTCCACGTCGTCGACCCGGCGGCGCCCGGCGCGGGCGCGGTGTGGCGCCCCGGCCAGTCCCGCCATCTGCTCACCAACACCGTGGCGTCCCAGATCACCGTGTACACCGACGACAGCGTGCGCATCGAGGGCCCGATCGAGCCGGGCCCGAGCCTGTACGAGTGGGCGCGGAGCCTCGCCCGGTTCGGCGAGCCGGGCGAGTACGACACGCCCACGCTCGCCGAGGCCCGGGAGCTCGGCCCCGACTCGTACCCCACCCGCGCCTTCTACGGCCGCTATCTGCTGGACAGCTTCCAGCGGGTGGCCGCGCGCGCCCCGGAGCACCTCACCCTCAGGGTGCACCGCTCGCGCGCGGTGGCGATGGCCGACACCAGCGGGGTGCCGGGCGGCCCGCAGGGCATCCGGCTGGCGGACGGCACCAGGATCCACCAGCTGGACGCCGTGGTCCTGGCCCTGGGCCACCTCCCCACCCACCTCACCCCGCGCGAGGAGCGCACCGCCAGCCTGGCCCGGATCCACCACCTCAGCTATCTCACCCCGGCCAACCCGGCCGATGTGGACACCGGCTTCATCGGGCCCGGGGAACCGGTGCTGCTGCGCGGGCTCGGCCTCACCTTCTTCGACCACATGGCGCTGTTCACCACAGGCCGCGGCGGTGTGTTCGACCGCGTCGGGGACCGCCTGGTGTACCGGCCATCGGGGCGCGAGCCGCAGATGTTCGCCAGCTCGCGCCGCGGGGTGCCGTACCACGCGCGCGGGGAGAACCAGAAGGGTGCCTCCGGGCGCCACGTTCCGCGGCTGCTCACCCCCGAGACCGTCGCCGGGCTGCGCCGCCGCGCCGCGGCGGGCGAGCGGGTGCGCTTCCGCGCCGATGTGTGGCCGCTGGTCGCGGCGGAGGTGGAGAGCGTCTACTACGCCGCGCTGCTGGCCTCCCACGGCGCCGACCCCGGGCCGTTCACCGACCGCTTCCTGACCGCGTCGCACCAGGAGCGGGCCGCGCTCCTGGACGCCTACGGCATCGCCCCCGGCGACCGCTGGGACTGGGAACGGCTCCAACAACCCTGCGCGGGGCGCGAGTTCGTCGACCGGGCGGAGTACCGGGCCTGGCTGCTGGACCACCTGGCCCGGGACGTGGCGGCGGCGAGGGCGGGCAACGTCGACGGTCCGCTCAAGGCGGCCCTGGACGTGCTGCGGGACCTGCGGAACGAAGTGCGCCTGGTCGTCGACCACGGGGGGCTGCACGGCGGATCCCATCTGGACGAGCTGGACGGCTGGTACACCCCGCTCAACGCGTTCCTGTCCATCGGCCCGCCGGCCTCCCGCATCGAGGAGATGATCGCGCTCATCGAGGCCGGGATCCTCGAGGTCACCGGCCCCGGCACCCAGGTGTGCATCGACACCGAACGGCCCGCCTTCGTCGCCCAGTCCACCCTGGTCCCCGGGGAGCAGGTGCGGTCGCGGCATCTGATCGAGGCCAGGCTGCCGGTGCCCGACGTACGCCGCGCCGCCGATCCGCTGCTGCGCCATCTGCTGCTCACCGAGCAGTGCCGCCCGTACCGGATCGAGGGGGAACCCGGCATCAGTTACGAGACGGGCGGGCTCGCCGTCACCGAGCGGCCGTGCCACGTCGTCGACGCGCAGGGGCGGGCCCATCCGCGCCGGTTCGCCTACGGCGTCCCGACCGAATCCGTGCACTGGGTGACCGCCGCCGGGATACGCCCCGGCGTGGACTCGGTGAGCCTCGGCGACGCCGACGCGATCGCCCGCACCATCCTGTCCCTGTCCCCCGCCCCGCGGACGCCCGCGCGGCGCACCGCGGCCGGGGGCACCCACCTCACGGGAGTGATCGTGTGAGCGACCCCCTGACCGACGCGGGCCTCCTCTCGCCGGTGCGCGCGGGCACCCCCGCCGAGGCGGCGGTGTGCGACGCGGCCTGGCTCCAGGCCATGCTCGACGCCGAAGCCGCGCTGGCCCGCGCCCAGGCCCGGCTGGGCACCCTGCCGGTGTCCGCGGCCGACACCATCACCCGCGCGGCCCGCGCCGAACGGCTCGACCTGCGCGCGATCGCCGTCGGAGCGCGGGAGACCGCCAATCCGGTGGTGGGTCTCGTACGGGCGCTCACCGAGGTGGTGGCGGAGGAGGACCCGGCCGCCGCCGAATACGTGCACCGCGGGTCCACCAGCCAGGACGTGTTCGACACCGGCGCCATGCTGGTCGCGCGCACCGCGCTCCGGCTGATCCGCGCCGACCTGGACACCGCCGCCCGCGCCCTGGCCCGGCTCGCGGCCGAACACCGCGACACCGCGATGGCGGGCCGCACCCTGGCGCTGCATGCGGTCCCCACCACCTTCGGGCTCAAGGCGGCGGGCTGGCGCGAGTTGCTGCGGGAGGCGGGCCACCGGATCGGCGCCGTCACGGACACCGGCCTGCCGGTGTCCCTCGGCGGAGCCGCGGGGACCCTGGCGGGCTACCTGGAGTACGCCGGACCCGTGGAGCCCGGCGCCCACCTCGACGACCTGGTGGCCGCGTTCGCCACCGAAACCGGCCTCGCCCGCCCGGCGCTGCCGTGGCACACCCTGCGCACCCCGATCGCCGACCTCGCCTCGGCCCTGTCGTTCACCGCCGGAGCGCTCGGCAAGATCGCCGTCGATGTGCAGTCACTCGCCCGCACCGAGGTCGGCGAGGTCGAGGAGCCCACCGCGCCCGGCCGCGGCAGCTCCTCGGCCATGCCCCACAAACGCAACCCGGTCCTGGCCACCCTCCTCCGCAGCGCCGCCCTCCAGGTGCCCCCACTGGCCACGGGCCTGACCCAGTGCCTGCTCTCCGAGGACGAACGCTCGGCGGGCGGCTGGCACGCCGAGTGGCAACTGCTGCGCGAATGCCTCCGCCTCACCGGCGGTGCCGCCCACACCGCGGTCGAACTGACCGAGGGCCTCCGCGTCCGGCCCGCGCGGATGACCGAGAACCTGGAGCTGACCGGCTCCCGCATCGTCTCCGAACGCATCGCCGCCGTCCTCGCCCCCCGCCTGGGCAAGGCGGCGGCCCGACGCCTTCTCGACACGGCGACGGCCGAGGCCGAACGAACCGGCCGGCCCCTCGCCGCGGTCCTCACCGACCTGCCCGAGGTGGACCTCGACGCCGCAGAACTGGCGACCCTGTGCGACCCGTCCCACTACACCGGCGCCGCGGGCCCCTTGGTCGACCGCGCGCTCCGGCCCCGCGCCTGACCCGTCGCCGTACGCGCCGGGGTCTAGGACTGCCCGGAAGCCTCGAGGACGTCGCGGAGTTGGGAGCGGGCCGTGACGCCGAGTTTGGGGAAGCTGCGGTAGAGGTGGGAGCCCACGGTTCGGGGGGAGAGGAAGAGGCGTTCGCCGATCTCGCGGTTGCTCAGGCCCTTCGCGGCGAGACGGATGATGTGCTGCTGCTGGGGGGTGAGGGAGGTGAGGGCGTCGGGGGTGGTGGGGGCCGGGTCGACGCCGGCGGCGCGGAGTTCGGCCCGGGCGCGGTCGGTCCAGGGGTGGGCGCCGAGGCGGCGGAAGGTCTCCAGCGCGGTGTGGAGGAGGGGGCGGGCGTCGGTGATGCGGTGGGCGCGGCGCAGCCATTCGGCGTGGTCCAGGAGGATCTGGGCGCGTTCGAAGGGCCATTGACGGCCCGCCGGGTCGGCGAGGGCCGAGGTGAAGTGCGGTTCCGCCCGGGGCGGGTCGAGCAGGGCGTGGGCGCGGTGGATCAGAGCGCGCATCCGGGGTGAGGGGTCGTCGGCCAGTCGCTTCTCGGTGCGTTCCACGATGGCGGCGGCCTCCGCGTGGTGGCCGGTGCGTACGGCCGCGGCGGCGAGTTCGGCGACTCCGGCGTGGGAGCAGGCGTAGTGGACGGGGTCGCCATCGGGGGTGAACAGCAGCCGGAACTGTTCGTACGCGGTGCTCTGGTCGCCCTCGGCGACGGCGGCCATGCCCAGGGCCCAGCGGGCGCGGACGGCGACCGCGCGGCTGCGGTGCGGGTCGACCAGGGACAGGGCGGCCGACGCGGCGGTGCGGGCCTCGGCGGTCCGTCCGGTCAGGGCCAGCGGGGCGGCTTCGAGGGACCGCACGGCGGCTTCGAGGTGGGGCAGCCCGGCGACGGAGGAGACGGTGTTCGCGGCGGCGAGCCGGGCCTGCGCCCAGAGCCCGTGGTCCAGGTACGCCCACCCCGCGGTGCAGCCCAGACCGGTGGGCAGGGTGCCGCGCAGCCGCCAGCGGTCGAGGGCGTCGTCGAAGATCCGTACCGCGAGGGCCGTCTCGTCGAGCAGCCACGCCATCGCGCCGAGCGAGTTGAGCAGGGCGGGGTCGCCGTCGGCCCGCTCCACCAACGCCGGGAGCGCCGCCACCCGTTCGGAGCGGGCTTCGATGGGGTCGGTCACGGCGAGCGTCCAGGGGTCACCCTGCGCTCGTGCCCGGATGGCGAGCCGGTGGTCCTCGTCGCCGGAGTAGAAACCGGCCACGGACGCCAGGCCGATGGCCGTCCGGCGCAGTCGGGGGTCCTCCGCCGCCCGGGTCAGCAGCGTCAGCGCGGTGTCGTGCTCGGCGCTCAGGGTGAGCACCTGCCCGACCCGCAGGGACGCCTCGGCCACCAGCGCCGGGTCGTCGGTGAGCGCGCGGGCCCGCGCGGCGAGTTCGCGCACCCAGTGCGGCTGACCGGTGGCGACGGCCTCGCGGGCGGCCGCCACCAGGCGGCGGGCGCGGGCGTGGGGTGCGGGGCTCAGCTCGGCGGCGCGTTCCAGCGCGGTGACGGCGGCGGTGTACCCGCCGCGGGTCCGGGCCCGGCCCGCGGACTCCTCCAGCGCGGCGGCGATCTCCTCGTCCGGGCCCTCCGCGGCGGCGGCCAGGTGCCAGGCGCGGCGGTCGGGTTCCCCGGTGAGCGACGCGGCGAGGTCGCGGTGGGCTCGGCGCCGGGCGGCCAGCGGTACGGAGTGGTAGATCGCGGACCGGATCAGCGGATGCCGGAAGCGGGCCCGCCGGGCGTCGCCGCCGCCGGTGATGCGGAGCAGCCCGGCGGCCTCGGCCGGGGCCAGCGCCTCGATCCGGCCGGTCACGGCCCGTTCGTCGGCGGCGACCAGGAGCAGGGCGCGGCGGGTGGCCTCGGGCAGGGCGTCGAGGTCGGCGGCGTAGAGCCGCATCAGCCGGTCGGTGGGCGGCAGGAGGTCTTCGGCGGTGGAGTCGCCTGCGGGGGCCGGGCCGTCCGTTCCGTACGCGCGGGCCAGTTCGACCAGGGCCAGCGGGTTTCCGGCGGCCTGGTCGAGGATGCGCATCCGGCGGCCGCCGGTGGGCGGATACGGCTGCCGGTCCAGCAGCCGGACCGCGGCGGAGGCGTCCAGGGGGCCCAGCGCGAGCGTGGGGAATCCGGAGAACGCCGCCGGGGCCGCCGTGCCCGTCGTGTCCCGGGTCCCCGCGAGGACGGCGAGGGGTTCACCGTCGATGCGCCGCGCGGCGAAGGCCAGCGCCTCCAGCGAACCGGTGTCGACCCAGTGCAGATCGTCCACGAGCACGAGCAGGGGCGACCGCTGGGCGAGATCGGACAGCAGGGCGAGCAGCGCGACGCCGAGGAGGAGTCGATCGGGCGGGCCGGTGTCCTCGTCGCCGATCGCCCCGATCGCGCCGAGCAGGGCCGACCGCTGGCGGGCGGGCAGTCGGGCGGCGTCGTCGAGGATCGGCCGCAGCAGCTGGTGCAGCCCGGCGAACGGCAGGTTCGCCTCGCTCTCGCTGCCCGTCATCCGCAGGATCCGGCCCTGGTGCCGGTCCGCCGCCAGCGCGAGCAGGGTGCTCTTGCCCGCGCCCGGTTCTCCCGTCACGATCAGCACGCCGCTGGTCACCCCGAGCACGGCCGCGCTCTCGCGCTCCCTCCCGACGATGGTCATCACCCGACTGTATCCGCCGGTGCAGTCATGTGACGGATACCGCCGGCCCCGGGCCCGGGAGCAGGCTGGACGCATGGACACCATGACACTTGGCAACGTCGACATCAGCCGCGTGGTCGAGCTAACCCCGAGGGGCCTCCCCCGCGACATCATCTTTCCCGATGTGCCCATGGAGCACTGGCGCGCGCACGAGAGCTGGCTGGCCCCCGACTTCGTGGACCTGGCCGCCGACGAGGTGCGGACGATGATCCAGACCTGGGTGCTGCGCAGCGAGGGCCGGACCATCCTGATCGACACCGGCATCGGCAACGGCCGCGAGCGGCCGCACATGCCGTTCTTCCATCAGCTGGACACCGACTACCTCGGCGAGCTGGCCGCGGCGGGGGTGCGGCCGGAGGACGTCGACACGGTGATCTGCACGCATGTCCACGGCGACCACGTCGGCTGGAACACCACACTGGTCGACGGCGAGTGGCGGCCGACCTTCCCGAACGCGCGGTACGTGATCTCCCGCGCCGACTTCGACTACTGGAACCCGGAGAACGGCCACCGGACCCGCTCGGGCCCGAAGATGGCGAACGTCTTCGAGGACAGCGTGGCCCCGGTCCACCGGGCGGGGCAGACCGTGCTGTGGGAGGGCGACCACTACGACATCGACGCCCATCTGCGTCTCGAACCCGCCCCCGGCCACACACCCGGCTCCACCGTCGTGACGCTGCGGTCGGGCACGGACCGGGCGCTGTTCGTGGGCGACCTGCTGCACAGCCCGCTCCAGCTCGCCGAGCCCCATGACAGCCCCTGCTTCGACGAGGACGAGGACCGGGCCCGGATCGCCCGGCGCCGGGTGCTGGAGTCGGCCGCGGACGAGGGTGCCCTGCTGTTCCCCGCGCACTTCCCCGGCGCGGGCGCGGCCGAAGTGCGGCGCGACGGCGACCGTTTCGCGGTGAAGGAGTGGGCGGCATGGCGGTGAGGGTCTTCCGCAACATCCCGTACGCGGCCGCCCCGACCGGTGCCGCGCGGTTCGCGGCGCCGACACCGGTGGCCGGCGTACGCGCGCTCGACGGCCCGGGGCCGACCGCCCCGGCCCCGGCGCGGCGGTTCCCGCTGGACCTGAGCCCGATCATGGGTCCGGGCTGGGTGCGCGGCGACGACTATCTGACGGTCAACATCTGGGCTCCCGAGGAGCGGACCGAGGGACGGACGAACGGCACCGCACCGGTCATGGTCTTCGTGCATGGCGGCGGTTTCCTGTCCGGCACCGGCCAGGCGCCGGTGTTCGACGGGACCTCCTTCGCCCGCGACGGCGTCGTCCTGGTCACGCTCAACTACCGGCTCGGCGCGCCCGGCTGGCTCGATCTGCCGGACGCACCGCGCAACCGCGGGCTGCTGGATGTGATCGCCGCGCTGCGCTGGGTGCGCACGCACATCGCGGAGTTCGGAGGCGATCCGGACCGGGTCACGGTGTTCGGGCAGTCGGCGGGCGGGATGATCGTCAGCGCGCTGCTGGTGACGCCCGAGGCGTCCGGGCTGTTCCGGCGCGCCATCAGCCAGAGCGGTGGACTGCACACGCTGACCGGCGCGGAGGCGGCGGAGACGACCCGGGCGCTGGCGGACCGGCTGGGCGTCCCGGCGACGGTGGCGGGGTTCGCCGGGATCCCCGACGAACAGTTGGTGGCCGCGGTGGGCGAACTGCCCGACACCGGGGCACGGATCACTCCGTTCGGGATCGTGCTCGACGACGTACCCGAGGTGTCCCCAGTGGACCTGATGGTGGGCACGACCACCCAGGAATCGTTGCTCTATCAGCGGCCACAGCTCAGTGCGGCCATCGACGCGATGTTCCAGGGCGGGAGCGAACGGCTGGCGTCGCTGCACGGCAAGGCGTTCCGTTACGACTTCGACTGGCGGGACGGCCCGTTCGGCGCCTGCCACACCGCGGACCTCCCGTTCGTGTTCGACACCACCGAGCTGCCCGCCCTCCGTACGCCGGGCGGGCTGCTCGGGCCGGACATCCCGCCGTCGCTCGCCGCGGAGATGCACGGCGCCTGGGTGCGCTTCGCCACCACCGGGGATCCCGGCTGGTCGGGGACGCACCGGTTCGGTTAGCAGCCCTGGTGGTTCAGTAGCCGGTGGTTCAGTAGCCGCGGCGGACGTTGTCCACGGCGGCCTCGTCGCGCCGCCGGTCCCGCCGCTGCCGTTCGGCCGCCAGCTCCGCGAGCGCGTCGTCGAGGGCGGCGAGCACACGCTCCACCGCGTCGTCGGACACTCCCTCACCGCCCTGATCGCGGATGCCGATGGCCTGCATCAGGGCGGCGAGGACGGGCTCGTCCGACCTCCGGCGGTTCGCCGCCCGGCGGCGGGCGTCGGTGTCGACCAGGGCCAGTTCGCGGGTCCAGAACACCTTCCAGCGGCGGTTGCGCTGCCGGACGAGCTGTCCGTCCGCTTCCAGCGCGGACAGATAGGCCGCGGACAGCCCGCGGCCCCTGCGCCACAGCCAGTCGCCGACGGTCTCGTACGGCTCCTCGCGGACGAGCGCCGCGGCGGCCTGGCGCAGCAGCGGATCGTCGGGCGCGCCCGCGGGACCCGGGACGATGCGCTCGCCGTCCAGCCCGGCTTCCTGGGCGCCCAGCAGGTCGATCAGCTCGGCTCCGGCGAGCGCGAGCGACAGATCGCCCCGCTCCACCAGGCGGCTGGGCTCCGCGTCCATGGTGACGATCATCAGGTCCCGCGGTGTGGTCATGAAAGGGCTCCCTGTCACGGCGACCGTTAGGACCAGTGTCCTCCCGGGTCGTTGCGGATGCATCCTTCCAGGTCGGGACTTGGCCTTCCGCGTCCGCGTGATCAAGACTGTGGTCATGCACATGGAACACGGGGTGGACCAGGAGTACGTCGTCAAGACCGACCCGGGGACGGTGGCCCGCGTACGGGCCTCGTTGCTGCGCACCATGCCGTGGTCCGCGTGGGGAACGGCCATCATCTCCGTGCTTCTCGGCGCTGCCATGGCCGCGATGGTCTTCGCCCTGGATCTCGGGGGTACTGAGCTGTGGTTCGTGCTCTTCGCATGGCCGGTGCCGATCTACCTGTATGACTCCAAGCGCCAGTTCACCGTGCTACGGCGGCTCAAGCAGACCTGGGCGGCCAAGGAGATCTCCCCGGTCGTGATGCGGGTGACCGACGAGGGCCTGTGGTGTGCCGTCGACGCGGCGCCCGAGGACGTCTTCCTCCCCTGGGCCGCGGTCACGAACGTCCAGGTGAAGGTCCGTGGCCGCATCAGCGCGCTGCGGGTGGCGCTCGCCCCCGGTGCCGCCGCCACTCCCGGGGCCAGCGGGCTGGACCAGCCCGAGGTCCGGCGCGCGACGCGGCGGACCTGGAAGGGCGTATCGCGGCTCCGCCTGACCGTCTACACCCCGCTCCGGCCGCTCAGCGAGAGCGAGATCGACCAGGCGGTCGGCCACTTCTCCAGCGGACGCGTGCGCGTGCGCTGACACCATCCGGCTCTCCCCCGTCTTCGCGGGGTGCGCACTCCATGGTGAACGGGATGCGGTGAGCGGGAGCCTGCCCAGCATGAGCTTACGAACCGTACGCACCACCGTCGTCGGCGCGCTCGCCACCGCAGTCGCCGTCACGGGGCAACTCGCCGCCCCGCAAACCGCCTCCGCCGACACCGACCCCTTACGCCCGTTCACCGCCCAGCGCCCGCACTGGACGGCATGCCACCACCAGGAGCTGGACCGGGCGGGGGCCCGCTGTGCCACGATCCGGGTGCCGCTGGACTACCGGAACCCGGGCGGGCGCACCCTGACCCTCGGCTTCTCCCGCATCAAGGCCACCGACACGGCGCATCGCATCGGCCTGATGATGCACAACTCCGGTGGCCCCGGCGGCACGTCGCTCGACATGCCGCTGCTCGACGCGCCCGCCATGGGCAAGGAGCTGGCCGCCCGGTACGACCTGATCGGCATGGATCCGCGCGGAGTCGGCCGCAGCAGCCCGCTGCGCTGCGGTACCTCCGGACACTGGCTGCGCTCCGCCGGATACGACGCCGCGGGGTTCCGGGCGCAGGCCCGGTACGAGGCCGACTTGGTGCGCAGCTGTCAGCGGACGTACGGCAAGGACGTGTCGTATCTGCGCCACTTCACGACCCGGAACACCGCCCGCGACATGGATGTGCTGCGCGCGGTGCTGGGTGAGCGGAGGACGTCGTACTTCGGCGTCTCGTACGGCACCTACCTGGGGGCGGTGTACGCGAAGATGTTCCCTGGCCGCACCGACCGGCTGCTGCTGGACAGCGCGATGGACCCGGCGCGCTACTTCGTGGGGGCGCTGGGCGACGCGACCGCGGCCAACGAGGAGTTCCTGGACGCCTGGGCGGCGTGGGCGGCCCGCCGGAACGGCACCTACGGCCTGGGGGCCACCGCCGCGGAGGTCCGCGCGACGGTGGAGCGGATCGCCCGGCAGGCCGCCCGCACGCCCCTGGAGGTGGGCCGCTACACGGCCGACGGCCAGCAGGTGCCGCAGCTGCTGAGCATGCTGCTGGTCGACGACCGGAAGTTCGCCGAGGCCGCCCGGAACATCCGGCTGCTGCACGAGGCGGCCGCCGGGCGCGCCGTGGAGCCCACCGGGGCGCTGGCCGCGGCGCTCGGCCCGCCGGACGACGAGACGGAGGTGCAGAACTCGCTCCAGCTGGCCCTGTTGTGCGGAGACGCGACGGTGCCGCGCGAGCTGTCCTGGTACCGGCGCACCATCGAGCGCGGCCGGGCCGAGGCGCCGGTGTACGGCCCGCTGTTCAACAGCGTGAGCCCGTGCGCGTTCTGGCCGAACGCGCCGGTGGAACCGCCGGTGCGGAGCGGCAACGCCGCGCCCGGCCTGATCGTCCAGGCCACCGGCGATCCGCGCACCAGCTACGCCAACGGGCAGGGTCTGCACCGGCGGATGCCGCACTCCCGTCTGATCACCCTGGAGGCGCGGGTGCACGGGGTGTACGGCCTGTATCCGAACCGCTGTGTGGACGAGCAGGTCAACGACTATCTGCGCACCGGGAAGCTGCCCGCGCGGGACACCGTCTGCCGGAAGGATCCGGCGGGTGACTGACCCGGTGTCCGATGGCCCCGTCAACGACCGCTCCGTTGGGCCCAGTTATCCGGACCCGCGAGTAACCGGCCGCGCCGGGCGGCCTACGATCCTTGCAGAGAGGCGCCGCGATCGCCGCGGATCGCGCCCGGAAACGGAGGAGAACGCCATGACCGCGCAAGGGGTAGCACCCCAGACCGGGAGTGGGCCGGAGCCCCCCAACACCCCGCTCAACCAGGGACGGCCGCACAGCGCCCGGATGTACGACTACTTCCTGGGCGGCAAGGACAACTACGTCGCCGACCGCCAGGCCGCCGCCAAGGTGCTCACGCTGTGGCCGGGTGTGATGGTCGCGGCGCGCACCAACCGCGCGTTCATGCAGCGCGCGGTCCGGTTCCTCGCCGCCGAGCGGGGCATCCGCCAGTTCCTCGACATCGGCACCGGCATTCCCACCCGGCCCAATCTGCACGAGGTCGCCCAGGGGGTGGCCCCGGAGAGCCGGATCGTGTACGCCGACAACGACCCGATCGTGCTGGCCCACGCGCAGACGCTGCTCAGCAGCCATCCCGAGGGGCGCACGGCGTACGTCGACGCGAACGTCGCCGAGCCCGACGCGATCCTCTCCTCCCCCGGCGTCACCGAGGTGCTGGACCTGTCGCGGCCCGTGGCCCTGAGCCTGTGCGCGCTGCTGCACTTCGTGCCCGACGACTGGGAGCCGCACGAGATCGTGCGGAAGCTGGTCGAACCGCTCGCGCCCGGTTCGTATCTCATCCTCAGCCACATCACCCCGGACTTCGATCCCGAGGCCACCCAGCGGACCGTGCAGATCTACCACAGCGGCGGCATCCAGGGGAAGATCCGCACCCGGGACGAGGTGGAGCGGTTCTTCACCGGCCTGGAGCTGGTCGAGCCCGGCCTGGTGGTGCCGCATCGCTGGCGCACCGACCTGGCCGCCGGGGACCCGGGGGTGGAGACCGGCGATGTGACCGACGAAGAGGTGTCCTTCTGGGCGGGCGTCGCCCGTAAGCCGTAGGCATGCCAAGCGGCCGGTTCCGCGTTCCTGTCGCGTTGCCCCTCTCTTGAGGGGATTTACGCCAAGTCACTGTGTGTGCCTTCCCGGTTCGCTACTGTGACGGCATGAGCGCCAGGAACGTGGACCCCGCCGACGAGTGGCCGCTGCCTCCGCCCTGGATGTGGGGGTGCGGCAAGTGCACCGAGCTGTACCGGGCGATGAAACAGGCCCCCAAGCTGGTGGACGCCGCGCTGGAGGAGCTGGGGCCGGGCATCGACTGCGATCCCCACGACTCCATCGTGTCGACCCAGATCCGGCTGGCCCGGCACATCGCCACCCGCCATGTCTCGGAGCTGCCCGAGGCCGACGAGGAGTGCGAGCGGTGCGTGTCGGACGCCTCCGGGAACCTTCCGGCCGTGCTCGCCCTGGAGCACCGCGCTCGCCATCTCTTCGCCCCGCCCAGCATCGTCGACATGCTGTAGTCGGCCTGTCGTCGACCCGCGGCCGCCCCATCCCGGCCCCGGCCCGCCCTGCGGCTTCCCTGAGCTGTGACATTCTGGTGGGTGGGTGCCCTGCCACTCCTGGGCGGCGCGGTCCGGCCTCGCCGGATGCGGCACCCCTGCCCCCGCCGCCCGTGTTCCGGGGACTTCCACCTGCCCGTACCTGCGGCACGGAGGGGAGGCAGACGGGAACATGCCCCATGGAGCCGGTCCGATGTCCCCGGCGCCGGAACCCACCGGGAGGGAGCGGGTTCTGGCGTTCGCCGGGGTCTCGCTGGCGGCTGTCTATGTGCTGGGCGAGGGGAGCGACGGCCTGCGGCTGGTCGAGACCGCGAACGCGGCCGGGGCCACCGCGGCTCCGCATGCGCTGCCGGAGCACTATGCGCTGTCCGACCGCTCCCCTGCCGCCGACGCCCTGTGCACCGGCCGCCCCCTGTGGCTGGACTCCGAGGGCATAGCCGCGTACCAGCGGGACGGCTCGACGGGGCGGTGGCCGGGTGCCTCGCTGGGCGCGCTGCCGCTCGGGGGCGAGGGCGGTCGGCTGGGCTGTCTGCTGATCGTGGGCAGCGCCGCGGACGGCTTCGAGGTGGAGCAGCGGGGCTTCCTGCTGCGCTACGCCGACGCCATCGCCACCCGGCTCCGGGCGGCCGGTGCGGCCCGCCCGGCGAACGGCACCGGGGCGTCCAGGCTGCTGGGTCCCGCGCTGCGGAGTCTGCGCGTCGGATCGTTCGTGCTGCTGCCCGGCACCGGCCGGATCGAGGCGGACGCGACCCTGCTCGACCTGGTCGGTATCGCCCCGGACGACTTCGACGGCAGGGTGGACACGCTGCTCGCGTGCACCGTGCCGGAGGATCTGCCCGCGCTGCTGTCGGTCGTCGAGCCGTCCGCGCAGGTGGCCGGGGACCGCGAGCTGGAGTTCCGGGTCCGCCGTTCGACCGGCGAGGTGCGCTGGCTCCGGCTGAGCTGCCGGGTGGGAACGGATACGACGGGCCGTCCGGAGCGCGTCGTGGGCGTGGTCACCAGCGCCGCCGCGCTGCGCCCGCGCGCCGACGACGTGTCCCGGGTGCAGTGGCTGACGACGGCGCTGGACGACGCCATGACGGTCCGGGACGTGAGCCGGGTGGTGGTCGCCGCCCTGGGCGAGCCGCTGGGGGCGGACCGGGTGGCGCTCGCGGAGCTTCAGGCGGACCGGCTGGTGGTGGTGGGGCTGGATCCGCCGCAGGCCGACGCCTGGCCGGAGCTGTGGCGTTCGGAGTGGCACTCCGAGTGGCCCGACGCGTCCCTGCACGCCCTGCCGAGCCTGCGGGCCGCGCTGCGGGAGGGCCGTCCGCGGCTGTGGTCCGCGGGGACGGAGCTGGAGCCGGGGCTCGCGGGCATCGGCCCCGGTGGGCTGGCGGTGCTCCCCCTCCCGGCCCATGGGCAGGTGGCGGGGGTGTGTCTGATCGGCTGGGACGCACCGCATCCGTTCGGCCCCGATGAGCGGTCGCTGCTCACGGCGACCGCGGGGCTGGTCGGCCAGACCCTGATGCGGGCGCACACCTACGACGCCGAGCAGGAGCTGGCCACCATGCTCCAGCGCTCCCTGCTGCCGCGCAGCCTGCCACCACTGCCCGGCGGGGTGGCCGTGGCCCGCTATCTGCCCGCGATGCGGGGACTCCAGGTGGGCGGCGACTGGTACGACGTGATCGCGCTCTCCGAGAGCCGGGTGGCGCTGGTCATCGGCGATGTGCAGGGGCACAGCGCCGCCGCCGCGACGATCATGGGTCAGATGCGGACGGCGGTCCGCGCGTACGCCGTGGAGGGGCATCCGCCGGATGTGGTGGTGTCCCACGCCAACCGGCTGCTCGTGGGCATGGAGGCGGATCTGTTCGCCACCTGCGCCTATGTCGAGCTGGACATGGAGGAGGGCAACGCCTGGTTCGTCCGGGCCGGGCATCTGCCGCCGCTGGTGCGCCGCCCGGACGGCACCACCGAGGAGGTGGAGGTCGAGGGCGGGCTGCCGCTGGGGGTCGTCGCGGACGCGGAATACCCCATGACGGCGGAGCCGCTGGCCCCGGGCACGGTCCTCGCGCTGCTCACGGACGGCCTGGTCGAGTCCTCGACGCTGCACCTGGACGAGGGCATGCGCCGGATGCGGGCCGCGCTGGCCGCCGCCCCGGCGGATCTCGGCCGGATGGCGGACACGCTGCTCGGGGTGGCCGACCGGCGGGACGACGACGTGGCGCTGCTGCTCCTGCGGTACGACGGCATGCGGGTCCGGCCCATCCGGGCGGGCTGGCTGGTGTGGCGGCTGCCGGACGCGGTGATGCACGCCCGCCGTTTCACCGCGCGCACGCTGCGCTCGTGGGGGCTGGCGGATCAGGGCGATGTGACGCTGCTGGTCGTCTCGGAACTGGTCACCAACGCGCTGATGCACACGCACGGCACGGTCCGCCTCGACCTCACGTACGCCATGGACCGGCTGCGCGTCGCGGTGACCGACTCCTCCCCCCGGGCGCCCGCCAAGCCGGTGGTCACGGACTGGGAGGCGACCGGTGGCCGGGGGCTGCTGCTGGTCGAGGCGATGTCGGCGTCCTGGGGCTCCGTACCGGTCGGCGGCGGCAAGCAGGTGTGGAGCGAGATCGTCGTACCCGACCGTGTGAGCCGAGGGGGTGCGTGACATGAGGACGTCCCGCACGCGCAGCGCCGTCGCCGCCGTGGCCGCGGGGCTGCTGGCCGTGTCCCTGGCGAGCTGCGGAAACAACGGCGGGGCACAGGACGGGAACGCCTTCACGGTCGGCCTGCTGCTGCCGAGCCAGCAGATCACCCGGTTCGAGAAGGCCGACCGGCCGATGATCGAGAAGCGGGTGAAGGAGCTGTGCCCGGGCTGCACCGTGGACCACGCCAACGCCGGGGACGACGTGGCGAGCCAGCAGCGGCAGATGCACTCCATGATCACCCGAGGGGTGGGGGCGGTGATCCTCGACGCCGTCGACGCCAAGGCGCTGCGTTCCTCGGTGCAGGCGGCACACAAGGCGGGCATCCCCGTCATCGCCTACGACCGGCTGGCCGAGGGGCCGATCTCGGGCTATGCCTCGTTCAACGGCGGACAGGTCGGCAGGCTCCAGGCCAGGGCTCTCCTGGACGCCATGCGGGCCAAGGGCGACGGGCGCCAGATCGTCATGATGAACGGCGATCCGAGCAGCCCCAACGCCGTCTGGTTCGAGAAGGGCGCGATGTCCGTCCTCAAGGACAAGGTGCGGATCGGCAAGTCGTACCACGTGATCGAGTACCGGCCGGACAACGCGTACGCCGACATGCAGGCCGCCATCACCGCGCTGGGCTCGCACCGGATCGGCGGTGTCCTGGCAGCCAACGACAGCATCGCCTCCGGCGCCATCTCGGCGCTGAAGTCCGCGCGGGTCAGGCCGGTGCCGCCGGTCACCGGTCAGGACGCCGACCTCGACGCCGTGCAGCGCATCGTCAGCGGCGACCAGTACATGACGGTCTACAAGCCCTTCAAGGCCGAGGCGCACGCCGTCGCCGCCATGGCCGTCGCCCTGGGGCGGGGCCAGAGCCTGCGCCACATCGCCCGGACGACGGTCGACAACACCACCACCGAGAACATCCCGGCCTCCCTGCTCACCCCGGTCGCCGTGACGGTCGCCAACATCAAGAAGACCCTGATCAAGGACGGTGTGTACACGGTCGAGGACATCTGCACGCCCAAGCTGCGGCCCGCCTGTGACAAGGCCGGTCTCACCCGTTGACGGAGGTGATTTTCCGTGGCCGCCCCTCCCCTGCTGACGCTGCGCGGCGTCTCCAAGCGCTTCGGCGGCGTCCAGGCGCTGGTCGATGTCGACCTCCAGATCCGGGCCGGTGAGGTGGTCGCCCTGGTGGGCGACAACGGCGCCGGCAAGTCCACCCTGGTCAAGGTGATCGCCGGGGTGGGCCCCGCCGATCAGGGCGTCATCGAGTGGGAGGGCCACACCGTCCAGATCAAGCGGCCGCACGACGCGCAGGCCCTGGGCATCGCGGCCGTGTACCAGGACCTCGCGATGTGCGAGAGCCTCGATGTCGTCGGCAATCTCTTCCTCGGCCGCGAGGTGCACCGCGCCGGGATCCTCGACGAGGTGGAGATGGAGCGGCGCGCCCGCGAGCTGATGCACACGCTGTCCATCCGCATCCCCGATGTGCGGGCGCCGGTGGCCCTCCTCTCCGGCGGCCAGCGGCAGGCCGTCGCGATCTCCCGCTCGCTGCTGGGCGCGCCCAAGGTCCTGCTGCTCGACGAGCCCACCGCCTCCCTGGGCGTCGAGCAGACCAGCCAGCTCCTGGACCTCATCGAGGAGCTGCGCGACCGCGGTCTCGGGGTGCTCCTCATCAGCCACAACATGGGGGACGTCAAGGCCGTGGCGGACCGGGTGGCGGTGCTGCGACTGGGCCGCAACAACGGGCTCTTCGAGGTGCCCACCACCACCCAGGAGCGCATCATCTCCTCGATCACGGGCGCCGCCGACAACGCCGTGGCCCACCGCACGACGGATGAGGAGGGGGCATGGCCGTAGGACAGAACATCCGGGGGTACGCCGACGCGGTGCGGCACCGGCTGCGCGGCGGCGAGGCGGCCCGGCGCGGGCTGCGGGTCGGTGAGCGCGGTCCGCTGCTGGTGATCCTCGGTCTCGTCGTGATCTGGCTGGTCTTCCAGGGCCTGAACGCCAACTTCCTCTCGCCGCGCAACCTGTCCGACCTCAGCGTGGACATCGCCGCCACCGGCCTGGTCGCGGTGGGCATCGTGTTCGTGCTGCTGATCGGCGAGATCGACCTGTCGGTGGGCTCGGTCAGCGGGCTGGCGGGCGCCGCGTTCGCCGTGCTGAACGTGTACCTCGGCATGCCGGAGTGGCTCGCCATCGTCGTGGCGGTGGTCGCGGGTACGGCCGTGGGCGCCGTGCACGGGTTCTTCTTCGCCCGGGTCGGGGTGCCCGCGTTCGTGGTGACGCTCGCGGGGCTGCTGGCCTGGAACGGGCTGACCCTCTACCTGCTGGGCGCGAGCGGCACGATCAACATCGATGAGGGCGGTCTGGTGGCCGCGCTGACCAGCCTCTACTTCAGTGGCGGCATCATCGCGTACGGTCTGGCCGCGGGCGGCACGGCCGGGTACTTCCTGGCCGCGCAGCGATCACGGCGGCGGCGCCGGGACGCCGGGATGCCGTACCGGCCGCTGGCGGAGATCGGGGTGCGCACGGGTGTCCTGGCGGTGCTCACGTTCGCCACCGCCCATGTGCTCCTCCGGTTCCAGGGCGTGCCGCTCGCCCTGCTGATCTTCCTGGCCGTCGTCGTCGGCTCGGACCTGCTGCTGCGCCGCACCCGCTCGGGGCGGAAGGTGTTCGCGGTGGGCGGCGGGGTCGAGGCGGCCCGCCGGGCCGGGGTGGATGTGGCGCGGGTGCGGATCGCGATGTTCATGGTGTCGGGGACGCTGGCGGCGGTCGGCGGTCTGTTCGTGGCCTCGGGGCTGACCTCGGCGAGCCCCACGACGGCCCGCGCGGCGGGCTCCGGGATGCTGCTGATCAACGCGGTGGCCGCGGCGGTCATCGGCGGCACCAGCATGTTCGGCGGGCGCGGCTCGGCCTGGTCGGCGCTGCTCGGTGCGCTGGTCATCCAGTCGATCGCCTCGGGCATGGCGCTGCTGGGCATCCAGGACGCCGTGCAGTTCATGGTCACCGGCGGGGTGCTGCTGGCCGCCGTGGCAGCGGACTCGCTCACCCGGCGAGCCGCGCGGGCGCGCGTCCCCACCCGACGTTCGTCACGGTCCGGGCGTGACGCTATGCTGCACTAGAGCTTCCTATTTCCGGGCAAGCCGGACATCTGGCCAGATGTTCCGAAAGGATCCGATGCGCTCACCATGACCATCGGAGTGCGATGAAACGTCTTCTCCTCATCCGCGCGGCCACCGCGGCCGCGCTCGCCGCGGCTCTGGTGGTCTCCGGCTGCCAGGGCACCGGCGTGCGGTCCTCCCGAGAGGGGAAGGAGAGCATCCGCGTGCTCGCCGTCAAAAATCCGCAGATGGTGACCCTGAAGCAGTACACGAAGAAGTACTTCACCTCGCGGACCGGCATCACCGTCGACTACACCCTGCTTCCGGAGAACGAGGCGAGGGAGCGGATGAACAGGGAGTTCGCTCGGCAGGACGGGACGTACGACGTGGCGAGCGTGAGCGCGTACGAGGTGCCGATCTACTCCAGGAACCACTGGCTCGCCCCGCTGGATTCCTACGCGAAGGCGGACAAGGCCTTCGACCAGAAGGACATCTTCCCCAGCCTGAACACGGCCGTGACCGGCCGCGACGGCAAGATCTACGCCGAGCCCTTCTACGGCGAGGGATCCTTCCTGATGTACCGCAAGGACCTCTTCCGCAAGACCGGGCTGACCATGCCGCGCGATCCGACCTGGAAGCAGGTCGCCTCGCTGGCGGCGAAGATCGACGGCACCGACGGCGCGAGCGGCATCTGCCTGCGCGGCCTGCCCGGCTGGGGACAGAACCTCGCCCCCATCAACACCGTGGTCAACACCTTCGGCGGCACCTGGTACGACATGCAGTGGAACGCCAAGCTCACCTCGCCGGAGTTCACCAAGGCCATTCAGTTCTATGTCGGCCTGGTGCGCAAGTACGGCGAGCCCAACGCCGCGCGCAGCGGAGTCCTCGAAATCCTCGCCGACTTCAGCCAGGGCAAGTGCGCCATGATGTACGACGCCAGCTCGCTCGCCACGTCGATCGAGGCCGACGGCTCCACGGTCAAGGGCAAGGTCGGCTACGCACCCGCCCCGCACGAAAACACCCGCAGGGCGGGCTGGCTGTGGACCTGGGCCTGGGGCATCGAGAACGCCTCCAAGAAGAAGGACGCCGCCTGGAAGTTCATCTCCTGGGCCTCCTCCAAGCAGTACCAGGAGCAGATCGGCGACACGCTCGGCTGGAACGAGGCCCCGGCGGGCAGCCGGCAGTCGCTCTACTCCAACCCCAACTACCAGCGCGCGGCGGCCGCTTGGTACCGGCAGGAGTACGCGTCGGTGAAGAACTCCGCCGACCCCAAGAACCCGGGCGTCGGCCCGCGCCCCTACCAGGGCATCTCGTTCGTCGGCATCCCGCAGTTCGCCGATCTCGGCACCAAGGTGTCCGCTCAGATCAGCGCGGCCATCGCCGGAAAGAAGTCGGTGCGCGCGGCGCTCCAGATCTCCCAGAAGCTCGCCCAGGACGCGGTGGCGGACTACCGCACCGGAGGCCGGGGACCTACTCCGTGACCGACCAGCACGGCATGACACCGGCGATGTGGCAGGCCATGAAGTACAGCGGAATCGGCGGCGTGTACGGGGAGTCGCCCTCGGGTCGGTGGATGAGGCGGGGGGCGCGGGACGCCCTGGCGGCGCGCGGACCGCTCGGCGGCCCCACGTACGCCCCGACCGCATAACTGGTGACGGCGGGCCACACCAGCCCGATGTGCGATCCGGCGGGCACGATCCACCACCAGTGCTCATCGCAGGCGAAGACACAGCCGACGCGGGGCAGCCGGTCCATGACCCGCTTCCCGTGGTCCGCGGACATCCCGACCGCGTCGTAGCCCAGCCCGGCGGACAGCCCCGCGGGGAGCGCCAGCCGTCCACGGCGCGCGCCACGCGGCAGCCCGGGCGGGCCGCTCGCGGCATGCGGGGACTTCTTCCGCGGCATGTGAGCCGAAGGCAGGGGGAGGGTGGGGGGAACCACGATCGGTCGCCTTTCGTCTGCCTGCGCACTGTGGGCAGCGCCGGTCCTGCACTGCCCGGTGCCTACCGACGTACACACGCGAACGTTCCGCCGTCGCCGGGCCGCGGATCGGTCCGGCCCATCCGACGTTTCCCCCGGCACCGCGGGCCAACTGCCGCGGAGTCACACAGTCGGTGACGGCATGTCCACTGTGTCATCTGCTATGAACGAGTTGCAAGAGGTAACTTGAAATTTGCAAGTCGTTGGATGCAGGTGCGTCAGCAGCGGTTGATCATGACAGACTGCAACCGTGGAACGCGGTGTGAGGAGGCAGGGAGTGGCGGCGGAATCCGCATGGGGCGGCGCTCCCTCCGTCCTCCGCATGATCCTCGGCAAGCAGCTGGAGGAGCTGCGGACCCGGACCGGGCTCAGCTACGACGAGGCGGGCGCGGCGATCGGCGTCAGCCATTCGACGATCCGCAGGATGGAAGCCGCGAAGGTCGCCCGGCTACGGCTCGCGGACGTGGAGAAGCTGCTCCAGACGTACGGCGTCACGGACCAGCACGAGATCGACACCTTTCTGAAATCGGTGCGCGAGGCCAACAAGCGCGGCTGGTGGCACGTCTACCGCGATGTGATGCCGGACTGGTTCGCCGCGTATCTGAGCCTGGAACAGGCGGCGCTCCAGATCCGCGCGTACGAGCCGCAGTTCGTCCACGGCCTGCTCCAGACCGAGGACTACGCCCGCGCCCTGCTGAGCGCGGGCAATCCGCACGTTCCCGCCGAGGCCACCGAGCGCCGGATCGCCCTGCGCATGCGGCGCCAGGAGTTGCTGTCCCGCGAGTCCCCGCCCCGGCTGTGGGTCGTGATGGACGAGACCGTGCTGCGGTGGCCGGTCGGGGGCGCGGCCGTGATGCGCGCCCAGATCGACCACCTCATCGCGGTGAACGCGCTGCCGCATGTGACCCTCCAGATCATGCCGTTCGGCAACGGCCCGCATCCGGCGATGACGGCGGGCGCGTTCCATGTCTTCCGGTTCCGGGCCTCCGAGTTGCCTGACATCGTCTACCTGGGCGGGCTGATCGGGGCGGTCTACCTGGACAAGACGGACGACGTGGTGGTGTACCGCGAGGCACTGGACCGGGTGAGCGCCCAGTCGGCGCCCGCCCAGAAGACCGAGGCCCTGCTCGGCGAGATCCGCAAGGAGCTGTGACGTGGGCCTGGACAGTTGACCGACGATCTGATGGGAGGGGCGGGCGTTGCGCGACAACGGATGGCCGGCCGAACGGATTGACACCGAGAACGCACATTCGGCGCGGATCTACGACTACATCATCGGTGGCAAGGACTACTACCCCGCCGACAAGGAGGCGGGCGACGCCATGGCCCGGGAGTGGCCGGCGCTGCCGATCCACATGCGGGCCAACCGGGACTTCATGAACCGGGCCGTGCGCTTTCTGGCGGAGGAGGCGGGCATCCGGCAGTTCCTCGACATCGGAACCGGCATCCCCACCTCCCCCAACCTGCATGAGATCGCCCAGGCGGTCGCCCCGGACTCCCGGGTCGTGTACGTGGACAACGACCCCATCGTCCTCACCCTGTCCCAGGGCCTGCTGTCCAGCACGCCCGAGGGGAAGACCACGTACGTCGAGGCGGACATGCGCGACCCCGCCGCGATCCTGAGCGCACCGGAGCTGCGCGACACCCTGGACCTCGGCAAACCGGTCGCCCTGACGGTGATCGCGATCGTCCACTTCGTGCTCGACGAGGACGACGCGTACGGCATCGTCAACCGCCTGCTGGAGCCGCTGCCCTCGGGCAGTTATCTGGCGATGTCCGTCGGCACCGCCGACTTCGCGCCGGAGGAAGTGGGCCGCGTGGCCCGCGAGTACGCGGCGCGGGACATGCCGATGCGGCTGCGCACCGAGGCCGAGGCCGCGCGGTTCTTCGACGGGCTCGACCTGGTCGCGCCCGGTGTCGCCCAGGTGCACAAGTGGCATCCGGACGCCAGGAGCGGCGAGGGGATCAAGGACGAGGACATCGCGATGTACGGGGCGGTGGCCCGCAAGCCGTAGGGGGCAGCCGATTCAGCCCTCGGCGTCGTGGACGAGCAGCGCGATCTGGACGCGGTTGTTGAGGTCGAGCCGGGTGAGGATCCGCGACACATGGGCTTTCACCGTCGGCAGCGCGAGGTGCAGTTCGCGTGCGATCTCCGCGTTGGAGCACCCGCGTCCGACCGCCCGGGCCACCTCGCGCTCGCGCTCGCCCAGGAGCGCCAGCCGGGCCCGGGCGGTGGCCGCCCGGGCCTCCTGCCCGCCGTCACCCGTCACCTGCTCGATGAGGCGGCGGGTGACGGCGGGTGAGAGCACCGGGTCCCCGGCGGCCACGGTCCGGATGGCGGTGACGATGTCCTGCGGCGGGGTGTCCTTGAGGAGGAATCCGGCCGCTCCGGCGCGCAGCGCCCGCAGCACATGGGCGTCGGTGTGGAAGGTGGTCAGCACCAGGACCTCCGGGGCGCCGGGCCGGGCCCGCAGGGTCCGGGTGGCCGTCAGCCCGTCGACGCCCGGCATCCGGATGTCCATCAGCACCAGGTCGGGCCCGTGACGGTCGACCAGCGCGGGCACCTCGGCCCCGTCGGCGGCCTCCGACACGATCTCGAGGTCCGGGGCGCCGCCCAGCATCAGGCGCAGCCCGGCCCGTACGATCGCGTCGTCGTCGACGAGCAGGACGCGGATCACCAGAGCGTCCCCCTTTCCTCCGTCACCCCTGATTGGCGGCGGCCACGGTGTCCGCCGCGGGCCAGGGTAGCCAGGCGCGCACCCGGAAGCCGCCAGCGTCGGGTCCGGCGGTCAGCTCGCCGCCCGCCAGCCGGGCCCGTTCCGCGAGCCCGACCAGCCCCTGTCCGCCGCCCGCGCCGCCGCGGAAGTCCGGGGCGGGGCCGGGTGGCGGGGTGTTGTGGACCTCGACCGTCAGCCGGTCCTCCGGGGTCCCGGCCACCCGTATCGTGACGGTCGCGCCGGGCGCGTGCTTGCGCGCGTTGGTCAGGCACTCCTGCACGATGCGGTACGCGGTGCGCCCCACCACCGGGGGTGGCGCCGGTCCGTCCGGCGGCCCGGTCAGCTCGACCCGGCCGCCCGCCGCGCGCGCCTCGGTCACCAGCCTTTCCAGGTCGGCCAGTTGGGGCTGGGGCCGCTCGTCCTCGGGACCGGCGCGCAGCACCCCGATCACTTCGCGCAGATCGCTCAAGGCCAGACCGGCGCTCTCCCGGATCACCGCGGCGGCCCGTGCGATCTCGGCGCGGGGCGCGCTCGTGTGGAACTCCAGCGCCCCGGCGTGCACGCTCAGCAGCGTCAGCCGGTGGCCGAGCGCGTCGTGCATCTCGCGGGCGATTTCCTCCCGCGCCTCCCGCCGGGCCTGTTCGGCGCGCAACTCCGCGTCTGCCTCGGCCAGTTCGGCGCGTTCCCGCAGCGAGGCGATGAGCTGCCGACGGGACCGCCGGAACAGCCCCCAGCCGATGGTCCCGGCCAGGAGCGCGAAGTACGTCACGGCGGAGCTCGCCCGGTCCTCGGGAAGCTCCGGCAGCTCCGCCAGGAACACGGGGAGCGGGGCGAAGGCCACGGCCGCCACCCAGGCCGTGGCGCGCCAGGGCCGGGTGGCGGCCACCGTGAACACCGCCACCATCGCGGGGCCGGTCATGTAGTGCGACAGCTGGCCGCCCGCCAGCAGCAGCACCACCGCCAGCGCTACGGGCCACCTGCGCCGCAGCAGCAGCGCCGCGCATCCCAGCCCGCCGGCCGCCTGTTCTGCGGCCCGCCACGCGGGGCTCATATCGTCCGGGACCGGTATGGACGGCGAGCTGAAGACGGCGAAGCAGGCGGCGAAGAGGAACAGCCCCAGGTCGGCGGCCCAGTCCCGGCGGGTGCGGTGGATACGGCGCATATCCCGGCAATGTACGCGGCCCCGGCCGGGGAACGGGCCTCCGTGCGGCGGCCGCATACTTAAGTACGACGCCGGGGCGGCGTATGGCCGACTTCGGTCACCGCCCGGCCGACCTCGGCCCGATCCCGTGCCACCGGGCGCGCTCCTACGGTCGGGACATGACCTCGACTTCCTCCAAACCGCCCCTCGCGGCCGTGACCGATCTGCTCTGCTTCGTCCTCGTCGTCGGCGGTGGCAGCGGCCTGCTGTACGAATGGCTCGGCGTGAAGATCCGCGTCCTGGGGTTCGTGCGGTTCCTCGCCCCCGGTGGCTACGAGATCTACGCGTACATCGTGATGGTCGTCCTCGGGCTCATCGTGGGCGCGGCCGGTGACGCGGTCTTCCGGCGCGGCCGGGGCTGACGACCGCACCTACGTCAGCTGGCGCCGCACCAACTCGTGCAGTTTTCCGCCCTGCCTGGCCATCAGCTCGGCCGGGGCGCCCTGTTCGACGACCCGGCCCTCCTCCATGACGAGCACGCGGTCGGCGTCCATGACGGTCGACAGCCGGTGGGCGATCACCAGTCGGCTCGCGTTGAGGCGGCGGGTGCTGTCGATGACGATGCGCTGGGTCTCGTTGTCGAGGGCGCTGGTGGCCTCGTCGAAGAAGAGGATGCGCGGGCGGCGGATGAGCGCCTGGGCGATCATCAGGCGCTGGCGCTGGCCGCCCGAGATGGCGCCACTGCCGGAGATCATCGTGTGGAGTCCCATGGGCATCTGGCGGATGTCCTCGGCCAGGCCCGCGAGTTCGGCGGCCGCCATGGCCTCCTCGGGGGTGAACGGCTCGGCGCCACGGATGCAGTCGAGCACGGTGCCGCCCAGCGGCTGCGCGTTCTGGAGCACCACACCGCACTGGCGGCGCACGGCGGCCTGGTCGAGGGCGGTCAGGTCCTGGCCGTCGTAGAGCACACTGCCGGACACCGGCCGCTCGAAGCCGATGAGGAGCCGCAGCAGCGTGGACTTGCCGCAGCCACTGGGGCCGACGACGGCCACGAACTCGCCCGGCCGGATCTCCAGGGACACGTCGTCGAGGACCAGCGGCCCGTCGGTGCCGTACCGGAAGGTGAGGTTTCTGGCCTGGAGGGCGCCGGAGAGGGGGCCGGGCTGGGCGCTGCCGCCGCGCACCTCGGGCGGCTCGTCCAGGATCGGCTTGACCTCCTCGAACATGGGCAGCACGGCGACCACCGAGACCAGCGAGTTGGTGAGCTGGGTGAGGGAGGTCAGCAGCATGGTGACGGAGGTGTTGAACGTCAGGAAGCCGCCCGCCGACATGCTGCCCCGCGCCGGACCGGCCAGCAGCAGGAACACCACCAGCGAGCACAGCGGAAGGTAGACGGCGTCGAGGACCTGGGTGAGGTTCTTGATGCGCCCGGTGCGCTGGTGCAGGTCGCGGGAGCGGGCGAAGCCGCGGGCCCAGGCCGCGTAGGCGTAGTTCTCGGCCGCGGCGACGCGCAGCTTGGGCAGTCCGCGCAGGGTCTGGTACGCCTGGTTGTTGAGCTTGTTCTCGGTCTCCACCAGCCGTCGCTGCCAGCGCACCTGCCACAGGCCCATGGCGAAGAAGATGCCGCACACGACGAGCAGCATGCCCATCACGGCGAGCGCGAGCGGCACGCTGAAGAACAGCAGCAGGGCGAGGTTCATCGCCCCGACGGTGCCCGCTTGGAGCACCACGGGGGCGGTGCCGGACAGCACCCGGCGCATGGTGCTGATGCCCATGGCCGCGCTGGCGAGTTCGCCGGTGGAGCGCTCCGCGAAGAACGTGGTGGGCAGCCGCAGCAGCCGGTCCCAGACGGCGGGCTGGAGCGTGCTCTCCAGCCGTCCCTCCAGCCGCAGCAGGGTCAGGTTCTGGACCAGCAGGAAGGACGCGGCGACGACACTGGAGACGATCAGCGCCAGGGCGATCTGGACGATGGGGCTCTTCTCGGCGCGGGGGACGAACCCGCCGAGCACCTGACCGGTGGCGATCGGCACCAGCGCGCCCAGCGCCACCGTCACAAGACCGGCGGCGAACAGGCTGCGCAGGTCCGGCGCGGCGCCGCGGGCCGTGAAGCGCAGCAGCCGCCACATCGTCATCGGCCGCTCGGGCAGCGGGCGGTAGAACATCACGGCGCGCGGCTCGAACTCCTCCGCGGTGCCGCGGCCGATGCGTATCCGCAGGCCCGAGGCCGGGTTGACGGCCTCGTACCGGCCGCGCCGCCACAGCAGCGCCACCGGCGCCCCGGACAGGGCGCGGTAGCCCACCAGCGGTCCGGCGTCCTCTCGCCACCAGCGGCCATCCAGCCGGACGGCGCGGGTGCGGATGCGCGCGTGGGCCGCGATGCGCTCCACGGGGTCCGTACGGTCGTCGGGGGCGGGGCCCTTGGTCGGTTCGGGGAGGGTGATCCCGGTGGCGTCCGCCACCGCCCGGCACACCGCGTGCACGGCGTCGTCGGTGCTGTCGTCCGCGGCCCCGGGAGAGCGCCGCGGGCCTCCGATGGACGCGATGAGCGCCTCATCGGCGCGCGAGCGCACGGCCTCACCGGCCCG
This sequence comes from Streptomyces sp. BRA346, assembly GCF_052851135.1. NCBI lineage: Bacteria > Bacillati > Actinomycetota > Actinomycetes > Kitasatosporales > Streptomycetaceae > Streptomyces > Streptomyces sp. BRA346. The sequence continues at coordinate 223,429 of NZ_JAIWIH010000002.1, read as the reverse complement.
GATACCGGCGGCCGTCCGGTCGGCGTGGGCCCGTTCCAGGGCGTCGATCCAGCGGTCGACTGCGGTGCCCAGCCGGTACTGCTGGTTGACCATCCGCTGCCACAGCGCGCCGTCGATCAGCAGGTCTCCGGCGGCCTGGGCGCTGTACTCGGCGCCGTAGCACACGCTGCCGGGCGGCACCGGGAGCCACAGCAGATCCTCGTCTGCCGCCTCCTCGCCGGGTGGCATTCCCCCGTCCAGCGGTGCCTGGAACAGCACGCCGAGGCTGCGGCTGATGCCGAGGGCCACGGCGTGTTCCAGTGGCGTCGGGGCTTCGTGGAACCCGCCCTCGTCCGCGTACGCGCCCTCGGTCCCGTACGTGGTGTCGTACGGGGTGCCGTACGCGTCGTACCGCTCCGGCCGGTACAGCTCGCGCAGCGGGATGCGGCGCAGCGCGCAGTCCTGCGAGGGCCGCCCCAGCAGGGTGTGGCGCGGGCCCTCGACGGGCCCGGGGAGCGCGGCGCCCGCCTCCAGGCGGCCGAGGAAGTGCCACTGCCCCGCCTCGGCGGCGTCGACCGCGAAGAGGTCCATGGCGCCCGCGGCGACGAGCCAGAGCACCTGCGGGCCCTCCAGCGGCAGGCTGCGCAGCCCGGCGCCGTCGACCGGCGTGCCGAGGGCGCCCAGCGCCCGCACCACCGCGTCGCCGCCGTCGGCGTCCACGGCCGCGGGCGGGTGTACGGACGCCATGTCAGTGCTCCTTCATCAGCTCGGCGTACGGGCCTCCGGCGACCGCGAGGTCCTCGTGCCGTCCGCGTTCCACGACCGTCCCGCGGTCCAGGACGAGGATCTCGTCGCTGTCCCGGACGGTGCTGAGCCGGTGGGCGATCACCACGCACGCGCAACCGCGGCGGCGCAGGCTGTCCATGACGGTCTGTTCGGTCTGCGCGTCCAGGGCGCTGGTCACCTCGTCCAGGACCAGCACGCTGGGGCGCCGGACCAGGGCCCGGGCGATCTCCAGCCGCTGCCGCTGTCCGCCCGAGAAGTTGCGGCCGTCCTGCTCGACCCGGCAGTGGATCCCGCCGGGGCGGCGGGCGATGACGTCGTCGTAGAGGGCGGCGTCCCGCAGGGCGGCCACCACCGCTTCGTCCGGGATCGACGGGTCCCACAGCGCCACGTTGTCCCGCACCGTCCCCTCGAACAGGAAGACGTCCTGGTCGACGAAGGACACCGAGGCGGCGAGCCGCCCGCGGGGGATGTCCTCCAGCCGCTGGCCGTCGATGCGGATGGCCCCCTCCCACGGGCTGTAGAGGCCGGAGACCAGCCGGGACACGGTGGACTTGCCGCTGCCGGAGCCGCCGACCAGCGCCACTTGGCGGCCGGGGCCGACGGACAGCGAGAAGCCGCGCAGCAGCGGTTCGTCCAGCGGGTTGTAGCCGAAGGTGATGTCCTCCAGGGTCACGTGGCCGGTGAGGCGGCGGGCGCCGTCGGCGTCCGGCTGCCCCTCGTCGCGGGTGTGGAGGGTGTCCGCGGGGAAGCGCTCCACGTCCCCCAGCCGGGCCACGTCCGCGGAGAAGTCCTGGATGCGCCCGGCCACCCCGTTGAGCCGGGTGATGGGCGCGGTGAAGCGGGTGACCAGCGCCTGGAAGGCCACCAGCAGCCCGACCGACAGATGGCCCTCGACGGCCCGCAGCCCGCCGATCCACAGGATGAGCGCGCTGTTGAGGGTGGCGAGAGTGGGCGCCACGACGCCCAGGACCGCGCTCGGCACGCCGAGGCGCTGCTGTTCCTCCAGCGTGATGGCGTGCTGACCGGCCCAGCGGCGGAAGTAGCCGCTCTCGCCGCCGGTGGCCTTCATGGTCTCGATGAGCTGGAGCCCGGTGTACGCGGTGGTGGTCAGCCGCGCAGTGTCGGCGCGCAGCTTCTGGGTGCGGGTGGCGCGCAGCCGTATCACGATGCGCATCGCGACCACGTTGAGCAGCGCGAGCCCGACGCCCACCAGGGTGAGCTGCGGGTCGTACGTCCACAGCAGCAGGGCGTACAGCACCACCACGATCCCGTCGACCGCCGCCGCGGCCAGGTCGCGGGCGAGGGTTTCGGCGACGGTGTCGTTGGACCGCAGGCGCTGCACCAGGTCGGCGGGGCTGCGCTGGGCGAAGAACGTGACGGGCAGCCGCAGCAGATGGCGCAGGAACCGGGCGCTGCCGAGGGTGGAGGAGATGATGCGTCCACGCAGCAGGTTCGCCTGCTGGACGCCGGTCAGCACCGCGGTCAGCACCACCGCCACGGCCATGGACGCGAACAGCGGCGGCAGCATCGACGTCTGGCCGCCGACGATGAAGGTGTCGATGAAGGTGCGGCTGAGCGCGGGCACCGCCGCGCCCACCGCCACCAGCAGCAGGCTGGCCAGCAGCGAGGCCAGCAGGGTGCCGCCGGTGCCGCGCAGCCGCGCGGGCAGGGCGTTCAGGATGCCGGGCTTCCGTCCGCCGCGGCGGAAGGAGTCGTCGGGCTCGAAGACCAGGCAGATCCCGGTGAAGCTCGATCCGAACTCCTCGGCGGAGACGAAGCGGCGCCCCTTGTCGGGGTCGTTGATGTGGACGCCGCGCTTGCCGAACCGCCGTCCCATGCCGTCGTAGACGACGTAGTGGTTGAACTCCCAGAACAGGATCGCCGGGGCCTGGACCTCGGCCAGCGCCTCCGGCTCCATCTGCATGCCCTTGGCGCGCAGCCCGTAACTGCGGGCGGCCTTCAGCACGTTGCTGGCGCGCGACCCGTCGCGGGAGACGCCGCAGGCGATCCGCAGCTCCTCCAGCGGTACGTGGCGTCCGTAGTGGGCCAGCACCATGGCGAGCGACGCGGCGCCGCACTCCAGCGCCTCCATCTGGAGCACGGTGGGGGTGCGTACGGTCCGCCGCCCGGTCTTCTTCGGCCCGCTCCCGCGCCGCGGGGCGCGCCGCCGTCCACGGGCCGGTTCGGGGCGGCGGCGTCCGCTGGTCCCGGCGGGTGCGGGGCGGGGCGGTCCGCCGCTCTCGTGCGTGGCGTCCGCCGGGGTCGTCGCGTCAGCCCCGTTCGGCGGATTCGTCGGGTTCGTCGCGGTCACGGGAGCAGCCAATCGACGGGGTGACGGTCGGCCAGGTGGATGGTGCCGGAGGCCAGGGTCATGGAGCCGAGGGCGAACGGCGGGCCCTTCGGCGAGGACCAGCGGTAGCCGGAGCGGGTAGCGGAGGAACGGTCGAGGCGTACCGCCACCGCGACCGGTGGGCCGTCCTTCGAGAACTCCTCGCCGAGCTGTGCGCTGCCGAGGAAGGAGCCGATCTGCTGGCGCGACTGGGCGGTCCGGCCGACCGCCTGGACATGGCCGCGCAGCACGCCGTACGTCCCGGAGGGCGCCGACTGCACATCGAGGTCGACCGTGGCGCCCGCGGGCACCGATGCCGCCCGGTCCGCCGGTACGTACAGGGTCGCGGTCAGCGGGTCGCGGGAATTGCGGACGCGCTCCACGGAGGCCACGTCGGCGCCGGTGTCGAGGACGGAGCCGATCGAGACGGACACGGTGGTGAGCCGGCCGGCGGCGAGGGCGCGCACGACCGTGGTTCCTCCGCCGGGGTTACGGACCTTCACCAGCGGTGCGCCCGCCCGCACCGTGCTGCCCTCCTCGGCGAGCACGGCGGTGACCTGTCCCCTGACCGGGCTCTGGAGGACATAGCTGCCCTGGCCGTGGGTGAGGATGCCGGAGGCGCCCAGGGTGTCCCCCACGGTTCCGGTGACGGCCCAGACGGCGGCCGCGGCCATGGCGACGAGGGTGACCGTCAGCGCGAGCCAGCCCTGGGGGCGGGCGTAGCGGACCGGCAGGTCGATGTCGTCTGCCGACTGGAGCTTGGAAAGGGCCTGCTGGCGGAACTGCACGGGAGTCTTTCCTCAACCGGCCGGAGGGGACGCGTGGGAACGGGTCGGGTGTGCGGCCCCGGGCGGCCCGTACGACGGGTGCCGGGGACCGCGCATGCCCCGGGCCAGACAGGCCCGGGGCATGGGGTGGACGCGGTGGTCTCAGAGACCCGCGACCGTGCCGACGATGCCGGAGGTGTTCAGGCCGGTCGCGCCGTCGACGGTGCCGGTGACGGTGCCCACGGCGCCGGTGACCGGGCCGGTGACGGGACCGGTGACGGACTGCACGGTGCCCAGGGCGTCGCCCACAGCGCCGAGACCGCCGGCCACGTTGTCCAGCTCAGCGTCGGAGATCTCCTGGGTCGCGACCTTGGGTGCGTTGTTCATTACTGCGTCTCCCTTGGATACATATCTCGAAATGAGCTTGTAACGGCCGGTAGTTGCCGAATGGCATTCGGCTCACGTCGGCCAACCGCGGCACGTTCCCGCGCTTCCCGGAAACCGGGTTCCCGGGAACGTCTCGGCGCGGAAGGATGTAACCACGTGGGCTGGCCTCCATCGAATCGAGACGCATTCGGAACTACGCATTCCGCCAAGTTTCCGATCACATGGCGTGCACACGTGCCCACGTCACCGGCACCACCTCTGCACACGAGCGTCACCACTCGCGCGGCACCGCCCTCCGCCTCCGTGTGGAAATCCGCGCATTCCCGGGCGCAGCCGCCGCACCCCGTGACCGCGGGGCGCCGACGACATGCGCTACACGCGACTTCTGTGGAATGGATGTGCCGATCACTTGAAGACCTGTCGACCTCCGGTCGCATTTCACGACCGTCGGCGGCTCGTCGATCCGCCACGTGTGATGAGCGGTCCCGGGGGTATCCGCCGAGCACCCTTGTGCCTACACGCATGCCGAACCGTGGAGTCGCCGACCGAGGAGTCGCCGTGAAGATTGGTGTATCGACCTTCGTGACCGACCAGGGCATCGGGCCCGCCGCCCTGGGGCGCGCCCTCGACGAGCGGGGGTTCGACTCACTCTTCATCGCCGAGCACAGCCACATCCCGGTGGAACGCCGCTCGCCCTACCCGGGCGGTGGCGAGCTGCCGGAGATCTACTACCGCACCCTCGACCCCTTCGTCACGCTGAGCACCATCGCCGCGGTCACCACACGGCTGCTGCTGGGGACCGGGGTCGCCCTGGTGGCACAGCGGGACCCGGTCGAGGGCCTCGTTCCACGTGGCGTGTGCCGTACGGTCGGCGAGCAGGGTGCGCCGTACGTCCGTGGCGGGCAGCTCGCCGGGCTCGGCGTAGCCGCGGACCACCGCCGCCGCGTACCGGCCGCTCGCGGCCAGCCAGTCCGCGAGCCGGTCCAGCATCCGCGGTGTCTCCCAGGCCGGGAACGCCACGTACGCCAGCATCGCGAGCACCCCGCCCAGCAGGGTGAGCAGGACCCGGTCCGGCACCGTCTGGTGCCACCCCTCGCCGCCCATCCCGAGCAGGAGGACGGCGTACGCGGCCGAGGTGCACTGCGAACAGGAAGTCCACGGGCCCGGCCCGCCGGGGCTGACGCTCTTCGTGGGCCGCGGCCCGCTACCGCGCCGGGGTGCCGCCGGGTCCGGAACCGGACTTCACCACCGACGGCACCTTGGCGGCGGCGTCGAGGGTGTAGGGGTAGTACGTCTTCGGGTCGAAGGCGGTGCCCCCGCTCTCGTTGCGGCCGCTGGTGCCCACGAACGTGTTGCCCCGCCGGACGATCGAGGCGGTGGCGTCCTTGATGACGGGGTTCTTCATCCCCTCGAAGTAGCTGTTCTCCAGCACCATCTTGGTGTTGCCGCGCGAGTAGTTGCCGTAGGAGGAGGTGATGTCCGTCCCCGGGGCGTCCTGGAGGTAGTTGTTGTACAGGTGCGCGTGCGCGACGTTGTCGGTGGACGGGTTGCGCTGCTCCGTCTCCCGGAACCAGTTGTGGTGGATGGTGATGTCGGCCGTGGTGTTCTCCGTCCAGCCGATGCCGAACGTCTTGTTGTGCGTTTGCAGCCGGTTCCAGGAGACCGTGAGGTACGTCGTGTCCTTGCGGCTGTCGATCAGGCCGTCGGCCATGTGCTTCAGGTCGTTGTGATCGATCCACACATGGTGGGCGCCGTCCATCTGGATGGCGTCGAAGTCGTGGTCCTTGTCGTTCCACGTGCCCATGTACGAGTCGCGGATCGTCAGGTTGCGGATGATGACGTTGTGCACGCCCTGCCCGAGGAAGAAGCCGCCGCCGACGATCTCGCCCGCGGTCCCCCGGCCCACGATCGTCTTGTCCGAAGCGACCTTGATCTCCTTGCCCTTGGGATCCATGGTGATCGCCCCGGCCACCACGATGACGTACGGCTCGGCAGCCGTCGCGTACTTCTCCAGGTCGGCCAGGGTGCGCACCGTCACGGTCTTGCCGTCACGACCCCCGTACGTGCCGTTCTGGCCGAGCGCGTTGACCGACGCGAACCCGTCGGCGACACCATCGGCCCAGACCGCGGCCACCGGGCTCGTGTCCGCCGGGCTCGTGTCCGCCGGAGAGCCGGGCCCCTGGGGGGCGAGACCGACCGTCAGGGCCACGGCCAGCGGCACCGCCCACACCACCGCGCCCGCTCCGCGCCCGCCGTTTCCTCGTATGCGCCGCCACTGGGCCGCCATGACCACACCATCCTCAGCTCGGGGGAATCGTCCGTGCGACAGTCGCCGCCGAGCGGGCAATGGTTGCCGGGTTCACCCCTGGGCGCGGCGGGGGACTCCCATCGCGGGCAGCGGCGCCGGGTGCAGCGGCGTCGTGCGCCAGCGCGCGGTGAAGGTCCGGTCGGCCCGCGAACAGGTCACGTCGAGGTGGTGCGGGGTCTCCAGGAACCCGATGTCGGCCACGAAGGTGTCCGGGTCGGTCCAGCCGCCGTTCGCCGCCGTCGGGACCCGCTGGTCCGTGCCCTCCCGAACGGTCCACCCCGAGGCGTCGAGCCGCACATCGAGCCTCGACGCGCCCTCCGCCAGGGAGAGGGTCCACCCACCGTCGCCGTCGGCGGCGACGGTCACCTCCGCCAGCGCGGGCTGGTCCGCGCAGAGGCCACCGGCCGGGGTGAAGGTCGTGGCCGCTCCGTGGTCCACCGCCGCGAACTTCTCGTACGTCGGCGGAAGTTGGAGGCCGTCGAGCCGCCGCCGCAGGGCCGCGTCGTCGTCCTCGCGGCCGTCGAGGGGCGCGGGGCCGAACGCCGGGAGCAGATGCCGCCATACGAGGTCCAGCACCGCCTGCATCCCCTCGGTGTCCGCGGTCATGGCGACCACCGCGTCGTGTTCGGGCAGCACCAGGCAGAACTGCCCGTACGCCCCGTCGCCCCGGTAGCCGTGGCGGGACCGCCAGAACTGGAACCCGTATCCCTGCTGCCAGTCGGGCTTGGTGCCCGTGCCGTCGTCGTTGGTGATGTGCACCCGGGTCGCCTCGGCCACCCAGGAGGCGGGCAGCAGTTGGCGGCCCTCCCAGACCCCGTCGCCCAGATACAGCAGGCCCAGCCGGGCGAGGGCGTCCGTGGTGGCGAACATGCCGCTGAAACCGAGGTCACGGCCGGGCGGACGCTGGAGCCAGGCCGTCTCCTCGATCCCCAGCGGGTCGAACAGCCGCGGCCGCAGATAGTCCGTGAGCGACTGCCCGGTCACGCGCTGGACGATCGCGGCGAGGCTGTACGTGGCGGGCTGGTTGTAGGCGAAGACGGTACCGGGGTCGCGGTCGGGCGGGGTCAGCAGGAAACCGCGGACGGGCTCGGCCGGGTCGCGGGCGAACGCCTGCTCCCGGGTCTCGGTCAGATGGCCGCTGGCCATGGACGCGACGTGCCGGACGAGCATGGCCCGGCTGCGGGGGTCGGTGATGTCGGCGTCGAACTCGGGGAAGTAGGACAGCACCGTGTCGTCGAGGCTCATCAGCCCCTCGGCCACCGCGAATCCGGCCGCCGTCGCCGTGAAGCTCTTGCTGATGGAGTAGAGCAGATGCGGCCGGTCCGGGGTGTACGGCGCCCACCAGCCGGAGGCGACCACCTGCCCGTGGCGCACGATCATCAGGCTGTGCGGCTCGATGCCGGGCGCCGCCTCCAGCGCGTCGAGGAACGCGCCGACACCGCGCGCGTCCACCCCCTTCGCTGCGGGTGTGCTCTCGGGGAGGGGTCGCGCACTCCGAGCACTCATCGCGTCTCAATCCTCCGTATGCGGTGGGTCGTACACGGCCGGTGGGCTTTCGATCATCGGTGAAGGAGCAGCGCCGCGCCAGGGGATTTCCGGCTGTGCCTGCGGCGGCAGGTGCTCACACCGCCTGGGCCGCCGGCGGCGCGTCCGCGGCGCCCGTCCTGAGGTGCGCGGCGCCCGAGCGCACCGCCCACCCGAACACGCCGAACGCGAGAGCGCCCACCGCGATCGTGTCGTACGGCGCCGGAAGACGGCCGGAACCGCCGAAGGTGCCGAGCCACGACAGCAGCGTCAGCGCGGCGAGGTGGGACACCAGCCAGGCACCGTGCCGCAGCTCGCCGAGCGCGGGGAGTCCGTTTTCGGTGCCGCGCCGCTGGAGCAGGAAGAGCGGGACGCCGACCAGGACGAGGGGCAGCGCGAGCCGCAGGTCGTCCCAGCCGGACCAGAACACGAACTCGCTGGCCACGACGAAGCTGAGCGGTGCGATCCAGCGCACCCCCGGCACCTGCCCTTCCGCCCGGGGCACTCCCCGCTCCCGGTCGTGCGCCCGGAACACCGCGACGGCCACCGCCGAGGCCGCGTAGATGAGCAGATACATGTCGCCCATCACGCTCACGATGTCCTGCCAGCCGCCGAACGGCAGCATGAAGACGACGATGACCGCGAGGTTGAGCAGCAGCGCGCGGTGCGCCATGCCGGACGCGGGGTCGATGCGCATGAAGAAGCGGGGCAGCAGCCCGTTCTTGGCGAGGGCGTAGGTGTGCCGGGCGTTGATCGCCACGCCCACGTAGGCGGAGCCGCCCGGGGAGATCACGGCGTCCGCGTACAGCAGCGTGGCCAGCCAGTGCAGATTGAGGATGAGGGCGAGCTGACCGAAGGGCGACTCGAAGTTGACGCCCTGCCAGCCGTCGCCCAGCGCGGAGTCCGGCACCGTGTACAGGAACGCGAGCTGGAGCCCGAGGTAGACCAGCACGGCGAGGCCGATGCCGGTGAGCACCGCGGCCGGGACGGAACGGCGCGGATTGCGGGCCTCGCCGGAGAAGTCCAGCGGCGCCTGGAACCCGTTGACGGAGTACACGATGCCGCCGCCGGCGAGGGCGGTGAGGCAGGCCGCGTAGCCGTACGGTGCGAAACCGCCGTGTTCGGTGAGGCGCCCGGAGTGGGTGCCCGACAGGAACAGGGCGATCACGGTGACCACGGGGACGACGACCTTGAACACCGACACCAGGTTGTTGAGCCGGGCGAATATCCGCACGGCGAACCAGTTCAGCGCGGTGAGCACGACGCTCAGCGCGACGGCCACGCCGAGTCCCGGGAGGGTGAGGCGGCCGCTGTCGTAGAGCCCCGGCAGATAGTGCGCGGCGTACTGCATGATCGCGCTGATTTCCGCGGCCGTACCGCCGACGGACAGCACGACGGACCAGCCGACCATCGTGCCGACCAGCCGCCCGCTCGCGTACAGCGGCCACCGCACGGTGCCGCCGCCCTCCGGGCGGGTGGCGCCCAGCTCCACCATCACCAGGGCGATCAGGGCGCACAGCACACCCGCCGCGATCCAGGACAGCAGCGCGGCGGGCCCGGCGGTCTGGGCGGCGTACAGGGCCGCGAACAGCCAGCCGGAGCCGAGGATGTTGGAGAACCCGATCGCGGTCAGGCCCCAGAAGCCGAGGTCCTTGTGGAGTCTGCGTTCCTCGGCGAGCACCGCCGGGGCGGCGATGGACTCCGCTGGCTGGTTCTGCGGCACGTGGCACGTCTCCTCGGGGGTGCGGGATTCAACAGGAGCCCAGGGTGCCACGCCCGCCGCGGAGCGCGGTCGCCGGATGCCGTGTGACGTGCGGATACGGGCGAAAACGCCCGTGTCTCACCGGGTCGTACGGCGGCGCATCCTGAGCGGGCCGTAGACGAGGAGCGCCGCGAGGAAGGCGGCGTAGTACGCGAGGTACGGCAGCCCGCACAGCCGGGCCAGCGCGTCACCGCCGAACAGGCCGATGAGGGCGTCCCAGGCGACGGACGACAGCCACTGGAGGACGCCGGGCACGGTGACGGCCCGGCCGAACGCCAGCCGCGCGAGGGGCAGCTGCCCAGCGCCGGTCAGACTGCCCCAGGCGCCCAGGTACGCGGTGCGCACGGCACCGATGAGGGTGCCCAGGACGACGGCGGCCAGCGCGGTGGCGAAGTCCAGGCCGAGGGAGATGCCGACGGTGCCGGTGAACACGCCGGTCATGGTCAGGTTCGGGGCGAACCACACGGTGAACAGGCGCCCCGGCCCGCCGTAGCGGTGGTTTTCCGGAACCGGCGCGATACCGCGCGCCTCGACGCGCAGATCGCCGGGCGCGGTGGGCATCCGCCCGTCGAAGACGGATTCCGCGCCGGTGGTCGCCGGGTCGGTGGCAGCATGCGGCATCGGCATCGATGACATCCCTCCGCCAGTGCTAACTGGTTCAGGTTCGACGGGTGTGATCTCAGCCCCGTGCGGGGCACCCCGTGTCGGTGGAGCGACCTCAGGCTAACCCTTCGCCCCGTGGCCCCGGGGGCGGGCCCGGGCCGGGAGCGCGTCCAGGAACAGCGCCCCGGCCAGCAGCGCGGCACTCCCCCGGGGCGCGATGCCCTGGGCGCGCAGCTCGGCGTCGAGGGCGGCGAGGGCGTCGGCGCCCCGCTCCGTCGCGGCGCCGCCCGCCTCCAACACACCGCGCGCCCCGTCCTGCACCCGCCGCAGGGCGGGCGGCCCCGCCTGGTACAGCGGCCCGGTGTCCTGGAGTGTGCTCATCACGGTGAGCAGCGCGTCGAGCCGGGCCTGTGTCTCGGTGGCGCCCGCGGTCCGCGCCGCGGACAGGGCGTCCAGGGCGCGGCGTACGTGCGGGAACGCGGCCCGCGCCTCACCGCGCGCGCCCGCCGCCCCGTAAGTGGCGGACACCTGCGAGCCCGCCGAGGCCTTGCGCGGGGCGCCACGGTCGGCGTGGGCGGCGAGCTGCCGGGCGGTGGCGGTCAGATCCCCGGGGGCGGCGCCGGGTTCCAGGGCGGCGGCCGCCACCAGCAGCCCCAGCACCCACAGCGCCCCGTGGTGCAGACGGCCGGTGACCGGGCCGCCACCGGCCCGCGCCATGGTCCACTCGGCGCAGCGGCCGATGGCGCCCAGCTCCTCGCGGAGCGCACGCGTCGGCTCGCCGGGGCGCCGGGCGGCGGCGGCCATGGCCGCGAACCCGGGTGCCAGCGACTTGGCCGACCAGCGCAGGGCGAGCAGATCGGTGCCGGTGGCGCGGGCCTGGAGGTCGCGGGTGTCCGCGAGGCCCGGTTTGGGGGTCAGCTCCGCCTGGGAGATCAGGGCTCGTACGGCGGTCTGCGCCAGTGCGTCGTCCGTGGAGCGCGTCGTGGGCATGCCCGGAGAGTAGGGGGCGAACCTTTCCCGGGCCTGGGTCGTTCCTGTGACCCCGCTGTGGGCGTCACGTCCGCCCCCGCTGTGGGCGTCACGTCAGTGCGATTCGCGGGCGACGAAGGATCCGCGGGTGCCGGTGAGGAAGTCCAGTCCGGCGCCGCGGTCGGCCTGTTCGACGTGGTCGCGGTAGATCTGCTCCCATCCGCCGGTGGCCGGTGGCGCGGCGGCGGTCACCGGTTGCCGTGCGGCGAGTTCCTCGTCGGGGACGTCCAGCCTCAGCAGGCGCCGCTCGACGTCCAGCTCTATCCAGTCGCCGGTCCGTACCAGCCCGAGCGGGCCGCCCGCCGCCGACTCGGGCGCGATGTGCAGGACGACGGTGCCGAAGGCGGTTCCGCTCATCCGCGCGTCGCTGATCCGCACCATGTCCCGCACTCCGGCCCGGAGCACCGCGGGCGGCAGGGGCATGTTTCCCACCTCGGGCATGCCGGGGTAGCCGCGCGGTCCGCAGCCGCGCAGGACCAGCACATCCGACGCGTCGACGTCCAGGTCCGGGTCGTCGATCCGGGTACGGAAGTCCTCGATCCCGTCGAACACCACGGCGCGGCCCCGGTGGCTGAGCAGCTCCGGTGTCGCGGCGGCGGGCTTGATGACGGCTCCGTCGGGACAGAGGTTGCCGCGCAGCACGGCGAGCCCGGCCCGGTGGGCGATCGGCTCGTCCGCGGTGCGGATGACGGTGGTGTCGGTACTGGACAGGCCGGACAGCTGCTCGGTGAGGGGGCGGCCGGAGACGGTGAGCGCCGGTTCCAGGTGGTCCCTGATCTCCCCGAGGACGGCGTCCAGGCCACCGGCGCGGTGGAAGTCCTCCATGAGGTGGGATCCGGCGGGCTGCACATCGGCGAGCAGGGGGATCCCGCGGCCCGCGCGGTCGATGTCGTCCAGGCCGAAGTCCGCCCCGACCCGGCGGGCGAGGGCCAGCAGATGGACGACCGCGTTGGTGGAGCCGCCGATGGCGGCCACCGCGCGCACCGCGTTCCGCAGCGCCTCCGCGGTCAGGACGGCGCTGGGCCGCAGGTCCTCGCGCACCATGTCGACGATGCGGTTGCCCGCGGCGTGGGACAGCTCCAGCAGCCGGCTGTCGGGGGCGGGGAGCCCCGCGTTGCCGGGCAGGGTCATGCCCAGCGCCTCGGCGGCACAGGCCATGGTGGACGCCGTGCCCATGGTGTTGCAGTGTCCCCGGCTGCGGATCATCGCCGACTCGGCGCGGCGCAGCTCGGAGCGGTCCATGCGGCCCGCCCGCACCTCCTCGCTCAGCTCCCACACCCCGGTGCCACAGCCCAGCGGGCGGCCCTTCCACGCGCCGTTCAGCATGGGGCCGCCGGTGACCATCAGGGTGGGCAGGTCGACCGACGCGGCGCCCAGCAGCAGGGACGGTACGGTCTTGTCGCAGCCGCCGAGCAGGACCACGCCGTCGACGGGGTTGGCCCGGATGAGTTCCTCGGTCACCATCGCGGCGAGGTCGCGGAAGAACATCGCGGTCGGTCGCAGCAGGGTCTCCCCCAGCGACGGCACCGGAAGCTCCAGCGGCACCCCGCCGGACTCCCACACGCCCCGTTTCACATGGTCGGCTATTTCGCGGAAGTGGCTGTTGCAGGGGGTGAGTTCGGACCAGGTGTTGCAGATGACGATCTGCGGTCGTCCGTCGAAGGCGTGGTCGGGGAGGCCGCGCCGCATCCAGGCACGGTGGATGAACGCGTCGCGGGAGTCACCCTCGTACCACTGCCGCGACCGGTGCGTGCCACTCATACGAACCTTCCGATCTCTTCGACGACCGTGCGGGGGAACGCTGCCCACCCCGGGTGGGTTTCAGGCCCGGCGCCGGGCCTCGTCCAGATAGTGGAGCACGGCGGCCACGCGCCGCTCGGTGCGGTCGGTGGGGGCCAGTCCGAGCTTGGCGAAGATGTTGCGGATGTGCTTGTGGACGGCGCCTTCGGTGACCACGAGCCGCCGACGGGGTCCGCGACGGCGGCCCGCAGCCGCCGCGGACCGGGCTCCGGGACGAGGATTTCCGGGCCCCACCGGGACAGCCGGGCGCGTTCCCGGGCGCTGGTGCTGACCCCGGAGGCGCGGGGCGTCCTCGACCTGGATGTGCGCGACGGCAGCCTGGCGAGGCTGACGGGCGCCACCGTCGCCGTCTCCACCGATGCCGCCGGGTCGCGCGGCGCACCCGGGGCGGCGAGGTGGAGCTGGTGCTCGGCGACGGCGCCCGGGTCACCGCCCGGGTGGTGGCCACGTACGCGCGCGGCCTCGGCTTCGGGCCCGTGGTGCTCTCCAGGGACCTGGCCACCGGACACACCACGGCGGGCCTCGACCAGAGCGTGCTGATCCGTACCGACGGCACCGGGGAGGCCCGGCACCGGGTGGCCGCACTGGCCGCGGACCGGCCGGGCCTGGCCCTGGACGACGACCGTTCCGGACCCCGGCCCGGCGGGGTGGGCGGCACCGCGCCCGAGCTGTGGATCAACGTCGCGGTGCTCGCCGTGCTGCTCGGCTACCTCCTGCTCGGGATCGCCAACAAGCTGATCGCCACCACCACCCAGCGGCGCACCGAACTCGCCGCGCTGCGGCTGATCGGCGCCACACCGCGCCAGATCCGGGCGATGATGCGCCGCGAGGCGGCGCTGATCTCCGGGCTGGCGCTGGCCACCGGGCTGGTGCTGTCCGTCGTCCCCCTGGCGCTGCTGTCCGCCGGTTTCCTCCACCGCCCGTGGCCCGCGGGTCCGCCGTGGCTCGCGCCGGTCGTCGCGGTCGTGTTGGCGGGCATCGCGTTCCTCACCGTCGAGCTGCCGACCCGTCAGGCGCTGCGCGTTCCGCCCGCGCACGCGCTCTCCCGCGCCTGACGGGCGGGGCGGTGGCGTGGTCAGTCCTGGCAGATCCCGTTCTCCCAGGCCCAGGCGGCGATTTCGACGCGGTTGCGGGCGGCGAGCTTGCGCTGCACGTTGCCGAGGTGGGTCTTGACCGTGGAGAGGGTGACGTAGAGGTCGGCGGCCACTTCCTCGTTGGTACGGCCCCGGGCCACCCGGCGTACGACGTCCAGTTCGCGCTGGGTCAGCGGCTCGGTCAGCGCGTCCGGGCGCCCGCCCCCCGCCGTACGGTCCGGCCGGGCCTCGGAGGGGGCGGGGGCTCGGCGGTAGGGCGCCATCTGCGCGAGGAGGCGGACGGTCACCGAGGGGGAGATCAGCGAGTTGCCCGCCGCGGCGGCCCGCACCGCTTCGGTGAGCAGCCCGGGGGCCCCGTCCTTGAGGAGGAAGCCGCACGCGCCGTTGCGCAGCGCGCGGTAGACGTATTCGTCGAGGTCGAAGGTGGTGGCGATGAGGACGTTCAGCGGGTCGGGAACGTCGGGCCCGGCGAGCAGCCGGGTGGCCTCCAGACCGTCCAGCCGGGGCATGCGGATGTCCAGGAGGCAGACGTCGGGGCGCAGCTCGCGGGCCTGGTCGACCGCCTCGGTGCCGTCCGCCGCCTGGGCCACGACCCGCATGTCCGGCTGGGAGTCGATGATCATGCGGAACGCGGCGCGGACCATCTCCTGGTCGTCGGCGAGGAGCACCCGGATCGTCATACCCGACATGATCGCAGGCGCCCGGACTGTCGTGTGGAGAACCCTAGGCCAGCGGCAGGACGGCCTGCACGTGCCAGCCGCCGCCGTCCCGCGGGCCGGTGGTGAATCGGCCCCCGGCCCGCTCGATCCGTTCGGTCAGCCCGACCAGGCCGTAGCCGCCCCCGTTCCACGCGCCGCCGCCCGTCTCGGCACCGCCGCGGCCGTCGTCGGCCACCGACACCTCCAGTTGCTCCGGGTCGCCGGGGCACAGCGTGACCCGCACCTCGACCCGCCCGGCTCCCGCGGCGTGTTTGCGGACGTTGGTCAGGGACTCCTGCACCACGCGGTGGACCGCGGTGGTGATCTCGGGCGGCAGCGGGCGGTCGGTGAGCCGCGGGTCGAGGGTCAGTCCGGCGGAGGGTCCCGCCGCGGAGAAGTCCCGGGTGAGGGCCCGTAGTCCGGCCAGGCCGCCGGTGGGGCTGGTGGCGGCGGGGGCGGAGGGGTCCCGCAGGCTGGAGACCATGGCGCGCATCGACCCGAGCGCCTGCGATCCGGCCCGCTCGATGTGGGCGAGCATCTGGTCCAGGTCCTCCGGGGACTGGGTGTGACCGGCCGCGGCGGTGAAGCGCGCGGCCTTGGTCTGGGCGACGATCGCGGTGACGTGGTGCGCCACGAAGTCGTGCAACTCCCGTGCGTGTTCGAGTCGTTGGGTCTGGAGGAGGGCCTCGCGCTCGCGGGCCCGCAGCGCGTCGTAGAGGCGCAGGCACAGCCCCAGCACCACCATGAACGGCACACAGGCCACGATCAGGCCGATCACGCTGCCGAGGTTTTCGCCCCGTTCGGCGATGCGCAGCGGAAGAACGACGGCGGCGAAGGCCGGGGCCGCGGGGAGCAGGGTGGCCGACAGCGGGGAACAGCGCCGCACGGCGCGGGTGATGAGCCACAGCAGGACGCTCAGCTCCACCAGTCCCGGGGTGTTCTCGGGACGCCGGGGCAGCCCCGTGTCCACGAGGGTCAGCGCGCAGGAGACGGCCGTCGCGAGCAGGGTGCACCGGATGAAGAGGCGGTGCGGCACGGCGAGGGCGGCCAGGCACAGCGTCCCGGACACCGTCGTCGCCAAGGCCACCAGCGGATAGGGGGCGTTCAGCCCCTCCAGGGCCACGAGGACGACGGACACGGCGCCGACCACGCACAGCTGGACTTGCCGGAGGCGGGAGCGGGCCCGGAACTCGGTGATCATGGCCCTTCACGGTACGGCCGTGCCGCCCGCGCCACATCAGCCTTTCGGCCGAGGGAGGGCCGCGGCCCGTTTCGGTCATCCAGTGGATCCGCCGGACCGTGCCGCGCCGGAAGGATCGAACCCGCTCGTACACTTCCCCTTCCGAAGGCCCGCCGATGCTCCGCACCGCTCTGCGCACCCTCCGCTCCCACCGGCTCCGCTTCGCGATGCCCGCCCTCGCCGTGCTGCTCGGCGTGGCGTTCGTGACCGGCTCGCTGCTCTACGGCGACTCGGTGAAGGCGGCCGTCGCCCGGGCACAGACCAACTCCCAGCCCGATGTGTCGGTGAAGGTCGAGCCGGACTCCCCCGACGAGGCCTCCCGGCTCGACGGCACCCTGCTGCGACGGCTGCGGCAGCTGCCCTCGGCGGCCGCGGCCCGCGGTGAGGTGGAGGGCCCCTCCTTCGTCGCGGGCTCCGACGGCTCCCTGGTGGGTGAGCTGTCCAGGGCCGCGGGCGTCACCTACGTTCCCGGCGACCGTGGCGAGGACGTCCGGTATCCGCTCGTCTCGGGCCATGGCCCCCGTACGGCCGGGGAAGTCGCCATGGACCGGCGGACGGTCGAGCGGGCCGGGTACCGGGTGGGCGGCCGGGCGCGCGTCGTGGTGGGCGGCACGGCCCGCAGCGTCCGGCTGGTCGGGGCCTTCACCGCCCACGACAGCCGGTTGGACGCGGGCGGCACCCTCACCGCCTTCGACGCCGCCACCGCCCAGCGGTACTTCGCCCCCGCCCCGGGCAGCTACTCGGCGATCACCCTGACCGCGGCGGACGGCACGTCGGACGCGCAACTCGCCGATGCCGTACGGAAGGTGCTGCCGTCCGGTGTCGAGGCGGCCACCCGGGCGGAGCTGGAGTCCCTGGCCACGGACGCCTCCGGGGACGGGGACAAGCTCACGACGCTGCTGCTGAGCTTCGCCGGTGTCGCCCTGTTCGTCTCCACCTTCCTGGTCGCCAACACCTTCACCATGCTCAGCGCCGCCCGCGCCCGGGAACACGCGCTGCTGCGGGCCGTCGGCGCGAGCCGGGGCCAGGTGATGCGCCGGGTGCTGACGGAAGCCGCCCTGGTCGGAACGGCCGCCTCGATCGCCGGATACGCGCTGGGCACCGGCGTCGCGACGCTGCTGGGCGACCTGTTCGGCGTCACCGGAGGACCGGCCGCCCCGCTGCGGCTGCTGTCCGTCACGCCCCTGGTCGCGGCGTTCGCGGTGGGCATCGGCGTCACCGTCCTGTCGGCCTGGCTTCCGGCCCGTCGCGCCGCGGCCGTACCCCCGGTGGCGGCGCTGCGCACGGTCGAGCCGTCCACGGCCACCTCGCTGCGCCGCCGCACCCTCCTCGGCGTGGCCGTCACGGTGTGCGGTGTGCTGCTGCTGGGTGCCGCCGTCGGCGAGACGGATGTCCTCTTCGGCGCCGTACCCGTCCTGCTCATCGGCCTGATCGTCCTCACCCCGCTGCTCGCTCTGGGCGTCACCGCGCTGCTGCGCCGCCCGCTGACCCGGCTGGCGGGCATCCGCGGCAAGCTCGCCGTGGAGAACGCCCGCCGCAACCCCCGGCGTACGGCGGCCACCGCGACCACCCTCATGGTCGGCCTCGCGATGGCCACCGCGGTCACGGTGGCCGTGGCCTCGGTGAATCGCCTGGAGGAACAGGAGGTCGACCGCTCCATGACCTCGGACCTGCGCGTCACGGCCGTCGACTTCGCGGAGGTCGGCGACGACACCGCCGCGCGGGTGGCACGGCTCGCGGACGCCGACGCCGTCACCGCCCTCGTGCAGACCTACTTCGACCTGTCCGGCCACGACACCGTCCCGGTCACCGCCGTCAACCCGGCCACGGTGGAACGGCTGGCGCCGATCACCGTCCGGAAGGGCTCGCTGGACCGCCTCGACCACGGCATCGCCATCACCGAGGAGCTGGCCGCCGACCGCGGATGGCGGCTCGGCTCCCGCGTCAGCGGCGCCTTCACCGGCACGGATGAGCGGACCAGCCTGCCCGTCGTCGCGATCTACGACGGCCCGGAGAGCATGACGCCCACCCTCGTGTCCGACCGGTCCCTGCCGCGCCCGGCCGGTGGCGAGCGCCGGTTCTCCGTCGAATCGGTCCTGGTCAAGGCCGCTCCGGGCCGTACGGCGGCGCTCCAGCGGGAGATCCGGCGCACCCTGGACAACCCCGCGCTGCTGGTCCAGGACCGCGCCGACGCGCGGGTGGCGGCCACCGCGCGGACCGGCCCGTTCCTGAACATCATGTACGCCATGCTGAGCGTCACCGTGCTGATCGGCGCCCTCGGAGTGGTGAACACCATGGGCATGGCCGTCTTCGAACGGGTCCGGGAAATCGGCATGCTCCGCGCCATCGGGCTGGACCGCCGGGGTGTGGCCTCCGTCCTGCGCATCGAAGCGGTGACCATCTCCCTCTTCGGCTCCGCGCTCGGCGTCGCCGTCGGCAGCGTCATCGGCGCGGTGGCCGTCCGCGGCCAGGAGAGTATGCCGCTGGTCATCCCCTGGGACAGGGCGGCCCTGTTCTTCGTGGCGGCCGCCGTGATCGGTGTGCTCGCCTCGCTGTGGCCGGGGCGCCAGGCCGCGCGCGTACCGATGCTGAAGGCCATCGGCTCGGACGCCTCGTAGCGCCCGCGCGGGGCGGTGGCTCACGGACGTATCCTGAAGCTGAGGTACCGCGACCGGTGAGCGCGGGAGGTTGCGATGACCGTCGCCGAGAGCCTCCGCCCCTGCAAGGCGGACACGCCCCGGTATCTGCCCATCGCGGAGCACGGCCTGATCGGCGATCTGCGGACGGCCGCGCTCGTGGGCACGAACGGCACGATCGACTGGTACTGCCCCACCCGCTTCGACGCGCCCAGCGTCTTCGCGTCGATCCTGGACGCCGACCGCGGCGGTGCGTTCGGGCTGGCCCCGGACGCGCCCGCCCGGACGAAGCAGTTCTACTTCCCCGACACCAACATCCTCATCACCCGCTTCTTCGCGGACGACGGTGTCGCCGAGGTCCAGGACTTCATGCCGGTCGAGGACGACTCCCGCGAGGCCGACCGGCACCGGCTGATCCGCCGGGTGCTGTGCGTCCGCGGGTCGCTGCCGTTCACCGCGCGGGTGGCGCCGCGCTTCGACTACGGGCGGCAGACGCACACGGTGAGCGTCCGGCAGGGCGGTCTCACGGTGTTCGACTCCCCGGGTCTGTCCCTCGCGCTGACGTCCAGCGTCACGGTGGAGACCGACGGCCGTGACGCGGTGTCCTCGTTCAAGCTGATCGAGGGCGAGGTGGCGGTCTTCGCGCTCGACCGGATCGGCGGCGAGGTGCGGCCGCGGCCGTGTCCGCTGGCCGAGGCGGAGGCGCTGTTCAACGCCACGGTGCGGTACTGGCGCCGCTGGCTCTCGCAGTCCCGGTACCGCGGACGGTGGCGGGAGATGGTGCACCGCTCGGCGCTCACCCTCAAGCTGCTCACCTACGCGCCGACCGGCGCCATCGTGGCGGCCCCGACGGCCAGTCTGCCCGAGCAGATCGGCGGGGAACGCAACTGGGACTACCGGTACGTCTGGATCCGCGACGCCGCGTTCTGCATCTACGCGCTGCTGCGGCTCGGTTTCACCGACGAGGCCGAGGCGTTCGTGCGCTTCCTGTCCGAGGACATCCGGCTGCGGGACGGCCCCGGCGGGCCGCTCCAGATCATGTACGGCATCGACGGCCGCAGCGAACTCACCGAGCAGGAACTGTCCCATCTGGAGGGCCATCTGGGCTCGGCCCCGGTCCGGTCCGGCAACGGGGCCGTCGACCAGCTCCAACTGGACATCTACGGTGCGCTGGTGGACTCCCTCTATCTTTACGACAAGTGGGGAAAGCCACTGGCGAGCGACCACTGGGACACCGTCTGCGAACTGGTCGACTGGGTCTGTGAGCACTGGGACCAGCCGGACATGAGCGTCTGGGAGACCCGTGCAGGACCCCAGTGCTTCCTGTACTCACGGCTGATGTGCTGGGTCGCGATCGAGCGCGCGATGCGCATCGCCACCCACCGCGGGCTGCCCGCGAACATGCCCCGCTGGTCGCGCACCCGCGACCAGATCTACCGCCGGATCATGCGGCGCGGCTGGTCCCCGAAGCGGCACGCGTTCGTGCAGCACGAGGGCGACGATGTGCTCGACGCCTCCGTACTGATGATGCCGCTGGCCAAGTTCATCTCCCCCGCCGACCCCAAGTGGCTGTCCACCCTGGACGCGCTGGGCGAGGAGCTGGTGTCCGACTCGCTGGTCTACCGCTACGACCCCCAGGCCAGCCCGGACGGGCTGCGCGGAGAAGAGGGCACCTTCTCGATCTGCTCGTTCTGGTACGTCGAGGCGCTGTCCCGGGCCGGGAGGCTGGACGAGGCGCGGCTCGCGTTCGAGAAGATGCTGACGTACGCCAACCACTGCGGGCTGTACGCCGAGGAGATCGGCCGCACCGGTGAGCAGATCGGCAACTTCCCGCAGGCGTTCACCCATCTCGCGCTCATCAGCGCCGCGTTCAACCTGGACCGTGCCCTGGGGTGACCTGGGGGCAGTCGTACACGGGGCGAATGCTCAGGCGTTGGGGTCGAAGGGGATGCCCGACGGCTTGGCCTTCTGGAGGTGGGCGGCGAAGTTGCCGTCCTTGAGGCCGAAGGTGGCGCTGCCGAAATCGGCCTGGCTCAGCTTGTCGCGCAGGCCCGCGGGGTAGCCGTTCCAGCCGACCAGGGTGGGGAACTGCCAGGTGCCGTAGTGGTTCTCGGGCGGTTCGTCGTTGGTGTTCGCGGGGCGGAACGCGTGGGTGCTCAGCCCGTCCTTGTGGTAGACGATCTTCGGGTGGTTTCCGTCCCAGCGGATCTGGTCGCGGCCGTAGATGGTGAATCCGCCGTGGGCGGAGGTGGAGACGTACCGGGCCTGGTTGTTCTGCACCCACACCACGACGTGCTCCCAGTCGTGGCGGTGTCCGCCGACCGACGCCTGGTCCTTCTCGAAGTAGAGGCCGTACATGACCGCGCACCAGCCGTTGTTGCACGTGGAGCGCGCGTATCCGTTGGTGTTGTCGAGGTCCGGGGCGTCGCGGCACTGCCCGCCCGGCGCGCCGGACGGTTTGAGGCCACCGTTCAGCGTGCCGTCGGGGCCGATGGCGGGGGTGGGGTAGCAGCCGTCGGTGTCGTAGTCGTAGGCGGGCTGGAACGTCTGCTCCAGCGCCTCCGCGTTGCCGGGCAGGGCCTTCGGCGGGTCCGCGAGAGCGCTTCCGGGTAAGGCGACGACCAGGGCGATGGCGCTGCCGAGGACGAACGAGACCTTGCGGATGCGCGAGTTTCTGTGCACTGCGTCCTCCTGGTTGACCTCGTGAGGCACGGGCGGAATGTCAACCAGGAGACTAACGTCAACTGCCCTCTGCGGAGGGGGCGTTCAGGATCGCTGGGGCGCTATGGGCTGCTCCGTCCAGATGCACTTGCCGTCGGCGGTGTAGCGCGTCCCCCAGCGCTGGGAGAGCGCGGCGACCAGTTGCAGGCCGCGTCCGCCCTCGTCCATTTCGGCGGCCCGGCGGATCCGGGGTGTCGTGGCGCTGCCGTCGGAGACCTCGCAGATGAGGGTCCGACCTCGGATCAGGCGCAGATGGACGGGGCCCCTGGCATGCCGGACGACGTTGCCGACCAGCTCGCTGGCGAGAAGTTCGGTGGTCGTGACCAGCTCGTTCAGCTGCCACTCCTCCAGTTGGCCGCGGACGTGGTCGCGCGCGAGGGAGGCCGCCACCGGCTCGTCGGGGAGCCCCCAGACGGCGATGTTCCCGGGGGCGGTGCGGTGCAGCCGGGCGACGAGCACGGCGGTGTCGTCCGCGGTCAGTTGCTGGGCGGGCACCATGACGTCGAGGAGGGTGTCGCAGAGGCGGTCCAGCCGCTTGCGGTCCGCGCGGTGGTCCTCGCCGGGGCCGCAGGCCGGGGGTGGCCCGCCGGGGCACGCGAGGCTCCGTCCGGGGTCGGTGGTGAGGACCCGGGAGCACTCGGCGATGCCCACGTCGATGTCGCGGGAGGCGGACTCGACCAGGCCGTCGGTGTACAGCACCAGCAGCCCGTGGCCGGGCAGCCGCAGTCCGGCCGTGCTGAACGGGGGTTCGGCGGCGCCCAGGGGCGGGTCGGGCTCGATGTCCAGGCACTCCACCGTTCCGTCGGGTCTCACCAGGAGCGGCGGGGGATGACCGGCGCGCGCCATGGAGCAGACCCCGGAGACCGGGTCGTAGACGGCGTACAGGCAGGTGGCGAAGGAGTCGTCGCCGAGGTCGCTGACGATGTCGTTGAGGTGGGCGAGGACCTCTTCGGGCGGCAGCTCCAGGTGGGCCAGCGTGTGCACGGCGGTGCGCAGGCGTCCCATGGTGGCGGCCTCGGCCAGGCCGTGGCCCATCACATCGCCGATGACGAGCGCCACCCGCTCCGCGGACAGCGGGATGATGTCGTACCAGTCGCCGCCGACCTCCGTGCCGGTGCTGGCGGGCAGGTACCGTACGGCCGCGGTGACGGCGGACGGCGTGGGCAGGTCCTGGGGCAGCAGTCCGCGCTGGAGCGCCTGGGCGCGGGCGTGCTCGGCGTCGTAGAGCCGGGCCCGCGCGAGGGCGTGGGCGACCATGCCGCTGAGGGCGGTCAGCAGGGTGCGCTCGTCGGCGGTGAAACGGCGGGGTTCGGCGAAGGAGACGATGCACACGCCGTTGGGCTCGCCGGAGGCGATGAGGGGCAGGATGGCCCAGGCGTTCTTCTCGGCGAGGGCCGGGTAGTCGGCGAGGGCGGGAGCCAGCTCGACGTACTCGGTGGCCGAGGCGATGAAGCGGGGGTGGCGCGAGGCGATCACATCGTGGAGCAGCGGGTGGCCGTCGGCCGCGGCGATCCCGTCGATCGTCCGCAGGAACGCCTGGGGATAGCCGACGGCCCCGACCACGTGCAGCCGCTCGCCCTCCAGCACCTGGATCAGCAGGCCCGAGGCGCCGAACGGGGCCAGCATGTGGGCGGCGGCCACGTCGACGACGTCATGGGTGGTGACCGCCTCGGCGAGCGCGCCCGTCAGCCCGCGGATCCGCGCCGCCTGCTCGGCGGCGGACCGTTCGGCCGCCTCGCGCCGCGCGGCCCGGTTGCGGGTGTCGGTGACGTCGGTGAGGTAGGCGGTCAGCCCGTCGGGCACGGGGACCAGCCGGATGTGGTACCAGCGGCCGTCGGTGGGCCACTGGATGTCGAACCCGGTCGGTGAGCCGTCGAGCGCGGCGTGGCGGCAGCGGGCCTCCAGATCGGGGACCAGGCCCGCGGGACCGTCCCACAGCGGCCCGCCCAGCACGTCCACGGACGGCCCGACGAGGCGCTCGGCCTCGACGTTGAGGAAGGTGATCCGCCACTCCCGGTTCACCGCCCAGAACGCGTCGCTCATGAAGCGCAGCGCCTGTCCCACGGACTCCCGCGCGATGCGGCTCTCGGTGGTGTCCCACACCCGGCCGATCATGCGGACTGGGTCGCCGTGCCCGTTGAGCGCCAGGTGGGCGCGGCTCTGGACCCAGCCGGTGGTACCGTCCGGGCGGCACACCCGGTACTCGGCCTCGTACACGCCGTGCCGGTGCAGCGCCTCCTGGGTGGCGGCCATGACCCGCGGCAGGTCCTCGGGGTGGATCAGGGCGACCCAGCTCTCGATGCGGCGTTCGTAGTCCTCCGGGATGCCCAGCAGCCTGAGCCCGGCCGCGTCCCAGACCATCTCGCCGGTACGGATGTCCCACTCCCAGGAACCGACCTTCGCCGCCACCAGGGCCTGGCGGAGCCCGGAGCCGGCCGGCTGCTCCTGCCACCACGGATGGCCCCGGCCCGCCGCGGGCGAGGGGCCGGACAGCCGCCCGGAGGCCCAGCGGGCCATCTCCATCAGGAAGCCGCGCTGCTCGGTGGTGGGCGCGCCGGGCCCGGTGAACACGGACAGCGCGCCGACGGGGGTGTCCTCGGCGAAGAGGGGGACGGCGGCCACCATGGTCGCCTCGGGCAGCCTCCCGTGGGTGTGCGTACGGACACGTTCCGCGTCCGGGTGGCGCGCCTCCGGAACACGCCCGTCGGCGGCGGGCATCCAGACGAACGCGCCCTCCAGTACGGCCCGGGCGGGGGCGAGCGCCGGGTCGTCCTCCCGGATCTCCTCCCACTCCGGGAGGGCGGACGGGGGCAGCCCTCCGGCGAGCACCAGGCGGAGTTCGTGGCTGCCCGCGGGTCCGCACGACCAGTGCACCGCTCCGGCGATACCGCCCAGCTCGGACACCGCCTGCGTCAGCGCGTACTCCATCACCTCGCGGTCCGTGAGCTGGGCACCGACCGCCGAGAGCAGGGGAAGCCGCTCGTCGCACCAGGTACGGACGCGACCTGCCGGATCCATTGACATATCGGCATATACCCTAAGGTGTACCCGCGGCGCAATCGAGAGTCATGAGGCGCCCTATCGCATTTTTAGCGCCCGGTCGGCTATGCCGAACGCCCCGGCCATCGGTTCACAGAGCGGGACCGGCCGCCTGGTGCCGGGCCGGGGGCGCCGTGCCGTGCGTCACAGCTGGCATCCCCTCGGTGGACGGGTCGGTGACCCACCTCGAGCGCGCCCTGTGCGCAACGCGTCATGCGCGCAATGCGTCGATCACGCCCGCGAGGTGGGTGCGGACGGCCGCCTCGGCCGCCTGCGGGTCCCGGGCCCTGATCGCTTCGATCATGGCCAGATGTTCGCTCAGGGACTGCTGGGGACGCCCCGGCCGCAGCGCGAGCTGGAAACGGTGGCGCACCAGCTGCGCGTTGAGCCGCTCCAGCAGTTCCACGGCCACCTGCTGACCGGAGATCTCCCCGATCCGGCCGTGCAGCTCGTGGTTGAGCCGGGAGTACGTCATCGGTTCGCCGTCGGCGACCGCCTTGGACATCGCCGTGCCCAGGTCAGCCAGTTCGGTCAGCTCCTCCTCACTGGCCGCGACGGCCGCCTCGGCCGCGCACAGCCCTTCGAGGACCATGCGGCATTCGGTGATGGCCACCGCCTCCTCGACGGACACCACCCGCACCCGCGATCCGCGGTTGCGGATCCGTTCCACCAGCCCTTCCGAGGCCAGGGCGATCAGTGCCGCGCGGATGCCGGCCCGGGTCACCCCGAACTGCTCGGCGAGTTCGTTCTCCACCAGCCGCTGAGCCGGTGCCATCTCACCGCCCAGAATCGCCTGCCGCAGCCGGGTCAGCGCAGGTTGCTTGGCCTGTTCTCCGGTGCCTGGACGGGCTTCCTTCGGCATCGAGCTCTCCCTGAGTGAGTGCGTGTCGCAGGTAAATCCAGGCCACCAAGATGGTCAACAATTTCGTTGGCCAAATTGCCGATATACGGAAGACCGACGCCTGACTATGCCGATCATGCGCTGATGTGCGCGAGAGCAGGCCACTTCGGTGGCGGGAGGGGCGGAACGTGTCCAAGCCTGTGCGTGCGGCCATCGGGGACCGATGGATCACGTGCGTGTTCTGCCAGGGCGATCTTTTCCGGAACCGCCGGGTGAAGCTGAACAGCACCGGAATGGAGCTCATGAACCTCGCCTGGGCCAATGAGTCCGCGATCGGGCTGATCTGCTGGAACTGCGGCTATGTGCATCTGTTCGCGAACGAGGACATCGAGCTGCACAAGGTGAAGAAGGGCGAGCTGTGACCCCTCAGACCTGATGGATGGCCAGCTTGAACTCGGCGAGCACCAGCCGCACCGAGGAGCCGCTGTTGTGCGAGACCATCAGCGCCAGCGGCGTCTGCGGATGCACGAAGATCTCGTGGTGCTTGGTGAAGCACTGCATGCCGCGGCTCGGCGGCCGGTGATCGGTGGCGGTCGAGTCCGGGCCCGTCGACAGCCCGAGCGGATCCCGCACGAAGCGGTCCCGTAATTCGCTGTAGCCCCCGCCGGCCTCCCACTGGATCATCGCCGTCAGCGCGCCCCATCCGCCGGTCGAGGGCCATATCAGCCCCGCGCGGTCATCGGTGCGCCAGTTCTTGATCCTGTACCCGTCGGGCTGGACCACCTGGTGCATGCCCCTCGCGTCGTAGGACTCGGCGGTGCCGAAGGGGAACCGCACCACGCGATACCCGCCGGGCGGGATCACCTGCGGCTCGGCGACGATCAACGAACAGATCTGCACGGCCACGGCGCCTCCAGCGGGTCGGCCCGGGGCGAGCCCCCGGGGTGTGCGGGGTGGTCCTGGAACTCTGGATCAGTCTGCGTCGGCAGCCGCCGAGTGTCCATGAACCCCGCCGGGCACGCCTCTTCCGGCTCAAGAAACACAAGGTGCATCAGGTCTTTACAACGATGTAAGCGGGTGACGGCATACCCCTGCCCGCTGAACCGCTCGCCCGTGCCCCGGAGTTGACCATGCCTCGCACGGACACACCGCCGCCCGATATATCGAACGATGTTCCACGAGCCGAATATCCGCGTCCCGGCTTCGTCCGTGCGGACTGTCTGACCCTCAACGGCACCTGGCAGTTCGCCTTCGACCCCGGCGACAGCGGCCTCGAACGCGGCCTGGTCCACCAGGAGTTGGAGGGGCGGATCCTGGTCCCGTTCTGTCCGGAGTCCGAGCTGTCGGGGATCGGGGACACCGACTTCCACCCCGCCGTCTGGTACCGGCGTACGGTGCGGGTTCCGGCGTCCTGGGCCGGGCGACGGGTGCTGCTGCACTTCGGGGCGGTCGACCACGACGCCACGGTGTGGGCCGATGGGCGCGAAGTGGCCCGGCACAGCGGCGGGTTCACCTCCTTCACCGGGCGATCCTAGGGGATGTCCGCACGGTCCCGCCGGGCCCGGTGGGCAGCCACGTGCTTACTTGAGGGCGCCCAGGGTGACGCCGGTGCGCCAGTAGCGGCGCATCGCGGTCATCACGTCGCGCGGTGCGGCGCGGCGGTCAGGAACGGCGGGCCGGGGGCTGGACGGAGTTCCGTACGACGACATGGGTGCCCAGCACCAGATGGGCACCGTCGCCGCCCCCACGGCGGCCCGCGCCGCCCTCGCGCCGGTCGGCCACCGCGCGCAGCGCGGCCCGGCCCATCTCCTCGTACGGCACATGAACGGACGTCAGCTGCGGGGTGAGCTGGGAGGCCAGCGGGATGTCGTCGTAGCCGACGATCGAGATGTCCTCGGGGACCCTGAGCCCGGCGCCGCGCAGTGCCTGCATGGCACCCGCGGCGACCACGTCGGTCCCCGCCAGCACCGCCGTGAAGTCCAGCTCGCGGCGCAGGCTCTCCTCGACCGCGTCGTATCCGTGGCCGTAGTCGTACGGGCCGTGGAGCACCGTGCCCGGGTCGAACGGGATGCCGTACGCCTCGAAGGCCCGCCGGGCGCCCCGCAACCGGCCCTGGGCCGTGGTGAGTTCGGCGTGGCCCGGCAGGACGAGGACGCGGCGGTGCCCGGCGGACAGCAGGTGGCTGGCCATGGCGTAGGCGCCACCCTCGTTGTCGTAGTCGACCGTGGTGGCCGCCACGTCGCCCTCCAGCGGCGGCCTGCCGACCAGGACGAGGTGTGATCCGGCCGCGTCGAGGGAGCGGGCGAACCGGGCCATGCGCAACTGGTATTCGTCGAAGTCGTACGCGCCGCCGAGCAGGACCACCGCGGCGACGCCCTGCTGGCGCATGAGGTTCACCAGCGCCAGTTCCCGCTCCGGGTCGTCGCCCGTGGTGCCCACCAGCGAGAGCCAGCCGCGCAGCGAGGCCGCGCCCTCGACTCCCTTGGCCACGTGGGCGAAGGCGGCGCCGGTGATGTTGTTGATGAGGATGGCCACGGTGGGTGTGCCGCCCCCTGCCAGCGAGCGGGCGTGGGCGTTGGTGACGTAGTCCAGGTCCCGTACGACCTTCATCACCCGGCGGCGCAGCTCGTCCGACACCGGGTAGTTGCCGGACAGGACGCGCGAGACGCTGGCGACGGAGACGCCCGCGCGCTCCGCCACGTCGCGAATGGTGGCCCGTCCGGCGCCACCCGACACCTTGCGCTCGCTCACCGTTGCGGCTCCTTCACCGTTGCGACGCCCCCAAGGACGGGCCGGGCCCCGCCCTGCACCGGTGACGGAAACCGTATCCCATCGTTACTCCGCGGGGGCGGGCCTCCGGGGCGGGTCTCAGGCGACGCGGGCCAGGTCCGCATGGCGCACCTCGTGGGCCAACGGCAGCCCCGCCGCCGTGCGTTCCAGCTCCTCGGCGACCACGCGGCCGAGGCGGGCCAGCTCGTTGCCGAGCGAACCCGCGATGTGCGGGGTGAGGAACACGTTCGGCAGCGTGTACAGCGGGGATCCGGCGGGCAGCGGTTCGGGGTCGGTGACGTCCAGTACCGCGCTCAGGCGGCCCGCGACCAGCTCCTCGGTGAGGGCCCGGGTGTCGACCAGCGCGCCCCGGGAGGTGTTGATCAGCACGCCGCCGTCCCTGATGAGGGCGAGTCTCGCGCGGTCCAGCATGCGGTGTGTCTCGGGGATGTCGGGGGCGTGGAGGCTCACGATGTCGCTGCGGCGCAGCAGCTCCTCCAGCGGCAGCGGTTCGGCGCCGAGGGCGGCGGCTTCGGCGGCGTCCACGTAGGGGTCGTACAGCGAGACGGCGAAGTCGAACGGCCGCAGCAGTTCGAGGAGTCGGCGGCCCACCCGGGAGGCGCCGATGACGCCCACCCGGCGGCCGAGGTTGCCGATGGCGGCGGTCTCGGCGGGGGTCGGGTGGGCGTGGGTGTCCCGGAAGCGTTCGCGGTGGGCGAGGGCGTCCTTGCCCGCGAGCAGGATCATGGCGAGGGTGTACTCCGCGACCGGCAGCGCGTTGTTGGTGACCGCGCTGGACACGGTGATGCCGCCGTCCCACAGGGCGTCGCCGATCAGTGAGCGCACGGAGCCCGCGGCGTGCAGGACGGTGCGCAGCTTCGGCGCCGCCACGAGGGCGGAGGCATCGAGGCGGGGGCAGCCCCAGCCGGTGATCAGCACCTCGGCCCGGGCCAGCGCGGGGGCGGCGGCGGGGTCGGTGAGGTCCCGTACGACGAGCGCGGTGTCGATCTCGGCCACCTGCCGGAGCCGGTCCATGAGCGGCGGCGGGAAGAGCAGCGGGAGGTGCACCGGGTCCATGGCGAACACGGCTCTCAGCGGCTGGGCACTGGGCATGACTCTCCTGAGGCGCCGGGGAAACACTCTTGTAGAAAAACTTCCAGAAAGCGCCTTCTAACGTAGATCTGACGGGGAGGCGGGTCAATCTGCAAGCCGTACACCGCCGGGGCTACCGATCCTTTCGAAAGTGCACGCGGGCGCTTGACTCCGTTTCCGGACTGGGCGGAAGCTCTGGCCACGTGGGCGCAGTAACCGGTTTCCGTTTTCCACTGCGCAGGGAGTCAGCCCTGAACCCACCCTTGTCCCGTCGCGCCACCCTTCAGGCGGCCTGGAACGGCCGCCGCCACCGGCGGCAGCGCGGGCGCCGCGCCTGCCACCTTCACCCACCCGGGCATGCTGCACGCCTACGGCGAACTCAACCGCGCCAAGGTGCGGGTCGCCGCGGGCACCGAGCCGTGGCTGTCCGGGTGGAACCGCCTGACCGCCACCGCCCACGGCGACACCGCCGTCAGGATCCTCAACGCCTGGTCGGCCACCCTCACCACCCTCACCGGCAACGCGGACCGCTTCCTGGCCGCCGGGCTCTACGGCTACCAGTTCGCCAACGCTGCCGAACTCATGTGCGGCTACAGCGGATTCGACCTGGGCCGCTTCCGTGGCGATGATGCGCAACGTCTTCTACCCGCTCAACAACCAGTTCCGCAACGGACACAACGACGCCTGCATCACCAACTACTGGGCCAACTGGGACCTGTGCACCATGAACGCGATCCTGGCCTTCGGGATCCTGTGCGACGACGCCGCGAAGTACGACCAGGCGGTGAACAACTTCAAGAACGCGCGGGCAACGGCTCCCTCCGCCACGCCGTCCCGTTTGTGTACGACAACGTCGACGGCTACGCCCTCGGCCAGTGGCAGGAGTCCGGCCGGGACCAGGGCCACACCATGATGGGCATGGGCCAGATGGGCGCCTGGGCCATCGCCGAGAGCGTCCGGCCCGAGGGCGGCGGCGGTGACCACGGCTCGACCAGCGGCGGCTTCGACCAGACCGGCTTCGGCACCCTGCTGTACGCCACGTGACCACACGGCCTGTACGCCACGTGACCACGTGGCGACCCGACCCGGCCCGGCGACCCGCATGGCCGGGCCGGTTCACCTCCTGGCTACCCTGAATTCCCGAGCTGGGCCCTCCTCACTGCTGACGGCGCCTGAGCCACACCGACGACAGCGACAGGAGAACGGCCCGACATGAACGCCCGTGTCCGCACATCCTCACGCAGCGCCGTGCCCCGATGGGTGCGCCGCACGGCCCTCGGCCTGGGGCTGGTGGTGTCGGGGCTGGTGGCGCTCATCACCCTCGGTGCGATCGTTCCGGCCGTTCCCGTCCTCGGCTACTACGCGACCACCTGGGTCGGGCCGCGCCCGCTGTGGTACGTGGTCTTCGGTCTGCTCATCGCCGTGGGCGCGGTGGTGGCGTGGAAGCGCGGGACGCGCAGGACGGCGGTGTGGACCACCGCCACCTCGGCGGTCACCGCCATCGGCGCGGCCACCGTCCTGATCACGCAGCTGCTCTACGCCCACGCCCAGAACGTGCCGGTGTCCACCGCCGACGTCCTGGCCGTCGACCAGCCCACGGCGCCGCCGGACCATGTGATCAACTTCGACCGCGTCGAGGGCCGCACGCTCAGGGCCGGGCTGTGGGCGCCGCGCGCGGCACATCCGCAGGGCGACAAGCCCATGGTGGTGTGGATCCACGGCGGCGGGTTCGCCACCGGCAGCCGGTACCAGCGGGCGGGCGACTACCGCTGGCTCGCGAACCACGGCTACCCCGTCCTGTCCATCGACTACCGGCTCACGCCGCCACCCCGCTGGAAGGACGCCTCCGACGACGTCGTCTGCGCCATGTCCCGGCTCGCCAGGCTGGCCCGCCCGTACGGCGTCGACACCTCCCGCACCGTGCTGGTGGGCGGCTCCGCGGGCGGGAGCCTCGCGCTGAACGTCGCGTACGGACTGAAAACCGGACGCATCGCCAGCAGCTGCACCGCGCGGCTGCCCGCGCCGCCGGTCGCCGTCGCCGGGTTCTACCCGGCCGCGGACCTCAAGGGCACCTGGCAGGACAACGGCCTGCTGGGCTACGGACGCGAGATCACCGAGGGCTACACCGGCGGCACCCCCGCCCAGTACCCCGAGCGCTACGCTTACGCCTCCGCCATCAACCGCATCCGCCCCGGTCTGATGCCGTCCCTCCTGGTCACCGGCGCCTCCGACCACCTCATCCGGGAGTCCCGGGTCCGCGGCCTCGCCGACCGGCTGCGGCAGGCCCAGGACGACGTCCGGTTCAACGCCATCCCCTACAGCGACCACGCCTTCGACGACACGTACCACAGCATCGCGGGCGCGGTCGGCCGCAACCTCCTCCTGCGCTTCCTGAACGGCACCGCGTCCCGCGCCTAGTGCCGCGTCAGTCAAGGTTGATCGGCCTCGTAGTGGGCCTACTCGGTCGATTCGGCAACGCCGCAGATGGCCGTGCCAGGGCGGCGAGCGGGGTGAACCTTGGCTGACGCGGCACTAGTCCGGGGGTGGCGGCGGGGCGATGGGGGCGATGCCCAGGGCCCGGGCCGCCTCGTCCAGGGAGTCCCGGCGCTGCCGGGCGTAGTGCTCCATGGGGTCGGCCACGGGGCGGTCGAGTACCCCGGCCGGCCAGTCGGCGTCAAGGGGCGGCTCGGCCGTACCGGGGTCGGCCACCGGGCGGGGCAGGACGTCCTCGTAGACGATCGGCTCCGCCGTGATCCAGCCGCCGTGGAGCAGCCCGGCCAGCCCGGCGGGCGGCCCCAGACCGTCGCGGCGGCGGGTCGCGGGGTCGGTGGCGTGGTAGGTGAAGTACGCGAGGTCCTGCCGGGCGAGTGCGGCCTCCGTGGCGGGCAGGCACATGGCCCAGATCTTGGCGGCGGCCTCCTGGCGGGAGAGCACCGGGTCGATGGCGAGCAGCCGGTCGGTCTCGGCCGTCATCGCGTCGTAGCGGGCCCGCCCGGCGGGGGTGAGCGCGATGCCACGGGCCTCCACCGCGCAGCGCGGGCCGAAGGACGTACGGCGCGGCAGGACGTCCGGGCCGTCCCAGTGCGGCGGGCCCTGGATCCCGCCGGTCATCGCGACGCCGCGGTCCGCCATGCGCCGGTGCAGCTCGTCGAGGTCGAGGACCCGGGGTGTGAGGTCCACCGGTGCGCCGGAGGGCCGGAAGGCGGCGGTGGCGAGGTCGAGGAACCGCCGCGCGCCCTCGGGCGGCAACCCGAGTTCGGCCTCGGCGCGTGCGGCGAGTCGAAGCAGCTCCGGCGGGAAGTCTCGCTGTGGGCGTTCGGCGGTGAAGGGCCGCCGGTCGCCGGGGACGAGGACGGAGGTGAACACCCGGAAGGGAGCGCGGGCCAGATCCCCGGGGGCGACCGGCCGGAACAGGGTCGAGACGACCGGGGCCGGGCGGGCCGCCGCGTCCCCCGGGGCGTAGGCGCCGACCGGGCACATCCCGAGGGCGGCGAAGATCTGACCGGCCCGGCGCAGCTCGCCGGGTGTCGCGACCCGGATGGCGGCGTGCCGCCAGGTGGTGATCGCCAGGACCGGCACGCTGGAGGCGTACGCCTCGCCCAGGTCACCGGCCAGGTAGACGGCGCCGCCGCCGCTGGACGCCTCGCACACGCCGATCCGCCGGTGGGTCCTGGCGTAGCCGTCGGCCATGTAGCCCGCGTGCCGTTCGTCCCGGGCGAGTATGTGGCGCGGGGCGTCGGTGTGCCGTGCGAACACGTCGTACAGGACGTTCGCCGGTGTCGCCGGGGACGCCGAAGACGATGTCGACGCCGTGCCGGACGAGCGTCGCGACGAGCAGTTCGGCCCCGGTCGGATTCGTATCGCAAGCCATGGCGGGCTCCGTTCGGAAGACGAATCGGAAGACGGATCGGAAGACAGCGCGGACGACTGCGTGGAGAGCGCGTCGGAAGACAGCTCAGAAGACGGCGGTTTCGAGTTCGAGCGCCCGGTCGGTGAAGCGGGACAGCCGCAGCGCGGAGAGGTCCAGGGGCGGGGCGCCCGTCAGCCACCACTCGGCGAGCGCCGCGCCGACCGCCGGGGACTGCATGAAGCCGTGGCCGGAGAAGCCCGCCGCGACCCACAGCCCGGGCACCTCGTCGACCGGGCCGACGATCGCGTGGTCGTCGGCGGTCATCTCCCGCAGCCCGGCCCAGCCCCGGGTGACCTCCAGCCCTTCCAGCGAGGGGAAGCGGTGGGACAGCGCATCGGCCAGGGACTCGACCCGCGACCAGTCCACCGTCGCCCGTTCGCTGCTGGGCGCGTCGCGGTCGTTGCCGCCGACGATCGCCGTCCCGGCCGCCTCGGGGTGCACATACGCGCCACTGGCCATGCCGACGGCGAGCGGTAGGCCGCCGGGCAGGGCGGGCAGCGGGCCGGTGGCGAACGCCTGCCGGGGGTGCGGCCGTACGGGGATGTCCACCCCGCACAGCCGTCCCACCCCGCGGACCTGCGGCCCCCTTCACGCGCCGTAAAGCGTTCGTTCACCTCTCCCCCGGACAGGAATTCAGAAAGCGCGCGAGTACGCCTCGGGAAAGAAGAGTCCGCATCGCCTCACGGCGCGGCGTCGCCCCGCTCCGTGGCCTGCGCGAGCACCTCCGGCAGATCGCCCAGCCGGTCCAGCCCGCGGACCGCCTGGGTCATGCGGTGGTTCCCGGCCAGGCGCTCCCGGTGCCGGTGCAGAAAGGACCAGTAGCCGGTGGTGTAGGGGCAGGCCCGCTCGCCGGTCCGGTCCCCCGGGCGGTAGGCGCAGGGGCCGCACAGGTCGCTCATGCTGTTGATGTACGCCCCGCCGGAGGTGTACGGCTTGGTCGTCATGAGCCCGCCGTCGGCGTACTGCGACATGCCGACGACGTTCGGCAGCATCACCCAGTCGTAGCCGTCGACGAAGCAGCGGTGGAACCAGTCGGTGACCGCGGCCGGGTCCCAGCCGTCCTGGAGGGCGCGGCTGCCGAGCACCATCAGCCGCGGGATGTGGTGGGTCCACCCGGTGTCCCGGA
Source organism: Streptomyces sp. BRA346 (assembly GCF_052851135.1). Lineage (NCBI taxonomy): Bacteria > Bacillati > Actinomycetota > Actinomycetes > Kitasatosporales > Streptomycetaceae > Streptomyces > Streptomyces sp. BRA346. The sequence goes on along the minus strand of NZ_JAIWIH010000002.1, from coordinate 188,989 downwards.
CCTGGGCCAGCACCGTGGCCAGGCAGCGCGCGGTCACCGCGTCGGCGTCCAGGTCCAGGAACCAGCCGGGCAGCGGGGCGGTGTGGCGCAGGGCGTTGCGGCCGCGGTAGTCCTCGCCGAAGTGCCAGTACAGATGCCAGACGTACTCCCGCCATCCGGCGATCTGCCGTACGAACCCCTCGGCACCGGCCAGCGGCGCGGCGCCGTCGCGCCATGCGCGCTCCGCCCGGTCCACGCACTCGGCCGGGTGCAGCAGCCCGAGGTTGAGCGGTGCCGACAGCAGGCTGTGGCACATGACCGGGTCCGCCGCGAGCATCGCGTCCTCGTACGGCCCGAAGCAGGGCAGCCGGTGGGTCACGAAGTGGCGCAGCGACGCCAGCGCCTCGCGCCGGGTGGCGGGGAAGCGCCGCGGGCCGTCGCGGCCGACGAAGGAGACCGTGCCGTCGCGTTCCCAGCGGTCCAGGTCGTGCCGCACCCGGTCGTCGATCTCGTCCTCGTCGGGGCGCCAGGGGCCGGGGGTGCCGAGGGTGTGGGCGCCGCGCGGCGGCGGTTCGCGGTTCCGGTCGTCGAAGTTCCACCGGCCGCCCGCGGGTTGGTCGCCCTCCATCAGCAGTTCGTGCTCGCGGCGCACCCAGCGGTAGAAGTCCTCCATCCGCAGCCGCCCGCGGCTGTGCTCCCCGGCCCAGGTGGCGAAGTCCGCCATCGTCACCAGGAAGCCCTTCGCGGGCAGCACGTCGACCTGGCCGAGCGACCCGACCAGCTCCAGCGCCCGGCGGGAGGTCGGGTGGCAGACCGTCACCCGGTCCCGTCCGGCGGCCTCGGCCAGCCCCTCGCGGTAGGTCCGGGCCCGGACATACCGCACGCGGTCGCCGAGTTCGGCGGCCCGGTGGCGCATCGCCGACAGCAGCAGATGTGCCTTGGCCCGGTGGAAGCGGCGGCGGCTCAGCACCGACCGCGCCTCGATCATGATCAGGGGGGCCTGGGCGTCGGGGCCGTGGTGGCGGTGGTCGGCGAAGTGCGGGCCGAGCTGATCGCCGAAGAGCCAGTGCTGACGTGTCGTCCGTGTCGTCATGGTGCGAACGCCTTCCCGCGGACACCGAAATGTCAGGCTATGCGCTGCGGCCGCCCGTCCGTCCACGACGCGCCACGCACCGCCCTCCGGTCGCTGCCCGAGCGCCCGCCGACCGCCCGGCGACCGGCGGACAGACAGTACTGACATCGGATTTAAGGCTTTTGATCACTTGGGGCGTTCCCGCCCGTGTTCCACCCGGAAGCCCCGACACTGTGCGCATGGCCGAACACTGGAAGCGAAAGCTGGACCGGCTCCACGCGGATCTGGTGCGGCGCGACGACCCCGCCGCATGGGTCACCGAAGCCGACGCCGTGGACGCGTCCTCCCGCTATCCGCATCTCGCCCTCCGCGGACCCGTCTTCGGCCTGGCCGTTCATGACCCCGCCGCCGGGGAGCACTGGCGGCTGGTGAAGCCGGTGACCGGCGGCACGCCCCAGGAGGCCCGGGACGAGCTGAACTCGCTCCTGTGGTTCAAGGCCAAGGACGACACCGACGACCCCGCCACCCGCCGCGCCCTGCTCGCCGCGGTGGCCCGGCTCGAGAAGAAGCCGCTGAACGAGGTGTCCGTGCTCGGCGTGCGCTACCGGGTGGTGCGCGGGGACGAGTTCGCCCGCACCGGCGAGCACAGCCTGGAGCCGCCGCGGCCCACCGACCCGGAACCGTCCCTCATCTCCTGGGACGGACGGCACGAGGCCCGGTCGCCCGACACCGGCTTCGTCCTGGACCCCGAGCAGGACGACGCCGGGCTGATGGCGGGCGCCATGAAGCTGGCGCTGAGCACCTTCGCCTACTCCGGATCCCGGTTCCCCGCCGTCGTGCGCAAGCACTCCGAGCGGGCCGTCACCACCCATCCCGACATCATCCTGCTGCCCGTCGGCTTCGGCGTGGCCGAGCGCGCCGGGCAGCGGTGGCGGCCGCAGAGCGCCCTGATGCCCACGCCGCACGACGCGCGGCGGCTGCTCTACCAGGGGATGGCCGAAATGTGGCCGCTGCTCTACGAGTTCGGCGAGCGCAAGAGGGCGGTGTACGCACGGGCCGCCGAGGAATTCAGACGCGCCCGCCGGGCCGACGAGGCCCGCGTGGACGGCCGCCTGTTCCGGATCTGCCGCATCGAGCGGATGGTGCGCAGCGGCCGCGACGGGCCGGAGCCGCCGCGCCCCTCGGACCTCGACGACTACGGCCCCATGAAGATGCACCCGACCATGGACGAGCACGGCACCCTCCACGACAACGGCTGACCCCATGACGTATCAGCCCTCGGCGGCCGACTGGTCCGCGCGGCCACCGGCCCCGAGGAGCCCGGTGGCCTCGAAGCGGGTCCGCTCGGCCAGCCGGGGCAGCTCCCGCGCGGAGAACCAGGTGACCAGCGGCGGCAGCAGGGGGCGGACCGGCTGGGCGAGGCGCAGCCAGGGCGGTGCGTAGACGGTGGCGGCGCGCCGTTCGACGGCGGTCACCATGCGCGCGGCCACCGTGGCGACGGGGTGGACGCGTCGGGCCGGTGGCGGCATATGGGCGCGCAGTTCCCTCAGCACCCCGTACCGGTCCACGTCGCGGATCATGTCGGTGGCGGTCCAGCTCAGATACCCGATGCCGACACCGACCCCCTGGTGGGCGAGTTCGGCGCGCAGGGACTGGGCGAAGGATTCGGCGCCCGCCTTCGAGGCGCAGTACGCGCTCATCATGGGCGCGGAACCGAAGGCGGCCGTCGAGGCGATCTGGAGGAAGTAGCCGCGGGTGGCGAGCAGTCCGGGCAGAAAGGCCCGCGCGGTGTTCGCGCTGCCGATGAGGTTCACCTCGACGACGCGCCGCCACGTGGCCGGGGGCGATTCCCCGAAGGGCCCGCCCTCGGCCACACCCGCGTTGGCGACGACGACCGACGGCCGCCCGACGCGGTCGTGGATCAGCCCGGCCACCCGGGTCATCGCCGCGTCGTCGGCCACGTCCACCGCGTAGCAGTGGGTTTCCGCGGCGAGCGAGTCGGCCACCTGCGCGAGGGTTTCCTCTTCGCGGCCGAGGAGGACGACCCGTGCGCCGCGCCCCGCCAGTTCCCGGACCATGGCCGCGCCCAGTCCGCGGGCGGCACCAGTCACGACGGCGAGGCGTCCGGTCAGGGGGCTGGGGTTCCGCACGGTGGCGCTCCCGGGTCGTAGGGCGGGTGATGCGACCGTACGGGCCGGGCCCGGGCCGCGGCGCGATCACCGCCGCGGCCACCGGGCGGCGGCACCTGTTCGGCGGCGCTGGAGAGCGTCTTGCCCCCGCCGGTGGCCGGTCATGGCCACCGGCGGGGGTGCCCCCCTGCGTCTCGACCGGGTCAGGCCGCCGCGGGGCGGGGTTCGGGCACCGCCGGTGCCAGCCGGCCCGTGCGGTGCAGTCCGAACAGCGCCGCCGCGCAGGCCAGACCGAGCGCGAGCAGCACGATCCACGGGACGGCGGGCATGCCCGCCTCGCGTGCCGCGTCCAGCGACGCGCCGGTGAGCAGGTTCCCGAGGGTGATGCCGACCCCGCAGATGGTGTTGTACAGCCCGTAATGGGTGGCCACGAGCCGCTCCCCCGAGAGCCGGACGATGGTGTCCATCTCGAACGGGTACGCGATCATCGTGCCCAGCGCCAGCAGGAACGCGGCGAGCGCGGGCGGCACGGCCGCGAGGAACCACCGTCCGGGCCCGCCGTCCGGCACGGGCACCGCGGTCGCCACCAGCAGCGGCAGGAACGCCACCCCCATGAGGGCCAGCCCCCAGCCCAGGGCCCGGCCGGGCGCCATGCGGGCCTTGCACCACGCGGTCACCCGGGTCTGGCCGACGATGGTGCTCAGCCCGGAGACGGCGAAGAGCAGCGCCACCGCCGCGGTGCCGAACTCCCCTTCGCCGCCGAGCCGTCGTACCTCCAGCGGCAGGGCCAGATAGACCTGGAACGACAGCACGTACGAGCCGATCATGGCGGCGGAGAACAGCAGGAACGGACGGTTGGCCAGGATCCCGCGCCACTGGGTCAGCACCCGCTCGCGGCTCTCCCGCCCGGGCTCCGGGCCGTCATCGGCGCGGCGGGCCGGGAGCGACCGGATCTGTACGACGCTCAGCACGGCGAAGATCGCGGCCGAGACCAGGCAGGTGACCTGGAAGTCGACGCCCGTCAGCACCATGCCCACCAGCGGGCCGAGCAGGATCCCGGCCTGGTAGAAGATGTTGAACAGGGCGAACGCCTCCACCCGGCGCTCCCCCGCGTCCGCGGCCAGATAGGCCCGGACCGCCGGGTTGAACAGGGCCCCGGCGAGTCCGGTGGCCGCGGAGGCGGCCAGCAGCGCGGGCAGCGACTCCACGAGCCCGAGCGTCGCGAAACCGGCGGTGCGCAGCACACACCCGGCCACGATCAGCGGCTTGTAGCCGAACCGGTCGGCCAGGGCGCCGCCGACCAGGAACATGCCCTGCTGGCTGAAGTTCCGCACGCCCAGCACGAGTCCGACCAGCCATCCGGCGAGCCCGAGGGTCCCGGACAGATGCGCGGCCAGATAGGGCATGAGCATGTAGAAGCCGAGGTTGATGGTGAACTGGTTCACCATCAGCAGCTGGACGCTGCGCTCGTACGACCGCACCTGGGTGAACGTGGCCTTCATCGGGCGGCCTCCGGTGCGGCCGGGGCGGCGGACCGCGACGGACCGGCCGGGTCGCCCGGGTCGAGCGGGTCGACCACGGAGGTGCAACGGGTCCAGCGGGCCACTTCCCGCTCGGCGGGGTGTCCCAGCGTGTCCGGTTCGGACGCGGGCGGCTGGTCCAGGAGGCCGTTGGCGGCGCAGTAGTCGTCGTTGTACACGGTGTCCAGATAGCGCTGCGGCCCGTCCGGGAACACCGCGACGATCCGGGCGTCCGAAGGGTGGGTACGGGCCAGCCACCCGGCGACCAGCGCGACCGCGCCCACGCTCCAGCCGCCGGTGGCGTAGTGCGACGAGGCCAGTTGGCGGCAGGTCCACACGGCCTCGTGCGGGGCGACCCAGTGCACCTCGCTGAAGTTCTCGTAGGCGACGTTGCGGGGGTAGATGCTCGACCCCAGGCCGCGCATCAGCCGGGTGCGGGCGGGCTGCCCGAAGATGGTCGAACCGATGGTGTCCACCCCGACCACGGTGATCTCGGGGTAGAGCTGGCGCAGCACGCGGGAGACGCCCGCGGAGTGGCCGCCGGTGCCGACGCTGCACACCACGATGTCGATGTGGCCGAACCGGGAGGCCAGTTCGAGGGCGAGCGGGGTGTAGGCGGCGGTGTTGTCGGGGTTGTTGTACTGGTCGGGGCACCAGGACCCGGCGTTGCGGGCGAGGAGTTCGTTCACCCGGTCGCGGCGGGCCTGCTGCCACCCGCCCTCCGGATGGGGTTCGGTGACCATGTCGACCCAGGCGCCGTAGGCGGTCAGCAGCCGGGTCATCGACGGCTCCAGGCCGGGGTCGGTGACGAGGGTGACGGGATGGCCGTACACCAGACCGGCCAGGGCGAGGCCGAGCCCCAGCGTGCCGCTGGTCGACTCGACGATCGCGCCGCCGGGACGCAGGTCTCCGCGGGCGCGGGCCCGTTCGACCATGTGCAGCCCGGGCCGGTCCTTGATGCCGCCGGGGTTGAAGCCCTCCAGCTTGGCCCAGAAGCCGCGGCCTGCCGGGGCCAGGGGCTCGGACACCCGCAGGACGGGCGTGTTGCCGACCAGCCCGGACAGTCCGGGGACGGTGGGGGTGGCATCGTTGAGGGTCAGAGATCGCATCTGTCCGCTTTCGGTGGTTGATGGCTCGTCGGATGCTCGTCTCGGGCACGGTGCGGCCCCATGGGCCTGCACCGATCCGCGTCCGGTCGCCGGGGGCGGCAACCGGGGTGCGGGCCACGACGACCGCTCCTATAGGCGCCACCGACTGGTCGAGCAGAGGGTGGATCTGACCGTCGGCGCTCGTGGGGAGAGCGCGTGCGGGCGGTCCGGGGCCACCGCGAGGACCACGGTCCGGCAGACGGCGGTGGTGGTGGCGGTGGCGGGAAGGGCACGCACCGACGGCTGCGCGGCCCGGCCGGACTTTTCCCGGGGCGTCGGCGCACAGTGCTCGGGCCCCTCCGGACCGTCGGCGTTCGGCTGCCCGGCGGTCTCGGCGATTTCGGCGGCCGGGGACTGCCGGGAGTCGTGGGCGACGCGCTGGCCGTGGGCGTGGCCCGCGTCGAGGGCGTGGCCGAGGCAGGTGGGTCCGGTCAGCAGCAGCGCGCCCAGCACGAACGCCAGGAGGCGGCGGGGCCACAACGGGCGGCGAGCGGCCCGGGCAGGGGGGCATGAGGCAGGGATCGGCACGGTTTCTCCGCACGGCGGCCGCCCTCCCGCCGCGTGGCGCGGGAGGTGGCGGGCTGGAATCGGCAAGGAAACGACGGCGCCATCACGGCGCGGGACGCGCCGCATACCGATGACGGGTGACCGCGGTCACCGGAAGAGGTGTGGGGGCGTCGACGAGGTCCGATACCGGCCCGTACTAGATGCGCAGCAGCGCGGTCCGTCGGAGATCGGGCGGCGTGGCATCGGCCGCCGTGGCCGCGGACGTGCGCGAGGACGGCATGTGCCCGGCGGCACCGGGCGCACCCTCGGCCGGGAGGGCCGGGCACGGGGCCGCCACCTCGGGCCCCTGCTCGGGCTGCGCGAGGACGCATTCGTGCGCGGAGTGGGACGCCTCGCCGTCGTGATGATGCCCCACGGACCCGGGCTCCGCGCCCTTGGGCTCCGCGGTCTCGTCCGGGGTCTCGCCATGCGCGGCGGACGCCATGGGCGACACCACGGGCGACGCCATCGGAGAGGACGCGCAGCCGGCCAGATGGCCGGATACGGCTTCGGCGCTCACCGCGTGCAGGGAGACGAAGCCCAGCAGGAGCGCGGCCAGGCACAGCAGACGCAGCGGGCTCGCCACCAAGCGAGCCCACCGGATGCCAAAACGCGACCGGGCCGTGACCATGCGGTGATCCTATGCGTTGCGCACGGCCACGCTGCGACACCGCTCAGGAACATGTCGTTAACAAGCCAGACACATCTCGCACACGACACGCACTCCTCCGGGTCACAACCGGAACACCGGCGCCGGACTACCCGGTGACCAGGTATTGCGCTCGGCCACGGATCGGCCGGAACATGATCCCCCGCGCAGGGACGGCGGGCGGACGACGCCGCATGATCTTGGCCCTGCCGAGTGGCCGGAGGGGAATGTTATAAATGCCGACATGAGCAATTTTGCTCGTATGGTCCGGGGCCGAATACGGACGCTGTCACGGGCGCCGAGCCTCGCCGGACAGGCCTTCATCCTTCAGGTCCTCCTCACCCTCGTCCTCGTCTCCCTGGCGGTGACGGCCCTCGCGCTGGAAGCCCGGAGCCACGCCACCGGAGAAGCGCGCCAGCGGTCGCTGGCCGTCGCCAGAACCTTCGCGGAGGGACCCGGGATCGCCCAGGCCATGACCGGTGACCACCCGACGGCGCTGCTCCAGCCCCGCGCCGAGGAGGTGCGCAAGAGCACCGGCGTCGACAGCGTCGTGGTCTTCGACCGGCAAGGGATGCGCCTCACCCACCCCGAGACGGCGCTGATCGGCAAGCGGATCATCGGCCCCGACGAGGTGATACGGGAGGAACTCGCCGGGAAGACGGTCGCCCGGACCTTCCGCGCGAGCCAGGGCCCCTCCGTGATCTCGGCGGTCCCCGTCACCACGGCCGACGGCGCCCTGGCCGGCGGGGTCTCGGTCGGGGTCCGGATCGACAGCGTCAACGGCGAGGTGCACCGCCAACTGCCGCTGCTGCTCGGGGCGGGCGGCGCAGCCCTCGCCCTGGCGACGGCCGGGACGGCGCTGACCAGCAGGCGGCTGCGGCGGCAGACGCACGGCCTGGGGCCCGCCGAGATGACGCGCATGTACGCCCACCACGACGCGGTGCTGCACTCGGTCCGGGAAGGCGTGCTGATCATGGACGTCGACGGGCGGCTGCTGCTGGTCAACGACGAGGCCCGGCGGCTGCTCCAGCTGACCCCCGACATCGACGGACGGCCCGCCACCGCACTCGGCCTCGAACCGCGGCTGGCCCGGCTGCTGGCCGCCGGGCAGCCCGTCACCGACGAGGTGCACGCCGCCGGGAACCGGCTGCTGGCCGTCAACATCCGATCCACCGACCGGGCGGGCGGCCCCGCCGGGAGCGTGGCGACGCTGCGGGACACCACCGAGCTGCGCGCGCTGTCCGGCCGCGCCGAGGCCGCGAGCGAGCGGCTGCGGCTGCTGTACGAGGCCGGGGTACGGATCGGCTCCACCCTGGAGCTGAGCGGCACCGCGGAGGAGCTGGTGGGGGTGGTCGTCCCCCGGTTCGCCGACATCGCCACCGTCGAACTGCTGGAGCCGGTGCTGCGGGGCGAGGAACCGGCGGCGCCGCACGGCGTACTGCACCGCACGGCGGTCGGCGGCGTACCGCCCGAGCACCCGCTCTTCCGCTCGGGCGAGAGAGCCGTCCCTCCGTCGTCGTCGCCGCAGCACCAGGCGCTGGAGAGCGGGCAGGCCGTCCTGTGCGCCGATCTGAACGACGCTGCCGAGCGGACCGCCCCGTGCGAGGCCGAGGCCCGGCGCCTGCGCGGCCAGGGGATCCACTCGCTGATCGCGGTTCCGCTGCGATTCCGCGGCGTCCCGCTGGGCGTGGCCACCTTCTGCCGGACCCGGCCGAGCGTGCCGTTCGACGACGAGGACCTGGTGATCGCCGGGGAGCTGGCCGCGCGCACCGCGGTCTGTGTCGACAACGCGCGCCGCTACACCCGCGAGCACACCATGGTCACCACGCTCCAGCGCAATCTGCTGCCCGGCGCGCTGCCCGACCAGGACGCCGTGGACGTGGCGTCCCACTATCTGCCCGCGCGGGCCGGGGTGGGCGGGGACTGGTTCGACGTGCTCCCGCTCCCCGGAGCCCGGATCGCCCTCGTCGTCGGGGACGTGGCCGGGCAGGGGCTGCACGCGGCGGCCACGATGGGCCGGCTGCGCACCGCGGTGCAGAACTTCTCGGCCCTGGACCTGCCCCCCGACGAGGTGCTCGCCCTCTTGGACGAGCTGGTCGCCCGGCTCGACCTGGAGCGCGAGACGGACCCCGACAGCGCGCGCATCTCCGGCGCCACCTGCCTGTACGCGATCTACGACCCGGTCTCCGCCCGGTGCAGCGTGGCCCGGGCCGGTCACCCCGGCCCCGTACTGGCCTGCCCGGACGGCACCGTGCAGACCCCCGAGGTCCCGGCCTCACCGCCGCTGGGCCTGGGCGGCGAGCCCTTCGAGGCGGCCGACCTGCCGGTGCCCGAGGGCACCCGCCTGGTCCTGTACACCAACGGACTGGTCGCCAGCCACGACCGGGACCACGACACCGGCCTGGACCTGCTGCGCCGTACCCTCGCCGCCGCCCCGGACCGCGGCCCCGCCGACACCTGCCAGGAGCTGTTCTCGACCGTCCTCCCGGCCCGGCCGAGCGATGACGCCGCCCTGCTGGTGGCCCGCACCCACCGGCTCGCCCCGGAGAACGTGGCCCAGTGGGAGGTGCCCGCCGACCCGGCGGCGGTCGCCCCGCTCCGCGCCGCCTGCGCCCAGCGGATCCGCGACTGGGGGCTGGACGAGGCCGCCTTCGCCGCCGAGCTGGTCATCAGCGAGCTGGTCACCAACGCCCTGCGGTACGGCGGCCCTCCGGTACGGATACGGCTGCTCCGCGACCGCAGCCTGATCTGCGAGGTGTCCGACGGCAGCAGCACCTCGCCCCATCTGCGGCGGGCCGAGCTGACCGACGAGGGTGGGCGGGGCCTGTTCCTGGTCTCCCAGCTCGCCCGGCGCTGGGGCACCCGCTACACCGCGCACGGAAAGGTCATCTGGGCCGAGCACCCGCTGTCGGAGTGAGACGCCGTGCCCGAATCGGCGTACTGAAGGGCGAGGGGAAGCCACCCTCGACGCCCTTCCACGCCGGAGGTACCTCACCCGTGACCCTCACCAAAGCGCCCCCGGCCCGGGGCGGCCGCCGGGACGACGCGGACGATCCCCGGGCCCGGCGGGTCAACTCCTCCCTCGTGCTGACCCTGCTGCTGGTCCTGGTGGTGACGCTCCAGGGGCCGGTCCGCGGGGCGTTGTCCGCGCCGGTGATGCAGAGCTGGATGACCGTGTTCGTGGCGGTTGTCGTGCAGGCCCTGCCGTTCCTCGTCCTCGGGGTGCTGCTGTCGGCCGTCATCGCGGTGTTCGTGCCGCCGTCGTTCTTCGCCCGCGCGCTGCCCGGGCGCCCCGCCCTCGCGGTGCCGGTCGCCGGGGTGGCCGGGGCGGTGCTGCCCGGCTGCGAATGCGCCTCCGTGCCGGTGGCCGGGGCGCTTGTACGACGGGGTGTCACCCCCGCGGCGGCGCTGGCGTTCCTGCTGTCCGCCCCCGCCATCAACCCGATCGTGCTGACCGCCACGGCCGTGGCGTTTCCCGGCGAACCGCGCATGGTTCTCGCCCGGTTCGCGGCGAGCCTGCTCGTGGCGTGCGTGATGGGCTGGCTGTGGCAGCGGCTGGGCCGCACCGACTGGATGCGGCCACCGGCCCATCCGTCGCTCGACGGCCTGGGCAAGGGGGCGGCGTTCTGGGGGTCGATACGGCACGACGTGATGCACGCCGGTGGCTTCCTGGTCGTGGGCGCGATGACCGCGGCCACCCTCAAGGCCGTGGTGCCCGCGAGCTGGCTGCACACCGCGGCGGGCAATCCCGTGGTGGCGATCCTCGCCCTGGGGCTCCTCGCGGTGGTGTTGTCGATCTGCTCCGAGGCCGACGCGTTCGTGGCCGCGTCGCTGTCGCAGTTCTCGCTCACTGCCCGGCTGGCGTTCCTCGTCGTGGGGCCGATGATCGACCTGAAGCTGTTCGCCATGCAGGCCGGGACGTTCGGCCGCGGGTTCGCGCTGCGGTTCGCGCCCGCCACCTTCGCCGTGGCCATCGTTGCGTCGGCCCTGGTCGGGGCGGTGCTGCTGTGAACCGACAGGCCCAGGCAGCGGTACTGTTCCTCCTCGGCGTGGCCGTGCTGCACGCCGGGTTCACCGACCTCTATCTGCGGTACGTCAAGGCCGGGTTGCGGCCGTTGCTGCTCGCGTCCGGTGTCGTCCTGATCGGCACCGCCGTCGCCACCGTCTGGTACGAACTGCGGCACCCGCGCGACGGCCACGAGCACGGCGACGGGCACGGCCACCGCGAACCACGTGTCTCCTGGCTGCTGGTGCTGCCCCTGTTCGCCCTCATCCTGGTCGCCCCGCCCGCGCTGGGCTCCTACAGCGCCATGCACGCGGGCACGGCGCTGCAACGGCCGCCCTGGGGATTCCCCACCCTCCCCGCCCGCGACCCGCTCTCCCTCAACGTGGCCGACTACGCGGGCCGCGCGGTCTACGACCACGGCCGCTCCCTCCGCGACCGGAACGTCAGGATCACCGGCTTCGTCGCCCTCGACCGCCGTGGCGCGCCCTATCTGGTGCGCATGGCGCTCAACTGCTGCGCCGCCGACGCACAGCCCGTCAAGGTCGGCCTGTCCGGGCGGACTCCCCCGGTCCTGCGGCCCGACACCTGGCTCGAAGTCACCGGCACCTACACCGGCAAGCGGACCAAGGACCCGGTGGGCGGGGGTGTCATCCCGTACATCGACGTCAGCCGCGCCACACCGGTCCCGGCCCCGCGCGACCCGTACGACGAGAGCTGGAACGGCTGAAGGGCCGTACGGGTGCGGGCGGAGGGAGGCGTCAGCGTATCGCCGCGGGGAAGCCCCGTATGAGGTCGGCGGCCTTCTCCGCGGCCATGATGACGGGCGCGTTGGTGTTCCCCCTCGGCACCGTCGGGAACACCGAGGCGTCGACGACCCGCAGCCCCGCCACGTCGAACACCCGCAGCTCGGGGTCGACCACGGAGCCGATGGCGCAGGTCGACGTCGGATGGTAGAGCGTCTGCCCGGCCCGCTGCGCGAAGGCGAGCAGATCCGCGTCGGAGTCCGAGTCCGGCACGTCGAACGGCCCAGTGGTGACCCGGGCCAACGCGTCCTGTGCCGCGATCCGCAGGGCGATGCGGACGCCCTCGACCATGCAGCGCTGGTCCTCGGCCGTCGTGAGGTAGTTGTGCACGATCCTGGGCTCGGCGTCCGGCTGCGCGGACCCCAGCGTCACCCGGCCGCGGCTGGTCGGGGCGAGCACGCACGGGCCCAGCGCGAAACCGTGCTCGGTGGCGGGGGCGAGCCCGTCCTGGTGGAACAGCACCGGTGCCATGTGGAACTGCACATCCGGGGCCTCCAGTCCGTCCCGGCTGCGGAAGAAGCCACCGGCCTCGCCGATGTTGCACGTCAGCGGGCCGCGCCCCTCGTTCGCCAGCAGTGCGGCGTTCTCCGGGGTCGCCGCGGTCATCAGCGATTCGACATCGGTACGGAAGTTCAGCAGGGCCATGTAGTGGTCCTGGAGGCCCTCCCCCACCGGGAGGTCGCGCACCACGTCGACGCCGAAGGACGACAGCGTGGTGGCGGGCCCGATCCCGGACAGCATCAGCAGCTTCGGGGACTCGTAGGCGCCCGCGGACAGGATCACCTCGCGCTCGGCGCGGATCACCTCGACCGTGCCGCCGCGCTCCACCACCACTCCCCCGGCCCGGCCGCCCTCGATCAGCACGCGGTGGGCCCGGGCCGACGAGAACACGGTGAGGTTCGGCCGCCCGAGCACGGGGTGCAGATAGGCGACGGCCGCGCTACAGCGCATGCCACCCCGCTGGGTCAGCTGGTGCCGCCCGACGCCGAACTGGGTCGGGCCGTTGAAGTCCTCGTTGCGCGGGTGTCCGGCCTGCACGGCGGCCTCGATGTACGCGCTGGCGAGCGGGTGGCAGGACCTGCTGTCGCTGACGGCGAGCGGCCCGCCCACCGAGTGGAACACGTTCTGGCCGCGTTCGTTGTCCTCCGCGCGCCGGAAGTACGGCAGCACCTCGCCGTACGACCAGCCGGTGGCCCCGGCGGCGGCCCAGCCGTCGTAATCCGCACGGTTGCCGCGCATATAGATCATCGCGTTGATGGAACTGGATCCGCCCAGCACCTTGCCGCGGGGCAGATAGGTCCGGCGGCCGCCCAGCCCCGGTTCGGGGCCCGAATGGAGATCCCAGTCGAGCTCGCCCTTGAACAACTGGGGGAAGGCGGCGGGCACATGGATCTCCTCAGCCGTGTCGGGCCCTCCCGCCTCGATCAGCGCCACCCTGACCTCGGGGTCCTCCGACAACCGGGCCGCCAGCACACACCCCGCGGATCCGGCGCCGACGATGACGTAGTCGTGAGTGTTCATCCGATTTCCTTCGACCGAGACTGCGCGGACCGTGCGCGCCCCATTGTCCCGGTGCGCGTCATGTGACGCTCAGCCAGGTGGATCTGACGCGATATCAGGATGTCCGGGCTTCTTGCCCATGAACTCCCCCGCTGCCACGCTCCCGCCGGTAAGCGCCTACTGGAACAAGTACACGCACTCATCCCCGTTCGAGATGTCGAGATATCGAGATGTCGAGATGTCGAGATGTCGAGATGCGGAGACAACCGTGAGCCGGCACAGTCGCAGGCACGTGATACGGACCGGCCTCGGCGCGGCGGCCGCGTCGGCGGTACTGGGCGCGGCCCCTCCAGCGTGGACTCTCCGGCTGCTGCCGAACGTGCTGGGTCAGCGGCTGCCCGCCGAGCCCTTCACGGCGACGACCTCGATGGCCCTGTCCGCCAGGACCGCGGAGGCCCGCGCCGGGCTGGGCATGCTGGGTGCGACGTACTGCTGGGCGGGGTTGCGCCACGACGGCGACCGGATCGCCCTGGTGTGCCGCACCGCCGACGAGGACGCCGCCGAGGTGGACGCCACCCCGCCGGTGCCGCCGGGGAAGGGGCGCGCCGCGGTGCGGCTGCGGGTGACCGTGGGTCCGGGCGCGGTGTGCCGGTTCGCGGTCGACACGGACGGCCGGGGGTTCGCTCCGCTCGGCGCGCCGTTCACGGCGACCGCGGGCACCTGGATCGGGGCGACCGTGGGACTCTGCGCCACCGGACCGGCGGCCGCCGGAGCAGTGCGGCGGAGTTCGACTGGTTCCGGGTGGGCCCGGCGCTCTGACCACCACGGCCCGGACGACCACCACCGTCCGGGCGACCACCACCGTCGGGGCACATCGGGCAGCGGCCGCGGCTGCCCGATCCCGGCCAATTTCGGCCACTTCCCGTTAACCCGAGCACGGCCCGGCCGCTCTCGGCGGACGAGCCGCTTGGCACACTTTTTCTTAAAAAACAGCAGGCCGATCCCAGGAAGCGAGAGAGAAATCAATCAATTGGCCGTAAGGGGAAGCCGAGACGGCTGAGACCTGCGAGGCTGTCTGGATGCAAACCCTTTACAGAAGTCTGCTGAATGTGCTTCCCCGGCTCGGCGTGCAGGTGCTCGACCTCGGCTCGGGCACCGCGGTGCTCTCCCGGCGCGGCAAGCGGAAGCGCGTCGCGGTGGACCGGGAGGCCGATCTGGTGACACGCGGCGGCGGCCGCTATGCCGTGACGAAGGTGCGGCCTGATACCTGGGTGGTGGCCCGTGGCCGGGGCGACCCCTCCGACGCGTGGACGAACGTGCGCCTCGGCGACACCGGTGCCCATCTGCTCTACGACGCCGGCTCCGACGAACGGACGCTCCAGCTGGCGGCCGCCACGTATCTGTGCGGCCACCATGTGGCCGGGCTGCTGGAGAAATACCAGGTGAACTGCGTCTTCGACGTGGGGGCCAACGCCGGTCAGTACGGCAGGCGCCTCCGCCGGCTCGGCTATACGGGCAGAATCGTTTCCTTCGAGCCCACCGAGGAAGCCTTCGCGAAGCTGGAGAAGGCCGCCAAGGACGACCCCGAGTGGTGGGTGTTCCCCTTCGCGCTCGGGCGCGAGGAGGCCACCCAGTCCATGCACGTGGGCTGGGCCACCATGAACTCCCTGCTCGGCGCCAGCGACTACGGCAAGGAGCGCTACCGGCGGTTCGCCAAGGACCGTACGGAGGAGATCGAGATCCGCAGGCTGGACAGCGTGATGGACAAGGCGCTGGCCGGACTCACCGACCCCCGCCCCTATCTGAAGATGGACACCCAGGGCTACGACCTGGAGGTGTTCGCGGGCGCCGGGGACCGGATCGAGGAGTTCGTGGGGTTGCAGTCGGAGGTCGCGGTGCTGCGTCTCTACGAGGGGAGCCCCGCGATGAGCGAGGCCATCGCCGCGTACGAGGACAGCGGCTTCGGGATCACGGGCATGTACCCGGTGACACGCGAGGACACCACGGGACGCGTGGTGGAGTTCGACTGCGTGATGATGCGCGCGGACGCCGCCCCCAAGTGACGACAACACCCGTACGGGGCCGGTGCGTCCGGCCCCGTACGGGCAACCTCGGCCACCCCCGCGGCGCGTCGCATAGGGTTGCACCGTGAGGAAGTCTCTGTCGCCGCCGACACTGCCCGGCAGCAACCCTTATGGCGCGGTTCCCGGTACGGGGTACGGAACGGGCTCACCCGTGACCGATCGGCCGCCGCTGCCGGGGTATCCCCTTCGCCCAGCCCCCTCGGCGCGCCAGGCCGGGCCGGAGGCCCCGTATGCCGCGCCGGAGCAGCTCGCCTGCCGGATGTGCGGCGGGTCGCCCGCGGCCGAGATGGCGATCCGCCACCACCAGGGCCTGGTCGTCTTCATGCTGTTCCGGAAGCGGAAGGGACACTTCTGCCGGACCTGTGGCACGGCGCTGCTCCGGAAGCACACCGCCATGACACTGTGGCAGGGGTGGTGGCATCCGCTGTCCGCGCTGCTGTTCAACCCCGTCACGCTCCTGCTGAACTGGCGGGTCCACTCGACGATCGAGCGCCTGCCGGGCCCCGGCCCCGACCCCTTCGCCTCCCGGCTGGCCCCCGGCAAGCCCCTCTTCCTGCGTGCGGGCGCCCTCTTCGGACTGCTGCCCGCCGCGTTCGTCGCGTACGTCCTCGCCATGGTGATCGCGGGGTAGGGGAAGACGGGCCGCCGGCGCTCGATAGAGTCTCCTGTCATGGGTGACGGGGAGGGAATCGCGGTCGGCCGGACGGAACACCAGGCGCCGCCCGCGTGGCAGGCGCCGGGTGCGGTCGAGCGGACGCTGTACGAGGCCAAGCTGCGCGGTGACTGGCCCGCGTTCTTCGATGCGCTGGCCGATGCGGATCTCTTCATGGCCGAATCCCGGGAGTGGGTCGACGCCCATCCGGGGAGGGTCCGGTCCAACGGCTACTGGTATTCCCAGGTGCGGGCCAACTGCCTGCCGCTCCTCACGGAGGGCATGTTGCCCGCTCCCGACCCGGAGACCGTGTTCACCTATGCCGACCTGGAGTGGTTGGCGAACAGCTGGCAGGACAGCGCCATCTCATGGATCGTGGTCAATCCGGGAAGCCCGTGCGAGGTGTTCTTCCCCGCGACACCGGCCCATCGCGCCCTGTGGCGGCAGCATGTGCAGCGCATCGCGCGATGCGACTGCGGCCGGTCTCACGACAGCATGCGGCTGCGCGCCCTGGAGGGAGACATGGCGGCCTCGGGAGCGCTGGCGCACGGGCTGGGGCTGATCGGGCTGCTGTCCGTCAGCAACGGTGATCTGTGGAACACCAGGGCCTATCACGGCACGGGATACACCGGGGAGAAGAGGCGGCTCAAGGAGTGGTGGGGCATCACCAGCCGCGAGGAGTGGCGGGACTGCCAGCAGCGCCTGTTGGAGGCGGACATGGTCAGCGGCGCCTGGGAGTTCGTACTCGGCGTCCGGCGGGCGCTGTCCCGGGAGTTCGGCGGATACGTCGAGGTGGACCAGTGGCGCAAGGCGGCCGAACAGGTGCTGCGGCGGGGCGCCGAGGGGACCGAGTACCGGCTGAGCGCTGACGGGGTGACCAAGGTCGGTCCCCGGGACAGCGCCGACGTGACGGCGCAGATCGCGGGAGTGCAGCGGCTCATCGGCCGGATCGCCCGCTACGAGAAGCGTTTCCGCGCCGACGGGCTGCTGGCGGAGGGGAAGTTCATCCCCACCGTGGAGGCATGGGATTACGGGCGGGCCGTCGGAATGGCCCGCTGGGGACTGGGTGCCCGCTACTGCGACCAGCAGGAAGCCGAGAACGCGATCCTCCGTGCCGGCAGGCTCGGCCGGGCCAACTACCGCTCCTGGGAAGAGTTCTCCGCGTCCTACGTCCTGGGCCGCTGCCTCCACTTCGACGAAGAGGAATTCGGCAGCTGGTACCAGGACATGCTGGAAGCGCATCGCATCCTCACCACCGACCCCACCAGCCCCTGGCTGACGATCCCCTGGAAGCAGTGAGCGGTCAGCTGGACAGGCCGAGCTTGCGGCGGAGGCCCGCCGCCTTGGATTCGGTGTCGCGGGCGGCACGGTCGCGCAGGGCCAGCACGTAGTTCTCGCGCGTCCGCATGATGTGCGCCTTCAGGATCTCCTCCAGTTCCGCCAGGCGCCCTTCGGCGAAGATCTCGATGATCCGCCGGTGTTCCTCGAAGGAGCGCGCCGGTTCGGTGGTGGCGCGGAAGGTGAGGTGGACGCGGAGGGCCGACACGCGGGCCAGGCTCATCTGGTAGGCGTCGCTGAGGTAGCGGTTGCCGCAGTGGGCGAAGAACGCCTCGTGGAAGGCGGTGTCGGCGATGCCGTACGCCTTGGTGTTGTTGCCCGCCAGCGCGTCGGTCATGGCCTCGACGGCGCGGCGCATGGCGGCGAGGGCGGCGTCCGGGTTGCGTTCGAGGGCCAGTTGGGCGGCGCGGATCTCCAGGGTGGTGCGGTATTCGCACAGCTCGAAGATCTCGTCCTCGGTGGGCTGGAAGACGTACGTCCCGGACTTGGGCACGATCTCGACCAGGCCCTGGAGCTGGAGCATGCGCAGGGCCTCGCGGACGGGTGTGCGGCTCACCCCGAGGGCGGAGGCGAGACCGTCCTCGGAGAGCGCCTCGCCGAGGTCGAACTCGCCGTCCACGATGGCCGCGCGGAGGCGGCGTGCCACCTCCGAGGCCAGTGACGAGGACCGTCCGCCGCCCGTCGTGCGTGCCATGCCTCTCCCAGCGCGTATGTCCATGAGTATCCCGAACGTTACCGTAGCTGCCGTATCGCCGGATCCGGCCCGGCCTGGGCGAGGCGGGCGGTGCGGTGGGCGGCCATGCGGACGGGGGCGTCGGGGGCGCCGTAGCCGGTGTAGCCGCCGACGCGCTGGACGAGTTCGAAGAAGACCGCGCCGCCCAGGATCTCCGTGTAGCAGTGGAGGAACGCGCCGTCGGCGTCGCGGTCGTAGAAGATGCCCAGCTCACGGAGGTCGGCGAGGAGCGCCGGGTCGGGGCCGAGCCGGGCGTCGAGGTCGTCGTAGTAGTTGTCCGGGACGGCCAGCAGGGGGGCTCCCCGGTCGCGTACGGCACGGGCGGTCGCCACGATGTCGTCGGTGGCGAAGGCGATGTGCTGGGGGCTGGCGACCGGCGGTGCCCAGTCGCCCCGGCGCAGCAGGGTCACCGACAGCGCGATGCGGACCCGCTCGGCGGGGTCGGTGAAGGCCCGGCTGCGGACCAGGCCGAAGGGGGCGGCGTATTCGGCGGTGGGCTGCGGGGTGAGGCCGAGGACGGCGCGGTAGAAGAGCGTGGCCTCGTCGTAGTGGTCGAACGGCTGGGTGAGCGCGATGTGGTCGACGCGGGTGACGCCCGCGCCGGGCCGGTCCGGCGCTTCGGCGGCGGGGGTGAAGTCGGCCAGCCAGTCGTCCCCGGTGCCGCAGAAGAAGACCTCGGTGCCGTCCGGGGCCGCGACGGCGGCGAGGTCGGCCTCGGCCGGGCCCCGGGTGCGCGGCAGGACCGGTGCGAGCAGCGCTTCGGCGCGCGCGGCCGAGGCGCCGGGGTCGGCGGTGTGCAGGCCCAGGGCGCTGATCGCGCCGCCGGGGCGGGTGACGCCGGTGTTGAGGAGGAGCCGGGCTTCGCCCTGGGTCCACAGCTGGACGGGCTTGGTGCGGTGGTGGCCGGTGTGGGTGAAGCCGAGCCCGTCCAGCGCCCGCGCGATCAGCGGCCCGGACTCCGCGTCGACGGCGACTTCGGCGAACGCGACGCCGGTGGGCGCGGGCCCCTTGGGCAGGGGCGGTACGGCGCCCGCCGACCGCACAGGCGCGCTGCGGGCGGTGGCGTCCCGCAGCGCCAGCAGCGAGCGGTGGGCGTCGATGGCCGTACGGCCCGGGTCGGCCTGGCGGAAGACGTCGTTGAAGACTTCCAGCGACAGGGGCCCGCGGTAGCCCGCGGCCAGGACGTGGGCGAGGAACGCGGACAGGTCCCAGGCGCCCTGGCCGGGGAAGAGCCGGTGGTGGCGGCTCCACTGGAGGACGTCCATGTCGAGGTGGGGCGCGTCGGCGAGCTGGAGGAAGAACAGCTTCTCGCCGGGGATGTCCCGGATGCCCGCCGGGTCCGAGCCGCGGGAGAGGATGTGGAAGCTGTCCAGGCACAGCCCGAGCGCCGGGTGGCCGACGCGGGCGACCACGTCCCACGACGCCTCGTAGGTGTCGATGTGGGCGCCCCAGGCGAGGGCCTCGTAGGCGATGCGTATGCCGTGGTCCGCGGCGCGCCCGGCCGCGGTGTGCAGCTGCCCGGCGAGCAGATCGGGGTCCGGGACCGCGTCCGGGGAGACCGAGGAGCACACCAGCAGGGTGTCGGTGCCCAGCTGCCGCATCACCTCCAGTTTCCGCTCCAGGCGGCCGAGGTTGGCGGCGAAGCGGTCCGGCGAGGTGGAGTCGAGGTCGCGGAAGGGCTGGTAGAGGTCGATGGACAGGCCGAGGTCGGCGCAGCGGTCCCGGATCGCGGCGGGGGCGAGCGGGGAGGCGACGAGGTCGGGTTCGAAGATCTCCACCCCGGCGAAACCGGCGTCCGCCGCGGCGGTGAGCTTGTCGTCCAGGGTTCCCGACAGGCACACCGTGGCGACCGCGGTCGTGGGCGTCATCAAGGTCCTCCTGTCAACGGGCGATGCTGTGCGGGGCGGCGATGACACGGTGGTCGACGTCGTGGTTGACCAGGTAGGTGGGCAGCCGCCCCTGGGCGACTTCTACCACGTTGCGGGCCGTCTTCGTACGGATCTCGCTCTCGGAGTCCTCCGAGTACCAGGCGGTGTGCGGGGTGAGGACCACGTTCTCGCACCGCGCCAGCGGGCTGTCGGGGCCGATGGGTTCGTGGGCGAAGACGTCCAGCGCGGCCCCGGCGATGCCTCCCGAGCGCAGCGCCTCGATGAGCGCGGTCTCGTCCACGACCGGGCCGCGGGCGGTGTTGACCAGGCAGGTGGTCGGCTTCATCGCGGCGAACTGCCCGGGCCCGATCATCCCTTCGGTCTCCGCCGTCAGCGGGGCGTGTACGGACACCACATCGGCGTCGCGGCAGAGGGTGTCGAGGTCCACGAGCCGGACGCCGAGCGCCGCCGCCCGGGCGGCGTCGGCAAACGGGTCGTGGGCGAGGAGGGTCATCCCGAAGCCGCCCATCTTCTCGGCGAGCCGCTGCGGGATGCGGCCGAATCCGACGAGCCCGAGGGTGCGTCCGCGCAGCCGCCGCAGCGGTTTCGCGACGGTGTAGTCCCAGGTGCCGCGGCGGACGGCGGCGTCGTAGCGGTGCAGTCCCCGGGCGAGGGTGAGGATCTGCGCGGCGGCGTGGTCGGACACCTCCTCCAGGGAGCCGTCCGGCACGTTGGCGACGGCGATGCCCTCGGCGGTCGCCGCCGGGACGTCGATGGTGTTGAGCCCGATGCCGTAGCGGGAGATCACCTGGCAGCGGTTCAGGTGGCGGATGACCTCGGCGGTGACGGGTGCGTACTGGTTGATCACGGCGTCGGCGTCGGCGCAGATCTCGATCAGCTCGTCCTCGGTGCGGGCCTGGGCGGGGACGAGGTTGAGCCCGGCCGCTTCCAGGACCTGCCGCTCGGGCTCGAGGTCGGCGAATTCGTAGTCGGTGACGACCACGGTGAACATGATGGCGCTCAGCTCCCGAAGCGGTGGTCGAGGTCCTGGTGGAAGCCGAGGTCGACGAGGTCGCAGAACTCGGCGTAGGTGTGCTGGGCCGGGCCGCCCGCGGGGGTTCCGGCGGTGCGCAGGTGGTCCAATGCGTCGGCGACCGCGCGGGTGGCGGTGAACAGCGCCGTGACCGCGTAGAAGACGATTCGGAACCCCATGTCGGCCAGGTCGGTGGCGGTGAGCCGGGTGGTCTCGTTCCCGTCCACGATGGAGACGACCTTGGGTCCTTCGACGGCTTTGGCGACGGCCTCCACCTCCTCGACGCGTTTGATGCCGTCGACGAAGACCAGGTCGGCGCCCGCGTCGCGGTAGCGGTTGGCGCGGCGTACCGCCGCCCCGATCCCGGCGGCGGGCAGGGCGTCGGTGCGTCCGATGACGAGCAGGTCGTCGCCGCCCCGGGCCTCGACGGCGCAGGCGATCCGGGCGGCGCTCTCGTCCTCGTCCATCAGCCGGATGCCGCTCATCTGGCCGCACCGCTTGGGCGCCACCTGGTCCTCCAGGTGGATGGCCGCCACCTGGGCCTGGAGGTACTCGCGCACGGTGCGGTGGATGTTGGAGGGGCCGCCGTAGCCGGTGTCGGCGTCGGCGATGACCGGGATGGTCACGGCGCGGGTCATGTTGCGGGCGTGTTCGGTCATCTCGGTCTGGGTGAGCAGCCCGATGTCGGGGGTGCCCAACCGGCTGGCCGTGGCCCCGAAGCCGGTCATGTAGACGGCCGGGAAACCGGCGGCCTGGACGAGGCGGGCCGTGGCCGAGTCGGGTGCGCCCGGGGCCCGGACGATGCCGGGACCGTTCAGGAGGGCGCCCAGCGACGTGGCGGCTGACACGGTCGGCTCCTTTCGACGAAGGGGTCAGCGGGCGGCGGCGGGTGCGTCGGCCACCGCCGCCGGGCCGGTTTCGGAGCCGGGCTGCCGCGCGGGGCTGCGCCACAGGAGGATCAGCACGACCGAGACGGCCAGCGACACGACGGGGATGAGCAGGCCCGCGGTGACGGTGTCGCCGTCGGTCTCCTTGCCGACGATGTACGGGCCGAAGAACCCGCCGAGGTTGCCGATGGAGTTGATGGCGGCGATGCCGACCGCGGCGTGGGTCTTGGACAGGCTGTCGGTGGTGAGCGCCCAGAACGGCGGCAGCCAGGCGAAGGCGCCGATCCCGGTGACCGCGAGCGCGACCACCGCGAGTCCGGGCTGGTGCCGCAGGGCGATCACCGCGGCGAGGCCGATGGCGCCCATGGCGAGCGGCACGGCGACCAGGTACTTGCGCTCGCGGGCGCGCTTGGACAGCTGGGCGGTGACCAGCAGCGCGAGCGCGGCGCAGAGGTAGGGGATGGCTGCGGTGAAGCCGATGTTGGTGGCCGAGTAGGCGGGGTTGATCTGCTTGATGATCAGCGGCAGGAAGAGGTTGAACCCGTAGGTGCCGACGGCGAGCGCGAGATGGGTGGCGGCCAGGTGCAGCACACGCGGGTTCCGCAGGGCTGCGAGCTGCGCCCGTACGCCCTCGTCGTGGCCGGTGCCCTGCTCGGACTCCAGGGAGCGGCGCAGCCAGTCGCGGTCGGTGGGGGCGAGCCAGCGCGCGGTCGCCGGGGAGTCCGGGAGGAAGGCGTACGTCACGACGGCCATCAGGATCGCGGGGGCGCCGGTCAGGATGAACAGCCAGCGCCAGCCCGCCATGTCGAACCAGCCGGTGTGGTCCAGGATCAGGCCGCCGAGGAGCCCGCCGCAGATGAACGAGATGGGCTGGGCCAGCACCAGCCAGCCGAGCGCGACGGCCCGGTCGCCGGAGCGGAACCACAGGGTGAGGTAGACGATGATGCCGGGGAAGAAACCGGCCTCCGCGACGCCGAGCAGGAAGCGCATCACGTACAGCATCTGCACGTTGGTGGTGAACCCGGTGATCACGGTGATGATCCCCCAGGTCGCCATGATGCGGGCGAGCCAGGCGCGGGCGCCGAAGCGGCGCAGCAGCAGATTGCTCGGCACTTCGAAGAAGAAGTACGCGACGAAGAAGATCGAGGCGGCGAGGCCGTACGCGGCGGCCTTGATGCCCAGTTCGGTGCCCATGCCCAGCTGGGCGAAGCCGATGTTGGTGCGGTCGACGTACGCGATGACGTAGCCGACGGCGATGAGCGGAAGGATGCGCCAGGAGATGCGCGAGACGGCTGCCCGCTGCCCGGCCTCGTCCAGAGTCGTGGCGGGGGTGCCGCTGGGTGCGTGTGTCATGTGCTTCCTCGATCGTGCGGGGAGGAGGGCGGCTCAGCTCATGATCAGTCCGCCGTCGATGTTGACGGCCTGGCCGGTCATGTAGTCGGAATCCGGTGAGCAGAGGTAGAGGGCGAGGCCCGCGACGTCGTCCGGCGTCTGCGGGCGGCCCATGGGGACGACGGCGGTGCGCCGCTTCCACGCCTCGCCCGTGGTCCACCCCTCGGTGGCGGACCACTCCTGGTCGATCTGGCGCCACATGTCGGTGCCGACCAGTCCGGGGCAGATGGCGTTGACGGTGATGTCGGGCGCCAGCGCGTAGGCCGCGGTCTGGGTGAGGCTGATGACGGACGCCTTGCTGGCGCGGTAGTGGGGAGTGAGGGGTGCCATCGCGCCGGCGCCGTACCGTCCGGCGATCGACGACATCGTGATGATCTTCCCGCGCGGACGGGCGCGGTCGGCGGCATCGGCGGCGCTCAGGGGGTCCTGCGCGCGCATCCAGGCGGCCGCGGCCTGCATGGTCAGGAACGTGCCCTTGACGTTGACGGCGAAGGTGGCGTCCCAGTCCTCCTCGGTGATGTCCAGGAAGGGCTTGACCTGCACGATGCCCGCGTTGCAGACCATGACGTCGAGCCGCCCGAGGCCGTCGGCGGTGCACCGCACCATCTCGGTGCAGTCGGCGGCACGGGTCACATCGCCCGCGACGGCCAGCGCCGGGCGGCCGAGGGCGGCCACTTCGGCCGTCACGGCCTCGGCGCGGGAGGCCTCGCGGTCAATGACGGCCAGATGCGCGCCCGCCGCGGCGAGCCGCAGGGCGATCGACCGTCCGATGCCGCGCCCGGCACCGGTGACCGCGACGCAGAGACCGCTGAGGTCTGCCACTCTCGTCCCTTTCGTCGGAGCGCCCGGCCGGAGAGGGTGGGCAGGCCGGGCCACTGAGACTGGGACACTAGAGTTCGGCAATCTGGGATACAAGATGCGGGCACGAGATTGTTCGCGCGATGTGTCGCACCGTGGTGCGGGCCGGGCCGCGGGGCGGTGTCGGCCTCCGCATCAGCCTCCGCCGAAGTCTCCCCCGCCGAAGCCGCCGCCGAAATCCCCGCCGAAGTCGCCCGGGTCGAAGTCGCCGCCCGAGTGGTCGCCGCCGGAGTAGTCACCGGCCGGACCGGCGCCGTAGTAGTCCCCGTACGCGTAGGGCGAGCCGAGCGAGGTGCCGAGCAGGGTGCCCACCAGCAGGCCCGGCAGCAGCGCGCCGCCGAAGTAGCCGGACGCCCAGGGGGCGTAGGTCGGTCCGGCCTCCCAGTACGGGCGCCGCCCCGCGGAGGTGTCGACCTCCCGGGCCATCGGCTCCTCGCCGTCGTCCAGCCGGGCGGCGTCCGCCGCGCAGACCGGAACGGTCCGCTCGGAGGTGCTGCCCTTCGGGGTCCACCGCCGGTCCTCGACCGAGGGGCCGTGCCGTGGGTCGAAGAAGCACGGAGGACGGCGCTCCGGCAGCGGCTTGCCGTCCAGCCGGGCCTCCAGGGTGGCGAGCGAGAACCTGCCGTCCTCCAGCGCCTCGGTCACGTCCCGGACCTCCCTGGGGGACTGCGCCCTCTCCATCACGGTCTTCGCGTGCTCGTAGGAGTCCAGGGCCCGGGTGTAGTCCTCGCGCATCGCGTCGTCGGCCTTCGGGGACGCCGGTTCGAAGCCGATCCGGGTCAACTCCTCGCCGAAGGCGGTGATGTCCTCGTCCACCACCGGGCGGAGCTCCTCCAGCCGGGCCCGGTCCTCCTGCTGCCGCCGCCTGGTGACGCGCCTGCTCACCAGGAAGGTGCCGCCGACGCCGACGATGACCAGCACGCCGAGCGTGACCAGCAGGCCCAGCGCGCCGGTGCTTCCGCTGGGCGTGGTGGCGCCGTTGTCCCACGTGGCGGGCGCGTCGCCCTTGGCCTGCTCCACGGCCCGGTCGACGAAGTCGGTGAGCATGGCCCCGGAGTCGCCGGGGTGGGACCGCTGCGCGGCGCCGGTCAGGTTCTCCACGGCGTCGCGGGAGAGGACGGAGTGGTCGGCGCCCGCGTCGAAACGGTCGCCGAGCGCGACCGCGTACACGCCGGTGACGCCGACCTTCGTCCGCAGATCCTGGAGCAGGGTCGACCGGTCGTGCTTCTCGGCGGCGGGGAACGCGACGGCGAAGACCGGCTTGTCCGCCTTCTCGATCTTCCTTGACAGGGCGTCGGCCTCGCTCCGGGGCAGGATGTCCCGGGCGCGGGGATCGACGTAGACGGGCCCGTTGCGCAGGGACGCCGCCGCGGTGTCGAGGGAGTCGGCGGCCCGTGCGCCGGGAGCCGCGGCGACGGCGGCGAGCAGCAGCGCTGCCACGACCAGCGGAAGCACCAGCGCCATCCGGAAGACGCGTCGTACGGTCTTCATACCTACGACGCTAGCCCATATTGTGCATATTGCGAGCTTTGGGGGGTTTCTCATGCGGTACGGAAGCCGGCACGCGTGCCGGTACGGATGCGACGACGGGGCGGGGGTCCGGGCGTGCTGATCGACGAGCTGCGGCAGGAGCTGCCGGACGGACGGCTGGTCGAGGACCCGCACATCGCGGCCGGGTCTACGCCACGTCGACGCTGGACCTGCCGCGCACCCCGGTCCTGCTCGCCCTCACCTTCGGCGCGCTGCTGATGGCCGTCCTGATCCCGCTGTCCGGCTCCCTGGTGGACCGGCAGGGCGCGCGCCGGATGTACATGGTGGGCATGGCGCCGTTCGGGCTGAGCGTGTTCCCCGCCTTCTGGCTGTTCCACTCCACCGGCATCTGGGGGTTCGCCGCGGCGATCGCGCTGACCCTGGGCGTGGTCCACGCCTCGTTCTACGGGGCTCAGGGCACCCTGTTCGCCTCCCTGTTCCCGGCGGAGGTGCGGTACACCGGTATGTCCGTGGTCTACCAGCTGTCCGGTGCCTACGCCTCCGGCATCACACCGCTGCTCATGACCACCTTCCTCGCGCTCGGACACGGCGCCCCGTGGATCGCCTGCGGCTATCTGGCGGCCACCGCGGTCGTCAGCGTCTGAGCGGCCTCGCGCATCCGGCCGTCCGACGTGTACTTCGCGTCCGGGACCACCGACCCCGACCGGCCCGCACACCCCACGGCCACGCGGTCGGCAGTGACCGTGGAGTAGGTCCTCTCGCGTCCCGTCGTCAGCGGTAACCCCCTCGCCCCCAGCCGCGGTCGTATCCGGCCCGGTCCGGGGCCCAGGGGGCTTGCCCCTGCCCGTACTGCCCAGGCCACCCCTGCCGTCCGTACGGGCCCGGCCGACCGTGCCATCCGCGCTGGCCCTGCTGTCCCTGCTGGCCGTACCAGGAGCCCGCCTGTCGCGGGGGCGGACCCGCCGGGGGCTTGGGGCGGTGCGGTTTCTTGGGCGCGGGGTGCGACCGTTTCGGCGGTGCGGACCGCTGCGGCGCCGGGGGCTCGGGCGTGTGCGCCGGGGGCTCGGTGCGGGCGGGCTTCTTCGGGTGGACGACGGACACCTGACGGGGCGCCGTCTCCCGGTCCGGGCGGGCCGTCTCGGTCCGGTACCGGTTGTCGTCCGCCGCGCCGCCCGCCAACCAGCGCTGTGCCGTCGCGGAGTCGCCACGTGTCTTCAGGACCAGCGCGGCCCCCTTCTCCGTGGAGTCCGGGGTCAGGGCCAGCTCCTGGTTCCAGCGCGGCACCAGGGTGCCCTGGAGGGTGAAGTCGTACCGCACGTTCGCGGCGTCCCGCCGTGAGGTGGTCTCGCAGGGGCCCAGCCGGATGGAGAAGCTCAGCCGGGAGTTGAGGCAGAGTCCGGGGGAGGCAGCGCTGCGCAGCAGGCCGTCGGCCTCGTACGACCACTGCTGGGTGTCCGCGGAGGTGCAGGGCGTGGCCACGGTTTCGGCGCCCGCCGCGGGCTTGTCTCCGACGATGTCGAGGCACAGCCCGCTCGCCGCGTCGCGCAACCGTCCGCGCAGGGTGTCGGCCGGGCGGCCGTCGGCGCCGATCCACGAGGGATCCGAACCGGGGGCCGTCGTGTCACCCGCGCCCGGTGTCGTGGACGGGGTGTCGCGCTCGTACGCCGCGTCCTCGCCACCGCCGGACGGGAGGACGGAGGCCACCGCCACGGACACCAGGACACAGCCGCTGGCCGCCGCCACGAAGAGGAACCGGCCGCCGGTGAGCCGCGGCCGCCTCGTGCGCGCCGCCGGACGCGCCGTCGGGAGCGCCGCCGGGAGGGCCTTCCACCAGGGGTGTTTCCGCGCCGAGTGGCGAGGGCCGCCGCCGCGTGGCGGGGTGCGGGGCATGGGAGGGGGATCCACGGCCGTGGCGGGGTCGGGGATGCGGCGGCCCGGCCGGGAGTCGAGGTACTCCCGCGCGCCCCACCCCAGGACCGCCTCGGCGAGCAGGACGGCGGGCCGTCCGGTGGAGTGGTCCAGCTGGTCGGCGGCCTGACGGCAGTGCTCGCACGTGGCCAGGTGCTGCCGCAGATCGGGGTCGAGCCAGGTGTCGCCGCGGCGGAGCGAGACGTCCAGCAGCCGGCTGTAGTGCCGGCACTCCTCCTCGGGGGCCGTGTCGCGATGGGCCTCCAGGCAGGCCTGACGCCAGCGCAGACGGGCCCGCTCCAGCTCGCCGGGGACATCGTCGTGCAGTCCCAACAGCCCTGCTGGTACGGCGAGTTGGTCGGCCTCGACCTCCGTGTGCCACAGCAGGCAGCGGGCCGCCTCGGGGAGTCGCTGGAACGCGCGGAACACCAGGCGTCTGTTCTCCGGCGGACGGAGCCGCCCGTCCCCGCGCCCCCGCGCCCCGAGGTCGGCCCGCAGACCGGGATGGAGCAACGCGCCCCGCGGGCCCGCGTTCCACTCCTCCGCTATGCCCCGCACGGTGGCCAGCACCCGTGGCCGCCACGCGGTGGCCGGTGCGGTCCGCCGCAGCGCCTCCCCAAAGAGCCTGGTGAACGCGGCGGACGTGAGGATCCCCGCCGGGTGGGTGCCGATGGTGCACTGGCTCGCGTAGGAGAAGGCCGCCTCCCAGTGGCGGCCCAGCAGCTCCCCGACGGGGTGATGCTCGGACAGTTTCCCCGAGCCCTTCTTGAGTTCGGCCGTGAGCTGTTCATCCGTCACGCCGAACAGGGGGGTGGGAGTCAAGAAGTCCGTCAGGGCGGCATCGTTCACGTCTTTTCCCTTTCACAGGGCAGCGAGAAAAGTCCGTACCAATTAGGAGTGTCGGCCCTGCCGGCGGCGCTCAGAAACACCTGGCCCACGTGGCGACACCTGCACCTTTGCATACGGAACCGATGCGGAACAAGGGAGTTCACATTTTTGGAGTTCGAGCACCACCAAGGGCCACTGAGGTGACGATTTACGTTGCGAAATGCAAAGTGGCGAACGAATTCACCCATTGCGCCGGGCTACCAGACGGTAGGCATTGGACACCTTCCCCAGCCCGGCCAGTGGCTTGAGCAGCAGCCGGTCCAGTGTGGTGGCCACGACGAGGGCGGGAATGGCCGCCACCAGGCCCGCGCAGCGCAGCAGCCACCGCCCGCGGCCGGGCGGCTGGGCCAGCCAGGGGGCGTCGTCGGGTGGCAGGACCGCGTTGGCCGCCAGCCACACCGCGCCCAGCAGGTCGACGGTGTCGGACGACTCGCGGTGCTGCTCCAGGACCACGGTGAAGCCGAGCGCCTCCAGTTCCTTCCGCAGCCCCGCCACCGGGAGGAAGTACAGGTGCTGGGGCTGGAGCCACGGCAGCCAGAAGCGGCCGAAGAGGCGGGCGAACCAGCACTCCGGGTCGGGCACTTCGATGAGCACATGGCCGCCGGGGCCGAGGGCGCGGTGGGCCGCACGGAGTTCCGCGCGGGGGTCCGTACTGTGCTCCAGGTAGTGGAACATGCTCACCACGTCGTAAGCCCCGGCCAGCCGCTCCCCGGCCAGCTCCGGGAAGCTGCCCCGGATGCCGTGGTCGATCCGCCCCTCCCGCTCGGCCAGTTCGACGCCCTCGGTGAAGTCCAGCCCGTCGAAGACGGTGGTGGGGAAGACGGTGCGGGCCACTTCGGGGAAGTGGCCGTGGCCGGTGCCGACGTCGAGCCACTTCGCCGGGGCCTCGGCGGAGGGCTTCAGGGCCTCCGCGCGCCTGCGGTACATCTTCCGCCGCCCGGAGAAGACGTTGCCCATGCCCTCCTCCCCCAGGCCGTCGTAGAAGTCGCGGTAGTAGAACTCCAGCCCGTCGCCGTTCAGCCGGGGGTTCTGGAACACCAGGCGGCAGTCCCGGCACGTGTCCAGCCAGAAGCGGCCCGGCTTGTTCTGGAACCGGTCCTTGGTGCGCAGCCGCCGCTTCAGCCGGGTCGAGCCGCACCACGGGCAGTCCGTGCGGCGCGGCTCGAAGAACCGCTCGGTGCCCTGGTCCAGGTCGGCCCGGTAGCGCGGCCGGAGGGCGGCCACGGCCTCGGCGCGGGACGGCCGCGGGGCTTCCGCGCCGAGTCTGCCGGAGGTGGCGTTGTCCTGGCTCATCGTTCCCCCTCGGGGGTCGTGGTGGGCGGGGTGGTGGCCGCGGTGGCGGCCAGTCGTTCCAGGTGGGCGGCGGCCGCGCGGGCGCCGCCCGCCGCGCGGAAGGACGCGCCGACGCGCTCGGCGGCGGCGCGGTGGCCCGGTTCGTCCAGCACCGCGTCGACGGCCTCGCCGAGCGCCGCCGCCCGCGCCCTGCCGAACCTGACCCGGACGCCCGCGCCCGCGGCCACCACCTGGGCGGCCACCACGGGCTGGTCGTCCCGGATCGGGGCCACCACGAGCGGGACGCCGTGCCACAGGGCCTCGCACACGGTGTTGTGGCCCGCGTGGCACACGACCGCGGCCACCCGCTCCAGCAGGCGCAGCTGGGGGATCCGCGGGACCGTCAGCAGGTTCTTGTCCCCGTCGGTGGCCGGTGGCCCCAGGGTGCCCGCCGGGTCGACGATGACCGTCTGGAAGCGGTCGGCGCGGGCGCGTACGGCCTCCCGCGAGGCGGCGAGGAAACGCGCCCCAACGTCGGTGTTCGCGGTGCCGAGGGTGATCAGGACGGTGGGGCGGGCGGGGTCCAGCCACTCCCACGGGAAGTCCGGTTCGGCCGGGCGCCGGGCGATGGACGGGCCCACGTACCGGATGTGGTCGGCCGCCCGGACGGGCCGCCCGGCCAGTTCCTCCGTGGTGAACGCCAGCACCAGATCGGGCGAGAACCGGGGGTCGGCCGTGCCGCGCGGATCGCCGATCCGGCCCCGCAACCCGGCCAGCAGGCCGTCCAGCCACGCGTCGATCTTGGGCATGCCGTCCAGCGCGCCGGTGAACTCCGCCGAGGTGGTGGCGGAGGTGGCCCACCGTACGCCCAGCCGCTCGGCCACCAGCGCGCCCGCCACGGTCTGCTGGTCGGCCACCACCACATCCGGGCGGAACTCCTCGACGGCCCGCGCCACATCGGGCGCCATGGCCTCGGCGAGCGGCACCAGGAAGTCCTCCCACAGGAACTTCAGCGCGCCCGGGCCGCGCACCTCGGGCGGGCGCTCCGCCCCGCCCTCACCGATCACCGGCCCGGCGCAGCGGTGGACCGTGGCACCGGGGCCGACCAGCCGCTGCACGACCTCCGGCAGCCCGGCCCAGGCCACCTGGTGGCCACGGGCCGTCAGTTCGGCCGCCACGCCGACGGTGGGGTTGACGTGGCCGACGAGCGGCGGCACGACGAAGAGGAAGCGGCGGCCCGAGGAGGTGGGGGACGTGGCGGATGCCGCGGTCATGAGGCATCTGCTCCCTCGAGCCCGGCCGCCACCGGGACGGCGGTGCCCTGTTCGCCGATCCAGGACAGCAGCAGCGCGCGTATCCGCGCGGGCGCCTCGGCCAGCACCGAGTGCCCCTCCCCCGGCAGCATGACCGTCCGGGTGCCGGGCGGAAGCGCCCCGAGCCAGCCGTCCTCGGCGGCGAGTTCGGAGTCGGCGCCGTACACGGCCAGCGCCGGGCAGCGCAGGGCGCGGACCCGCTCCTCGCTCACCGTCCGGCTCGCCGCCACGTCCTCGGCGATCGTGGTCGTACGCACCAGCCGGGCCGCCGACTTGGCCAGCCGCGCGGTGTGCGCGCCCCGGTGGGCGGTGACCCAGGCCAGCGACTCGGCCTCGTGCGCGACGAGTTCGACCACGATGCGCCGCATGATCCCGCTGATGTCCGTCAGCCAGCTCGGGGTGGCGGGTTTCGCCTCGATCGTCGCGAGACCGGCCACCCGTTCCGGGCGGCGCAGGGCGTATCCGTAGGCCACCGTGCCGCCGAAGCAGTTGCCCACCACGTGGACGGGGGTGGTGATATCCAGCTGGTCAAGCAGCCGTTCCAGATCGCTGACGAACGTCTCCAGCCGGTAGCCGGATCCCGGGCGCTCGCTGCGGCCGTGCCCCCGCTGGTCGTACATCACCACGTCCAGTCCGGCGGCGGCGAGGTCCGGGGCCACGGTGAAGTACCAGCTGGCCAGGGAGTCGGTGAGCAGGCCGTGGACGAGTACGACGGTGGCGGTGGGCGGGCGGCCGTCCGGCGGGGACAGCCGCTGTACGTGCAGGCGGAGGCCGTCCGGTCCGTCGCCGGTGCCGGGCGGGCCACCGAGTTGGATCATCGCCATGGTCAGCTCCCCTCGACCGCTCTGGCGTCGACCGCTCCGGCCTCGGCCGCTCCGGCCTCGACCGCGCTGAGGCACCGCACGATGTACTCCACGAGCTGCCCGACGGTGAGGCCGATGATCTCGTCCAGCTCCAGATCGGCCACGAACTCGGCGAAGTTGACCTCCTGCCCGTAGCGGTCCCGGAGGCTGCCCGCCAGGGTCACCAGGTCGATGCTCTCCAGCTCCAGGTCATCGGTGAAGCGGGTGTCCATGGCGACCTCGATGTCGTCGAGGCCGTCCTCGTCGAGCATGGTCCGGAGCATTCCGGCGACGTCCGCGAGCACGGCCGGTGCGTCCGGTGCGGTTGCGGGTGCCGGGGCTGTGGGTTCGACGGTGGGTTCGACGGTGGTCACTGATCGGTCTCCTCGTCCTGATCCCGGTGGCCCGGACCGGTCGTCCAGGCCACGGCGTACTCCCTGCCCGGCAGCCCGGACGGGTTGGCGGTCCTCGTACAGCGCACCCGGTAGCGGCGCGGCGGGTGTCCGGGGGCGGTGGCCACCTCGACGGTGAGGTCCGTGTGCTCCGCGCCGACCACCGCGGTGTCCCGGCCGGTGCCGTCGGCCCTCGCCACCGCGTCCTTCGCGGCGCGGAAGGCGGCGGCCCACCAGGTGGCGGACGCGTCGCCCGCGGCGGTGACGGTGGCGAGGAGCGCGCGTTCCACCGGGCCGAACGCCGCGTCCCGCTCGGCGATCTCCTCGATCTCCTCGATGCCGATGCCGGGACGGCGTTGCTCGCTCGGGTGGCGCGGCGCCACCAGGGCGACCCCGGCCTCGGCCCGGTGCGCCAGCGTCAGGTCCAGCGGGGGCAGGGTCCGGCCGTGGACGCCGACGGCGTACGGGCGGCCGTGCTGGTCCTCGCACACCCGGATCTCGGCCGGGAAGACCGGCCCCTCCCCCTGCTCCCACAGCCACCGCCGCACCGCGTCCTTGGCCGCGATCCGGCCCAGCAGCCACTGCCGACGCCCGAGCGGTGACTGCCGTGCGTACTCGGCGCGTTCGGCGCTGCCCAGGTGATTGCGCATGATCAGATCGCGCGAGGCCAGGTCCGGCCAGCGCTCGTACACCAGTGACCAGCCGCCCGGCTGGGGCCGCGACAGCGTGTTGCGCTGCGGGAAGCGCTCCACCGGGCGGGTCTGCGGATCGTTGTCGAACCGGCGGTCGTGCCAGCCGTGCAGCTCCGCCCACACCTCGCCGCCGATCAGCAGCTGAACATCGGCCTCCAGCGCCGCATCGGTCAGCGCGACGATCCTGACCAGGCACTCCACCGCGGTGCCGGGCCGTGGGGGCGGACCGTAGAAGCGCATCAGGCGCATGCCGACCGGGAAGACGACGGAGCGCTCGGTACGGGTCGCCATGATCCAGTACCCGAGCAGCTGACCGACGTTGTCCAGGAGCCCACCGGGCGCCGCCGGGGTGGTGATCGTGCCGCGCACCTGCATCTCACCGATCGCGGCGAGCCGGGTGAGGCCCTGGAACGCCGGACCGTGGAACATCCAGCGCTCGTCGTAGATCTGCGCCGCGGTGTGCTCGGGTATCCGCTCGGTGGCGGGGTCGAAGCGCCACGGCGCGGGGCGTTCGGCGGCGTCGGGGTAACGGGGCGCGAGCTGAACGGTGCCACGCGCGCTTCGGCCGAACGTGGCGGTGTAGTGGCCGGGGGCGGTGGCCGACGGTGTCACGGTGACCTGGACGGTGCTGGGTGGCGTCGCGGTCACCCACTGATCGAAGCGCGCGCCGTGCACGGCCACGGCCACGTGCGGGCCGTCGGCCGTGTGCTCCGCCGCGTCGATGAGGTGCTGCACGATCGTGGTCGCCGGAACCACGGGCCACCGATCCCCCTCATCGGGCCACCCGGACCGCTGCGGGAAGAAGCAGTGGTCGCGGAGGTAGGGCATGGCCTCGGTGGACACGCGCACGTCGTAGGTACGCGCACGAGGCACCACCGGCCGGGCCCGCCCCGCCGCCACCAGCGCGGCCGCCGCATCGGCCGTTTCCCGGAGCAACGCGTCGAGTTCGGCAGCCCAGGCCCCCACCACCGCGTACGGCGGTACGGCCTGAGCCGCACCCGGCGCCGGAGACGGTGGCGCGGGGTGCTGCGGGCTCGCTGCCGATCGCGCGTCCGCAGCAGCCGCCGTCGCCGCGTGCGGCGGCGCGGCGTGGGCGGTGCCCGCCACCAGGTAGGGCGGCGCGGAAGGCTGCGGTCCCGCCACCGGACGCGTGCCTGCTGCGGCCACGCCCGCTGTCGCCGCGTGCGATGCGGCGTACTGCGAACCCGCCACCGCCGGGTGCGGCGCCCCGGCCTCACCCGCGCCCGGCGGAGACGGCGGCGCGAGGTGCGCCGTCACCCCATGCGGCGGCGCAGCGTGGGCGCTACCCGACGCCGGGTACGGCGCCGCGGGCGACTGCGGGTCCGCTGCGGGGCGTGAGCCCGGCGCGACCTGACCCGTGCTCATCGTCGCCACGTGCGACGGCTCGGCGTACTGCGAACCAGCCACCGCCGAAGGCGACACCTCGACCACACCCGCGCCCGCCGGAGACGGCGGCGCGAGGTGGTGCGAGGCCGCCGGAAGTGGCGACGCGCCCTGGCCCGCACCCACTGTCACCGCGTGCGATGCGGCGTACTGCGAACCCGCCACCGCCACGTCTGGCGGCGGCGCAACCTGGCCCGGACCAGCCGCCGGTGTGGGATGGGGGGCCGGGGGGCGGAGCTCCCCGGTTTCGGGAAGGGGCGGGGTGGGGGAAAGACCAGCCGGCAGCATCCCCCGCAACTCCGCCAGCCGCCGCCCGCTCAGCGAAACGAGCGCGCCGTCCAGGGAGAGACGCACCGGGGCCGACGGCCGCGCCGAGCCGGGGCGCGGCAGGGCGGGGTCCACGGGCGCGCCCTCCGTCCACAGCGCGGTGGCGACGCGGCGCAGTTGGGCGACGCCGTCGCGGTGGGGCGAGTTGGCGGCCACCACGACGTGGTCGCGCCCCTGGAGCGTGTCGCCGATGAGCGAGGCCAGCTGGCCGGTGCCCATCTGGACGAACGCGCGGAAGCCCGCGTCGTACAGGGCCTCGGTCAGCAGCCGGAACCGCACCGGTTCCAGGAGGTGCCGCACGAACAACTGCCGCACCTCCGCCTCGGTTTCCGGATACGGCGCGGCCGTGGTTCCGGACCAGACGGGGATACGGGGCGGCAGGAGCAGCTCGAAGCGCTCCGCCAGGGTCCGGATGGGGTCGAGGTAGGGGGCCAGCATGGGCGTGTGGAAGCCGGATTGGAAGGGCAGGACCTGCGCGATCACGCCCGTGGCGCGCATCGCCTGGACGAACTCCCCGACGTCGGCCCGTGGCCCGCACACCATCGACTGGCTGGGCGCGTTGTCGTGCGAGAGCACGATCCGGCGCTCCGGCCGCTCCGCGAGCGCGGTGAGGACGCGTTCCGCGCCCGTGCCGAGAACGGCGAAGGTCACCCCGGGGACGCGCAGCGCTTCGGGGTCGAAGGAGTCGAGGAAGGCGTCGACAGCCTCGCCCGCGTAGAGTCCGCCCGCGGCCATGGCGGACCACTCGCCGACGCTGTGTCCGGCGACCGCGTCCGGCACGATTCCCATGCGTCGGAGCGCCGCGTTGAGCAGGCGCCCGACGCCGAAGACGCCGACGCCGTGGCGGCCGATGTCACCGGCGCGGGCCGCCTCGCCGTACCGCTCGCCGGGGCGGTCACTGGTGTGCCGGGACAGCCCGAAGTACTCGGCGATCCCATCCGTGCGGGGCTGGAACTCGGCCTCCAGGCCGGGGAAGACGAAGGCCAGTTTCCCGGCGGTCGCGAGCAGCGGCTCCGTGGTGAACCAGACGTCGTTGCGGCCGCGCCACGGGCGGCCCTTGGCGACCACGCGCCGGGCCAGGGCGAGCCGCTTGGCGGTGGGGTCGACGATGCCGAGCCGGGTACGGGCGCCCCGGCCCGACGCGGGCACGGCCCCGGAGGCCCGTACGGTCGCATCGTCGGCCGCGAGCAGTTCGGCCAGCCGCTCCGGCGTGTCCACGGCCAGGGCCAGCACCCGTTCGGGTTCGGTCACGACGGTGGCCGGGCGCCGTTTCACCGGCGCGGTCGACTCCTGCTCCAGCACCACGTGCGCGTTGATCCCGCCGAACCCGAAGGCGTTGACCGCCGCGCGCCGCACGGGGGCTTCCCAGGGCGTGGCCGCGTCGAGGGTGCGGAAGCGGGTGGACGCCAGCCCCGGGTGCGGGTCGTCGCAGTGCAGGGTGGGCAGCAGCCACCCGTGATGGACGGCGAGGGCGGCCTTGACCAGCCCGGCGACACCGGCGGCGGGCATGGTGTGGCCGATCATCGACTTCACGGAGCCGATGACGGCAGACTCGCCACGAGAAGAACCGCCGGGCCCGAACGCCTCGGCCAGCGTGGTGAGTTCGGCCGCGTCCCCGGCAGGGGTGGCCGTGCCGTGCGCCTCCAGCAGGCCGATCGAGTCCGGTTCGCGCGGGTCGAGGCCCGCGGCGCGCCAGGCCTGCCGTACGGCGCGGGTCTGGCCGCCCGGGTCCGGGTTCACCAGCCCGGTGGCGCGGCCGTCCGAGGCCACGCCGGTGCCGCGGATCACGGCGTAGACGCGGTCGCCGTCGCGCCGCGCGTCGGCGAGCCGTTTGAGGACGACCACGCCGGTGCCCTCGCCGATCAGCAGGCCGTCGGCGGCGCGGTCGAAGGGCCGGATGCGCTGGCTCGGCGACAGGGCGCGCAGCTGCGCGAAGACGCTCCACAGGGTGATGTCGTGGCAGTGGTGCACACCGCCCGCGAGCATCACGTCGCACCGCCCGGACGCCAGCTCCGCCACCGCCTGGTCGACGGCGACGAGCGACGACGCGCAGGCGGCGTCCACGGTGTAGGCGGGCCCGCGCAGATCGAGCCGGTTGGCGATGCGGGAGGCGGCGAGGTTGGGCACCAGGCCGATGGCCGCCTCGGGACGGTCCGGGCCGAGTTGCTCGGTGAAGGCGTCCCGGATCCGGTCCAGGTGGCCGGGGCCGAGACCGGGCAGCAGCTCGCCGAGGGTGCGTACGAGCTGGTGCGCGGTGCGGACGCGCTGGTCGAGCCGGACCAGCCCGGGCGTGAGGTAGCCGCCCCGGCCCAGGACGACGCCCACCCGTTCCCGGTCGGGCAGCCGGTCGTCGCCGCCCGCGTCGGCGAGGGCGGCCGCCGCGACGCCGAGGGCGATCAGCTGGTCGGGTTCGGTGCCGGACACCGAGTTCGGCATGATGCCGAACCGGGCGGCCTCCACCTGCGCGTACGTGTCGACGAAGCCGCCCCGGCGGCAGTACACCCGGTCGGGGGCGGCCGGGGTACCGGGGCCCTGGGGATCGTAGAACCCCGTGTCCCACCGCCCGGCCGGGACCTCGGTGATGGCGTCCACGCCCCCGGTCAGGTTGCGCCAGTAGGTGTCCAGGTCCGGGGAGCCGGGCAGCAGGACCGACATCCCGACGATGGCCACCGGTGGCGTCTGGTGACGGCCGGTCATGGTCACCAGCCCGAGGCGGTGTAGACGACGGCCGGGTCCGGCTCCTCGCCCCAGGCCAGCTCGCGCAGCAGCGCCAGCGCGCCCTCTTCGGGGTCGATGAGCGCGATGCCGCGCCGGGCGTACTCCCGGCCGAGTTCCGGTGTGACCATCCCGCCGTGGGTGCCGGTCGGGGCCCATGGCCCCCAGTGCACGGTCAGCGCCCGGCGGCCGGTGCGCGCCCGCCACTGCGCGCCGAGGGTTTCCAGCGCGTCGTTGGCCGCGGCGTAGTCCACTTGGCCGCGGTTGCCGAGGGCGGCGGAGATGCTGCCGAACAGCACCGTGAACGCCGGAGGTTCGGGCAGTTCCGCGAGGGCGTCCAGCAGGGTCCGCGCGCCGTCCACCTTGGTGCCGAAGACCCTCCCGAAGGACTCGGCGGACTTCTCCGCGATCAGCCGGTCCTCGATGACACCGGCGGCGTACACGGCACCGTCCAGCCGCCCGTGGTCGGCGTGGATCTGCTTCACGGCCCGGAGCACGGCCGCGTCGTCCCGGACATCCACCGCGCGGTAGCGCACCCGGCTGCCCAGGGCGGTCAACTCCGCCAGCGTGGCGGCGACTTCGCGACGGGCGAGGATCCGGGCCACCTCCCGCTCGATCTCGGCCGGTGTCGCGGCGCCCCGGGCGGCGAGCGCGGCGCGCAGCGCCGTCTCGTCGCGTGCCGCGGCGGTGTCCGGGGCCTCCGGTCCGGTGGGTTCCGGCGTACGGCCGAGCAGTTCGATCCGGCAGCGGGCGGCGGACGCGAGGGCGAGGGCGCAGCGGGCGGTGATGCCGCGCGCCCCGCCGACCAGGACCACCACGGAGTCCCGGTCCAGGCCGAGCGCGGCGGCCTCCGCCGCGCCGTCCCCGGCGGGCCCGGCGCCCGAGGCCGCGAGCGGCCCGAGCGGGGCGTGGGTCAGGTCCAGCCGGTGCCGTCGCCCGTCGGCGGTGCGCAGGACGACGGGCGCACGGTCGGTGGCGGACAGCTCGTCGAGCAGTGCGGCGGCCACGTCGTCGCCGGACGCGGGCGCGCCGGCGGCCAGCTCCACCAGGGTGGCGGCCGTGTCCGGGTACTCCCTGGCCACCGTACGGAACACCCCGCGCAACCCCGCCGGGCGCGGGTCGAGCGGGTCGGCCGCGCGCACGGCCAGCAGCCAGTGCGGTCCGCGCCGCAGCGCGGCCTGGAGCACGGCGAACGCCCCGGGCAGCAGGGGCGCCCCGGACCCGGTCAGCGGGTCGAGCAGCAGCACGCCGTCCACCGGGCCGTCGTCCTCGGCGAGCAGATGGCCCGCGGCGAGGGGCATGGCCTCGGCGCCGTATCCGGCCAGCCGGGCGGCGACGGCGGCGGCCGCCCCGTCCGTGTCCCCGCCGAGCAGGGCGAAGCGCTTGCCGGTGAGGTCGGGCGACGTGTCCTCCCGCTCCTCCAGGGGTACGGGCACCAGCCGCATCCGCCGGGGCGCGACGCCCGGCGCGGCGGCGGGCTCCTCCTGTGCGACACCTGCGGGGTCGGCCTCGGCGGGGGCGAGGCGCGCGGTGAGCCAGTCGGTGACGGCCGCGGTCGTACGGGCCTTGGCCAGCTCCTCCAGCTCCTCGTCGCCCAGCGCGGCGGTTCCGGCGCCCGCGACACCGAGGCGGCGGGCCAGCTCACCGGCGATCTCGGCGCGTTTGATCGAGTCGATGCTGAGATCGGCCTCGAGGTCGAGATCGGGTTCGATCATGTCGACGGGGTAGCCGGTGCGTTCGCTGATGATCTCGGAGACCGCGCGCAGGACTTCGGGCCCGGTGGCGGACGCGGCCGGTTCGGCGGTGGCCGGTTCAACGACGACCGGGGCGGGGGTGTCCGCCGCGGGCTGCGCGGGCAGGGGCGGTGCGGTGGCGGGTGTGGCCAGGGGCAGGGGT
Organism: Streptomyces sp. BRA346; assembly: GCF_052851135.1. NCBI lineage: Bacteria > Bacillati > Actinomycetota > Actinomycetes > Kitasatosporales > Streptomycetaceae > Streptomyces > Streptomyces sp. BRA346. Next base: position 149,652 of record NZ_JAIWIH010000002.1, on the reverse strand, counting down.
GCGGCGGCAATCGGCGGCGGGGCCGTGGGCCGCTCCCCCGCCGCCCCGCCGAAGTAGGTGAGCAGGACGTCGCGCTGGGCGGCGATCATCTCCCGGCTCGTTCTCAGGTATTCGGCGATCAGGGCATCCCGGTCCCCGTATCCTCCATCGCCCTTGCGGTCCGTCTGGCTCACCGTTGCCTCCACGACACGTCGGGCCGGTGCCAGCGCACCGGGGAGAAGGTCACCGTCCGCGGTGCGGACCAGTTGTCCGTCGACCGTCCATCCGGGCCGCTTGGGTGGTGCGGTGGACGCCGCGTCCACGGCGTCACGGCCGCGGAACAGCCAGCTCGTACGCACCGGAACCCCGGCGACGGCCAGCTGGGCGAGGGCTTCGAGGAACCCGCGCGGCCCCTCGAAGCCGCCTCCCCGCCCCTCGGTACGGGCCCGTCGCGCGTCGCAGGCGACGGTACGGTGCGGCCGGTCGCCCAGGATCTCCGCGACCAGCCGGGTCAGTACGGTGCCAGGACCGGCCTCGACGAAGATCCGGGCGCCCGCCGCGTACATGGCCTCGATCTGGTCCCGGAAGCGGACCGGGGCGCCGATCTGGGCGGCGAGTTCGGCGCGGATGGCGTCCGGTTCCGCGCCGTGCGGGGCGGCGGTGCGGTTGGCCCAGACGGGGAACTCCGGTGCCCGCAAAGGGTGTTCGGCCAGCGCCTCGGCGAAGCGTGGCCCGGCCCCGGCGACGAGTGGGCTGTGGAAGGCGCACGCCACGGAGAGGCGCCGGACCGTGTGCCCGGCCTCCCGCAGCAGCGTGACCGCCTCCGCCACCTCCCGTTCGGGACCGGAGATCGCGGTCTGCTGGGGTGCGTTGTGGTTGGCGGCCACCACGTGCTCGGCGAGCCCGGCTTCCCTCAACAGCCGCTCGACGGTGTCGGCCGGGGCGGTCACGGCGGCCATGGTGCCGGGCTCGTGTCCGGCGGCCTCGGCGGCGTCGAGGATGGCGGCCGCCCGCGCGGCGCTGAGCCGGGGCAGGGTGCGCGGGTCGAGGGCGCCCGCGGCGCACAGCGCGACCAGTTCGCCGTAGCTGTGTCCGGCCGCCATGTCGGGCCGTACTCCGGCGGAGGTGAGCAGGGCGTGGGCGGCGAGCCCCACGATGCCCAGGGCGGGCTGGGCCACCCGGGTGTCGGTGAGGGCGGCGTGTTGCGCCGCCTTCCCGGCCTCGTCGAAGGCGGCCGGAGGGTACAGCACATCGGCGTAGCCGGAACCGTGGAGCAGATGCCGCCGCAGTTCGGGGAAGGCCACGAACACGTCAGCGAACATCCCGGGCCGCTGGCTGCCCTGCCCGGGGAAGAGGAAGGCCACCTTGCCGGGCGGGTCCTCCGGGTCGGCGTCCGGGGACGTGTCGGCCACGTACAGCCCCTCGTCCCGCCCGCCCGGTCTGGGTGGCCGCCCGGAGATGGCCGCGTCGCCCGAAAGCACCCGCCGTAACCGCTCCGCCAGGTCGTCCAGGTCCGTGGCCACCACCGCCACCCGCACCGGTTCGTGGCCGGAGTCGGCCCGCCGGGACGCGGTCAGCGCGAGGTCGCGCAGCCGCCGGGGCCGCCCCGCCGCGTCGTTGGCCTCGGTGTGCCGCAGCGTGTCCTCGACCGCGCGCAGCGCGGCCCCCCGGTCGGCCCCGCGGAAGAGGAAGAGTTCGCAGGGCCAGGCGTCGAGCGTGTGCGCGGGTGGCGGCGCGCCCTTGCCGTGTGCCGCCAGCACCACGTGGAAGTTGGTCCCGCCGAAGCCGAACGCGCTGACCCCGGCCACCCGGTCCGCGGGCGCCGTGGCCCACGGCCGCGCCTCGGTGTGGAAGGCGAAGGGGCCGTGCTCCGCGTCCCACGCCGGGTTCGGCCGCGTCAGGTGCAGGGTCGGCGGCTTGACGCCCGTGTACAGCGCGAGCGCGGTCTTCACCAGCCCGGCCAGCCCGGCGGCGCATTTGGTGTGCCCGATCTGGGTCTTGACGGAGCCGAGCGCGCAGCCGCCGGTGGCCGCCCCCGCCTCGGCGAACACCTCGCCGAGGACGGTGAGTTCGGTACGGTCGCCCACCGCCGTACCGGTGCCGTGCGCCTCGACCAGGCCGACACGCGCCGGGGAGATCCCGGCGCTCGCGTAGGCGCGCTCCAGTGCGGCCCGCTGGCCCTCGGGGCGCGGCGCGGTCAGCCCGAGCGAGCGGCCGTCGCTGGACGAGCCGACGCCCTTGATGACGCCGTAGATCCGGTCGCCGTCGCGTTCGGCGTCGGCCAGCCGCTTGAGGACGACGCACGCGACGCCCTCGCCGAGCGCGATGCCGTCGGCCGACGCGTCGAACGCCCGGGACCGGCCGGTCGGGGACAGGGCGTGCACGGAGGAGAAGAGCACGTAGTCGTTGATGCCGTTGTGCAGGTCGGCGCCGCCGCACAGGACGAGGTCGCTGGTGCCCGCGGTCAGCTCCTTGCAGGCGACGTCGACGGCGGCGAGCGAGGACGCGCACGCCGCGTCCACGGTGTAGTTGGCGCCGCCGAGGTCGAGCCGGTTGGCGATCCGTCCGGAGATGACGTTGGCGAGCATGCCGGGGAACGAGTCCTCGGTGAGTGTGGGCAGTTGCCCGGCCAGGTCCTCGGGCACCTCGCGGAAGTACGAGGGCAGGACGGCGCGCAGGGTCTGCGCGTTGGACAGGTCACTCCCCGCCTCGGCGCCGAACACCACGGAGGTGCGGGCGCGGTCGAACGCCCGGCACCCGTCCCCGGGGTCGCCGTACCCGGCGTCGTCCAGCGCCCGGCGGGCGGCCTCCAGGGCCAGCAGTTGGACCGGTTCGATGCTGCCGAGGGAGGCCGGGGGGATGCCGTAGCGCAGCGGGTCGAAGGGGATGCGGGGCAGGAAGCCGCCCCACCGGGAGGCGGAGGCGCCGTCCTCGTCGCCCGTGTAGTGGACGGCGGGGTCCCAGCGCTCGGCGGGCACCTCGGTGATGGCGTCGACGCCGCCCACCACATTGGCCCAGAACGAGGCGAGGTCGGGCGCCTGCGGGAACATGCAGGCCATGCCGACCACGGCCACGTCCAGCGGTGCGGGCGCCGGAGCCGTCGCGGGGGCTCCGGCCACGCCGAGCGGCGCGCACAGCGCCCCGGCCCGCGCGGCGAGGAAGTCCGCCGCGGCCGGGCCCACCGCGTGGTGCAGCGCGGCGATGGTGGTGGTGGCCGAGCGCAGCACCGCGACCTGTCCGGCCATGAACATGCCGTCGGAGAGCTGGCGTTGCTCGTCGGCCTCGGCCAGCCGGCCGTCGGGGCCGCGTTCCAGGCCCTTGCTGGCGATGCGCAGCCGCCCCACGTTCAGCCGCTCCAGCCGCTCCCACAGCTCCCGGTCGGGCACGCCCTCGTCCCGCAGCCGCTCCTTGAGGGCGCGATAGCTCTCGGTGAAGGGGCTCGGCACACAGCGCGTGGCGTGGCCGGGCGCGGTCTCCAGCAGCGCGGTGCGCTCGGCGGCCAGCACCTGGCGCTGGAAGAGGGGTCGCACGGCGCCGTGGGCGACGGCCTCCTCGGTGAACAGGTACGCGGTGCCCATGAGCGGCCCCGCGGCGACGCCGCGCCGGGTCAGCGGGGCGGCGAGCGCGGCCACCATCGCGGCGGACCGTTCGTCGTGCACGCCACCGGCGAAGTAGACCTCGATGCCCGCGCCGTCGGCCCGGTGCGCGGGGTCGTCGAGGAAGTCCTCGATGACGGCGATCTGGGCCTCCCACAGCGGGAAGCTCGCGCGCGGACCCACATGGCCGCCGCACTCGGAGCCCTCGAAGACGAAGCGCCGCGCCCCGCCCTCCAGGAACTGGCGCAGCAGTCCGGGCGAGGGCACGTGCAGATAGGTGGTGATGCCGTCCCGCTCCAGCGCCGCGGCCTGGGACGGCCGTCCGCCCGCGATGATGGCGTGGCTCGGGCGGATCTCCCGTACGGCCTCCAGCTGGGCGCTTCTGATGTCCTCCGGGGCGAAGCCGAGGACGCCCACCCCCCACGGGCGCCCGGTCAGCGCGGCAGCGGCGTCCTCCAGCAGGGTGCGCGCCTGCTCGCGTCCGGCCAGGGCGAGCGCGATGAACGGCAGCGCGCCGTCCGCCGCGACGGCGGAGGCGAACCCCGCCTGGTCGCTGACCCGCGTCATCGGGCCCTGCGCGACGGGCAGGTGGAACGGGGCCCCGGGCGCAGCATGCCGTACGACGCCCCGGATGGCGTCGGTGATGCCCCGGACGGCGCGGCCGACGTCACGCCAGCGCGCGGCGAAGCGCGCCGCGAGGAACCCGTCCTGACCCACCGTCAGGGGCGGTGGCCCGGGCCGCGGGGAGCGCGCCCGCGGGCGCAGCGTGCGGCGCCCGTCGACGACGGTGGTCTCCGATCCGTCCATCGGGCGGAGCAGCGCGGCACGGTCCTCGGGGAGCCCCGATTCGGCGAGCAGGGCCAGCTGGGTGTCCAGGACGACCCCGGCCGCGCCCCCGATGACCGCCGCGGCGGCGGTGCGCGGGCCGATGCCGCCGCAGGCCCACACCGGTACGGACACCCCGGGCTCGGCCAACAGCCGCTGGAGCAGGACGAAGGTGCTCAGTTCACCCACCGGCCCGCCGCATTCGCTGCCGCGGGCGATCAGCCCGTGTGCCCCGTCCCGGACCGCTTCGAGTGCCTGGTCGAGGTCGGTGACCTCGACCAGCACGCGATGCCGCCCGACGACGGCGTCGAGCGGCCAGGGCGCGCCCGCGCCGAGGATCACGGTGTGCGGCCCGGGTTCGCCGCCGTCCCCCGGTGGCCCGGTGTCCGGTGGTGCCGCGTACCGCAGATCCGCGGGCGTCAGGGGGCAGCCCGCCGCCACGCGTACGCCGTACCGCCCGTCGGCAACCCAGTCGTGGACGCGTTCCCACGCGTCCAGTGCCGTGCGGCGCGTCGTTCCCAGGTCGAGGACGCCGAGGCCGCCCGCGCGGCTGACCGCCGCGGCGAGCCGGGGGTCCGGTTCCCCGAACGGAGTGATGCCTATAACCAGATCGCCAGGATACGCAACGGATGACATGTTTTCTCCGGATAAATCGCTGTAGCCGCGAAAGGGAGATAATTCTGACATGCACGTCTAACGTACGGCTTGCGCCTTTTACACAAAACGACGCGGAGGCGAAATTAGCGATCCGGTTACTGAGCCGTCAACAAGTTGCGAGCGCCGTACCTGCCAGGACGGGCTGGATCTCGCCATAGGCGGGGAGATCGATCGCGGTGCCGCCCCTCTCTTTCTTTGTTAAATATTGATGTACCTTGCGTGAGCTGGGGCGGAAGAGAGCGTGCCACCGGCGTCCCTTGTGCCCCTCGAATACACCATTTACCCAGCGGGAGTCCCGCCGGGAAAACCGCTCGAGCGCGCCGATCGAACCCAATCGGCGGACCACGTTCCGCATTCTGAATTACGCGCACATGCGGCGCATCGCCGGAAAGTGCGGCCGGAATCAACCCGCGGACGCAACCGCTCAGTTTCCCGGCCGGGCCCAGACCGCGTCGTCCGCCGAGAGGCGGTGGGCCAGGACGGCGGTGACGGCGAGCAGCGTCAGGGCCGGGCCCAGGGTGGCGGCGAGACCCCAGCGCAGAAACAGCCAGGCGCCGGCGAGGGCCCCGAGGAACATCGCGAGGACGGGCAGCATGCGGCGGGCCGTGCCGCCGGTGCCCCCGGCGGTGGTGGAGTCGGCGGCGAGGCCGGTCAGGGTCAGGGTGAGCACGGTGGTCGTCAGATCGGGGACGCCCAGGCGTCGTACGACCACCCAGGCGCCCTTGAGGATGTCGAGCGGGTCGGCGTCCTTGATGGCGGCGGCGGTGGCGTACGTGCTGTCGCGCATCTCGTCGTAGCCCGTGCCCTCCGGGTGGACGTCCCGGTGGGTGCTCCACCACAGGTCGGGCTCGTTGTCGAGGTTGTAGAAGCCGACCCCGCCGTCGTCCGCGGCGCCGTAGGTGCGCTTCAGATACTCGACCCAGCCCTTGGTGAACTCCGGGCCGGCGGGAACGCTGGTTTCCTTCGGGTCGTTGCCGGTGACGTTGGTGCCGTCGGTCTTCACACCGTTGCCGCAGTCCGGGCGCCACTGCGCGTCGTTCGCCTTCTGCGGCCCGTACGTGGCGACGCTGAAGCCGCAGGCGGCGTTGCGCGCCGCGGTCGTCCAGCCGCTCATCGGCACGGTCATCACGGTGTCGGTGCCGGTGCGGCGGTCCTGCTCGACGAACTTGTCGGCCTGCGAGCCGTCCGGCAGCTGGGCGGTTCCGTTCTCGTAGTACAGGTTCTCGAAGTACCAGTCGTGGCCCGCGTTGTACGCGTCGAACTGGTAGTTGTAGCGGCTGGTGGCGTTGCCGCCCCACCGCCGGACCGGCAGGCGCAGCTCCTCGGCCAGCGCCTCGTCGGCGAAGTTGATCCCGTAGATGTGCGGGTCGATGGCCTTGCGGCCGGTGGTGGTGTCGACGCTGAGGGCGGTGCTCAGCGAGGCTCCTCCGTCGACCACCACGACGGCACCCTCACCGGGGGTGCGCGGCGTACTCCACCCGCCGCGGCAACCACGAGGCCATGCTGCGCGGCGCGTTCACCAACCCGGCGGTGACCAACCTGCTGCCCGGCATCCGGTCCGGTGCGGGCGCGCACACGTACACGGCCGACCGCACCCGCGTCCTGCCCGTGTACGAGGCCGCGCCCACCTACCGCGACGCGGGCTACGACCTGGTCGTCGTCGCGGGCCGCGCCTACGGCGCCGGTTCCAGCCGCGACCGGGCGGCCAAGGCCCAGGCCCTGCTGGGGGTGCGCGCGGTCGTCGCCGAGTCGTACGAGCGCATCCACCGCAGCAACCTGATCGGCATGGGCGTCATGCCGCTGGAGTTCGCCGAGGGCGACAGCGCCGCGGCCCACGCGTTCACCGGAGAAGAGGACCTCTCCTTCGAAGGACTCGGCGAGCTGCGCGTCGGGACCAACCGGGTGATCTTGCGTCTCCACGGGGGTGACGATCGCCACACCACAGCGGAGCTGCGGCTGCGCATCCACTCCCGGCAGGAACTCGCCTACCTGCGCCACGGCGGGATCCTGCCCTACGTGGTCCGCCGCTCCCTCGAGGGCCCATGATGGCCCTGCGGGCGGATGACCTCTAAAGAGAGCGGTGTGCATGGACTGGGAGAGCTTCGCGGAGCAGCTGGCCGTGATGGCGCGGGACCTGCTGGCGCAGGACTCGGTGGACGGGACGCTGGAGCGGATCACCGAATGCGCCGTGGAGATCGTCGAGGGGTGCGACGCGGCCGGAATCCTGGTCCTCCATGGAAAGCGGGTGGAAACCCTGGCCCCGACCGACGGGCTGGTGGTCCGCTCCGACCAATTGCAGGAGCGGACCGGTGAGGGCCCGTGTTTCGACGCCGCGCTCCGCAGCGAGCCCGTCTACCGGATCCAGGACTTCGCCGAGCCGCAGGAGCGATGGCCCGAGTTCGGGCACCGGGCCCGCGACCTGGGTGTCGGCAGCATGATGGGATTCCTGCTCTACACGCGGGAAGAGGAACTCGGCTCCCTGAACCTCTATTCGCGGAGCACGGGCATCTTCACCAAGGGCAGTGAGACGGCGGGCTGGCTGCTGGCCTCGCACGCCGCGGTCGCGTTCTCCAGCGCCCGCACCGCCGACCAGCTCCAGCAGGCGCTCTCCACCCGGCACACCATCGGCGAGGCCATGGGCATCCTGATGGAGCGCCTCAAGGTCAGCGAGGACGACGCCTTCAACGTGTTGCGGCGGGTGTCCCAGGAACGCAACATCAAGCTGCGGGAGATCGCCCGGCGGGTCTGTGAGAGCGGCGGCATCGACGACTGACCGCCGCCATGCCGCCGCCGGGCGGCTCCACCGGCCCGCATTCTGGACCGGAAGAGCCTGGCCGTCGCTTTCCCCCGGGGGTCTCGCCGACAGCGTGGGCGGCGAGTACCCGCCGCCCGGAGCCGTATGCATGCGCGCCCGGGCCCGATGAGTGATGTCCCGTCAGCGGGCCAGGGCCGGGATGATGCCGCCCGCGAGGACCGCCTCGCACTGCCGCGGGGAGAGCCGGTGGCGCAGCAGGTACTCCTCGTCCCGGGTGTCATTGCGCACCCGGAGCGTCGGGTCGTCCGTCCGGGCGAGGGCCGCGTGCAGCCCGGGCAGGCGCAGCCGGTCGTCGGTCCCGATGCGCTCGTAGTCGCCGGGGTCGTCGAATTCGAGGGCGAGGACGCCGAAGTTGGCGAGGTTCTGCCAGTGGATGCGGGCGTACGACTTGGCGATGACCGCCCGTAGGCCGAGGTAGCGCGGGGTGATGGCGGCGTGTTCGCGGGACGAGCCCTGACCGTAGTTCGCCCCGGCGACGATGAGGTGTCCGGTGTCGTCCCGGACCGACGCGGCGCGCCGGGGGTAGTCGGGGTCCAGCCGGGTCAGGGTGAACTCGGCCAGCTTGGGGATGTTGGACCGGTACGGCAGGGCCTTCGCCCCGGCCGGGGAGATCTCGTCGGTCGAGACGTCGTCACCGGCCTTGAGGAGGACCGGGCCTTCCAGGGTGTCGGGCAGCGGATCGAGGTCGGGCAGCGCGGAGATGTTGGGGCCGCGCCGCAGCTGGACGCGGCGGGCCTCGTCCGGCGGCAGCGGCGGCTCCAGCATGGCGACGTTGACCGACGCCGGTGCGGGGACGTCCGGGGTGGGCGGGGCCGCGGACAGGCGGTCGGCCCAGTCGCGCGGGTCCGTGATGACGCCGGTCAGCGCGGAGGCCGTGGCGGTCTCCGGTGAGCACAGCCACACCGCGTCGTCCTCGGTGCCGGAGCGGCCGGGGAAGTTGCGCGGGAACGTACGCAGCGAATTGCGCCCCGCCGCGGGGGCCTGGCCCATGCCGATGCAGCCCAGACAGCCCGACTGATGGATGCGGCCACCGGCGGCGATCAGGTCGAACGTGGCACCCGAGCGCGTCAGGTCCTGGAGGATCTCGCGGGACGTCGGGTTGATGTCGAAGCTCACCTCGGGCGCCGTCTGCCGCCCCGCCACCATGGCCGCCGGGACGGCGAAGTCGCGGAAACCGGGGTTGGCGGAGGAGCCGAGGACCGCCTGCCCGATGGGCTCCCCGGCGGCCTCCCGGACCGGCACGACGTTGCCCGGGGAGGTGGGCCGTGCGATCAGCGGCTCCAGGGACGACAGGTCGATCTCCTCGTCGAGGTCGTAAGCGGCGTCCTCGTCCGCGACGATCTCCACGAAGTCCTCGCCCCGCCCCACCCCCGCCAGGAAGTCGCGCACCGCGCCGTCGGAGGGGAAGACGGTGGTGGTGGCGCCGAGTTCCGCCCCCATGTTCGCGATGACGTGCCGGTCCATGGCGGTGAGGGAGGCCAGGCCGGGCCCGTGGTACTCCAGTACGCGGTGGACGCCGCCCTGCACCCCGTGACGGCGCAGCATCTCCAGGATCACGTCCTTGGCGCTGACCCACGGCGGCAGTTCCCCGGTCAGCCGGATGCCCCAGATCGCCGGCATGGTGAGGTGGAGGGGCCGTCCGGCCATGGCGAGGGCGACTTCCAGGCCGCCGGTGCCGATGGCCAGCATGCCCAGGGAGCCGCCCGCGCAGGTGTGGGAGTCGGATCCGGCGAGCGTTCTGCCGGGGGCGCCGAAGTGCTGCATGTGCGTCGGGTGGGAGACCCCGTTGCCGGGCTTGGAGAACCACAGGCCGAAGCGGCGGGCGGCCGAGCGCAGGAAGAGGTGGTCCTCGGCGTTGCGCTCGTCGGCCTGGAGGATGTTGTGGTCGACGTACTGGACGCTGACCTGCGTACGGACCCGGTCCAGCGCCAGCGCCTCCAGCTCCTGCATCACCAGGGTGCCGGTGGCGTCCTGGGTGAGCGTCTGGTCCACGCGCAGCGCGATTTCCTCCCCCGGCCGCATGCTGCCGGACACGAGGTGGTCGCCGATCAGCCGCTGCGTCACGGTGCCGTGTGCGTGGCCATGGGGCAGACCCATAGCGGTACCGCCTTCCCGGTGTGGCGCTGCCGGACGGTCCGGGCGCCACCATGCGGGTTCCCGTTCCGCGGCCGCCATGCCGGGCCCCCCGGCACAGTCACCCGGACGGGCGCCCCGGGCCCGGCGTCAGCCGCCGTCCGCGTCCGCGGCGGCCGGGGCGGTGCGGACGGCCCAGCGCTGTTCGACCTTGGCGATCCGCCAGTAGGCCAGCGCCGCGGCCCACACCACGACGAACAGGCCGACGATGATGAACCCGACGTTGTCCAGGTTCAGCCCGGAGATCCAGCCGGTGACGGCGTCCCGCAGGGCGAGCTTGTCGTGGAGCACGCCCACCAGCTCGATGGTACCGATGAGGAAGGCCACCGCGATCGACAGGCCGGTGATGGCCAGGTTGTAGAAGACCTTGCGGACGGGGTTGGAGAACGCCCACTGGTAGGCGAAATTCATGAAGGTGCCGTCCAGGGTGTCGAACAGGCTCATCCCGGCGGCGAACAGCAGCGGCAGGCACAGGATGGCGTACCAGGGCAGTCCCGCGGCGGCGCCGCTCCCGGCCATCACCATCAGCGTAACCTCGGTGGCGGTGTCGAAGCCGAGCCCGAAGAGGAAGCCGAGCGGGTACATCTGGCCGGGCCGGGTGATGGACTTCGTGAAGCGGCCCAGGACACGGTTCATGAAGCCGCGCGAGTCCAGGTGCGCCTCCAGCTCCGACTCGTCGAACTGCCCGGCGCGCATCGCCCGGAACACCCGCAGGATGCCCAGCAGGGCGACCAGGTTGAGCGCGGCGATGAGGTAGAGGAAGGTCCCGGACACGGTGGTGCCGATGACCCCGAGGACCTGGTGGGTGCCCGAGTCCTCGTTCACCAGGGCGCCCGCCAGCTGCGTACCCCCGGCGACCAGCGCGGCCAGCAGCACCACGACGCTGGAGTGGCCGAGCGCGAACCAGAAGCCCACCGACACCGGCCGCTTGCCGTCGGCCATCAGCTTGCGGGTGGTGTTGTCGATGGCGGCGATGTGGTCGGCGTCGAAGGCGTGCCGCATGCCCAGGGTGTACGCGGTGATCCCGAGGCCGACGCCGAACGTCTTGGCGCCGACCTCGTAGTGCTGCGGCGTGACCACCAGGAAGAGCAGTCCGAAGGCGACGGCGTGCAGGGCGACGATCACCGCCAGCAGCCCGGCGGTCCGGACGGTGTCCTCGCGCCGCCATGCGAATGCGGTGGGCAGGGTCATGCGGTCACGCTCCAGCACCTCGTGGATCACTTCGTGAGATGCCGCGGCCGGTCTCCTGGCTGACGGGTCGACGCGACCGCCCCTGCCTTCCCGGCCGCGCGAGGCGGCCAGTGGCTCCGCGGCCCGGTCCTGCGGCCGCGGAACGGGACGAGAACTCCCCGATCACAGTGGCGAGGGCCGCTCCGGTTTCGCACCGGCTTCCCGAACACCACGGCGCGGCAACTGTAGGCGGCACCCCGCAAAACCGGCAAGTGCCGCACTTTCAGCAGCGGTCACGCACGTGCGGTTCGGCAGCGGTCACGCGCGCGAGGTGAGGATGCTGAGCGCGTTGGCCGCGACGATGGCGCCGATGCTCGCCCACTCGGTCCACCCCAGGCCCTGGCCGAGCAGGATCCATCCGACGACGGCGGCGAGGACCGGGTTGACGCTCATGAAGAGCCCGAAGGTCTGGGCGGGGACGCGGCGCAGCGTGAACAGGTCGGCGAGGTAGGGCACGGCGGAGGAGAGGACACCGGCCGCGATGGCGTAACCGGCCGCCCCCGGCGTCGGCGGGTGCTGCACGGCGATGACGATGCCCACGGGCAGGAACAGCACGGCGGAGACCGCCGCGGCCGCCGCCGACCCCTGCGCCCCGGGGACGCGGCGGCCGACGGTGCGGTTGAGCAGGATGTACGACGCCCAGCAGGCGGCGGCCAGCAGCCCGAGGCCGAGGCCCAGGTAGTCGGTGGAGGGCTGAGGACGCATCAGGGTGACCACTCCCGCCAGCGCGACCAGCGCGCAGCACGCGTCCGTGCGGCGGTGGGAGGCGGACAGGGCGATGGTGAGCGGGCCGAGGAACTCCAGGGTCACCGCGAGCCCGAGGCCGATGCGGTCGATGGCGCTGTACAGGGACAGGTTCATCGCGCCGAAGACCAGGGCCAGCAGCAGCACCGGCCACCACTGCTGCTTGGTGAAGGACCGCATGCGGGGGCGGCCGACGGCCAGCAGGACGATGGCGGCGACGTACTGGCGTACCGCGACGACACCGGAGGCCCCGAGCACGGGAAAGGCGAGGGAGCCGATCGCGGCGCCGGTCTGGTTGGACAGGCCGCTGCCGGCCATGGTGAGCACACCGGCCAGCGGGTGCCCGGCCGGTTTCCGGCCCGGGGCGTCTGGCAGGTCCGGACCGGCGCGGTGTGACGTGGCGGTCGGCTGGGCGGGAGCAGGAGCGGAAGCGGGGGCGTGGGCTGCGTCCATACCCTGATCGTGCGGTCGCGCGGCCGTTGCGCAAAATGCGTTGGACGACGTACCTATACGCTTGGGTTATGGATGTGGAGCTGCGGCAGTTGCGCTGTCTCGTCGCGATCGTGGACGAGGGCACCTTCACCGACGCCGCGATCGCGCTCGGGGTCTCCCAGGCGGCCGTGTCCCGCACGCTGGCCTCGCTCGAACGCGCCCTCGGGGTGCGCCTGTTGCGGCGTACCTCCCGGACGGTGACCCCGACCGGCACCGGGCTGCGGGTGGTGGCGCAGGCCCGGCGGGTGCTGGGCGAGGTGGACCACCTGGTGCGGGAGGCCACGTCTGGTCACACACGGCTGCGGATCGGTTACGCGTGGTCGGCGCTGGGCAGTCACACCCCCGCCTTCCAGCGCCGCTGGGCCGCCGCCCATCCGGAGACCGATCTGCACCTCGTCCGCGTCAACGCCACCACGGCCGGTCTGGCGGAAGGGGCCTGCGACCTGGCCGTGCTGCGCAGGCCGCTGGAGGACCAGCGTTTCGACTCCGCCATCGTGGGGCTGGAGCGGCGGCTGTGCGCGATGGCGGCGGACGACCCCCTGGCCCGGCGCCGCTCCATCAGGCTCGCCGACATCAGCGACCGCACGCTGCTGGTCGACCGGCGGACCGGCACCACCACCCCCGAGCTGTGGCCGCCCGGCTCCCGCCCGGACACCGAGGAGACGCACGACGTCGACGACTGGCTCAACCTGATCTCCACGGGCCGCTGCGTGGGGATGACGGCGGAGTCGACCGCGCACCAGTATCCGCGGCCCGGCATCGTGTACCGGCCCGTGCGCGACGCCGAGCCGATCGCGGTGCGGCTGGGCTGGTGGCGGGACGATCCGCACCCCGCGGGGCAGGCGGTGATCGAGCTGATCACCGCCCTGTACCGCACGGGGTGACCCCGTCGGTCTGCGCCTCAGTAGAAGTGCCGGCGTCCGGCGACCGCGTGACCGGTAGCGCCCAGGGCCCACAGGACCGCCCCGATGGCGAGAAGGACGATGCCGATCGTCCACAGAACGGCGATGCCGGTCAGCAGACCGATGATGAGGAGAATGATCCCGAGGACAATCATGGCGTCCTCCGATTTCACGAGAGTGCTCCACCTCCACTATCTGCCTCTTCCGCCTGCCGTGCCAACAGATCGCACCCCGCCGGGGGCATCCGGGCGCGGCTCGGGCATCGTGGCTCCCGACGTGTTCACCAGGAACCGTGAGGAGTCATCGATGACGACAGCCGAGTCCAGCGAGTCGGCGACCGGGACCGCCGGGCCCGTGGTGCGCGCCGCCGCCGGTGCGGTGCGCGGCCGCCGGGAGGGCGGTCTGGCCGTGTTCCGCGGCATCCCGTTCGCCGAGCCGCCGGTGGGGGACGCGCGGTTTCAGGCGCCGCGCCCCGTGCGCTCCTGGGAGGGGACGCGGGACGCGTACGTCTTCGGGCCGCCGCCCCCGCAGGAGTCGGGGTTCGTGGGCCGCGCCGGGGTCCTGGAGGCGCCGACGGGCGACGACTGGCTGACGGTCAACGTGTGGACGCCCGAGCCGGACCCGGCCGCCCGCCGCCCCGTGATGGTGTGGCTCTACGGCGGCGCCTACAAGCTCGGCCACTCCGGCAGCCCCGGCTACGACGCCCGGCGCATCGCCCGTGACGGCGACGTCGTCGTGGTCACCCTCAACTACCGGGTCGGTATCGAGGGCTTCGCCCACATCGACGGGGCGCCCGCCAACCGCGGCCTGCTCGACCAGGTCGCGGCCCTGGAATGGGTGCGGGAGAACATCGCGGCGTTCGGCGGCGACCCCGGCCGGGTCACCGTCTTCGGGGAGTCGGCCGGAGCCGGATCGGTGGCCTCGCTGCTGGCCATGCCGAGCGCGGCGGGGCTGTTCCGGCGCGCCATCGCGCAGAGCGTGCCGGGCACGTACTTCTCCGCCGAGCTGGCCCGGGACATCGCGGGCGCGCTCGCCGCCGAGGCGGGTCGGCGGCCGACGGCCGCCGACCTGTCCACGGTGGATCCGCGGCAACTGCCTTCCGCGGGCGAGGCGCTGGGCCCCGCCATGCGCCGGTACGAGGAGCGGTGGGGGCAGGTCGTGCACACGCTGACCCCCTTCGCGCCCGTCGTGGACGGCGAGGTGCTGCCGACCACCCCGTGGCAGGCGCTGGCGGCGGGCTCGGCCCGCGACGTGGAGCTGATCGCCGGGCACAACCGGGACGAGTACCGGCTGTTCCTCGCGCTCGGCGAGCAGCTCGGCCTGGCGGGCGAGGAGGAAGCGGCGGCGGCGCTGCGCGCGTTCGGGCCGGGCCCGGACGGCGAACGGGCCTATCGCGCCGCCTTCCCCGAAGCCTCCCCCGCCGAACTCCACGAGCGGGTCCAGTCCGACTGGCTGTTCCACATGCCCTCGCTGCGGCTGGCCGAGGCCCAGGTGGCCGGGGGCGGCCGGGCGCACGTGTACGAGCTGACCTGGCCCGCCCCGGCGGGCGGCGGCGTCATGGGCGCCTGCCACGGCCTGGACATACCGCTGCTGTTCGGCACCTTCGACGCCGACCTCGGCCTGCTGCTGTTCGACGGCTCCGGGCCCTCGCCGGAGGCCGAGGCCCTGTCGTCCCGCTTCCGTACGGCCTGGACCGCGTTCGCCACGACGGGCGACCCGGGCTGGCCCGCGTACGACCCCGACCGCCGCCTCACCCAGGTCTTCGACGCGGAGCCCGAGATCACCGCCTACCCGGAGGAGACCTCCCGGCTCCTCTGGCAGGACCACACCTTCCCGGCCCTGCCGCTGCTCGGCTGACCGCTCACGTCACGCCTTCGGCGCGCTGGACGTCGGCGACCATCGTGCGCAGCACCTTCAGCGCGGCGGCGTACTCCTCGTCGCCGACGCCCTCGTGGACGACGGCCCGCAGTTCGGTGACCAGGGCGCGCAGCCGGACGCGGGCGGCTTCGCCCGCGTCGGTGAGGTGCAGGCGGTCGGCGTCCGCGCGGAGCCAGCCGCGGTGCAGCAGCTGGTCGACGACGCGGGGCATCTCGTGCGGGCCGTCCGCGACGGGTGTCAGCCGGTCGGCCACCTCCTCGCGGCTCGGCGCGGTGGGCCAGGAGTGCACGCAGTTGAGCACCCAGTACTGCGGCTGGGTGACGTCGATCCTGGCCATCGCGTCGCGCAGATGCCGGGTGACGGTGGTGTGGGCCAGGCCGGTCCAGTAGCCGACCGGCTGGCTCGCCAGCATGTCGTCGGTGGCGGCGGGATCGGCCGGGGCCTGGTCGGTGAGGCCATCGGTTAACGGGGTCATGATCGTGACGGTACCGTTCGGCGGCAGGCGGGGACACAGCTCGCGGCCCACCCCCTACCCTGGTGGCCGTGCACATCTGCTTTGTCTGTAGCGGGAACATCTGCCGCTCGCCGTCCGCCGCGCTGGTCTTCGCCGAGCATCTGCGCCGCGCGGGGCTCGACGGCGCGGTGCGGGTCACCAGTGCCGGTATCGGCCCCTGGCACGTCGGCGAGGCCGTCGACGAACGGGCCGGTGAGGTGCTGGTGCGGCGCGGGTATCCGGTCGAGCACGTCGCGGCGCAGGTCGGCGCCGAGCATCTGGACGCCGACCTGTTCCTGGCGATGGACGGCGGCCACGAGCGGGCGCTGCGCCGCCTGGTCGACGATCCGTCGCGGGTCCGGATGCTGCGGTCCTTCGACCCGCACGCGACGGGCGACCTGGACGTGCCCGATCCGTACTACGGCGGCCCGGAGGCATTCGACACGGTGCTGGACATGATCGAGGCCGCGACGCCCGGCCTGCTCGCCTGGGCGCGCGAGCGCGTGGACGCATGACCGCCGGTCCGGACCCGGCCGGAACCGGCGAAGGCCCGGGCGCGGCGGCGGCCCGCCTCACCGGGCGCCCGGTGACCGGCGAGCGCGCGATGTCCGGGGCGCTCGCCGAAGTCACCCTCGACGGCGGGCAGGCGGTGATGGTCAAGCGCGGTGACGACCCCGGCGCGGTGGAGGCGGAGGCGGCGGGGCTGCGCTGGCTGGCCGACACCGGCACGGTCCGCGTCCCGGTGGTGCACGGCCACGATCCGCGCTGGCTGGTGACCGAGCGGGTCCCGTCCGGCCGGGCGGGCGCCCCCGCGGCGGCGCGGTTCGGCCGCGACCTGGCGGCGCTGCACGCGTCCGGCGCGCCCGCGTTCGGTGCCCCGCCGCCGGGTGGCCCCGAGGACGCGTACATCGGGCTCGCCCCGATGCGCAACGCCACCGGCGACGACTGGCCGGGCTGGTACGCCGAGCACCGGGTGCTGCCCTATCTGCGCCGCGCCGTGGACGACGGCACGGTGCGCGCCACCGAGGCGGCCACGATCGAGCGCGTCTGCGAGCGGCTGCCCGCCCTGGCGGGCCCGGCCGAGCCGCCCGCCCGGCTGCACGGCGACCTGTGGAACGGCAACGTGCTGTGGGGCGCCGACGGGCAGGCGTGGCTGATCGACCCGGCCGCGCACGGCGGACACCGGGAAACCGATCTGGCGATGCTGCACCTGTTCGGCTGTCCGCATCTGGACCGGGTGCTGGAGGGCTACCAGGAGGCGTCGCCGCTCGCCGACGGCTGGGCGGACCGCATCGGGCTGCACCAGCTCTTCCCGCTGCTGGTGCACGCGGTGCTGTTCGGACGCGGCTACGCCGAACAGGCCCTCGCGGCGGCCCGCACCGCCCTGGCGGGCTGACCGTCAGAGGAAGCTGACGTTCTGGGCGAGGGCCAACTGGCTGGAGTAGTTGATGGTGTTGGTGGCCGGGCGCATGTAGGCGCGCCAGGAGTCGGAGCCGGACTCGCGGCCGCCGCCGGTTTCCTTCTCGCCGCCGAAGGCGCCGCCGATCTCGGCGCCGGAGGTGCCGATGTTGACGTTGGCGATGCCGCAGTCGGAGCCCTCGGCGGAGAGGAAGAGTTCGGCTTCCTGCTGGTCGCGGGTGAAGATGCTGGACGACAGGCCCTGGGGGACGTCGTTGTGCAGGGCGATGGCCTCCTCGAGGGTGTCGTACGTCAGCACGTACAGGATCGGCGCGAAGGTCTCCTCCCGTACGACCTCGCTCTGCTCGTCCACCCGGACGATGACGGGTTCGGCGTAGGCGGCCTGCGGGAGCGCGTCGGCCAGGCGGCGGTTGCCGCCCGCCAGGACCTTGCCGCCCTCGGCCTGGACGCGGGTGAGGGCGCTCCGCATGGTGTCGAGGGCCGCGGTGGAGATGAGCGGGCCGACGAGGGTGTCCTCGTCGAAGGGGTTGCCGATGGGGAGCTTGTGGTAGGCGGCGGTCAGCCGGGCGACGAGGGTGTCGGCGATGTCGCGGTGGACGATGAGGCGGCGCAGCGTCGTACAGCGCTGCCCGGCGGTGCCGGCCGCGGCGAACACAATGCCCTGGACGGCGAGGTCGAGGTCGGCGGAGGGCGCGACGATCGCGGCGTTGTTGCCGCCGAGTTCGAGCAGGCTGCGGCCGAAGCGGGCGGCGACGCGGGGGCCGACCTCGCGGCCCATGCGGGTGGAGCCGGTGGCGCTGACGAGGGCGACGCGGGGGTCGTCCACGAGCTTCTCGCCGACGGCGCGGTCGCCGAGCAGCAGCCGGTGGACGTCGCGGGGCGCGCCGACGTCCTCGGCGGCCCGGGCGAGGAGCCGGTCGCAAGCCAGGGAGATCAGCGGGGTGAGGTCGGAGGGCTTCCAGATCACGGTGTCGCCGCAGGCCAGGGCGACGGCGGTGTTCCAGGACCAGACGGCGGCGGGGAAGTTGAACGCGGAGATGACGCCGACCACGCCGAGCGGGTGCCAGGTTTCGGCGAGCCGGTGGCCGGGGCGTTCGGAGGCGATGGTGCGTCCGTAGAGCTGGCGGGAGAGGCCGACGGCGAAGTCACAGATGTCGATCATTTCCTGGACCTCGCCCAGCGCCTCGGAGCGGATCTTGCCCGCCTCGATGGTGATGAGGTCGGCCAGGTCGCTCTTGTGGTCGCGCAGCAACTCGCCCAGACGGCGCACGAGTTCACCGCGCCGGGGGGCGGGGGTGGTGCGCCAGGTGAGGAAGGCCGCACGGGAGGCTGCGATGGCGTCCTCGGCGTCGGCCGGGGTCGCGGCGGCCAGCTCGAAGAGGTGGTCGCCGGTGATCGGGGTGCGCGCGGTGAGTCCGCTGCCCTCCGGGACGGTCACGCCGACGCGCTCCAGGGCGGTGCGGGCCCGGCCGCGCAGGTCCTCGGTGGTGGGAAGGGCGGTGCTGGTCATGGGGCTCCCTCGGGAAGTGTCGGGTCCGTAGTCAGCCGAGCGCGCCGTCGAGTTCCAGCGCTCGGGCGGCCCGGGCGATGGAGTCGTTCTGCTGCCGCTCGTAGAGGGCGAAGGGGTCGAGGACGTCGCGGCCGATGGCGCCGGACAGCCAGGCGCTGTCGTAGGCGGTGCCCGCGTGGTCGTTGTTGCGTGCGCCTTCGCCGGTGAGGTTGGACTGGAAGATGCCGGCCGCGGAGCGGGGCAGGAAGTCCTCGTAGACGATGGGTTCGGCGCGCAGCCAGCCCCGGTCCACCAGCTCGCCGACGTCGGCGGGCGGACGGCTGCCGTCCCGTGGCCGGTCGGGCACCACGTGGTAGGTGAAGTAACCCAGCTTCCGCTCGGCGAGCTGCCGTTCGGTGGCGGGGAGGTGTTCCGCCCACAGCGCGCGGGCGATGTCACCGCGGTCCGCGTCGGGGCGGGCGGCGGCCTCCTGGTCGATCTGCGTCAGCAGCCGGTCGTAGAGGGCCCGGCCCTCGCGAGTGAGGGCGATGCCGCGCGCCTCGACCTCGCCGAACCGCACCCGCAGGGAGCCGCTGGTCACGTCGCCGTCGGCGGTGCGCATGGCCCGGGGTTCGGCGAGGGCGCGGAAGGACGTCTGGCGCAGCAGCACATCGGGGCCGTCCCAGTGCGGAGGTCCCTGGATGGTGTCGATCATTTCGATGCCGCGGTCGGTCATGCGCCGGTACAGCTCGTCGATGTCCAGGACGCGGGGGGTGAGGTGGTTGATGTGGGTGCTGCGGACGCCGCCGATGTCCGCGGCGACGGCGGAGACCCGCTCCAGCGTCGCGTACCAGCCCTGGTCGATCGGCTCGGTGGACAGCTCGAAGGCGCGCACGGCCAGCCGGAGGAAGTCTTCGGCCTCCGCTTCCGGCAGTTCGCCTGTCGCCTCGGCCCGGTCGGCGAGGGCGAGCAGCTCCGGGGGGAACAGCTCGCGCCCGGCGAGGAAGGTCTCCAGCCGGGCGCGCAGGTCGTCGTCGAAGAACCGCGGGTCCGCGGGGGTGAGCATGGAGGTGAAGACGCGGAACGGGTTGCGCGCCAGCTCCTCGCCGTCGGTGGGGCGGAAGGCGGTGGAGATGACGGGTACCGCGCTGGCGGCGGCCTCGCGCAGGTCGTAGAAGCCGGTCGGACGCATGCCGAGGGCGCCGAAGACGCGTGCGACCTGGTTCATCTCCTGGGGGGTGCCGACCCGGATCGCGCCGTGGCGCTCGGCGGTGACCCGGCCGATGGAGCCCAGCCGCTCGGCGTCGGCGCCCCGGGCGCGCAGCACGTCGTCGTTGACCTCGCGGGAGACGTCCACGAGGGTGGTGTAGGCGGGGACCTCCCGCCCGTACATGTCCGAGAGCCGGGCGGCGAACGCGGCGCGCAGCTGCCACTGGCGGAGTGTCCGGCTGGTCATCGAGAGTGCTGCCTTTCGGTTGGCGGTTCACACCAGTTGGCGTTACACCACATGGGCTTCGGGACGCGTTTCCGCGCCGGTCGTGAAGCGGTCGGCGCTGAACGGTGTGACGTCGAGATGCGGTGTGCGGTCCAGGTACAGGTCCCGGACGATCTCACCGACCGCCGGGGCCTGGAGGAAGCCATGCCCGGAAAACCCGGTCGCGTAAAGGAAGTTCCCGAGTTCGCCGGAACGGCCGATCAGGGCGTTGTGGTCCGGAGTGATCTCGTAGAGCCCGGCCCAGCCGTCGACCGTCTCCATGTCGGCCAGGGCCGGGGCCTGACGCCGTGCGGCGGCGCGGAACAGCTCCAGCCACTCCGGGGTCCAGGTGGTGTCGTAGCCGTCTGCCTGGCCGGGGTCGGCGAGACCGAACAGCAGCCCGTCGTCGCTGTTGTGGAAGTAGGCCGTGGACGCGAAGTCGATGGTGAACGGGATGCGCGGGGCGGGCGGGGTGAGCGGGGCGGTGAAGGCGATCTGACGGCGCACCGGACGCACCGGGAGGTGGACGCCCAGCATGTCCCCGATCTGGGCCGACCAGGCGCCCGCGGTACAGATGACGGTGGCGCAGGAGATCGGCCCGTGGTCGGTGTGCACGGTGGTGATCCGGTCGCCCGCGGTGTCGATGGCGGTGACGGCGGTGTGGGTGGCTACGCGCACGCCCGCCCGGGTTGCGGCGCGCGCGTAGCCCTCGATGACCAGACCGGGGCGGGCGTGGCCGTCGGTGGGCGAGTGGACGGCGGCCACGAGTCCTTCGGTGCTGACGTAGGGGCACAGCCGTCGGGCCTCCTGCGGGCCGATCATGCGGCTGGGCACGTCGAGGGCGTTCTGGGTCCTGACGCAGGCCTCGAAGTCCGTGGCCTGCTGCTCGCTGGTGAGCAGGAAGAGGTAGCCGACGCTGTCGAGCCGGATGTCGGCGCCGGGGCGGTGCGGGAAGTCCTGATAGGCGCGCAGGCTCCGGCTGCCCAGCTGGATGTTGAGGGGGTCGGAGAACTGGGCGCGGACGCCGCCGATGGGCTTGCCGGAGCTGCCGCAGCCCAGGTCGCCGCGTTCGACGACGACGATGTCCGTCACTCCGGCCTCGGCCAGGTGGAAGGCGGCGCTGGTGCCCATGACCCCGCCGCCGATGATCACGACGTCGGCGGCGGGCGGAACGGTGCGGAAGGAGGACGAGGAGGGCGAGGAGGACAAGCGGCCGGTCCCTTCCCGAGGCGGGCGCCGGGCCGGAGGGACCTCCGGCCCGGCGCGCCGCGGCTGTCGCAGTGCAGGACGATGCCGATCAGTTATCTGCCGGTCATCGTGCAGCACCCCGACCGTTGACGTCCATGAACAGTTATTGCTCGTGATCTATTAGGGTTCCTATATGGACTGGACGAGTGCCCAGCTGCGTTCCCTCGTCGAACTGACCCGGCGCGGCACCATCACCGCGGTGGCGGAGTCCCTCGGATATACCCCCGGCGGGGTCTCGCAGCAGATCGCGGCGCTGGAGAAGGCCACCGGCATGGAGCTGCTGCGGCGGACCGGGCGACGGGTGGAGCTGACCGACGCGGGGATGACGCTGGCCCGGCACGCCGAGCGGATCCTGTCCACGGAGGCCGAGGCCGTCGAGGCGCTGGAGCGCACCCGCAACGACGCCTCGGGCACGCTGCTGGTCGGCCTGTTCGCCACGGCCGCCGCCGAGATCCTGCCCCCGGCGCTGCGCACGGCGCGCGAGGAGCATCCGGGGCTGACGGTCCACAGCCGTGACATGGACGTGGACGAGGTGTACGACGCGGTGGCCTCCGGGGCCGTGGATCTGGCGCTCGGGCTCGACTATCCGGACGTACCGATCCCGCGCGATCCGGCCCTGCGGGTGATGCGGCTGCACCGGGAGCGCTTCTCGCTCGCGGTGCCGACGGGTTCGATGGACCGCCGGGAGAGCGTCACCATGGCGCAGACCCGCGGCCTGGGGTGGATCCTGCCGTCCGCCGAGAGCTATTACGGGCGGGCCGTGCGCACCGCGTTCCGCCGGGCGGGCGTCGAGCCCGAGGTGCTGCACGAGGTGACGGACACCGCGGCGACGCTGGCGCTGGTGGAGGCGGGGGTGGGGGTGAGCACGGTGACGGATCTGATGCTCAGGCTGCGGCCCTCCCGCTTCGATGTGGTGCGGCTGCGGGAGACGGTCGAGCGGCACATCGTCGTGGTGTTCCGCTGCGCCGCCGAGCGGCGGCCCACCGTGGTGGCGCTCGTCGACGTCCTGCGCGCCGTGGCGCAGACGGGGCTGGGCGGGCGAGCATAAGCGTCCCTTGTTCCGCGGTATCAATTCTGTCGCCCTGCCGCCCCTTGTCGGGGCGGTGCCACCGGCCACATCGTGAGGTGGACCACGGATCCATCGATCTACGGAGAAGGACGGACGGACGTGGCTGACGCACTCTCCCTCGTCGACGACTGGGGTCCCGAGAAGATCGTCGTCGTCTCCCACCGGCGCACCGGCATGAAGGGCGTGCTGGTCATCGACAACACGGCCCGGGGCACGGCCAAGGGCGGAACCCGGATGAGCCCCACGGTGACGGTCGGGGAAGTCGCCCGTCTGGCCCGCGTCATGACGTGGAAGTGGGCCGGGGTCGACCTCTTCTACGGGGGCGCCAAGGCGGGCATCGCCGCCGATCCCGGGTCCCGCGACAAGGAGGCGATCCTGCGCGCGTTCGCCCGCGCGCTGTCCAACGAGGTGCCCCGCGAATACGTCATGGGGCTGGACATGGGGCTGACCGAGAGCGACGCCGCCATCATCCAGGACGAGCTGGGGGACCGCGGCGCGGCCGTCGGCACCCCGGAACACCTGGGCGGCGTCGCCTACGACAAGCTCGGGGTCACGGGCTACGGCATCGCCGAGGCCACCGACGCCGCCGCGCAGCGCCGCGGGCTGCCCCTGTCCGGCTGCCGGGTGGCCATCCAGGGGTTCGGCGCGGTGGGCGCCGCCGCGGCGGCGCGGTTCGCCGAACTGGGCGCCACCGTCGTGGCCGTGTCCACGGCCCGCGGTGCGCTGCACGGCCCCAGCGGGCTGGACGTACGCTCCCTGCTGGCCGCCCGCGAGGAGCACGGCGACGACTTCGTCGTCCGGCACACCGAGGGCGAGGTGCTCGCCTCCGGCCAGGAACTCACCGTCGACTGCGACATCCTGGTGCCCGCCGCCCTCCAGGACGTCATCGACGACCGTACGGCCCACCTGATCAAGGCCGGACTGGTGGTCGAGGGCGCCAATCTGCCCACCTCCCCGGCGGCCCAGGAAGTCCTCGCCGGGCGCGGCATCACCGTGCTGCCCGACTTCGTGGCCAACGCCGGGGGTGTCGTGGCCGCCGCGTTCGCCATGGACGCCCGCTACTCCGGGTTCCGGCCCGAGACCCGCACCATCTTCGAGACGATCTCCGGTCGGCTGCGCGCGAACGCGGTCACCGTCCTGGACGAGGCCGAGCGCCGTGGCACGACTCCGCACGCGGCCGGGCGCGGGCTGGCCGAGGACCGCGTCCGCGCGGCCATGCGCAGCAAGGGACGCCTGCCCGTCTGAGGGCTTCCCATCAGAGGGGTCAGGTCGCGGTGGCCTCCGCCGCGGCCCGCCCCGTCCGACGGCCCGAGAACAGGCAGCCGCCCAGGAACGTGCCCTCCAGGGAGCGGTATCCATGGACACCGCCGCCACCGAACCCCGCGGCCTCCCCGCCGCGTACAGCCCGGGGACCGGCCCGCCGGTGGCGTCCAGGACACGCCCTGACAGATCGGTCCGGAGGCCGGTTCCAGCAGATCACCGGCACCTCACTGACCGACACCCGTCCCGGCGGCCGCGGCGGATCGCTGGACACCCTGCGCCGGTGGTGGGCCCTGACCACCTGGCTGGGCCGGGAATGACGGCACCCCCACATGATCCACCACAGCCGGACGGGTTCGTGGAGATATTTTGAAGAAGTGAAACGACCAGTGAAGGCAGGTATCGCAAAGTTAAAGCAGTGGTACCGGAATTCGGCGCGAAGCCCGGTACGCAAAGAGTGTTTCGTCCGCTGATTCACCGTCATCCGGCACTCCGCGCCCGCCGTTGACATGTGAAGACCCGGTGCCGGAGCCGCGACCACGGAACCGTTCTTCGCGAGGGGAATTACGGACCGGACGGTAGGGTGACGTCCAACAGTCCCGGGTCGGTTCCAGAACAGGACTTGCAGCGAAACTCACCCGTGCAGTAACTAGATGCCCTATGAAACTTTTTACTCGCAACTTCTCGCCCCGCTCCACGGCCACCCAGGACACCCCGGCCGCCCCCGACCGCGCCGCCGAGGCGGCTCCCGGGCTGTCGGCCCTCACCGGGGAATGGATCATCGACGCGGCGCACAGCAGGATCGGTTTCTCGGTCCGGCACGCCATGGTGACCACGGTGCGCGGCGCGTTCACCGAATATGAGAGCCTCCTCTACTTCGACGGCCGGAACCCGGCCCGCTCCCGGGCCGAGATCGTGCTGTCCAGCGCCAGCGTCGACACCGGTGTCGAGCAGCGGGACGCCCACCTGATGAGCCGCGACTTCCTGGACGCCCGGACCTACCCGCGCATCAGCTTCCGCAGCCGCGAGGTGGAGCTCGCGGGCCAGGACGTGTACCGCATGACCGGCGACCTCACCATGAGAGACGCCACCCGCCCGGTGGTCCTGGAGCTGACCTACATCGGCCACGTCACCGACCCCTTCGGCGACGAGCGCGTCGGCTTCGACGGCACGACCACCATCAACCGCTCCGACTGGGGCCTGACCTACAGCGCCAAACTGGCCCAGGGCGGGGCCATGGTGAGCGAGAAGGTCCGCCTCCAGTTCGACATCGCGGCCATCCGCAACCCCGCCGCGGGCTGACCCCGCGCCGCACGCCCCCATGACAACCGCCGCCTCCCGTCACTCCTTGCCGCGGAGGCCCTCTACACTTCCGTCGCGTCAAGTCTTCAGCAAGCGCTTACGACGAGAATCGCGAGGGCAGCATGACGGCGCGTACCTCCCCCGGCCGGTCCGCGGAACCCACCCTGGACCGCAGGGGTTTCCTCCGGCGTTCCGCCTCGGTCCCGGCGGGTCTGATCACCCTCCCGACCGCGTTAGCCCTCCTGCCCGGCCCCCTGGCCCGGGCGGCGGAGAAGACGGCCGAGCGGGCCCTCACGGCCTTCGTCGACGACTACAAGACCAACACCACGGCCAACCTCACCCCCGAGACCAACGCGGCCCTCCGCATCCTCAGCGGTGTGCAGCGGCTCTGGCACACCGGCACGGCCTGGAACAACGGCACCCCGCTCGCGGCCGGTGTGCTGCGCGCCAACATGCGCTACTCGATCGCCCTCACCGGGCGGCGCACCGACGCCCAGGCGCGGGAATCGTTCATCTACGACCGCCAGGACCAGAGTTACGCGGCCACCGGCGGCCTCGGCCCGCTCACCGAGGTCTACCGCACCGGTGCCAAGGCCGTCACCAGCATCACCAGCGCCCCGGACACCACGCCGGCCACCACCGTCAGTGACGCCGTGCCGCCCGGCGCACCCGCCGGTTCCGCCATCGGGGCCGGGGCCACCGACTCGGACCTGGGCGACGTCGTCCGGCTCGTGCAGAGGCTGCGCGGCCCGTACGCGTCGGGCAACCCCGCCAAGTACGGGTACCAGTACCCGCGTCCCTGGCGGATGACGGAGCACAGCGAGGTCGTCGCCACCGGCGCCACGGACGCCTTCGGCTTCCCCGTCTACGCCTCCGAGGTGGCCGTCACCCCCCAGTTGCTGCGTCAGCGCGGCAGCACACCGGCCGAGGACGGTGGTTTCCCGAGCGGTCACACCAACGCGCTGTACCTGGCCGGTCTCGCGCTGGCGTACGCCATACCCGAGCGGTTCCAGGAACTGCTGACCCATGCCTCCGCGGCCTCCCACACCCGGATCCTGTCCGGCATGCACTCCGCGCTCGACGTCATCGGGGGCCGCATCCTGGCCACCGCGCTGGCCGCCGCGGCGCTGTACGACCCGGCCAACGCCGGGCTCAAGGCCGCCGCGCGCCGGCAGGCCGCCGACTACCTCCGCTCCCGGACCGGCACCACGGCCGACACGCTGTGGGACACCGCGCACGCGGCGGGCCCGGACACCGACCCGTACGCCGATCGCGCCGCCAACGCCCGCGCGTTCACCTCACGTCTGACCTATGTCCTGCCCAGGGGCGGCGGACACCGCGAGATGACCGTCCCCAAGGGTGCCGAAGTGCTCATCGAGACCCGGCTGCCCTACCTCACCGCGCACCAGCGCCGGGAGGTGCTGCGCACCACCGCCGTCCCCTCCGGGTACGCCCTGCTGGAGGGGCCCGAGCAGTGGGGGCGGCTCAACCTCTTCGCCGCGGCGGACGGTTACGGGGCCTTCGACCACGACGTACGCGTGGAGATGGACGCGGGGCGAGGCGGGTTCGGCGCGGCCGACACCTGGCGCAACGACATCACCGGCGACGGCGGCCTCGTCAAACGGGGCACGGGCACCCTGACCCTCACCGGCCGCAACCGCTACGGCGGCGGCACCCGGGTGGAGGCGGGAACCCTGGCCGCGGGGTCTCCGGAAGCCCTGGGCACCGGCGAGGTCCGGGTCCACGGCGGCACCCTGCGGCTCGCGTCGCCCGGCGGGGTACGGGCGCGGCGGGGCCTCGTCGTGGCCTCCGGCGCCACGCTGGAGGTGGTCGCAGCCACCGCCGACGGCGGTACGCCGGCGCTCACGGTGGCCCGGTCCGCCGTGCTCGGCGACGGCAGTGTCCTGGACATCCGGCTGGACGGCCGCCACTCCCCCGCCCGGCACACCCGCATCAGGGTGCTGCACGCCCGCGGCGGGCTGCACGGCCGGTTCGCCGCCATCAGGGTCCGCGCGGAGGGGCACACGTACACCGCCGTGCCGTCGTACTCCCGGGACACGCTCACCGTAACGCTGAGGTGATCCCCCGAGGTCAGGGGTGGCCGCAGCGCTCCGGCTGCGGCCACGGCACGAACGCGCCGTCCGCGCCCTCCACCAGGAGCCGCTTGCCGTGGGCCAGCACCCCGCGCGGCCGGAGTCCGGTCAGGCTCGCGGTGGTGTACGCGGCGCTCAGGCTGCCCAGGTCGTGCACCAGACCGATCTTGAACAGCGAGCGGGTCTCCGCGATGGCCTCGTGGTCCCCCGCGCGCATCACCACGCGCAGCTCGGGCGCGACGGCCAGCGCCGCCACCGACACGGAGATGTTGTCCAGGTCGTCCGACGCCACCGCGGCCATCGCCTGCGCCCGCCCGAGGCGGAGCTTGCGCAGCACGAACTTGTCCGTGGCGTCGGCGACGACGACGGGCACTCCGAGCGCCCTGGCCAGCCGGAGGTTCGGGGCCGCCGGGTTCCGCTCGACCGCGATCACACCGATGCCCAGGTCCTGGAGCTGGGTGCACAGCCGCAGCCCCACCTGTCCCAGCCCGACGACGACCACATGGCCGCCCCGGGGCAGGGCGCGCGGGCCCACGATGCCGACCGCCCGCGGGGCGAGCAGCCGGTCGACCACACCGGCGGTGAAGACGGCGGTGAAGACGATGGTGATGAGCATCGCGAGGCCGGAGAACATCAGATACGCGTGCGAGCCGTGGGCGAGCGCCGGGCCGACGGCGGCCACGGTGCGCGCCGCCTCGAAGAACGCCTCGACGGGGGTGCGGTGGTGCAGGGCCACCAGCCAGACCCAGTCCGTCAGCAGCACGGCGAGCAGCCCGGCGAAGCCCATCAGCATGATCCGCGAACTGCCGTCGTGCGGCCGCAGCTGCCCCCGGAACTTCCCCAGCCACGCCCGGTACCGCAGGGAACGCGGTGGCCGGTACGGCTGGAGGCGCACGGTGTCCCCGTCCCAGCGGGCGCCCGCGTGGCCCGAGGCCGTCCTGGTGAGCGCGAGCAGATCGGGCTGGAGGCAGCCCGCCAGGAGGACCGGCGCGGCCACGTCGGCCGGGGAGGTGACCTGGCAGTTCGGGACCACACGCACCAGCTGGTCGGCCACGGTCCGGTCGAAGATCGTCACCACGAGGGTGACCTTGGGGTGGATGTGTTCCACCGCGAGCGCGTAGCGCAGGGACTCGGCGTCGTCCTCGAGCAGGATCGCGACACCCGCCACCTCCCGGTCCAGCGCCTGGCGCAGGTCCTCGTCGGTGGGCTGGGCGAAGTGGCGCACCCGGTGTCCGGCCGCCCGCAGGGAGCCGCAGACCTTGCGCGCCACCTCGCCGCCGATCACGACGAAGTACCGCTCACCGAGCGTGTCGGGGGTGTGCACCTCCCGCATCCGGCTCCTCCTCGACGCGCTCGACCGTGGCGTATGCCCGCACACGGTAGGCGTGCGGACACCGCGCCACCATGAACAGATGCCACACGGTCAGGGGCGCCGCTCAGACATATGCTCAACGTCGTCGAGGTAGGAGGACACCCAGGCCAGGGGCGCGTTCCAGTTGATGGTGATCTCGTTGGTGGAGAACGCCATGATGTCGTCGGTGTAGCACATGGCCGGGGCGCAGCCCTTCAGCTTCCTGGCCGAGACCGGGTCCTCCAGCCCGGAGTTCGGGCCACCGGCCAGCGAACCGCGGGCCGGGCTCGGCAGCCTGGCGTCGATCTGGTGCGCCCAGAAGCGGTGGTGCTGACGGTGCGAGTTCCGTTCGCCGTAGCCCGTGACATAGGACTGGTTGAGCGGGTTGCCGCCCAGCAGGTAGTCCATGCCGCGCTGCACCGCGTCGCGGTAGCGGGGCTTGCCGGTCAGGTCGTGTGCGGTGGCGAGCACGACCATGTTGTTCAGCACCTGGCTGTTGGAGCCCCACTCGTACGTTCCGCCCTTCGGCGCGTACGGAACGCCGTAGGCCGACTTCGCGGAGTCCGAGGCATAAGCGTCGGCGGCCTTCGTCACCGTCGCGCGCACGGCGGCGCGCTGCTCAGCGGTGAGCTTGCTGGGGACGGTGGCCAGGTCGAGGGCGCCGAGGCCCGCGGTCGCCGACCAGGACAGGGCGCCGCCGCGCGGGAAGAGCGCGTCGACGTCGCCGTGCAGCGGTGAGCGGAGGACGGCCGTGCGGTAGGTGTCCTCACCGGTGGTGAGGAACAGCTCGGCGGCGGCCCAGTAGAACTCGTCGCCGACGTGGCGGTCGCCGTACGCGCCGCCCCCGATGGAGTCCTTGTCACTGGCGAACATCTTCGGATGCTTCTTGGCCGCGGCCCAGGCGGTCCGGGCCGTCTCCAGGCACCGGGCGGCGTAGTCCGGGTCGTAGGGCTGGAAGAGGCGCGCGCACTGCGCGGCGGCGGCCGCCAGGTTGAGGGTGGCCGCGGTGGACGGCGGACGCAGCACCCGCGGCTGCTTGTCCTGGTCCGGCCGCGTCGGGAACCCGGTCCACTTCTTGTCGTGCATCTTGTGGAACGCCATTCCGGCGTACGGCTTGCCCCGGGGGACCTGCATGCGCATGAGGAAGTCCATCTCCCAGCGCGCCTCGTCGAGGATGTCCGGGACGCCGTTGCCGCGCTCGGGCACCCGCAGCTTGCCGTCACTCAGCGCGTCGCCGTTGGCACCCTGGGTGGTGCGGGTGCGCTCGTAGGCGGACATCAGCTGAGCGACGGAGATGCCGCCGTTGACGACGTATTTGCCCTGGTCACCGGCGTCGTACCAGCCACCGGAGACATTGCGCCGGTAGTCGGACCCGTGCCACCGGAACGGGACGTCGGTGTCGCCGCGGTGCGCGGCGGCCTCGTCATGGCCCGCGGGGCGGGCGTACCGGGCCCCGACGAGGTCCTTGTCGATCTTGATGCCGCTGCGGTTGTGGTAGAAGTACGCCAGCGAGTCGTCGCGCAGCGCGCCGTAGAGGTGGTCGCCGATGGTGAACGGCTCGCTCTTCTGCCCGCCGATGGTGAGGGTGTAGCCCTCGCCCGCGTCGGTGACCTTGCTGAAGTCGAAGGTCTGCACGCGCTGCCGGGAGCTGGGGTCGACGCCCGCGGGGGTGGTGAGGCCACTGGCCCGCTTGGTGCCGTCGGCCGCCTTGAGCGTCCACGTCAGGGGCTGGGTGGCGCCGGTCACGACGGTGCCCTGCTTGGGGCCGTACGTCGGATAGCCGACCTGGTTGACCCGCACCGGCGAGCCGGTGTGGGCCTTGGGGCGGGGCTTCTCGGCGCCCTGGGCGGTGCGGCCGTCCGCGGCCCCGGCGGCGGGTGCGGCCAGGGCGCCGAGCGCCAGACCGGCGGCGACGGCCGTGGCGATGGCCGCGCCCAGCACGCGCGGGCATCGTTCGACATGTAGAGCCATGTCCCAGAGCCTAGGAAGTGGCCCTGACCTGCTGCTTCGTACGCTTAGTCGAAATCTGGCTACGCATATCGACGGAGTCCCGTCTACCTCAATTGAGGTAGACGGGACTCCGGACGTCAGCTCACAGACGCCAACTCACCGACATCAGCTCACGTCGGAGACCTTCCAGCGCTGGTTCGCGCCGGACGTCGGGGTCCAGACGGTGACGGCGGCGCCGTCCTGCGTGGCCTGTCCGCCCACCTCCAGCAGCCGGCCGGTGGCCGCGTTGACCAGGGTCCAGGTGCCGTCACCGGTGGTCGACATGATCCACTGGGTGGCCTTGTCACGCTTCCCGTGGTCCGGCTCCAGCACCGGTGCGCCGTCCCGGACGGCCAGCCGCTTGCCCGCCACGGGGTTGGTGAACACGTACCGCTGCCGGTTGCCGGTGTCGCCGCTGATCTGGCGCAGCTGCCACTTCTGGCCGGTGGCGGCCGTGTCCGCGCCCTTGATGACGAGCTTGGTGCCGTCGTCGGCGACGGTGAGCGCCTTGCCGCTCTGGACACCGGTCAGCTCGTACGTGTGGCCCTTGCGCAGCTCGGCGGCGTCCTTGGCCACCCCGGACACGCCCTTGACGAGGAAGGTCGTCACGGACTGGGCGGGCGCGGTGAAGGTGGCCTTCTTCTCCGTCACCTCGATGGCGTCCTGCCGCTCCAGCTTGCCCTCGGCGCTGGTCACCACGGGGGTGACGGTCGCGTGGCGGCCGACCTTGCCGAACTTGGACAGGTCGAGGGTGACGGCACGCTCGGCGGCGCCGCTGTTGACGTGGACGACGGTGGCCGCGTTGCCCTTCTTGGAGACGGCCGCGGCGCTGGAGGTGTCATCGGTCTTGATGAGCCGGTCGCCGGGCTTGATGTAGTGGGTGAAGTTGCGGGCCGTGTCGAACTTGGTGTTGGTTCGGATGGGGCAGGTCTTGAGCGTGTCCTTGGAGGTGCAGCTGAAGGGGATCTGGATGCTGCCCCAGTTCCCGCCCTTGGCCGACTCCCCGCCGGGCTTCATGTTGTCGTAGTCCTCGACCGGCTGCCAGAACACCCAGGCCTTGGGCTCCAGTTCGCGCAGGTCGTCCACCATCTGCCGGGCGAGGCCGAGGCCGGGCCGCATATCGGTGAAGCTCTGGCCGTCGCCCCAGTCGCCCTCGACCTCGCTCATCCACAGCGGCTTGTCCGCCGCCTTGGCGAGGTCGCGCGCGCTGGTGCGGCCGCCGGTGCCATAGGTGTGGACGTTCATCTGGCCGACGAGGTCGCGCACCGCTTGCGGGTAGGTGTTCCAGTTCTGCGTGAAGATGGAGGGGTTGGTCTCGTCCATGGCGGAGATCTTCGCGCCGGTCCGCGCCTTCTTCAGGGCGGGCGCCAGCGCGCCGATCACCTTCTGCTGGACCTCCGGGCCGATGTGCGCGCCCTCCTGCCGTCCGCCGACCGGCTCGCCGTCGGCTCCCAGGCGGGTGCTCCAGTAGTTGGTGTTGGGTTCGTTGAACGGGTCGACGGTGTCGACCTTGATGCCGTGTGCCTTCTCCAGCCGCTTGGTGGCGCCCGCCATATAGGCGGCGAAGTCGTCGACGGATTCCGGCTTGAGCTGTTCGTCGGTGGCGTTGAAGCCGCCGGACACATAGCCGCTCTTGGTCATGAACCAGGGCGGCGAGTTGCTGAACGTCTCCCAGTGGTCGATGTCGCCTCTGATGCGGTCGACCCACCAGCGCTGGGTGGCGTCGGCGTCCGGGTTCCAGTCGGCCTTGTCGTCCGCGCTCCACCAGTCGGTGTCCTCGCGCGTGGTGCCCTCCGGGGCCTTCCACCAGCCCTCGACCGCTCCCCCGGCGCGGAGGTAGTCCTTGACGTCCGGGGCATTGCCACCGCCGATGTTGTAGCGGGCGATGTTGAGGGCGAGGCCGCTGTCCCCGAAGAGCAGCCGGGCCAGCTTCTCGCGGATCTCCTGGGGGTAGTCGCCGGTGGCGTTGGCGAACCAGACCAGGCTGGTGCCCCAGCCCTCGAATCTGTCCGCCTGGTACGTGGGATCGGGTGAGACGGTGACGGCATCGGCCGTGGCCTGCGCGGTCACCGGCGGGGCGGTGATGAGGGCCGCCCCGGTGGCCAGGGCGGTGACTCCGATGGTTCCCAGGAGGCGTCGTGTGCGGGTACGGCGTGCCAACGTGTGCTCCCAACTCGTGTGCGGACGCTTCGGTGGACCGGCCGCCGTGCCCGCGGGGGCGACGGCGGAGTTTCAGGAGGCGGTGACAGACGTGGCGGATCCCGCCGTCAGGTCGTGGGCTGTCGCAGCACGGCGACACCCCTGGGGGCCAGGGCGAACACCCCGTCGCCCGCGGCACCGCCGATCAGGGGTTCCCCGGCGAGCCCGGTCAGCGGCACCGTCGTATCGGTGCGGTTGACCAGGAACAGATAGCGGCTGCCGCCGTCGCGGCGCACGGCCAGCTCGACGCTTCCCCGGGCGCCGTCCGGCAGTTCGCTGGTGACCCCGGCGGAGGCGAGCAGCGCGGGCAGCAGTCCGGTGAGGCCGCCCGGGCCCAGCCGGGTGGAGACGTACGCGGCCGATCCCCCGCCCACCGCGCGGCGGGTGACGGCGGGGCGGCCCGGGTACGTTCCGTCGCGGTAGTGGGCCAGCACCTCCACCTCGGGGGCGGTGACGGTGATCCGGTCGGTCCACAGGGTGCCGGTGGCCGTGCCGTCGGCGCCTGTTGCGCTCTCGATTTCGACCGTCTCGCCGTCGAGCAGCGGGCCGAACTCCTCGATGCGGATGCCGAGCAGCTCGCTCAGGGCTCCCGGGTAGCCGCCGAGCCAGACGTGGTCGTTCTCGTCCACGATCCCGGAGAAGTAGGTGGCGATCAGGTGGCCGCCCTGCTCGGCGTACCGGGTGAGGTCCTTGGCGAGCGCCGCGGGGACCATGTGCAGCACCGGCGCGATCAGCACCTCGTACCGGCCGAGGTCGGCGGTCGCGGTGATGACGTCGGCGCGTATGCCGAGGGCGAGGAGCGCGGAGTACCAGTCCAGCGCCTCCTGGCGGTAGTCGAGGCGGGAGGTCGGGTGGGAGTCCTGTTCGCTCGCCCACCACGACTCCCAGTCGAAGACGATCCCGACCCGGGCCGGTTCGCGCGTCGAGCCCGCCACCGGGGCGAGGGTCCGCAGGGTCCGGCCGAGGGCGGCCACCGAGCGGAACACCTCGCTGTCGGGCCCGGCGTGCGGCACCATCGCCGAGTGGTACTTCTCGGCGCCGGCCGCCGACTGCCGCCACTGGAAGAAGCACACGGCGTCGGCGCCGTGGGCCACGTGCAGCAGCGCGTCACGGGCCAGCTCGCCCGGCCGCTTGGCGACGTTGACCGGCTGCCAGTTGACGGCGCTGGTGGAGTGCTCCATGAGGAACCAGGGGCGTCCGCCGGTGATGCCGCTGACGAGGTTCGCGGAGAAGGACAGCTCGTCGCGGGCCTGCGGGCCGGGCCTGACGTAGTGGTCGTTGGAGACGAAGTCGATCTCACCGGCCCAGTCGGCGTAGTTCATGCCCTTGGTTTCGCCCATCACCATGAAGTTCGTGGTGACCGGAATCCCCGGGGTGAGCTCGCGCAGGACGTCCCGCTCGGCGCGCAGGTGCTCCTTCAGCGCGTCGGAGGAGAAGCGCTTGAAGTCCAGCTGCTGGGTGGGGTTCGGGTGGGAGGCGGCCAGCCGGGGCGGCAGGATCTGGTCCCAGTCGCCGTACCGCTGGGACCAGAACGCGGTGCCCCAGGCGTGGTTGAGGGCGTCGAGGGTGGTGTAGCGGGCGCGCAGCCAGTCACGGAAGGCGCGGGCGGCGTCGTCGGAGTAGTCGTAGATGTTGTGGCAGCCCAGCTCGTTGGAGACGTGCCAGGCGACCAGGGCGGGATGGCCGGCGTACCGCCCGGCCAGCTTCCGCACCAGGCGCAGGGCGTGGGTGCGGAAGACGGGCGAGGTGGGGCGCCAGTGCTGCCGCGCCCCCGGCCACACCGTCTCACCGGAGGCGGTCACCGGGAGGATCTCCGGGTGCGCCGTGGTGAGCCAGGGCGGCGGGGACGCGGTGGCGGTGGCCAGGTCGACCCCGATGCCACCGGTGTGCAGCAGGTCCATGACCTCGTCGAGCCAGCCGAAGTCCCACGCGTCCTCGGCCGGCTGGATGCGGGCCCAGGAGAAGATCCCCACGGAGACGATGGTGACCCCGGCCTCGCGCATCAGCCGGATGTCGTCCTCCCACACCTCGCGCGGCCACTGCTCGGGGTTGTAGTCCGCGCCGTAGCCGATGCGGGGGGTGAGGTCACCGTCCGGTCCCTGCGGAGGCTGGGTCTGGAGGGTGGAGATCATGGTGGTCCTTCCGGTGGACCGCACGGGGCGGCGCGGGCGGGGCTGGTTACTTCTGGACGGTGAAGCCCTGCTCTTCTCCGTACTTGACGGAGGCGTCCTGCCAGGCCTTCAGGCCGTCGGCCAGCTTGGTGCGGGAGACGTAGGCCTTGCCGACGGTGTCGTTGAAGATGGAGTTGGCGTAGACCTGGTAGGGCAGGTACGACCAGCCGCTGCCGACGTTCGCGGCCGACTCGGCGAAGATCTTGTTGGCCTTCTGGCCGCCGAAGTACGGGAACGCGGTGTTCTGGAACGCGTCGGATTCGAGGTCCGCGGTGGTCGCCGGGAAGGCGCCCTCCTTGATCCGGGTCTGCACGCCCTTGCCCGCGCCTGCGTACTCGGTGAAGGCGTAGGCGAGTTCCTTGTGCTTGCCCAGGGTGGGCAGGGCCAGGGAGCTGCCGCCGTTCTCCGCGGTGGTCTTGTCCCCCGCCTTCCACTGCGGCAGCGGTGCCACGCGCCAGTCGCCGGAGGCCTCCTTCACACCGGAGGCGAAGTTGGCGGGCATCCAGGCACCGGCGGTCAGCGTCGCGATGGTGCCGTCGCCGAGGCCCTTGTACCAGTCGTCGGTCCAGCCGGTGATGGGCGCGACCAGCTTGTCGTCGAGGAGCTTCTGCCAGGTGTCGGTGTACTTCTTGGCGCCCGCGTCGGAGAAGTCGATCTTCACCTTGGTGCCGTCGACCTTGTACGGGCGGGAACCGGCCTGCCACAGCATGCTGGTGGCGGTGCCGCCCTCTCCCGTGTCAGCGGTGATGTACGCCTTGGGGTCGGCCTTGTGCAGGTCGCGCGCGGTCTTGACGTACTCGTCCCAGGTGGTCGGCACCTTGAGCTTGTACTTGTCGAAGACCTTCTTGTTGTAGAACATCGCCATGGGCCCGGAGTCCATGGGCAGGGCGTAGACGTCCTTGCCGGACTTCACGGAGTTCCACGGGCCCGGGGAGTACTTCGCGGCGAGCTTGTCCGCGCCGTACGGGGCCAGCTTGTCGAGCGCCTTGGTCAGGGCGTACTCGCCCAGCGCGTAATACTCGATCTGCGCGACGTCGGGGACGCCCTTCTTCGCGGCGATGGCGTTCTGGAGGGCCTTGTACTGGTCCTTGTTGGTGCCCGCGTTGACCAAGTTGACCTTGACCGCGGGGTGTTCCTTCTCGAAGTCGTCGGCGACCTTCTTCAGTGTGGGCTCCCAGGCCCACACCGTCAGGGTGCCGCCCTTCTTCAGGGCCTTGTCGATGTCGCTGGAGGACACCGGCTTCTGGTCGGCGGCACCGTCGTCGGAGCCGCCGCAGGCGGTGGCCCCCAGGGTGAGGGCGGAGACCAGGGCTATGCCGCGCAGCAGGCGGCGGGCGTTCTTGCGCATGGGCGTGCTTTCCACTTCTCCGTGGTGCGGGGCTTCTTCGTGGTGCGGGGCGGTGGGGCTGTTCCTTGACGGGGTGGGGCTATTCCTTGACGCTTCCGGCGGCGAGCCCGGACTGCCAGTACTTCTGGAGCAGGAGGAACGCGGCGATCAGCGGCACGATGGTGATCAGGGAGCCGGTGATGACGAGGTTGAACACGGCCTCGCCACCGGCGGTCGCGGCCTGGTCGTTCCAGCTGTGGAGGCCCAGGGTCAGCGGATACCAGTCCGGGTCCTTGAGCATGATCAGCGGCAGGAAGTAGTTGTTCCAGGTGGCGACCATCGTGAACAGCAGGACGGTCACGATGCCGGGCGCGAGCAGCGGCAGGACGACCTGGAAGAAGGTGCGCACCTCGCTCGCGCCGTCGATGCGGGCGGCCTCCAGCAGTTCGTCGGGTACGGCCTCGGTGGCGAAGACCCACATCAGGTACAGGCCGAAGGGCGAGATGAGGGACGGGATGATCACCGCCCAAGGAGTGTTGGTGAGCTCCATCTTGCTGAACATCAGGAAGGTGGGCACGGCCAGCGCGGTGCCGGGCACCGCGACGGCGCCGATGACGACGGCGAAGACGGCGCGCTTGCCCGGGAAGGTGAACTTGGCCAGGGCGTAGCCGCCCAGGACCGCCAGCAGGGTGGCGCCGCCGGCCCCGGCCACCACGTACAGCAGGGTGTTCAGCAGCCAGCGGGTGAAGACGCCGTCCTGGTAGGTGAGCGTCTCCCGGATGTTGTCCCACAGGGCGAAGTCACCGCTGAACCACAGCCCGAACGACCGGGCCAGGCCCTCCTGGGTCTTGGTGGCGCTGATGACCAGCCAGGCCAGCGGCACCAGCGAGTACAGCAGGACCAGCCCGGTGAGGAGGGTCAGCAGCACGCTGCGGCGCGGGCGGCGCCCCTCGGCGCGCTTGCGCGGCATGCGCAGCCGGGGCGGGGAGCCCGGGGAGTCGGCCGTGGCGGACGCGGGCCGGGAGACGGTGGTGGCGGGGCTGCTCATCGCTTCACGCTCCCTTGCGCATGCCGCGCAGCTGGACGACGTAGGCGATGACCATGGTGATCAGCCCCATGATGATGGCGACCGTCGCGGAGTAGTTGTGCTGCTGGCCCGAGAAGGACAGCGAGTACGTGTAGAAGTTCGGGGTGTAGTCCGTGGTGATGGCGTTGGGCGCCAGCTTCTGGAGGATGTTCGGCTCGTTGAACAGCTGGAAGGTGCCGATGATCGAGAAGATGGTGGCGATGACCAGGGCGCCGCGGATCGCCGGGAGCTTGATGGCGGTGATGACGCGGATCTGCCCGGCGCCGTCGATCTCCGCGGCCTCGTAGAGGGAGTGCGGGATGACGCGGAGCGCGGAGTAGAAGATCAGCATGTTGTAGCCGACGAACTCCCAGGTGACGATGTTGCCGATGGACGTCAGCACCAGATCGGGCGAGAGCGGGTTCGGCAGGGACACCCCGAGGGCGTCGTTGATGTCGCTCACCAGGCCGAAGCGGGTGCCGTACATGAACCCCCACATCAGGGTGGCGACCACGGCGGGCACCGCGTACGGCAGGAAGATCGAGATCCGGAAGAAGTCCCGTCCGTACAGCCGCCCGCTGTCCAGGGCGAGGGCGACGAGCAGGGCGATGCCCAGCATGATCGGCACCTGCACCAGCAGGAACAGCGACACCCGGGTCAGGGACTCCCAGAACCGGTCGTCCTCCAGGGCCTGTTGGTAGTTGTCCAGGCCGACGAACGTGGTGCCGCCGATGAGCTGGTCACGGAAGAGGCTGAGGTAGATCGAATAGGCGATCGGGGCCAGGAAGACGAAGGCGAAGACCACCACGAAGGGGCCGATGAACCCCCACCCCGTCCAGGAGCGGCGGTCCCGCTTCGCCGGAGGCCGGGCCGGGCGCCGTTTCACGGCGGCGGGTTGCAGCGTCGTCATGTCGTTCCTCGCTCGTCCATCACGGAACCGGCGCCATGCGCCGTCGCGATGTTTGCGTAAACATTCCGGCGATCAAGGAAGCGCGGAGGTGTTATGTTTACGTAAACATCTGATGGCGGAATGTCTACACTGCCCCAATGACGGTGGTCAAGAGCCGTCTGGCAAATCCGGGACGCACGCAGCGAGGGAGACAGTGGAAGCAGCGGACAACCCCTCGGTGGAGAGCCCCCCGGCGGGCGACGGCGGCACCGGGACGCGGGCCGCCCGGCGCGCGCAGCGCGCGTCCATGGCGGACGTGGCGCGTCTCGCCGGTGTCTCCGCGCAGACCGTGTCCCGGGTCTCCAACGGGTATCCCGGTGTCACCGAGGACACGCGGCGGGAGGTGCTGGCCGCCATGAAGCAGCTCGGCTACCGGCCCAACAGCGCGGCCCGGGCGCTCAAGCGCGGCGAGTTCCGCACCATCGGCGTCATCACCTTCACCCTCTCCACCACGGGCAATGTGCGCACGCTGGAAGCGATCGCCACCTCCGCGGCACACGAGGGCTACGCGGTCACCCTGCTCCCCGTCGCCGTCCCCACCCAGGACGAGGTGCGCGGCGCCTTCTCCCGGCTGGGCGAACTCGCCGTCGACGCCGTCATCGTCATCATGGAGGTCCACCTCCTCGACGCGGCGGCGCTCTCCCTGCCGCCCCACGTCCAGGTCGTCGTGGCCGACTCGGACGCCGGGGACCGCTATACGGTGGTCGACACCGATCAGGCGGGCGGCACTCGCGACGCGGTGGACCATCTGCTCGGGCTGGGCCACCGGACCGTGTGGCATCTCGCCGGTCCCGAGGGCTCGTTCGCGGCACAGCGCCGCGCCGACGCCTGGCACGCGGCGCTCACCGAGGCCGGGCGCGTTCCGCCACCGCTCGTACGGGGCGACTGGTCGGCCGAGTCCGGCTACCGCGCCGGGCTCGCGCTCGCCGCCGAGGGCGACTGCACGGCGGTGTTCGCCGCCAACGACCAGATGGCGCTCGGCCTGTTGCGGGCCCTGCACGAAAAGGGCCGGAGGGTGCCGGACGACGTCAGCGTCATCGGCTTCGACGACATCCCCGAGGCCGGGGAGTTCCTGCCGCCGCTGACCACCGTGCACCAGGACTTCGCCGAGGTCGGGCGCCGCTGTGTGGAGGGCGTCCTGCGCCAGATGCAGCAGAGCGCCCCGGGCCGCGGCACCACGCTCGTCCCCACCCGGCTCGTGCTGCGCCGCAGCACCGCGCCGCCGCCCGCGCGGTGACGACGAACGAGGCCGGTACGGGGAGATGTGCTCCCCGTACCGGCCTCGTGGCGCCAGCTCAGGCCTTGCTGCCGATTCCGGTCAGCGCCCGTACTTCCATCTCCGCCTGCTTCTCGGGGTCCGCGGGGTCCTTGCTCAGGACCGTGCCGAGGAATCCGCAGAGGAAGGAGAGCGGGATCGACACGATGCCGGGGTTGGTGAGCGGGAACCAGTGGAAGTCGACATCCTTGAAGATGGCCGTCGAACTACCCGAGGTCGCGGGCGAGAAGAGGATCAGGATGAGCCCCGACCCCAGACCGCCGTAGATGCTCCACAGCGTCCCCGTCGTGTTGAACCGCTTCCAGTACAGGGTGTAGAGGATGGTCGACAGATTGGCGGACGCGGCGAGCGCCAGGGCCAGCGACACCAGGAAGGCCACGTTCTGGCCGTTGGTGACGATGCCTCCGATGATGGCCAGGAAGCCGACCGCGATGGCCGTCAGACGGGCCACCCGGACCTCGGACCGGGCGTCGGCCTTCCCCTCCCTGATCACATTGGCGTACACGTCGTGCGCGAACGACGCCGACGCGGTCAGGGTCAGACCGGCCACCACCGCGAGGATCGTCGCGAAGGCCACCGCGGCGACGACGCCCAGGAGCACCGCACCGCCGACCTTGAACGCGAGCAGCGGTGCCGCCGAGTTCTCGCCTCCGGGGGCCTCCAGGATCGCGTCCGGGCCGACCATCGCGGCGGCGCCGTAGCCGACGACCAGGATCCCCAGGTAGAACAGGAACATCGACCAGGAGCACCACACCACCGACCGGCGCGCCTCCTTGGCGTTCGGCACGGTGTAGAAGCGCATCAGCACGTGCGGCAGGCTGGAGATGCCGAGGACCAGCGCCAGGGACAGCGAGACGAAGTCGAGCTTGTCCATCGCGCCGTCGCCGTACCAGCCGCCCGGTTCGAGCAGGCTCTGCCCCAGCGGGCTGCCCGCCGCCGCCTGGTCGAGGATCGCGGAGAAGCTGAATCCGAACTTGCCGATGATGAAGACGCTCATGAAGGTCACGCAGGTCAGGAGCAGACCGGCCTTGATGATCTGCACCCAGGTGGTGCCCTTCATACCGCCCACCAGGACGTAGAAGACCATCACGAGGCCGACGCCGGTGATGACGAGGGCCTGCCCGCCCTTGCTGTGCACATTGAGCAGGAGGGCGATCAGCCCGCCCGCGCCGGCCATCTGGGCGAGCATGTAGAAGAACGTGATCACCAGGGTGGCGTTGGCCGCCGCCGCGCGCACCGGGCGCTGCTTCATCCGGTAGGCCATCACGTCGCCCACGGTGAACCGGCCGGTGTTGCGCAGCCGTTCGCCGACGAGCAGGAGGGCGACCAGCCAGGCGACGAGCCATCCCACGGAGTAGAGGAAGCCGTCGTAGCCGTGGACGGCGATCGCCCCGGAGATCCCGAGGAAGGAGGCCGCGGAGAGGAAGTCGCCGGAGAGGGCGATGCCGTTCTGGACGCCGCTGAAGGCGCTGCCCGCGGCGTAGTAGTCGGCCGCCGTCTGGTTCCTCGTGGTGGCCTTGTAGACGATGAACAGCGTAATCAGGACGAAAACGACGAATACGCTGACGTTGATGAGCGGGCTGCCGGTCGTCTCCTCAGCCGCGATCTGCACTGTCATTCCTTGTCGGCCCCTGCCAACTCGCGCACCTTGTCCACCTGCGGGTCGATTTTCTTGCCGGCGAAGCCCCGGTACAGCAGGACGATCGTGATCGTCGACACGAACTGCAACAGGCCGAAGACGGTCCCCATATTGACCGAGCCGAACACCTTACGGCTCATGAAGCCATGACCATACGCCGAGAGCAGCGCGAACGTCATGTACCAGCAGAAGAAGAGCGCGCTCATGGGGAAGACAAACCGGCGCAGCCTCTTGCGAAGCCGGTCGAATTCCGGACTCTGCTGAATTGCGGCGAAGTCGGGCTCACCGTTTTCCGTGCCGCGGTCGGCGAACCCCGGTCCGGTGGCCCGCTCGGATGAAATAGGCGCGGGCGGCCGCACCGCTTTCGTCATGGTCCTCTCCCGGGAGTTTCGGGCAGGAGAATTCGTACGGATCTGCCTGCAATGGATGGTGGGGAGGAGGAGCAACCCGCAGCCCCATGGCGGGGTCAGTGTAGTAAGGCGCCGGATGCCGTCAACGGCCGGGGATACCCGGCGGACCGACCTGACCGGGCTTGTACCGGGACCGCCCGGTCCAGGTGACTCCACGCCACATATGCGACTACACGCTTCTTATGAGTGCCTGTCAGAACCTTTCAGGATGCGCACTTTTCCCGTTCCTTCCTCCTTTCGGACCGTCTGACCTGGTGTCATGCGATGACGGCAACCCCGAGCTTCCGGACTTGCGGATATTTTGTGAACGGGGGATGCATGCAATGTGTTGATGTTGGTGGATCGCCCCATCTATGCGAACGTGTGGGAGGCTGCTCCAGTACGGGACCGGTGAGGAAGTCCCGTCGTTGTTCCCGCTGATCAGGGTGCTCTACACTCGCCACCGCCCGAGACGTCTTCGACGTCTCCAGAAAAATGAGCCTGCGGCAATGGGTTCCCGAGGACGGAGGTAGGTAATCGGTGGGTTTTCTCGACCGCTCTCGCATTATCGCAGGGCCAGGGTGGAATCGATGGCTGATTCCCCCGGCGGCGCTTGCGATTCACTTCTCCATCGGTCAGGCATACGCCTGGAGCGTCTTCAAGACGCCACTGGAGAAAGCCCTTGACATCTCGGGGACCGCCAGCGCACTCCCCTTCCAGATCGCCATTCTCGTCCTCGGCCTCTCCGCCGCCTTCGGTGGCACGCTCGTCGAGCGCAAGGGCCCGCGGTGGGCGATGTTCGTGTCGCTCGTGGCCTTCTCCTCGGGCTTCCTCATCGCCTCGCTCGGCGTTGCCACCAGCCAGTACTGGCTGGTCATCTTCGGATACGGCGTCGTCGGCGGAATCGGCCTCGGCATCGGATACATCTCGCCGGTGTCCACGCTCATGAAGTGGTTCCCGGACCGCCCGGGCATGGCCACCGGAACCGCGATCATGGGCTTCGGCGGTGGCGCGCTGATCGCCTCCCCCTGGTCGTCGCAGATGCTCGAGTCTTTCGGCAGCGACACCGGCGGCATCGCCCGGACCTTCCTGGTCCACGGCCTGGCCTACGCCGCCTTCATGACCCTCGGCGTCCTGCTCGTCCGGGTGCCGGCCGACGGCTGGCGTCCGGCCGGCTGGGTCCCCCGCGAGGAGACCGGGAAGCAGCTCGTCACGACCGCGAACGTGTCGGCGAAGAACGCGGTGAAGACCCCGCAGTTCTGGCTGCTGTGGATCGTGCTGTGCATGAACGTCACTGCGGGCATCGGGATCCTCCAGAAGGCCGCCCCGATGATCCAGGACTTCTTCCAGGACACCGACGCCCCGATCAGCGCGACCGCCGCCGCCGGGTTCGTCGCCCTGCTGTCCCTGGCCAACATGACCGGTCGCTTCGTCTGGTCGTCGGTCTCCGACATGATCGGCAGGAAGAACATCTACCGCCTCTACCTGGGCGCGGGTGCTCTGCTCTACCTGACCATCCTGCTCGGGAAGAACAGCAGCACCGCGCTGTTCGTGGTCGCGGCCATGGTGATCCTGTCGTTCTACGGCGGCGGGTTCGCGACCGTACCGGCCTATCTGAAGGACCTGTTCGGCACCTACCAGGTCGGCGCGATCCACGGTCGGCTGCTGACCGCGTGGTCGGTCGCCGGAGTCGCCGGACCGATCATCGTGGACGCCGTGGCGGACGCCGGGAAGAAGTCCGGGAACAGCGGACCGGGCCTCTACACCGTCTCCTTCTACCTCATGATCGCGCTGCTGGTCGTCGGCTTCATCGCGAACGAGCTGGTGCGCCCGGTGAACCCGAAGTTCCACGAGCCGGAGCCGGTGGCGTCGGATGAGGTGGCGTCGGATGAGCGGGCCACCCAGGACGAAAAGGGCGAAGCCCAAAGCGAGCGGGCCGTCCAGGATGAAAAGAGCGCAACCCGGGACGATCAGGACGAAGCCCGGGACGATCAGGACGAAGAGGACGGAGCCGACGACGTACCGGCTGAGAAGGCCGTCCCGGCCGAGAAGGGCAAGGGGTAACCAATGGCTCACCAAGACGAACCTTCGCAGAGCGCGGCCGTGACGTCGTCGCCCGTCCTGCTGGCCGTGGTGTGGCTGTGGGTGGCCATTCCCTTCGCGTACGGCCTCTATGAGCTCGCCATGACGAGCCGAAAGCTGTTCGAGTAGAGAGAAAGCGCATCGTGATACATCGCTGTGGCCAAGCCGCCCCGGGCGCGGAGCGCGTCTCGTGACCCCGGGGAGGCATGCGGCCGAAGTTGTGCGCGGCCCGGGGCTGTGGGCCACCATCGTGCAATGGCGAAACTGGCGGCTGCCGGTCAAGCTCGGCGCCGTGCTGGTGGTGCCCGCGCTGCTGGCCGTCGCCTTGGGCGTCGTCCAGATCCAACGGGAAGTCGAACGCGCCAACTCGTACGCGGACATGCAGCGGCTGGTCAAGCTGCGCTCCGAGCTGATACCGCTGCTGGGGAACCTCCAGGAGGAGCGCACCATGGCCGCCGAGCAGCTGCGGGGCGTCGGGGGCGCCGACGCGGCCGCGATGCGGCGCCAGGTCCGGTCCACCGACCACGCCCGGACCGTCCTCACCGGCAGCACGAAGCGGGCGCCCGAGCTCGACGGCGCCGCGGAGAACCGCTATCAGG
Source organism: Streptomyces sp. BRA346 (assembly GCF_052851135.1). Classification (NCBI taxonomy): domain Bacteria; kingdom Bacillati; phylum Actinomycetota; class Actinomycetes; order Kitasatosporales; family Streptomycetaceae; genus Streptomyces; species Streptomyces sp. BRA346. The sequence goes on along the minus strand of NZ_JAIWIH010000002.1, from coordinate 105,517 downwards.
ACGCGGTCAAGGCCCTGGGCGGGCTGACCGATCTGCGCGAGCAGGTGGCTTCCGGGAGCATCAGCTCCTGGGCCGCGGTGAACGAGTACCGCACCGCCATCAACAGCCTGCTCGACCTGGACCAGGCCCTGGGCAGCCGGTTCGGCGAACCCAGGCTGTCCGGACCGGCGTCCGCGCTGTACGACCTGGAGGCGGTCCAGGAGGAGGTCCATCTCCAGCATGTGACGCTCCTCGAGGCGATGAAGTCCGGGCAGCCCGGACAGTCCACGGACATGAACCTCGTCCGGGCGCTGGAGGAGTCCGACATCCGCCTCCAGGACAAGCTCGGCGACTTCCGGGCCGTGGCCACCCCCGCCGAGCAGAGCATGTACGAGCGGACGGTCACCGGAAAGCTGGTGAAGCGGCGCGCGGACCTCGTACGCAGCGCGCTGTCCGGGTCACAGGGGGACGGCGCCCAGCAGGGCATCACTCCGCCGCAGGTGTCGACGTCCGAGTGGAACCGCAGCTCGGAAACCACCGTGCAGCGCCTCGGGAAGGTCGAGAAGAAGCTCGCCCAGCAGCTGCGCGTGAACTCCGCCCAGTTGCAGGACCAGACCAGCAACCGGGCCGGTGCGTACTCCGTGGCCCTGCTCGCTGTGCTGCTGCTCGCGGTCTCCATCGGCTTCGCGATCGGCCGGTATCTGCTGCGGTCGCTGACCGTCCTCCGTTCCACCGCGCTCGACGTGGCCGAGCACCGGCTCCCGGCCGCCGTCGACAGCATCCGCGAGGGTGAGAAGGCGGACACCGCGGTCAGTGCCGTGCCCGTGCACACCACGGAGGAGTTCGGGCAGCTCGCCCGGGCCTTCGACGCGGTGCACGGTCAGGCCGTGCGCCTGGCGTCGGAACAGGCCGCGCTGCGCGGCGACCTGAGGGACACCCTGGTCAACCTCTCCCGGCGCAGCCAGACCCTGGTGGACCGCCTGCTGCGCCTGATGGAGCAGCTCGAACGGCACGAAGAGGACCCGGACCAGCTGGGCCACCTCTTCCAGATGGACCACCTGGCGACCCGGATGCGGCGCAACAACGAGAACCTGATGGTTCTCTGCGGCAGCACGCTGGTCCGCACCCACGGTCATCGGGTGCCGCTGGAGGACGTCCTGCGTGCCGCGGTCTCCGAGATCGAGCACTACCAGCGCGCGGAGGTGCAGCCCTCCGCCTCCGTGGAGGTGACCGGCTACGTGGCCGGTGACCTCGCCCGCATCATCGCCGAACTGCTCGACAACGCCACCGCCTTCTCCCCGCCGGAGACCCAGGTGGTCGTCAGCACCACACCGCGCCGCGACGGCTCCGCGCTGATCGAGGTGCGCGACCAGGGCATCGGCATGAGCGGTGCCGACCTGGCCAAGGCGCACCGGCGGCTGGAGGCGACCACCTCCGAAGAGGCCTCGTCCTCCCGTCAGATGGGCCTGTTCGTCGTCGGCCGCCTGGCCAACCGGCACGGCATCTCCGTGAACCTCAGCTCTGACTGGGGTGCGGGCCTGCTCGCCGGTGTGCTCGTCCCGGCCAACCTGGTGACGGGGAACCGGCCCGACGAGGCTCCCCGGGGCAGCCTGCCCCGGCGCTCCGGGCCGTCGCCGACCGCGGCCAAGGCCTTCGAACCGGCGCGGCCGCGGCAGGAGTCGGGCCCCGCGACGGCGGCCCCCGCCGTGCGCGAGTCCCCCAACGGGGCCCGCCCGGCAGTCGCCGCCGACTCCGGCACCCGGACCCCGGGTTGGGGCGGCCCGGAGCGCGCCGAGCGCCCCGACGCCGCCGGAACGGGCTCGGACTCCGCACTGGCGCGGCGGCTGCCGCGCCGGGCACCTGCCGGGACCGACGGCCCTGGTGGGAACGGGAACGGTGCCAACGGCAACGGCGCCAACGGGACCGGCCGCCCCGGCCCGGTCGGCAAGGACGCCCCGGAGGAGTCCCGCAACGGGCCGCCGCCCCTGCCGCCCCGGCCGTCCGCGCAGGACAGGGCACCGGCGGACGGGCCGGGCGCCCAGGACGCCCAGAAGGCCCGCCAGTCCGGGCCCGGCCTGGTGCCGCCGCAGCGGTCCGGCCCGGAGCAGCAGCGCGGCTCCGGAGCGGACCAGCAGGGCGCCCCCCGCTCTCCGTGGTTCCAGCCGCCCGCCTCGGATGCGGACGCGGCGCCGACGTCGGCGGCGGCTCCCCGTCCCCCGTCGACGGGCGCCCGGCCCTCGTCGGCGAGCCCCCGGCCCCAGGGGTCCTCGCGCCTCTTCACGCCGCCCGGTCAGCAGACGGAGCCCGCGCCGGGCCCCGGTGCGGTCCGCGCCGGGGAGAGCGCGACGGACCAGGCGGCCGACCGGCGCCCGGGCGGTCCCGCCGAGCCCTCGGACACCCCGGAGGAGGCCGGCCACACCCAGTCCGGGCTGCCGAAGCGCACGCCGCGTGCGCCCCGGCCCGGTGGACGTGCCGAGCGGACCGGCCCCGGCAAGGCGAAGCCGAGCCAGGACGCGGGCAGCACGCACAGCTTCCTCAGCAACTACCAGTCAGGCATCCGTCGGGCCCGTCCCGACGAGCGATAAGATCTCATCGACGAACGGGCAGGAATCAAGCCATGACCTCACCCCAGCCGCGGGAGGTGAGCCAGTTCGGATGGCTGGTCACCAACTTCACCGAACGTGTTCCCAATGTGGCCCACGCCGTGGTGGTATCAGCCGACGGGATTCTGCTCACCGCCTCCAACCGGCTGGCGGACGACTACGCCGAACACCTCGCCACCGTCGCCGCAGGTGCCATCAGCCTGATCCAGGGCGCCGCACGGTGTCTGGACACCGGTGAGGTGAAGAGCACCGTGATCCAGATGGAGTACGGACATATGCTGCTGATGTCGATCAAGGACGGATCGTGCCTGGTGACACTGGCCGCGCCGGACTGCGAGATCGGTCAGGTGGCCTATGAGATGGCCGTGCTCGTGGACCAGGTCGGCGAGATGCTGACCCCCGAACTGCGCGCGGAGCTCCAGGGATTCAAGCAGACGGCAAGCCACTAGCCCGGATGAGGAGATCATGAGCACCGGTGAAGGCCCTTCCGGGCGGAGAGACCAGGGAGCGGAGGACGAACAGACCTTCGCCGACGTGCTCAACGCGTTCAGTTTCGGCAAGGCACGGCGGCCGCGGAAGAAGTCCGGCTCCGGCTCCGGGCCGGAGTCCGCGGCCCGCGACCAGCCGGAGGAGGCGCCGCCCTCGGCTCCCCCGGAGCCGTACGCGTACCCACCCCAGCAGGACGAGCAGTACGCCGCGTGGGAGGGCGGACACGAGCAGCAGCAACAGGGCGGCTCGCCCTCCTTCGTGCGCGCCTATACGTGGACGGGTGGCCGCACCAGGTCCCAGCATCACTTCGAGCTGGAGACCCTGGTGACGACCACCGATCTGGGGCACCAGTCCGCCGCCTTCACGCACGCGGACCACGTTCCCGTGATCGCGCTGTGCCAGGAGCCGACGTCGGTGGCGGAGGTGTCGGCACGGCTCGCGGTGCCGCTGGGGGTGGCCAGGGTGCTCCTCGGCGACATGGCGGACCGCGGGCTGATCGTCGTCCACGAGACCGGGACCGAGGAGGGCGAGGCCCCCAGCGTCGCGCTGATGGAGCGGGTGCTGACCGGACTCCGGCGGCTCTAGGGGGTGTCTCGCCGCCCCGGGCCGTCGCCCCGGTGCGCCAGGTCGTAGGGGCGCGGGTAGGCGGTGGGCCGGTAGTCGGTGTACCGGGCCTCGGCCCCCGGATCCTCCGTCTTCGCCGCGGAGTTGAGGGCGTCCGGCGCGGTGTCCCAGCGGCCGGTGGCCAGACGTCCTTCCAGCGCGTGTACGGCGGCGAGTGTCTCGCCGGTGGTGAAGGTGCAGTGGCCCGGCCCGTCGACGTACGCCTGGCGCAGCAGCCCCGCGGATCCGCCGGCGGTGGCGGCCCGCCGGTAGGCGCTCTCGGCCTGCACGGGGATCAGCCCGTCGCCGGTGGTGTGGATGTTCAGCTGCGGATCGGTCAGCCGGCCGGTGAAGGCGCTGGTGTGCCGCATCCAGGCCACGGCTTGAGGATCGGCGCTGGTACGGGGAGCGCGATTGAGCGCCGCGAGGTCGTCGCGCAGCGTCAGCCCCGCCTCCTTGTACAGCTCGGTCACCTCCTTGTACACCGAGGAGTGGCGCAGCATCGCCGCATAGTCGACGCCCGTGTTCCAGGACGGGTTGCCGCCCGCGCGGGACTCGGCCTCCTGCCGCCAGGAGAACGCGGCGGTCTGGAGCAGTCCGGCGACGGCCGCGTACTGGTTCTTCTGCTGTCCGGCCCAGTCGGCGGGGCCGGGCTTCGGCTGTGACGGGTCGTTGTGGCCGGGGATGTTGTGCAGGGCGGCGGCGAGCGCGATGCGGGCCCGGCCCTGCGGGGTCTGCTGGGCCGCGGTCAGCTTCCCGGTGAGGGCACTCGCGGCGCCCTTGGCCTCCGCCTGGTCGGCGAAGCCGGTGAGGCGGATGCCGGAGTCCGGCGCGAGGAGGGTCTTCAGCGCGAAGACGGGGTCGAGGGTGCTGTTCCAGTTGGCGACACCGCCCTGGACGAGGCCGCACATCGACAGCGATCCGTCGATCCGGTCGGGGTGCCGTTCGGCGATGGCGGTGGTGACGAACCCGCCGTACGACTGGCCCCAGGCGAGGGTCTGCCGGGCCGTGCCGAACCGCTGCGTGAACAGGTCCAGCGTGGCCAGCTGGTCGGGCACCGCGTCCGCCACGGCCCAGCCGGTCGTGGCGTACGAGGAGCCGACGAGCGCGTACCCCTGGTCCAGAAGCCGGGAGCGGGCCGCCGAACTCGGCGCGTTCTGGGCGGGGTTGGGGCTGCCCTGCGGGCTGTAGCCGTGGCTGAACAGCAGCACGGTGCCGTTCCACCGCGCGGGCATGTCCATCATGTACGCGGCCCCGGACGCCAGGTGGCCTTCCAGGTGTTCGCCCTCGGCGCTCGCGGCCTGCGCGGGCAGGGCGGTGACGGCGAGCACGGCGGTCGCGGCGAGGGCGAGGGCGCGGGGCTTCACTGGCGGACTCCTTCGGCGGCGGGAACATCGGCGGAAGTGGCGGCGGGGTCGAGGGTGTCGGCGTGGGTCTCGCGCAGCCGCCACACGGTTAGGGCGGTGATGGCCGCGCCGCCGCACAGCAGCAGCGAGAGCGGGGTGCTGCCACCGCCGTAGGCCGCCAGCAGACTGCTCGCGATCATCGGCGAGAAACCGGCCCCGATCAGGGTCGCGAGCTGATAGCCGAGGGAGGCGCCGGTGTAGCGGACCCGGGTACCGAACATCTCGCTGAGCAGGGCCCCGAGCGGTCCGTACATGGTGGACTGGGCCACGCCGTGGCCCAGCGCCAGCGCCAGGATCAGCAGCCCGGGCGAACCGGAGTCGACCAGCGCCAGGACGGGGAAGGCCAGCGCGGCGGACGCGACGGCCCCGGCGAGCACGACCGGGCGGCGGCCCACCCGGTCGGACAGCGCGGAGGCGGCGGGCAGCGCGAAGAGGGCCACGGCGGAGGCGACCGTCACGGCGGTGAGCACCTGCGGCCGGGTGTACCCGTGGCGGACGGCGTAGGAGATCATGAAGCTGGTCAGCAGCGCCTGTGCCGTGAACGCGCCGATGCCGACGCACCCGGCGAGCAGCAGCGGCCGGGGGCGGCGCAGCACCTCGGCGAGCGGGGGCCTGTCCTGCGGCCGCGTGTCCTGTGCCCGGGCCTCCGTGAAGAGCGGGCTCTCGGCCACGCGCAGCCGTACGAACAGCCCGACGGCGAGCAGCGCCACGCTCAGCAGGAACGGCACCCGCCATCCCCAGGTGCGGAACTCGTCGTCCGGCAGGGTCGAGACGATCGTGACCACGCCCGCGGAGAGCATCGACCCGAGCGGGGCGCCGAGCTGGGTGAAGCTCGACCACAGGCCGCGGCGGCGCCGGGCGCCTCCGGCGCGTTCGGCGTGCTCGACGACCATGAGCATGGCGCCGCCCCACTCACCGCCGATCGCGAGGCCCTGCACGACGCGCAGGGCGACCAGCAGCACCGGCGCCCAGACGCCGATCGCGTCGTAGGTCGGGAGCAGCCCGATGAGGAAGCTACAGGTGCCCATCAGGACCATCGTGAGCAGCAGCATCGACTTGCGGCCGAGCCGGTCGCCGAAGTGTCCGAAGACGATGCCGCCGAGCGGCCGCGCCAGGTATCCGGCGGCGAAGGTGCCGAACGCGGCGATGGTGCCGACCGCGGGGTCGGCCTCGGGGAAGAACAGCTCGCCGAAGACGAGCGCGGCGACCGTGCCGTACACGAGGAAGTCGTAGAACTCGACCGCGGTGCCGAGCAGGCCGGACAGCGCGACGCGGCGCAGCTGCCGGGAATCCGGGGGCGGCGGGGGAACGGGGACGGGGGCTGGCTGCACGGGGAGCTCCCTGGTGCCGTCGGGGGTGGCATCGAGGCGGTGCCGGTATTCCCGCGAAGGTAGGCAGTTTCCCGACTGCGGTCAATGTTCTGCACAACATTTGTCCGCGACGGACAGCCTCAGGGACACAGCCCCCTGTGGGGGCGCGGAGGGGGCTGGGGTCGTCTAGCGCACCGGCACGAGGTCGAGCAGGCGCTCCGCCGCGACCCGCGCGCCCGGCGTGAGGCGCTCATGGACCGCGCGGAACGTCTTCTCGGCCTGCTCGGCAGGCCAGTCGTCGGGCAGGTGCTTGACCGGGAGCCGTGGGTCCTGCCGGATGATCCGCAGCCACTCGGTGGACAGCCGCAACCGCGCCACCAGCGCTTCCTCGGCCCCGGTGGACGCGTGCTCCTGGGGCTGCCAGCGGCGTACGAACTCCTCGTACCGCCCGGCCAGCGCGGGCAGCTCCCAGGTCTCCTCGATCATCGCGCCGATGTCCATGCCCGCGTCGGCGTGGGCGCGGAACACCTTCACGTGCGCGGCCAGGCCCAGCTCGTTGAGGATCGGGGCCATCTCCACCTCGCCCTGCGCGATCCACAGCCCGCTGAACAGCGGACCGAAGCCGCTCCAGGTGAGCTGCGAGCGGAGGTCGTGGCGCTGGCGCTGCCAGGACTCGGGCAGGGAGAAGCCGAGCAGGGTCCAGGTGCCGTCCCAGGTCCGGTTGACGGCGCCGGTCTGCCAGATGCGGCCCTCGCCGTCCCGCAGTACCGCCTCCGAGCGATCGGTGAGCCCGAAGTACATGCGCCGCCCCTCGCGCTGCCGCCGCAGCAGACCGCGCCCGACCATGCGGGTGAGCGTCGAGCGGGTCGCGTGTTCGCCGACACCGGCGCGGCCGAAGAGGTCGATGACGCTCCCCGAGTACACGCACACGTCCCGGCCCAGCACCCAGTCCCCCAGGAAGGTGAGCATCAGCGACTGGGGCCGGGGGGCGGCATCAGCAGTGGTCACGCAGCCCACGGTACGCGCACTCCCTCGGATCACGCTGTCGTGGCTGCCGGCGGGAACCGGGCGCACCCCCCTCCCCGGGCACCTCCGTCTCCCGGACCGACAAGGCCCGCCCGGCCCGGGGCGCGGGCGAACACGGTTGCCCCGCCCGCGACTTGGGCAGCCTCATTGTGCGCATTGGTCGACGAAACGGACAACAGGAGCAATGGACGCGACAGCACACGTTCGTATCGAGCCCGCCCCGGCCGACCTCCACGGAGGCGAGGGAGCGGCCCTCAGAGCGGCAGGGCCGGTTGCCACGGTGGCGCTCCCCGGTGGCGTGGTGGCCAAGGCGGTGACCACGCGGGAGGCGGGGCTGCGGGTGCTGACCGACCCGCGGTTCGCCAAGGACATCCAGCACTGGGAGGCGTACCGGCACGGCCGGATCCCCGCGGACTGGCCGCTGCTGTTCATCGTGGAGGGCAAGGGACTGCTCACCACCGACGGCGACACCCACCGCCGTCTGCGGCGGCCCGTCCAGCGCGCCATCTCACCGCGCCGGGTGGAGGCCCTGCGCCCGCGGGTCGAGGACGTCACCCGCCGTCTGCTGGCCGGTCTGGCCCACGCCCCGGCCGGGCAGGAGACCGATCTGCTGCGCCACTTCGCCCTGCCGCTGCCGCTGGACGTCATCTGCCTGCTGCTCGGCGTGCCCGACGGGGGGACGCTGTGCGACGAACTGCACGAGCTGTCGATGGCGGCGATGAACTCCGAGGCGAGCGTCGAGGAGATCACGGGCACCGTGGGGCGGCGCTTTCCCGCCACCCTGATGTCGCTGATCGAGCGGAAGCGCGCCCGGGGCGACCGGGACGACCTCACCATGGACCTGGTGACCGCGCTGGACGCCGGGGAACTCACCGAGGCCGAGGTCATCGGCAACCTGGTGATCACCGTCATCGGCGGGCACGAGACCACGGTCAATCTGATCTGCCACGCCGTCAGGGGCCTGCTGACGCACCCCGGCACACTGGCCGCCGCGCGCGCCCGGCAGGAGGCGGGCGACGATCCGTGGCCGGATGTCGTGGAGGAGGCCCTGCGCTGGGAGTCCCCCGCCCGCCATGTGATGTTCCGCTACGCCCTGGAGGACGTCGAGGTCGAGGGCGAGGTCATCCGCGCGGGGGAAGCGGTGTTCGTCCCGCTCGCGGCCATCCAGCGCTGCCCCCACGCGTTTCCCGAGCCGGACCGGTTCGACCCCGGGCGCTATGCGTCCGGCCGTGCCGCCGGTCACCTCGCCTTCGGGGCCGGTGCCCACCGCTGCCCGGGCGCGCCGCTGGCGCGGCTGGAGGCGGAGATCGCGCTGCGGCGGCTGTTCGAGGCGTACCCCGAGATCGCCCTCGCGGACCGGCCCGTCGCCCGGGTCCCGTCCCTGGGCATCAACGGCTTCAAGGAACTGCCGGTCGTCCTGCGCCCCTGAACCGGCAGGGCTCGATGCGGGGAACGGCCGACGGCCCCGGTCCCAGGGGGTGTCTTGCCGGTCATGCCGGGCTCCCGACGCCGCTGTGACATCAGCCGCTGCCGCGGCGGGCGGCACTGCGCTCTCCTCACGCGGGTTGCGATGCTCCCCCAGCTACCGCTGGGAGGTGCCCCCTGACGCCGCTCGCTGATCCGGCCTGACCGACAAGACACCCCCTCGGGGGAAGGAACCGGGGCCGTCGGTTCGCCCGCGCCGGTGGGCGCGGGAGTCACCGCGAGCAGATCACTCCTGCTCCATCGCCAGCACCAGCTTGCCGGTGGTGCGGCCGCTTTCGAGACGGCGGTGGGCCTCGGTGGCGTCGCGCAGCGGCAGCACCTGGCCGACGTCCACGCGCAGTTCGCCGTCGAGGACGGCGCCGACGGCCTGCCGCAGCACGGCGGACACGGCCTCGGGACGCTCGCCGCTCAGCGCGCCGAGGTTGAAGCCGAGCACGCCCTTGCCGCTGAACCACAGCTCGTTCGCGCTGAACGGGACGTCGTCCGCACCCGAGGCGTTGCCCATGGCGACCAGGCGCCCGCCCTGCGCCAGCGCGTCGAGGCTCGCCCGGCGGGCCGCGCCGCCGACCGGGTCGACGGCCACGTCGAAGCCCCGTCCGTCGGTGAGACCGGCCACGGCGCCGGGGAGGTCGTCGCGCAGGACGACCTTGTCGTAGCCGAAGGCGGTCGCGGCCTCGATCTTGTCCGGCGAGCCCACCGTGCCCACGACCTGGCCCGCGCCCAGCAGCCGGGCCACCTGGCCGAGCTGGCTGCCCGCGCCCCCGGCCGCGGCGTGCACCAGCACCCGCTCGCCCTTGCGCAGCCGGGCCACCTCGCCCAGGACCAGCCACGCCGTGGTGCTGTTGGAGGGAACGGCGGCCATCAGCGCCCGGTCGGCGTCGTCCGGCAGCGGGGCGACCAGGTGGGCGTCGGTCACCGCGACAGCGCCGTAGCCGCCGCCCATGGTCATGGTCAGGGCCGTGACCGGCTGGCCCACCCGCAGCCCGCTCACCCCGTCGCCGAGGGCGCGGATCCGCCCCGCGGCCTCGATGCCGGGTACGTACGGCAGCGGGACGTCCACCGCGCCCTGCCGGAACAGGATCTCGGCGTAGTTCACCCCGGCGTGGGTCACGTCGATGGCGACCTGGCCGGGGCCGGGCACCGGCTCCTCGGCCTCGGTGTACTCCAGCACCTCGGCTCCGCCGAAGCGGGGGATGGTCACAGCGCGCATGGCAGGTCACTCCTCAAAAGCAACAGGGAAAACGAACAAGAGGAAATGCAAGAGGTATTCAGGTAGCGACGGGCTCGGTGTCGCGCTCGCCCTCCGGCGCCGCGGCGACGGGCTTCGCCGCCCTCGACCGCAGCAACAGCGCCGTGACGGCGGCGGACACCAGGCACAGCCCGGCGAAAATCCACAGCGTGAGGTGGAGTGCCTCGGGGAAGCGCGGGCCGGACAGCCGTCCTCCGGTACGGGCGGCCAGGACGGCACCGACGACGGCGATGCCCAGCGTCTCCGCGGTCAGCTTCGCGGTGTTGAAGGTGCCCGCGGCGGCCCCGGCGTGTTCGGCGGGGACGGCGTCGACCGCCAGTCCGTCGAGCAGCCCCTGCGCGACGGCCACGCCGACGCCCGTCACCACCAGGGCCGGGAGCAGCGAGGACCCCGTCGCCAGCCAGGCCGACCCGGCGGCCACCAGCACCAGCGAGGCCACCACCTGCACCGAGCCGGGGATCCAGCGGACCAGCGCCCCGCAGATCAGCGGGATGAACAGGACCGGGCCGGTGAGCGCCACCATGGACAGTCCGGCCTCGCCGGTGCTCATGCCCGCGACGGCGTGGAAGTAGGCGGGCAGATAGGTGAGCAGCGGGCCGAACAGCCCGACCACGGCGACCACGGCCAGGCAGAGGCCGAGGAAGCGGCCGGTGCCGAAGAGCCGGAAGTCGAGCAGCGGTTCGGCGACCCGTCGCTCGACGGCCACGAACGCCCCGGACAGTGCCACCGAGGCGATGAGCGAGCCTGCCACCGCGGCGCTGCCCCAACCCAGTTCGGGGCCCTCGACCAGAGCGAAGATGAGCAGCAGCAGGGCCAGGGTGAACAGCGTGCCGCCCGCCCGGTCCAGCTGGCCGCGCGCGGTGGCGGGCCGGGAGGCCGGGAGGGAGCGGTAGAAGGCGACGCAGCCCAGGCCGATGACGCCGGGCAGGGCGAACGCGGACCGCCAGCCCCAGCTGTCCACCAGCAGCCCGGCCAGCGTCGGCCCGAAGGCCAGGCCGATGCCGATCGTGGTGCCGAACAGGCCGAACACCTTGGACCGGGCCTGGCCCGTGAAGGCCTCGGCGAGCACCGCGCTGGCGCCCGTGGTGGTCGCGGCCGCGCCGATCCCGGAGATCAGCCGCGCCACGTCCAGCACCACGATGTCCTGGGCGACGGCGCTGATCAGCGCGCACACCGCGAAGAGGGCCACACCGGACACGAAGACCCGGCGGCGGCCGAGCCGGTCCGCGAGGGCACCGGTGATCAGCATGAATCCGGCGAAGGTGGCGCTGTACGCGTTGACCACCCACTGGGTGGCGGCCAGGCTCGCGTCGAGCTGCTCACTGATGTCGGTGAGCGCCACCGAAGCGCCGGTCAGGGTGAAGGGAACGAGAAAGACCGCCACCAGTGGCAGCAGCAGCGTCCCGGCGCGACGCATCATCACATCCAATTCGCGATGGGGGGTGGGGCACGTACCTGAGACACGGGGCTCACCCCGTGTACCCACCACTGTGTCCGCTTCCGCTCATGGCCCACTCACGCCGGACTCACGCCTTCCGGTGGATGCGGATCAGCCGTGTCAGACTCGCCTGCGGCGGCGGTGGCATGAGACCCGCCGTACGTTGAACCGCATTCTCTCCAAGCGCAAATGAGGTGCAAGGAAATCCATGCGCAGGACATCTCTGGGATCGACCGGGATATCCGTCAGCAGGTTCTGTCTCGGCACCATGATGCTGGGGTCGTGGGGTAACGCCGATCATTCCGACTGTGTGCGTCTTGTGCACACCGCGCTCGACGCCGGCGTCAACTTCATCGACACCGCGGACATGTATGCCGGGGGCGAGACGGAAGAAATCGTCGGCAAGGCGCTCAAGGGGCGCCGGGACGATGTGGTGCTGGCCACCAAGGTGCACTTTCCGATGGGCGACGACCCGAACCACGGCGGGAATTCCCGGCGCTGGATCAGGCGGGAGGTCGAGAACAGTCTGCGCCGCCTCGGCACGGATTACCTCGACCTGTACCAGATACACCGGCCGGATCCGTCGACGGACATCGATGAAACGCTGTCGGTGCTGTCCGATCTGGTGCGGGAGGGGAAGGTGATGGCCATCGGGTCGTCCGACTTCTCCGCCGAGCAGATCGTGGAGGCCCGGTGGACGGCGGAGCGCCGCGGCCATGTGCCGTTCCACACCGAGCAGCCCCCGTACTCCCTGTTCATGCGGGGTGTCGAGCGGTCGGTGCTGCCCACCGCGCAGCGGTACGGCATGGGGGTGATGACCTGGAGCCCGCTGGCCAGCGGCTGGCTGACCGGCCGCTTCCGCAAGGGGCGCGGTGACGGCATCGGCGAACTGGGCTCGTTCCGCAGCGACATGATCCCGTACAAGTTCGACCAGTCGCTGCCGGGCAACGCGCGCAAGCTGGCCATCGTCGAGGAGCTGGTCGAGCTCGCCGCCGAGTGCGGGCTTCCGGTGTCCCACCTGGCGGTGGCGTTCGTGCTGACGCACCCGGCCGTCTCGTCGGTCATCATCGGGCCGCGGACGGTCGAGCAGCTGACGGATCTGCTGGCCGGTGCGGAGGTGACGCTGGACGACGCGGTGCTGGACCGGCTGGACGCGCTGGTGGCGCCGGGGACCGACCTCAATCCGTCGGACGCCGACTACACGCCCCCGCACTTCGCCGACGCCTCCCTCCGGCGTCTGCCCCCGCAGCGGCGCGGGGCCTGAAGGCCTGACCCTGAACGCCTGAAGATGCTTTCGGCCCGGGACATCGGCGGTGCGCCGCCGATGTCCCGGGCCGTCTGGTCGTCGCGCGGTCAGCGCCGGGACGAATCCGTGATGCCTCCGAGCAGATGGCCCAGGACTTCCTGGAGCTCATCGTTCAGCGATCCGGCGTCAGCGGAACTCCGCTGATAGCACCAGCGGTAGAGCGCCCCGAGATACAGATCACGCAGCACGTTCCCCACGAGGTTCGACGACAGGTTCTCGGCCAGTTCACCGGTGTGGCACCCGGTTTCCACGATCTCCGAGAAGATGTCCGCCATATACGGGTCCTCCTGGATCGGACGCCCCGCCTTCACCCATGCGGTGAGCATGGCCACCGTGAGGTCACGCTCTTCCTCGTTGATCCGCCCCAGAACGGACACGCACTGTTTCAGCTGCGCGACGGCACCGGCCCCATAGGACCGGGTCTCCGCGAGATGCGTCATGAGTTTCGCCCGCCGCCGTTCGCTCCAGGCGCCGATGAGATCTTCCTTGCGGGGAAAGTAGTTGAAGAAGGTTCCCCGCGCCACATCGGCACGCTCCGCGATGTCGTCGATGGAGGTCTGGTCGTAACCCTTCTCGCTGAAGAGTTCCAAAGCCGCCGTATACAGCCGTTCCTTGACCCGCTGCTTGTTGCGCTCCCGGCGACCCGCGGGCGGCGCCACTGACGCCGTTGAGTCCATATCGATCCGTCTCCGTCCCTTGATAAGTGTGATCGGCACTGACCACCGAAGGATCAGGCTGACCACGAAGGATCAAGGGGAGCGAGACCCATGAGATGAGAAGCCCTCCTGGCCAGCCCCCAACTTTCTTATACCACAGTCTAACAATGACTTCTGGTCATCGTTCAGCACTGTCATCCCGGCGCGCCGCCCGTCAGACTGCGGGTCAGGGCTTCCAGGCTCTCGGCGCCCAGCAGCCGCCCGGCGGTGATCTCGATGCCGTGTTCCCGGCGCAGTTGCTGCCCGAGCCGCGCGGCCATCAGCGAGTCGAGCCCCACGTCGCGCAGCGGCCTGCGGGGGTCGAGGTCACCGAGCGGCATCCCGAGGACGGCGGCGGCCGCGGCGGGCAGCGCCTTCGTGGAGTCGCGCGGTGCGTCCGGAAGCCTCGGTTCGAACCGGGGGCGCGGGTCGTGCGCGGGGCGCGAATCGAGCGCGAGGTGCGGGGCGCGTGTGAGGCGGGAGCCGTCGACGGGGCGGGAGGTGCGCGTGGCCAGCAGACGGGACAGCCGGGAGCCCAGCGGCGCCGTCCGTACCCGTACCTCCGCCGCGATCCGCGCCGCCCCGCGCCGGGCCGCGCGCAGTGCCGGGCCACCGGATGCGGGTCCCGCCTGCCGGACGGGCCCCAGGCGCCGCATCCGGATCCCGGAGAACTCCGCGAGCAGCTGCCCGTCATGGGCGATCATCCGCACATCGGCGCGCGCCGGACGCTCCCCGCGCTCGGGGGTGAACCGGCACAGAGTCCAGAAGTCGTCGGGCAGTGCGGCCGGCAGCCGTATGGACTCGATGGCACCCGGCGCATAGGGACGGCCGTCCGCCACCGGGGGCAGTGCGGCCAGCAGCGGCAGCAGGCCCGCTTCCCATACCGCCGGTCCCGCCACCTTCGGCCGCCGCATCCGGGCGGCCACCACACCGCCGCCCCGCCACAGCCGCTCCACCGCGTGGAAGGGTTCCCCGACGGCGAACCCGCGCCGGGCGGCGAGCGCGCGGAACTCCTCCGCCGACCGGTGGTCGCGGCACCTGTCCAGCACCGCGTCGAGCGCCCAGGAGGCGTCGCGCGGCCCCTCCTCCCGGGCCGCGACCAGCCGCGCCGCGGCGGCCCTCCGCCACTCCGTCCCCCCGGCGGTGCGGAATTCCACCACGGCCCGCAGACCCTCCGCCGTCTCCGCCCCGGGGCCGGTGAGGGTCACCCGGAGGTCGGCATCGGGAAGGGTGTCCAGCAGCAATGGCTCGTCACCCAGCATCAGCTGACGCAGCATCAGCACTTCCTCGTGGCCCGCCTCGCGCGCCGCGTCCAGCATCGTGGCGCAGTAGACGGCCGGCGGTACGGGTGCCACGCCCCGCACCCGGATGCCACCACCCCAGGTGTCGGCGGCCCAGACGGCGGGGTCGATGCGCTGGACGTACGGCGCCGCGCCGCGGACTGCGGCCTCCGGTCGCCGTGCCTCGCGCCGGAACCGTACGGCGTCCCACGGATAGGCGGGCAGCGGCACCACCCGGTGGTCCGCGGCGTACCACGCCGTCCAGTCCACGGCCCCGCCCGCGGCGAAGATCTGCCCCGTGGCGCGCAGCAGGTCGGCCCTGCCGTCGGAGTCCCGGCGCAGGGTGCCCACGGCGACACCGTCGAGGTCCGCGTCGGCGAGCGTCTCCTCCACCGCCGTGACGAGCAGGGGGTGCGGGCCGACCTCGACGAAGACGGTCCCGGTCTGCCGGGCCGCCTCGCGCACCGCGGGCGCGAACCGCACGACGCGGCGCAGGTTCTCCGCCCAGTAGGTGCCGTCGAGTTCGGGGCCGCGCACCGGGGTGGCGTGCACGGTGGAGAGCATGCCGGTCCGCGTCTCGGCCGGGGCGATGTCCGTCAGCCGCTCGCGCAGCTCGTCCAGGAGCGGGTCCATGGCGGGCGAGTGCGAGGCCACGTCGACCCGGACCATGCGGCTCAGCGCTCCGCGCTCCTCCAGGCCCTCCGCGATCTCGGTCAGCGCCCGGTGGTCCCCGGCCAGTACGGAGGCGGACGGCGCGTTCTCCGCGGCCACGCACACGTCGTCCCCGTACGCGGCGGCGATGTCCCGCGCCTGCCGCGCCGGGAGTTCGACGGCGAGCATGGCGCCGCGTCCGGCGGCCCGTTCCATCAGGCTGCTGCGGCGGCAGATCACCGCGGCGGCCTCCCGCAGGGTCAGCGCGCCGGACACATAAGCGGCGGCGGCCTCGCCCATGCTGTGGCCGAGGCACAGCTGCGGCGCCACCCCGGCCTCCCGCCAGGCGGCGGCCAGGGAGACCTGGACGGCCCACAGGGCGGGCTGGACGGTGGCGACTCCGGTGGGGAACGGTACCGCCGCGTCCCGCAGCAACGCGACCACGGACCAGCCGAGTTCGCCCCGGATCGCCCGGTCGCACGCCTCCATCTCGGCCCGGAAGGCGGGCGACGAGTCGAGCAGGTCCCGCGCCATTCCGGCCCACTGCGAGCCCTGACCGGCGAAGACGAACGCGGTGCGTTTGGGCTCGCCGAACCCGGCCTCGCCGGTGCCGCCGTCGCGGATGGCCCGCCCCTCGGCGAGCGCGCGCAACTTGTCCGCCAGGTCGTCGTGCGAGTCGCCGACCACCCACAGCCGGTACGGGTGGGCCGCCCGCCGGGTGGCGGCGGTGGCGCAGATGCTGTCCAGCGAGTCGGCGCGGCCGGGCCCGTCGAGGTGATCGGCGTAGCGGCCCGCCATCCGGCGCAGCGCGGCGGACGAGCGGGCGCTGAGCACCAGCAGGCGCGGCGCGGGGCGCGCCTGAAGGTCCGCGGCCGGGGTGGCTGCGGGCAGCGGCACGGCCGGTGGGACGTACTCGCCGACCACCACATGGGCGTTGGTGCCGGAGAGTCCGAACGAGCTGACGCCCGCGAGCGCCGCCGGACCCGCCTTGGGCAGCTGCCGGGCGGCGGTGACGATGTCGACGGCGGACGCCTCGCCGTCCAGCAGCGGGTGGCGCCGCTCCAGGTGGAGGGAGGCCGGGATGACGCCGTGCCGGACCATCAGCACCGTCTTGATCAGCCCGGCGATGCCCGCGGCCGCCTCCGCGTGGCCGATGTTGGTCTTGACCGAGCCGGTGAGCAGGGGACGGTCCCGGGCCCGCCCGGGGCCCATGGCCTCGGCGAGGGCGCGCAGTTCGACGCCGTCGCCGACGGGCGTTCCGGTGCCGTGCGCCTCGACGTAGTCGAGCTGGTCCGGCCGGATTCCGGCGCTCCGGCACGCCTCGTGCACCATCGTGGCCTGCCCGTCCACGGACGGCTGCATCAGCAGCCCGCTGGCCCTGCCGTCGCAGGTGACCGCGGAGCCGAGCAGGACGGCCCCCACCGGGTCGCCGTCACGGACCGCGTCGTCCAGCCGCTTGAGGACGACGGTGCCGACGCCCTCGCTCCGTACGAACCCGTCGGCCGTGGCGTCGCCGAACCGGCAGCGCCCCGAGGGCGAGAGCATGCCGCCCTCGGAGTAGGCGACGGCGTCCTGCGGCGACAGGATGATGTTGGCCCCGGCGGCGATGGCGAGGTCGCTCTCCCCGGTGAGCAGGCTCTGCCGCGCCGCGTGCACGGCGACCAGGGAGGACGAGCACGCGGTGTCGATCACGACGCTGGGGCCGCGCAGGTCCAGCGCATGGGAGACGCGCCCCGCGGTGACGGCCCTGATCCGCGCCCCCACGGCGTCCCGCAACACCGGCTCGGCGGGGGCGTCCTCGGCCTCCGCGTACTCCGCGGTGGCCTGGCCGACGAAGACGCCGGTCCGGCTTCCGGCCAGCCGCTCGGGGACGAGGCCCGCGTCCTCCAGCGCCTCCCACACCACGTGCAGCAGCAGCCGCGCCTGGGGGTCCATGCTCTCGGCCTCCACGGGCGCGATGCCGAAGAACGCGGCGTCGAAGCCGAACGCGTCGCCCAGGAAGCCGCCGTGGCGGGAAACGGTCCTGCCCGGCCTGCCGGGCGTGGGGTCGTAGGCGCGGCCGATGTCGAAGCGGTCCGCGGGGACTCCCGTCACGGCGTCACCGCCGCCCATGAGCAGGTCCCAGAAGGCATCCGTGCCGGACGCTCCGGGAAACCGGCACCCCATGCCGACAACGGCGATCGCGGTGTCGTCCATCTGTCGTCTGCGCTCCACGGCGCTCCCCCTTCATGACGTGAGAATGACGCCGCCATAGTGGCAATCACTGTGATTCAAAGTTGTATTGGAGGGCAAAAGTTTACCCAACTCGCTCACTATGGGTCCCCGGAATTCAGCAGACAGCGACCCATGCGGCACCCCTTTGCCCCGCTTTCCCCGCAGTTGACGTCCCCTCATCACCGCCAGCACGCTGAGTTTGTACTTGCGCTCATAGATGTACGGCGCTATATGTTTACCCTCGAGGAGGGGGACTGACGGATGATCGCCAACGTACTCGGGCCGCTGCGCGTGACCTTGAACGGCGGCTCAGTCGTGCCGGCTGCGCCGAAGGCCAGGAAGGTGCTCGCCCTACTGGTGCTGAACCGGGGGCGGGTCGTGCAGATCGACGCGATGGAGCGCGAGGTATGGGGCGCGGCGACGCCCAAGAGCGCGGCCACCAGCCTTCAGAACTACGTCATGCAGATCCGCAAGCACCTGGGCATGGTCCTGCCCGGCGGGCCCGGGAGCGCCCTCGCCAAGCAGATCCTCGTCACGGAGCAGACCGGATACCGGCTGGCCGTCCCCGACGACGAGTTCGACGTGCGCCGCTACCAGGACCTGGTCGCCGAGGCGGGCCGGGCGGAGGAGGCGGGCCATCTGGCCCAGGCCTCGGCGCTGCTGCGGTGCGCCCTCGACCTGTGGCGCGACGAGCCGCTGGCCGACCTGCCGACCGGGCCCGTGCTCCAGTCGCACGTGCTGCGCCTGGAGGAGGACCGGAAGTCCGTACTGCGTCGGCGCATCCTGCTCGACCTGCGGCTCCAGCGGTACGAAGTCGTCGGCGAGCTCCGCGCGTTGACGGCGCTGCACCCGTACGACGAGATGCTGCACGAGTGCCTGATGATCGCCCTGAACCGCTCCGGCAGACGCAACGACGCCCTGTCGGTCTATCAGGGGCTGCGCTCCGCCCTGGCCGAGGGGATCGGCCTGGAGCCCTCGATGCGGCTCCAGGAACTCCAGAAGTCGATCCTCGTGGCGGGCGGCTCGCTCACCCCCGCACTGCCGTCCGTGGGGCTGTGACACCGCCCCGCACCCCCGCACCATGCCCCACCACGCGCAGGGGGTGTCTTGCCGGTCATGCCGGGCTCCTGACGCCGCTGTGACATCAGCCGCTGCCGCGGCGGGCGGCACCTCGCGGCCCCGCGCTCGTCGCTCCCCCAGCTACCGCTGGGAGGTGCCCCCTGACGCCGCACGCTGATCCGGCCTGACCGACAAGACACCCCCCAGCGCCGCGGTGAGCTCCTCCAGCAGCACGTCCGCGCCCGTGGGCGAAAAGGGAAGGAAGTGGCCGCCCTCCACGAGCCGCCCGCGGTGGGCGGCTCGGGTGAAGGCTGCCCACCCGGGCAGGGTGTCGCCCGGCACCAGCGGGTCGTTCGTCCCGGCGAGGGCCGTGAGCGGCACCCCGAGGCATACGTCCCGTACGGCGCGCAGCGCCCGGCGGGTGAGGGCCAGGTCGTGGGCCAGCGCCCGTGCGCGCGGGTCGAGCGAGGTGTCGTCCAGCGCGCCCGCCGGAAGTCCGTGCAGCGCGAAGATCTCGTTTAGCCCGTCGGCCGTGTGCAGCCGCTCCGGGTGGGGGTACGCCCGCTCCCCCGGCAGCCCGCAGCTCACCACCACGGCGCCCGGGTGCGGTGCCGCCCCCGGCGCGTCCGCCACCGCGACGGCGAGCAGCGCGCCCATGCTGTGCCCGTAGAACACCGTCGGCAGGGGCGGCAGTCGGCGCAGTGCGCCGCGTACGCCCCGGACCACGTCCGCCACGCTCTCCGCCGGGGGTTCGGCGGCCCGCTCCGCGCGCCCGGGCAGGGTGATGCCGAGGAGTTCCACGTCGCCGGGCAGCCGTGACAGTGGCGTCAGGTACCGCCGGGCGTCGCCGCCCGCGTGCGGGAAGACGACGATCCGGGCGGCCGGGGCCGGGTGTGCGGTGCGCAGACCGGACGTCCAGCCGCCGGTGGTCGGGCTCGGGAACACGGTGATCCGCCTCCTGGTGTCGACTGACGGGTGGGGCCCGGTACGGAACGGTCCGTACCGGGCCCGTGGGGCGTTGCTCAGTGGCCCATGCCGATCCCTCCGCTGACCGGCAGGACCGCTCCGGTGATGTAACTCGCCTGCTCGCTCGCCAGGAAGCGGACGGCGGCGACGACCTCCTCGACCCTGCCCGGGCGGCCGAGCGGTGTCATCCGCATCAGGTCCTCCATGCGGCGTTCGGACAACGGTGCCGTCATGTCGGTCTCGATGATGCCGGGCGCCACCACGTTCACCGTGATGCCGCGGTCGCCCAGCTCCCACGCGAGGGAGCGGGCCATGCCCACGAGACCGGCCTTGGCCGAGGCGTAGTTGGTCTGCCCCGGCGAGCCGAGGAAGCCGAGCGCCGAGGAGACGAGCACCACCCGGCCGCGCCGGGCCGGGAGCATGCTGGTGAGCGCGGCCCGTACGGTCGCGAACGCGCCGGTGAGGTTGGTGGAGAGCACCTCATCGAACTGCTCGTCCGACATCCGCAGCGCGGGCCGGTCCCGGGTGATCCCGGCGTTGGCCACCACGACCTCCACCGGGCCGTGGGCCGCTTCCGCCTCGCGCAGCGCCTTCTCGACCTGTCCCGGCACGGTGACGTCCGCGTGGACACCGAGCACCCCGTCCGGCGGGCTGCCCGTACGGTGGCCGGCGGCGACCTTGTCGCCGTCGGCCGCGAAGGCGGCGGCGACGGCGGCGCCGATGCCCCGGTTGCCGCCGGTGACGAAGACCGAACGGTTCATGGTTTCCCCTCCCTTCCCGCGACGCTCACGCGGGGGTGACGACGAGCGCGGCGTTGTGACCGCCGAACCCGAGCGAGGTGCTGGCGGCCGCCTCGATACGGGTGCGACGCGGCTCTCCCGTGACGATGTCCAGGTCGATCTCCGGATCCTGGTTCTTGAGGTTCCCGGTCGGCGGCACGGTGCCGTGCTGCACGGCCAGCACGGTGTACGCGGCCTCGATCGCCCCGGCCGCGGCGAGGGCATGGCCGGTGACGCCCTTGGTGGAGGTCACGGCGGGACCCTCGCCGAGGACCCGGCGCAGCATCCGGCCCTCGATCACGTCGTTCATGGGGGTGGCCGTGCCATGGGCGTTGACATGGCCGATGTCGTTCGCCGACACGCCGGCGTCGGCCAGCGCGTCCCGCAGCGCCCGTTCGATGCCCCGCCCCTGTGGGTCGGGCGCGGTGGCGTGGTGGGCGTCCGAGGTGGCTCCGTATCCCCGTACGACCGCCCGCACCGTGGCGCCGCGGGCGCGCGCGTCCTCGGGGCGTTCGAGGACGAGGACCCCGGCGGCCTCCGCCGCCACGAACCCGTCCCGTTCCGCGTCGAAGGGGCGCGCGGCGTGTTCGGGGGCGTCCCGGCTCCTGGACAGCGCGCCCATCTTGGTCAGACCCGCCATCACGGTCGGGGTGAGCGCGGACTCGCTGGCCCCGGCCAGCACGATGTCGCACGCCCCCGACCGCAGCAGGTCGCGGGCGGTGCCGACGGCGGTGGCGCCGGAGGCGCAGGCGGTGGCCGTCACCAGGCCGGGGCCGGTGGCTCCGCAGTCGATCGCCACGTACCCGGCGAGCATGTTCGGCATGTACTTGGTGATCATCAGCGGGGAGACCCGGCCGGGTCCCCCGTCGCGCAGCTCCTGGTACTGCTCCTCGAAGGTGGCCGCGCCGCCGAGGGAGTTGCCGAGGACGATGCCCACCCGGGCGCCGTCCCAGCTGTCCCGGTCCCATCCGGCGTCCTCGATCGCCATGCGGGAGGCGACGATGGCCAGCTGGACGAAGCGTTCCAGCTGCCAGGAGGCGAAGCCGCCCAGCAGTTCACCGGCGTCGAAGCCGGGGACGCGCGCGGTGAAGTCGACGGGCATGCCGTCCAGGGACGCGTCCCTGGTGGCGCAGGAGCGGCCGGTGAGCAGCCGGTCCCAGTTCTCCGCGACGCCGGATCCGGCCGGTGTCACCAGCCCGAGTCCGGTGACCGCTATGCCGTCGGCCATCAGGCCACCGCGCCCTTGTCGGTGAGCAGTTCGGCCAGTTCGCGCACGGTGAGCTGGTCGGTGAGGTCGCCCTCCTCGATCACGACCTGGAACTCCTTCTCCAGGACGAGGCTCAGCTCGATGAGCACCAGGGAGTCGAACGACAGGTTCTGGAAGGTCACCTCGGGGGTGATGATCTCCTTCTTGAGCTTGAACTGTCCGGAGAGGATGCCGGTGACGCGCTCTTCGATCACGTCCATGGTGAAACTCCTTCTGTGATAAGGGATTTGCGGTAGGTGCGGTGATGTCAGACGGGGGTGATGTCGGGCCAGCGCAGCCCCATCGCGCCCCAGGTGAGGCCGCCGCCGAAGCCGCCGAGGACGACGCGCTGCCCGGGGCGCAGCGCGCCCTCGATGACACCGTCGGCGAGGGCGAGCGGAATGGAGGCGGCGACGGTGTTGCCGACCCGCCCGATGTTGGAGACGAACCGCTCCGCGGGCAGCCCCATGCGGTCCGCGACGGCCGCCAGGATGCGGGCGTTGGCCTGGTGCAGGACGACACGGTCGATGTCGCCGGGGGCCCAGCCCAGGCGGTCGGCGGCCGTTGCGACCGAGGTGGCCATCCTGCGGACCGCCTCGGAGAACACGGCCCGGCCCTGCATGGTGAAGTAGGCCCCGGTCTCCTCCGCTGACCGGCCCGACGCCTTCTGCCGCGAGCCGCCCGCGGGGACCTCGATGAGTTCGCTGCGGCTGCCGTCGCTGCCGAGGTCGAGGCCGCCGAGGGCGCCCGGTTCCCCGGGGTCGCCGGGGCGCAGCAGGACGGCGCCCGCCCCGTCGCCGAACACCGCGCGGGTGGTGCGGTCCTCGGGGTCGAGGATGGTGGAGAAGGTGTCCGCTCCGATGACCAGCACGCTTCCCGCGGCACCGGACCCGATGACGGCGGCGGCCATGCCCAGGGCGTAGACGAAGCCGGTGCACACGGCCGCGATGTCGAAGGCGGGGACACCGGTGAGGCCGAGTCGGCTCGCCACGTCCGGGGCGGTGGCCGGGCACGGCCGGTCCGGGGTGCTGGTGGCGACCATGACCATGTCGGCCCGGTCGGTTCCGGCCGACTTCAGCGCGCGCCGCCCGGCCTCCACCGCGAGGTCCCCGGTGGACTGCCCGGGGCCGATGACATGGCGCTGCCGGATTCCGGTCCGGGTGCGGATCCACTCGTCGGAGGTGTCGAGCCGGCGGGCCAGTTCGTCATTGGTGACGACGTGCTCCGGCAGCCAGGTCCCGAGCCCCGCGAGAACCGCCGCGCGGTTCACCCGGCACTCCCGTTACGTATGGCGCGAAATGCATGCGTGAATGCGCCGCTGGTACGGAAAGAGTCCGTAGCACGGAAAGAGTCCGTCAAAGAGTCCATCGATGCTTTCCCTTCTGGCCCGCCTCGCCGACTCGTGCGGCGTTTCCGGGAATTCATGCTGCATGCCGCCGCTTGAGGCGTTCTCATCTGCGGCACAGAAGGCACTCACGGTCCGCTCATTCGCGGCGTGAGAGGAACGTGAGCGGGGCGGTAGCAGCTCCGGCCAGCATGGTTGCCGTGCCGAAACACTCCACGACCTCGAGGGAAAGGGGACAGGCGTGACAGTGGCCACCGAGGCGGCCGACGCACGAGTCATCGTGCCGGACCTCGACTTCTCCCGCACCGTCCCCAAGGACCTGGTGCACCGGGAGGCGTTGTCCGAGCTGTTTCTCACCGACAGCAGGAAAGTGACGGACGAACATTTCGTGGCAGCGGCCCAAATTCCCCCGTCGCACGCCTATTACACCGATCACACGGACCGCTCCCCGATCGACCCGCTGCTGTTGCTCGAATGTTGCCGGCAGGCGGAAACCCACGCCGTGCACGCGCATTTCGGAGCACCGCGCAACACCGTCTTCATTCTCCAGTCGTGGTCGATGCGGCTGCCCGGCGCGGCCACCGCCCGGATCGGCCCCGGCCCCGCGGAACTCATCATGGACGTGACCACGCGCGACAGCCGGTGGCGGGACGGCACGCTCCTCGCGACGACGTATGTGATGCGGCTGTCCGTGGCCGGGCAGTACCTCGGCGAGGTGTCGCTGCGGGCGGCCTACATGCCCGGCGGTACGTACGCGGCGATGCGCACCCGGCGGCGCGGCAGCACGCCGCCCACCTCGGACGCCTTCCGGCACCTGCGGGCCGGAACGCCGGTGCCGCCGGGGCGGGTCGGGCGCACCCGGGAGGAGAACGTGGTCCTGCTCGACGCGGTGACCGGGCCCGACGGCGTCAGCGCGCGGCTGCGCCCCGCCGGGGAGCACCCCAGCCTGTTCGACCACCCGCTGGACCACTTCCCCGGGATGGTCCTGATGGAGGCGGGCCGTCAGCTCGGCCTGCTCCACGCCGCCGAGCACACCCGCGACGCGGACCGGCCGTGGGCGCTGACGGAGCTGGCCGCGTCGTTCCAGACGTACGCGGAGCTGGACAGCCCGCTGCTGCTGACCGCCCGCCGGTCCTCCCGCCACGAGCCGGACACGGATGGGGAGCTGCGGCTGAGCATCGCCTTCGAGCAGGACGAACAGCTCGTCGCCGAAGCGGACATCGCGCTCACCCGCGCCCAGCGGCCCACGCCGGAGGACGCGCCGTGAAGTTCGACCGACCGCTGTATGTGAGTGCCGCGACGACCTGGCTCCCGGCCACCGCGGAGACCCCGGACGACGCCGTACGCGCCGGGCGGCTGGCGCCGGAGGACGTGGCGGCGACCGGGTACCGGCGGCTGCCGGTGTCCCGGGCCGAGGCACCGCCGGAGATGGCGGTGCGGGCCGCGCGGCGCGCGCTGGAGCTGGCGGGCCACGACCCGCGGGACGTGGGCCTGCTGGTGCACGCCTGGACGTACCACCAGGGGCACGACTTCTGGTCGCCCGCCCACTACATCGCCCACGGCGCGGGCGCCCTCGACGCGCTCCCGGTCGGTGTGCAGCAGATGTGCAACGGCGGTGCCTGCGCGCTCGAACTCGCCGCCGCGCGGCTCCAGGCCGATCCGGCGACCGGCGCCGCGCTGGTCACCACGGCCGACCGCTTCTGCGAGCCCGGGTTCGACCGCTGGCGCGGCGACTACGGCCTCTGGTACGGCGACGGCGCCACGGCCGCCGTGCTGCGCACCGCCGCACCCGACCGGGACCGGGGGCAGGCCCTTGAGCTGCTGTCCCTGGTGACGGCCGCGGCGCCCGCCATGGAGACGATGCACCGCGGCCGTGACGCCTTCAGCCCGGCGCCACGCGAGCACAGCCGGGTGGTGGACATCCGCCGTACCAAGAAGGCGTTCCTGGAGGACAACGGCAAGGAACACTTCGCCAAGATCGTGCAGCAGCGGGTCCCTTCGGTGCTCCGGGCGGCCCTGTACGACGCGGGCGTGTCCCCGGACGACCCGGCCCTGCGCGGGGTGCTCCTGCCGCGCCTGGGCCATGCGGCGCTGAGCGCCGCGTACACCCCGGCGGTCGCGCTGGTCACCTCGGCGCCCGCCCGGGACGTGGGGCACGACACCGGCCATCTGGGTGCGGGGGACATCCTCGCCAACCTCGCGCTGCTGGCCGGGCCCGGCCGGTGGCGGCTCTCCCCCGGCGAGACGGCCGTGGTGCTCAGCGCCGGGGCCGGATTCACCTGGACGTGCGCGGTCGTGAGGCGGCCGGTGGACGCCCCGGCGGACGACGCTCGAAACAGCGACAGCAGCAGTGACAGGAAGGAGGGGGCATGACCCCCGCACAGCACAGCACGAACGGCCCCGACCCGGTCCTGGTGGTGGGCGCGGGACCGGTCGGCATGGTCATCGCCTCCGACCTGCTGCGCCAGGACATCCCGGTGCGGATCGTCGACGCGGCGCCCAGCACCACCATTCACTCCCGGGCCGTCATCATGTGGCCGCGCAGCCTGGAGCTGCTGCGCCGGATCGGTGTCGCCGGGGAACTGGCCGAGACCGGCAAGCACATCGACGCGGTGTCGTACTACTCCGGCAGCAATCGGCTGGGCGCCATCGAGATGAGCCGGCTGCACGACACCCCGTACCCGTTCGGGCTGTGCACCCCGCAGTGGAAGACCGAGGACGTCATCCGCAAGCGGCTGGTGGAGCTGGGCGGCCAGGTCGAGTCGGAAACCGCCCTGGTGGGGCTGGACAACTCCGGCGACCGGCCGGTGGCGACGCTGCGCCGCCGGGACGGCTCGGAGGAGCAGGTGCGGGCCTCCTGGCTCATCGGTGCCGACGGCTCGCACAGCACGGTGCGCAAGGAGCTGGGCATCGAGTTCCAGGGGCAGGGCGCCGATGTGCTGTTCGCCATCGGTGACGGTCCGCTCGACGGCCCGCTGCCCCCGGACGAGATGATCTACTGCTACAACGCGGGCGGCGCCATGGGCCTCGCGCCGTTCGGCGACGGCACGTTCCGCGTGGCGTGCAGCGTCCCGGTGTGGAACGACGAGGACGAGCCGCCCCGCGAGCTGTTCCAGGAGAACCTGGACCGGGTCGTGCCCTTCCCGGCGAAGCTCGGCGAGTTGAAGTGGACGACCGTCTTCCGGGCACGCCGCAGGACCGCCGCCGCGTTCCGCGCGGGCCGCTGCTTCCTCGTCGGCGACGCGGCGCACATCTTCAGCGCGGCGGGCTCGCAGGGCATGAACACCGGCATCCAGGACGCCATCAACCTCGCCTGGAAGCTGGGCGGCGTGATGCGGGGCACCGTCGACGCCCGCGTTCTCGACACGTACGACCGCGAGCGGCGGCACTCCGCCGAGCGGGTGTCCCTGGTGACCGCCAAGCAGACCTCGTGGGGTCTGGTGCAGCAGCCCGCGAAGGTCGCGCTGCGCGACGCCCTGGTGCGCGGGGCGCGGCTGACCGGCGCGTTCCAGCGGCTGGTGACCCCGCTGATGAGCCAGCTCAGCGTCAACTACGCTTCCGATCGGGAGGATGTGAAGGCCGACATCCGCTGGCGGCGCAAGCCGCTGGGCGTCGGGGAGCGCCTCCCCGTCTTCGTGTCCGACGGGTACGAGGACGGCGAGCAGGGGCCGTGGCCGGCCATCGCCGACGACCGTTTCACCGTGCTGACCTGGTCGGGCGGCGCCCGTGGCGTGCAGTGGGAGGCCCGGTGCGCGGCGCTGCGCGCGGCGCTCGCCCCGCACCATCCGGTCCGGGACGTGTCGGCGTGGCCCGCGCTGAAGGAGTTCCTCGGCACCGGTCCGCGTGCCGTCGTGGTACGGCCCGACGGCCACATCGCCGCCATCGAGCCGCGCCTGGACCCGGCGCGCCTGCGCGTGGTCCTCGCCCGCGTCGGCGCGGCCCGGCCCGAGGCGGCCCCGGCCGAAGAAGCCCCGGCCGAGGTGGCCTGAGCACGGCGCGGCCTCACAGCACCACGGGCCTGAGCACCACGGGTCCCAGCACCACAGGAACGAAGGAGACGGAAAACACACATGGAACAGCGCAAGCTCGGCTCGGGCGGGCCCTCCATCGGCGCCATCGGCCTCGGCTGCATGGGCATGAGCTGGGGATACGCCGAGGGGCAGCGGAACGACGACACCTCGGTCCGGGTCATCGCCGAGGCCCTCGACCTCGGCGTGACCTTCCTCGACACCTCCGACGTGTACGGCGACGGGCACAACGAGCGGCTGCTCGGCAGGGCCCTGACCGGGCGCCGCGACGAGGTGGTGCTGGCCACCAAGTGCGGTCTGGTGGTGGACGATCTGGCCACCCGCGCGATGCACCGCGACGGCCGCCCCGAGCATGTGCGGGCGGCGGTGGAGGCGAGCCTCGCCCGTCTGGACACCGACGTGATCGACCTGCTGTATCTGCACCGGGTCGACCCCGAGGTGCCGCTCGCCGACACCTGGGGCGCCATGGCCGACCTCGTCGCCGCGGGCACGGTGCGGCGGCTGGGGCTGTCGGAGGTGAGCATCGCGGAGGCCGCCGAGGCCCACCGTCAGCACCCGGTCGCCGCCATCCAGTCGGAGCTGTCGCTGTGGACCCGCGGGCCGCTCGGCCGCCCGGGCGACGAGCTGGAGGGGCTGCCCGGCGCGGAGAACCTGGTCGGCTGGTGCGCGGAGAACGACGTCACCTTCGTCCCGTTCTCCCCGCTCGGCCGGGGCTTCCTCAGCGGCGCGTACGTCAGCCCCGACCAGTTCGAGGAGAGCGACTTCCGCAAGACCAACGCGCGCTTCCAGGACGAGGCGCTGGCGGCCAACGCCCGCATCGTCGACGTCGTGCGCACCGTCGCCGCCCGGCACGGCGCCACCCCGGCTCAGGTGGCGATCGCCTGGACGCTCGCCCAGGGGGAGCACGTCGTGCCGATCCCCGGCACCAAGAACTCCCGCTATCTGAAGGAGAACACGGACGCCGCCGCGATCCGCCTGAGCGAGGCGGACCTGGCGGAGCTGGACGCCGTACCGGACCCGGTGGGGTCCCGCTACTGACCCGCCACACCTCGGTCGCGGGGGCGGCGGCCCCCGCGACCGAGGCCCGCGCACCCCGGCAGAAAAGGACCCCGCGATGACCTCGGGCCAGGCGACGACGGCGCGCAGCGCCGCGTTCTTCGACGTCGACGAGACGCTGATCACGCGCAAGAGCATGCTCTCGTTCCTCCGCGACTACTACCGGTGGCTCGGCCGCCCCGACGCGGCGGCCGACGACACGGTGTCCTCCCTGCGGGACATCGCCGCGGGCCCCGGTGGCCGGGCGGCGTCCAACCGCGCCTACTACCGGCTGTTCGCGGGCCACCGGGTGGCCGAGGTGGCCGCCGCCGGGCAGCAGTGGTTCGACGACGGGATGACTGCCGGAGGGCTGTTCCATCCCGCGGCGCTGCTGGCCCTGCGGGAACACCAGCAGCGGGGCGATCTGGTGGTCCTCGTCTCCGGCTCCTTCTCGGCCTGCCTCGATCCGATCGCCCGGTACGTCCACGCGGACATCGCGCTCGGCACGGTGCCGGAGGTCTTTGGCGGCAGCTACACCGGCGAGGTCCGCGACGTCCGTATCGGGGCGGGCAAGGCCGAGGCGGTGGCCGAGGTGCTGAGGGAACGGGAGTTGCGTCCCGAGGACTGCCACGCGTACGGGGACCACGCCTCCGACCTGGATCTGCTGCGCCAGGTGGGGCACCCCGTGGTGGTGGGCGACGATCCGGTGCTGCTGGAGCACGCCCACCGCGGCCGGTGGCGGCGGCTGCCCCCGGCCGTGGGTGCCGTGCGGGGCGTCGGTGCGGCCGAGCCGTCGGTCCGCTGACGTACGTCGAAAACTTTCGCTGGGCATGAGGGGCCACACACCGTTGACGCACCGGGTCCCCACTGGACACACTCCGGTGCAACCAGTTCAACAGAACCCACCAGACTCCCACAGGATGTGTCATGGGTCCCCGCACAGCCCGCACGCTCCTCCTGCCGCTGCTCGCCCTGCTCACGCTGGTCACGAGCATCGTCACCGCGCCGCCCAGCCCCGCGCTGAGCGGCGCGTCGTCCGCGGCCCCGTCGAAGCCGAAGTACGCCGGGTATCTCTTCACCTACTTCACGGGTGAGGGCACCGCCGACGGCGAACAGATACGGATGGCGCTCAGCCGCGGCAACGATCCCCTCCACTGGCGGGAGTTGAACGCCGGGAAGCCCGTCCTCACCTCCGGCCTCGGCGAGAAGGGCCTGCGCGACCCGTTCGTCATCCGCTCGCCCAAGGGCGACACGTTCTATCTCATCGCCACCGATCTGC
This sequence comes from Streptomyces sp. BRA346, assembly GCF_052851135.1. NCBI lineage: Bacteria > Bacillati > Actinomycetota > Actinomycetes > Kitasatosporales > Streptomycetaceae > Streptomyces > Streptomyces sp. BRA346. The sequence goes on along the minus strand of NZ_JAIWIH010000002.1, from coordinate 76,046 downwards.
GGATGTACAAGAACAGCAGCGGCAGCTGGGACCAGGTCCAGCGCACCGGCAGCAAGTCGATCATGGTGTGGGAGTCGAAGGACCTCGTCAACTGGACCGACCAGCGCCTCGTCAAGGTCTCCCCGGACACCGCGGGCAACACCTGGGCGCCCGAGGCGTACTACGACGAGAAGCTCGGCGAGTACGTCGTCTTCTGGGCCTCGAAGCTCTACGCCGAGGACGACCCGGAGCACACGGGCTCGACCTACAACAAGATGCTGTACGCGACGACGAAGGACTTCCGCACCTTCAGCGAGCCCAAGGTGTGGAACGACCCCGGCTACTCGGTCATCGACTCCACCGTCATCAAGGACAAGGGCTCCTACTACCGCTTCACCAAGGACGAGCGCGACCCGTCCTCCGGCACCCCCTGCTCGAAGTTCATCACGGCCGAGAAGTCCACCTCGCTGACGGACACCTCGTACGACTTCGTCTCCGACTGCATCGGCAAGGACACGATCGACCGCGGCGAGGGCCCGACCGTCTTCAAGTCGAACACCGAGAACAAGTGGTACCTGTTCATCGACGAGTTCGGCGGCCGCGGCTACATCCCCTTCGAGACCACCGACCTCGCCTCGGGCAAGTGGACCCCGTCCCAGAACTACCAGCTGCCCGCCAGCCCCCGGCACGGCACGGTGCTGCCCGTGACCCAGGCCGAGTACGACCGGCTGCTGCGCACCTACCCCGCGTCCCAGGCCGCGCCCGCCGATGTGACGGCGAAGGGCCAGAAGGGGTACGCGATCGTCACCGAGGAGAGCCGCAAGGCCGTCCTGCCGATGGACCCGAAGGCCGATCTGCGGCGGCTGGCGCCCCGCTTCGCGCTCCCGGCCGGTGCCACCCTCAGCCCGCCCTCCGGCACCCGGCGGGACTTCCGCAAGCCCCGGACATACACGCTGACGTCCGCCGACGGAACGACGCGTGAGTGGACCGTCGAGGCCGTGCCGATGCGCAGCCCCATCCTGCCCGGGCTGAACGCCGACCCGGACATCCAGTACGCCGACGGCCGCTACTGGATCTATCCCACCACCGACGGCTTCCGCGGCTGGGGCGGGACGAAGTTCACGGCGTACTCCTCGAAGGACCTGGTCCACTGGAAGGACCACGGGGTGATCCTGGACCTCGGCCCGGATGTGAGCTGGGCGGACAAGTACGCGTGGGCGCCCGCGATGGCCGAGCGCGACGGCAAGTACTACTTCTACTTCTGCGCCGAACAGCAGGTCGGCGTCGCGGTCGCCGACTCCCCCGCCGGGCCCTTCAAGGACGCGCTGGGCAAGCCGCTGGTGCCCAAGGGCCGGCTGGAAGGCCAGATGATCGACCCGTCGGTGTTCACCGACGACGACGGCCAGGCCTATCTGTACTGGGGCAACGGCCAGGCGTACGGCGTGCCGCTGAACGACGACATGACGTCCTTCGACTCCTCGAAGATGCGGAAGTTCACCCCGGACAACTTCCGGGAGGGCTCCTTCGTGGTCAAGCGCAAGGGCACGTACTACCTGATGTGGTCCGAGGACGACACCGGCAGCGAGAACTACCACGTCGCCTACGCCACCGGCTCGTCGCCGATGGGTCCGTGGACCAAGCGGGGCACGATCCTCTCCAAGCGCCTCGACTACGGGATCAAGGGGCCGGGCCACCACTCGGTGGTGAACGTCCCCGGCACGGACAAGTGGTACATGGCCTACCACCGGTTCGCCGTCAACGGCCCCGGCAGGGCGGGCGGCGACGGTACGCACCGGGAAACCACCCTCGACCGCATGGAGTTCGCGGCCGACGGGACGATCAAGCCGGTGGTGCCGACGCTGGATTCGATCGACCCGCTCCGCCGGCGCTGACGCCGACCTCACGACCATCGAGGAGAGGAGATCGCCGTGGCGGTCACCCGAAGATCGTTACTGATCGCAGGGCACCGCCACCCCCATGGCCGGGGCACTCGCCACCGCCACCCCGGCATCCGGCGCGGCCCCGTCCCGCGCCCTGGGCGGCCGGACCCTCCCGCTCACCGACGGAGAGCGGTTCGATCTGACCGTGGACGACATGTCGATGGCCGCACTCGGGGCCTACGCCCGCATGTTCCGTGGCCGGCGCCCCGGGCCGACCGGGGTCCCACGCTGCTGGTCCGCGCCACGGAGCCGGTGCCCGAGATGCGGACCCACGGCGGGCGGGAGGCACACGGCGGAGCGTGGCGTGCGTCCTGGCCGGAGCCGTACGACACCGTGGACGTGCCCGGCGACCACTGGAGCATGGCCGAGACGCACGCGCGGACGACTGCCGGGGCCATCCGCGTGTGGCTCGCCGCGCTCGGTGCCAACCCCCGCGCGGGGGACCGGGATCAGACCACCGGGGCCGGGTAGGTCGGGTACTCCACCCCGGACACGTGCTGGACGACGCGGATGACCTGGCAGGAGTAGCCGAACTCGTTGTCGTACCAGAGGTAGAGGATCGCGTTGTCGCCCTCGACCTTGGTGGCACCGGCGTCGATGATCGAGGAGTGGCGCGAGCCGATGAAGTCGCTCGACACCGCGTCGGGGGCGCTGATGAAGTCGATCTGGCGCTTGAGCGGCGAGGTCAGCGACACATCGCGGAGGTGGTCGAGCACCTCCTCGCGGGTGGTCTCGCGCGCGAGCTGGAGGTTGAGGATCGCGATCGAGACGTTCGGCACCGGGACCCGGATCGAGCTGCCGGTGATCTTCGCCTTGAGGTCGGGCAGCGCCTTGGCGACGGCGGAGGCGGCACCGGTCTCGGTGATGACCATGTTGAGCGGCGCGGACCGGCCGCGGCGCTCGGACTTGTGGTAATTGTCCAGCAGGTTCTGGTCGTTGGTGAACGAGTGGACGGTCTCCACGTGGCCGCGCAGCACGCCGTACTCGTCCTCCATCGCCTTCAGCGGCGGGACGATGGCGTTGGTGGTGCAGGACGCGCAGGACAGGATCTGCTCGTCCGGCTTGAGCATGTCGTGGTTGACGCCATGGACGATGTTGGGCACGTCGCCCTTGCCCGGCGCGGTCAGGACGACCTTGTCGATGCCGGGGCGCAGGTGCTTCGACAGGCCCTCGCGGTCGCGCCACTTGCCGGTGTTGTCGATGAGGATGGCGTTCTTGATGCCGTGCGCCGTGTAGTCGACCGACGTCGGGTCGTCGGCGTAGATCACCTTGATCTCGTTGCCGTTGGCGACGATCGTGCCGTTCGCCTCGTCGACGGTGATCGTGCCCTGGAACTGGCCGTGGATGGAGTCGCGGCGCAGCAGCGAGGCGCGCTTCACGAGGTCGTCGGCGGCGCGGCCGCCGCCTCCGCGGACGACGATGGCGCGCAGCCGCAGGCCGTTGCCGGAACCGGCCTTCTCGATGAGCAGCCGGGCCACGAGCCGCCCGATGCGGCCGAACCCGTAGAGGACGACGTCCCGCCCCTCGCGGCGCTCGATCTTGTTGGCGCCCGTGGCACCGGCCACGGCCTCGGCGGTGAACTCGGCCACCGACAGACCGCGGTCGTCGCTCTTGTAGGTGGCGGCGAGCATGCCGATGTCGATCTGGGACGGCCCGAGGTCGAGCGTGGCCAGAGCCTGGAGGAACGGCAGCGTCTCGGTGACCGACAGTTCGTCGCCGGCGATCTGCCGGGCGAAGCGGTGGGTCTTGAGGATGCTGACCACCGACTTGTTCACCAGGGAGCGGCTGTGCAGCAGGACGTTGACGTCCCGCTCACGGTGCAGCTTCCCGATGATCGGGATCATCGACTCCGCGATCTCCTCACGGGTGTTCCAGTTGGTGAACGAGTCCTCGTTGACAGTCACAAGTTCATCTTTCGAGCTAGGCGGTGCTCATATGGTAACCCGCCTGCACCTTTGATCAGCCACGAGGTGCCGCCGGGCCCGCGGCGACACCTCGCGACGCGCCCCAGGAGATGCCTAGCCGTGCTCGGTCGGCATGCCCGCACACGCCCGACAGGGACAGTGCGGACAGCCCACGGAGTGCAGGAAGCGCGGCGGACCCGCCGTGGACCCGCAGATCAGGCAGGTCAGCTCGCCGTCGTCGGCGACCACCTCCTCGTACGCCACCGGGACCATCCGGTCGTCCGCGCCGATCCGCTTGTGCGGCGAGCCGACGGCGAGGATCACGTGGTCGGTGATCGCGCCGACCGCGTGCGGGACGCCACCTTCGATCAGGAGGGTCTGCCCGGCGTGGGTCTCGTAGATGCGTCCGCCGTAGGTCATGGTGCCGATACCGGCCACGATGGTCAGGATGTGGTGGCCGGGGTGGGTGTGCGGGACGAACCCGGCGCCCGCGGGCAGCCGGATCAGGTCGGCGCCGATGTCCCCGTTGGTCACCAGTTCGCGCCCGCTGGCCGACGAGGTGCCGTGCACCGGCACCGGCAGCGCGGCGTGTTCCACATGCAGCCCGGTGCGCTCGGGGCTCAGCGTCTTCTTCGCCCAGGTGGCGATCTCCAGCGCGGGCTCGGTGTCCTGGTTCCGCATGTCACTCCCTCGGTTGTGAATCCCATACGACGCCGCCCAGGTCATGGCGGCCGGATCGCAGCACGGAGAAGCCCACCGTGGCGGGGTGGCCGGGGCGTGGCCGTCGCGCCCAGGCCCAGCGGTCGAGACGGGCGGTCCCGGGGTCGTCCGCGAGACACCGCCACAGGTAGTCGAGCGCCCAGGGCATGCCGTCAGGGGTGGCGGCAAGGGCGTGGGGAAGCAGTCGCAGCCCGCCGTCCTCGGACTCCCACCATGCGCCGAACTGGGGCGTATCGGGCGCAACGCCTTCTGTGGCGCAGATCTCGGCGGCGAGTGCGGCATGTTCCGAAAGGGGCCACTGGGACCGCAGATACGCACGCCACCGCGCCTTCTCGGCTTCCGGCAGGGGTGTCCCGGTCCCGTGCGCGCGCACGTGTTCGCGCAGGAAGTCGAAGGCGGCGAAGACGGGCTCCTCGCCGGTGGGGACCGGCTCGTCCGCGGCGTACGGCGCGATCGCGCGCAGCGCGTGGCCCAGATCACCCGAGGGCTGATCCCGCGCGGGAGCGGCGGTGCCGAGCAGGCTGCGGGCGGTGACGGCGGCGTAGCGCAGCAGCCGTTCGTAGCGGACGGTGGAGATCCGCCGTACGGCCAGGGTGCGGCCCATCGCGGTGCGCTGCGGTTTGCCGGTGGCGGTGGCGAGGAAGCCGCCCCACCGGACGGCGGCGGGGCGCACGGCGGCGCGCTCGCACACGGTGCGCACCGCGTCGAGGGTGTCACCGGGAGGGCCGTCGGCGACGAGGCCGACGTCGTGGCCGAGCGTGGCTTCGGCGACCGGCACGGCGGCGAACCGGCCGCGCAGCCCCGCGTCGTGCCAGGTGCGCTCCACGTCCAGCGGATAGTGCTTCTCGCCGCCGCGGTCGATGCGCTCCTTGGCGCGGCCCCTGAGGACGAGCAGTCCGTCGCGCAGCTCTCCGAGGTCGCCGGTGCGCAGCCACCCGTCGGGGGTGAGGGCCTGGGCGGTGGCGGCCGGGTCGCACCAGTAGCCGTCCATCATGTCCGGTGTTCTGATCCACACCTCGCCGGATGCGATCCGCACCTCCGTGTCGGGGAGCGGGATCCCGACCGGCGGGAAGCGGTCGAGGTACTGCGCTGCGAAGTCCTCGCCGGCCAGCTCGGGCATGGTGAAACTGAAGTTGACCGCTTCGGTGAGCCCGTACCCCTGGCGGAGCCTGGGCCCGTAGCGCTGGTGGAAGCGCCGGGCGAGGTCACCGGTGAGCGGGGCGGCCGCGGTGATCAGATAGTCCAGGCCGTCCGGCCAGGCGGGTCCGGCCTCCACCAGTTCCGACAGCAGGGCGGGGACGATCGAGCCGGTGCGGGCGCCGCCCGCCGCCAGGTCGCGCAGATAGCGCTCGGGGTCGAAGGCGGTGTGCAGGACCAGCGGGGTGTGCGTGATGTGGGCGCCGATGAGCGACATCACGAGCGCGTTGCAGTGGTACAGCGGCAGACAGGTGCCGTGCGGGCGATCGGGTGCGAAGCGGTGCAGCCGCGCCGTCTTGGTGGCGTTGCCGAGGACGGCGCGGCGGCTGAGCATCACGCCCTTGGGGGTGCCGGTGGACCCGGAGGTGAACATGAGGAACGCCAGCTCCGCCGCCCCCGGATCGGGCTCGGCGGGCGCCCCGGGGAGGATCCGCAGCCCGATCGGATGGGTGCGGTCGGCGGGTGTGTCGATGACGGCCGAGGCGTCCACCCGCCGTACGGCGGCGGCCAGTTCCGCGTCGGAGGTGCGCGGGTGTTGCGGTACGGCGACGAGCCGCCGGTCGAAGCAGGTGAGCAGGGCCCCGGCGAGCGGTTCGCCGTGCGGGAGCCGGATGACGACGCGGGCACCCGCCGGAAGGGCGTCCAGGCCGAGCAGCTCCGCCCGGTAGCGTTGCGCCAGTTCCACCGTGTCCAGCGGGGCGCGGTGCGCCACGGATGTCATGGGTTCTCCGTCCCTCGGGCGGTGCGGTCGTGGCGGCGCAGTTCCTGGTCGAGGATCCGGCCGAAGCCGCCGATGTGCTGGTGCTGCATGATCCGCTCGTGGTCGCTGTCCACGTCGTGGAGGGTGAGTGCGCCGGTGACGAGGGGGCGCCACGCCTTCTCCACCGCCGGGCGGTTTCCGGCCGCGGCCACGTGGACGGCGTCGCCGTCGAGGACGGGCGGCCGGTAGGCGCGCAGGAGCCGGGCGTTGTTCTTCGCCACCGCGACGATGCGGTCGATGTCGTCCTCGGTGAGGGTGGCGAGCGCGCTGCCCTCGGTGCGGAGCAGGGCGGTGACGGTGTCGAAGTCCAGCCCACCGGGCGGGAATTGGCGCTCGTCGTGTCCGGCGGCGGTCACCAGGATGCGGTGGACGCGCTCCTCGTCGATGTGCTGTGCTTCGCCGTCGCCGTCGCGCGGCAGGGCGTCGACGACGCACACCAGCCCCGGTGCGACGCCCAGCTCCCGCAGCCGTACGGCCATGGCGTGGGCGACGAGTCCGCCGAAGGACCAGCCGACCAGGTGGTACGGGCCGTGCGGGCGTACCGACCGCAGCTCGTCCACGTACCGCTCGGCCATCTCCTCGACGCTGGACGGCAGTTCGCGGATGCCACCGGGGCCCTCGCCCCGCAGGGCGTAGAGCGGATGGGCGCGGTCGACGTGGTGCAGCAGCCCGGCGTACAGCCAGCCGATGCCACTCAGCGGGTGCACACAGAACACCGGCGCCGCCTCGCCGGTGGCGCGGTACGCGATGAGGTGGCCCCGGGCGGTCGGGGTGCCGTCGTCGAGGCGGGCGGCGAGGGTGGCCGGGGTGGCCGCTTCGAACAGGTCGCGGATGGTGGGCCGCAGGCCGAGTACGTCACGGATGCGGGTGGCGAGCCGGGTGGCGCTCAGCGAGTGGCCGCCCAGGGCGAAGAAGCTGTCCGTGGCGCCGACCCGGTCCACACCGAGCACCTCGGCGAACAACCGGCACAGCGTCTCCTCCCGCAGCGTGCCCGGCGCCCGGCTGCCGGTGTCGCTCCCCCAGTCCGGCTCGGGCAGTGCGCGCCGGTCCACCTTGCCGTTGCGGGTGAGCGGGAGGCGGTCGAGGGTGTGGAGGCGGGCCGGGAGCATATAGCCGGGCAGCCGCGCGGCCAAGTGGTCGCGCACGGAGTCGAGGTCTGCACCTGAGGCACCGGAGGCACCGGAGCCTCCGGATGCGGGGACGACGTAGCCGACCAGTCGGCGGTCGTCCGGGCCCACGTCCCACACCGCCGCGGCGGCGGCCCCGACCTGGGGGTGGCTGGTCAACGCCGCCTCGATCTCGCCGAGTTCGACGCGGTGGCCGCGCAGCTTGATCTGGTCGTCGTCGCGGCCGTGGAAGCGCAGCGTGCCGTCGGCCCGCCACGAGGCCAGGTCGCCGGTGCGGTACATGAGGGCGCCGGGCGGGCCGAAGGGGTCGGCGACGAAGCGCTGCGCGGTGAGCGACGGACGGTGCAGATAGCCGTGGGCGACGCCCGCGCCCGCGAGATACAGGTCACCGATGGCGCCGGGCGGTACGGGTCGCAGCCGGGGGCCCAGGACGTACGCGCGGGTGTTGGCGACGGGGCGGCCCAGGGGGACGGCGGGCTCCTGGGGTCCGGTGACGGGGTGGCAGGCGGACCAGACGGTGGTCTCGGTGGGGCCGTAGTACGAGAACAGTCGGCAGCCGAGGCCGGTGAGGGTTTCGGCGAGCGGGCCGGGGACGGCCTCGCCGCCGATGACCGCCCGCATGCCGCGCAGTACGCCCGGCCGCCGGTCGGCCAGGGTCTGCCAGCGCGAGGGGGTGGCCTGCATGACCGTGACGCGGTGCCGGGCCAGGAGGGCGAGCAGGGCGTCCGGGTCGCGGAGCGCCGCGGTGTCGGCGACCACCGTGGCGGCGCCGGTGACGGGACCGAGGAACAGTTCGGGCACCGACATGTCGAAGTTGGCGGGCGCGGCGGCCAGGACGCGGTCGCCCTCGTGGACACCGAGGCGCTCGCGCAGGGCGGCCAGCAGGTTGACCAGCGCGGGCCGCGGGACGACGACGGCCTTGGGGTGGCCGGTGGAGCCGGAGGTGTGGATCGCGTACGCGGCGTCGTCGGGCAGCCGTGCCGGGTCGGGCGAGGCGGCGAGTGTCCACGGCTCGCCGCCGGTGTCCGGCGCCCGCAGGACCAGGGCGGGGCGGGCGTCGGCGAGCAGGGCGGCGATCCGGTCGGGCGGCAGGTCGGGGTCGAACGGCAGATACGCGGCACCGGTCGACAGCACGGCCAGGCACGCTGTGATGAGGCCGGTGTCGCGCGGCAGGCCGACGGCGACCAGTCGGCCCGGGCCCGCGCCGCGCTCCCGTAGCGTCCGGGCCAACTCCGCTACGCGCTCGGCAAGTTGCCGGAAGTCCAGCGTCTCCGTGGCCCCGATCACGGCGGGCGCGTGCGGCGTACGGCGGGCCCGGTCCGTGAACATTTCCACCACGCCCGGCCCGGCCACCTCGGTTGCGGTGTCGTTCCAGGTGGTGACGGTCCGTCGCTCCTCGTCCTCCGTGAGCAGGGGCAGGTCCGCGACGGCCCGGCCGGGGTCGGCCACGGCGGCGCGGAGCAGCCGGGCCAGCCGCTCGTTCAGCGCGTCCACCGTGGGCCGGGTGAACAGGTCGGCGTTGTACTCCAGCACCCCGGACACGCCCGCGGGCGCGCCGGTCGCGTCGTACTCCTGCTGGAGGCTCCACAGCAGGTCCAGGCGGGCCCGGTCGCCGTGCACCGCCACCTGCCGGGCGGTGATCCCCGGCAGTTCGAGGTCGGCGCGGCCGGTGTCCTGGAAGGCCAGCATCACCTGGAAGACGGGGTGGTGCGCGGTGGAGCGCGGCGGGTTGAGGAGCTTCACCAGTTGCTCGAACGGAAGCTCCTGGTGCTCGAAGGCGTCCAGGTCGGCCGTGCGCACCCGGCGCAGCAACTCGGCGAAGGAGGGGGTGCCCGACAGGTCGGTGCGCAGCACCAGCGTGTTGACGAAGCAGCCGATGGTGTCGTGCAGCGCCGCGTCGTGGCGGCCCCCGACCGCCGTGCCTATGGGTATGTCCTCGCCCGCGCCGAGCCCGGACAGCAGGGCGGCGAGCGCGGCGTGCAGCACCATGAACACGCTCGCCTCGTGTTCGCGGGCGAGGGCGGTGAGTCCTCGGTGCAGTGAGGCGTCCAGGGCCAGCTCGACGGTGCCGCCGCGGTGCGAGGTGGTCGGCGGGCGCGGGTGGTCGGCGGGCAGGGGCAGCACCTGCGGGATACCGCTCAGGGCGCGCGTCCAGTACGCGGTGGCGGCGTCGGTGGGCAGCTCCCGCTGCCAGAGGGCGAAGTCCGCGTACTGCGCGGGCAGCGGCTCCCACCGGGGGGCGTCACCCGCGGTCCTGGCCCGGTAGGCGGCCGACAGGTCGCGGGTGAGCGGGGTCAGCGACCAGCCGTCGGCCGCGATGTGGTGGGGCAGCAGGAGCAGGACGTGGCGGTCTGGGCCCAGCACGTACAGCGTCGCCCGCAGGGGCAGTTCCGTGGCCAGGTCGAAGGGGCGGGCGGCGTCGGCGGCGAGCCGTTCGGCCAGATCCTCCTCCTTCACCTCGACGGTCTCGAAGGGCGGTTCGACGGGGGTGATGACGCGCTGCCAGGGCTCGCCGTCGTGGACCTCCACCACGGTGCGCAGGATCTCGTGGCGCGTCAGGACGTCCCTGAGCGCGGCGCGCAGCGCGCCGGTGTCCAGCGGGCCGTCGAGCGTGAAGGCGAAGGGCATGTGGTACGTGGGCCCGGCGTCCTCGAAGTGGTGGAGGAACCACAGGCGGCGCTGGGCGAACGACAGCGGGACACGGGCCGGGCGCAGTCCGGGGCGCAGCGGCGGGCGCTGCGCCGGACGGCCGGCCGGGGTCCGGCGGGGCTCGTCGCGCTGCGCGGTGACGCGCGGGGCGAGAGCGGCCACGGTGGGCGCGTCGAACAGCGTGCGGATGGCGAGGTCGATGCCGAGGCCCGCACGGATCTTGTTGATCAGCTGGGTGGCGAGCAGCGAGTGTCCGCCGAGGTCGAAGAAGCCGTCCTCCACGCCGACGTCGGGCACGCCGAGCGTTTCGGCGAAGGCGCGGCACAGGAACCGTTCCAGCTCGGTGGCGGGCGCCCGTCCCACACCCCCGGTCCGCAGGGGTGCGGGCAGGGCGCGCCGGTCGAGCTTGCCGTTGCGGGTGAGCGGCAGCCGGGCGATCGGCACGACGAAGCCGGGCACCATGTATCCGGGCAGGTGGTCGGCGGCGAACCGGCGCAGCGCGGCGGGGTCGAGGTGGGTGTCCTCGGTCGCGGGGACGGTGTACGCCACGAGCTGGGCGCCACCGTCCGCGCCCCCGTCCCTCGCGATGACCGCGGCCTGGACGACGTCTGGGTGGCGCTCCAGGACGGCCTCGATCTCGCCGGGTTCGATCCGGAAACCGCGCACCTTCACCTGCTGGTCGGTGCGGCCCAGGTACTCCAGCGTGCCGTCCTGCCACCGGCGCGCCAGGTCTCCCGAGCGGTACATCCGGGCGCCGGGCGGGCCGAAGGGGTCGGCCACGAAACGGGTCGCGGTCAGGGCCTGCCGTCCCAGGTAGCCGCGGGTCACGCCGGGGCCGGAGAGGTAGATCTCGCCGGGGCAGCCGGGCGGCACGGGCCGCAGCGCGTGGTCGAGCAGGTGCAGCCGCAGGTCGGCGAGCGGTTCGCCGATGGCGCTGCGGGTGTCGGCCGGGTCGGTCAGTTCGGCGTACGTGGAGTGCACGGTGGTCTCGGTGATGCCGTACATGTTCACCAGCCGGGGGCGGCCGTGGGTGGCGGGGCCCTCGGGATACCAGTGGCGGATCCGGCGCGGGTCCAGCGCCTCCCCGGCGAAGACCACGACGCGCAGCGCGTGCCGGGGCGGGCCGTCGGCCTCCCGCGCCATGTCGGCTTCCGCCTGGGCGAGTTGGTAGAAGGCCGATGGTGTCTGGCACAGCGCGGTGACCCCCTCCCGTACGAGCAGCTGCCACATCTCGCGCGGCGACCGGCTGACCGTGTGCGGGACGACGACGAGCCGCCCGCCGCGGCCGAGTGCCGCCCACAGCTCCCACACGGACACGTCGAAGGCGTACGAGTGGAACAGGGCGTGCACATCGTCCGGGCCGAAGCCGAACCGTTCGTCGGTGGTGTCCAGCAGCCGTACGACGTTGTCGTGCGTGACCACGACGCCCTTGGGGGTGCCAGTCGAGCCGGAGGTGTGGATGACGTAGGCGGTGGTGTGCGGATCGGTGCAGCGGCCGAGGTCACCGGCCGGTCCTGTGGCCAGGGCGGCGGCCGTCTCCGGGTCGTCCAGCAGCAGCCGGTCCCGGCCGGGCGGCAGCAGGGCCGCGGTGTCGGACGTCGCCACGGCCAGTGGCGGGTCGGTTTCGTCGAGCACGTGGCGGACGCGCTCGGGCGGGGTGGCCGGGTCCAGCGGTACGTAGCCCGCACCGGACTTGAGCACGGCGAGGACGGCGGTCACCAGGTCGGCACCGCGTGGCAGGGCGAGGGCGACGAGTCGGCCCGGGCCCGCGCCGCGGGCCACGAGCAGCCGTGCGAGGCGGTTGGCCCGTTCGTTCAACTCGCCGTAGCCGAGGGTGCGTTCGCCGTCGGTCAGCGCGGGGGCGTCGGGGCGGAGCGCGGCCTGCGCCTCGAACAGCGCGGGCAGGGTGGCGCCCGGTGTCCGTGCGTCGACCGGGGCCCGGGGTGTCCGCTCGTCCGGCAGCAGGAGGCCGATGTCGGCGAGCCGGGCGCCGGGCGCGGCGGCGATACGGCCGAGCAGCGCGCCGAGCCGGTCGAGCAGGCGCCGGGCGGCGTCCGCGTCGAGGACCCCGGTGTGGTGGTCGAGCCGCAGGCCCAGGCGCGTGCCGTCGCCGGGGATGACGATGAGCGACAGGGGGTAGTGCGTACCGTCCATCACCCGCAGCCCGGTGACCTCGATGCCGGGCGCGACGTCCCGCAGGGCATCGGCGTCGATCGGGTAGTTCTCGAACACGACCAGGGTGTCGAACAGTTCGCCGTGACCGGCCAGGCGCTGGAGCCGGGTGAGATCGGCGTACTGGTGCTCGACGACGGCGAGCTGCTGGTCGCGCAGCGCGCGCAGCGTCTCCTCGACGGTGCGGGAAGGGTCGAGGCGGACCCGGACCGGGATGGTGTTGATCAGCAGGCCGACCATGTCCTCCACACCGGGCAGCTCGGGCGGGCGGCCGGAGACCGTGGCTCCGAAGACCACGTCGTCACGGCCGGTGTGGGCGCCCAGCAGCATCGCCCAGCCGAGCCGTACGAGGGTGTTGACGGTCAGCCCGTGCGCACGGGCCGCCCGCCGCAGTGCGTCCGTCACCTCGGCGTCCAGCGCGGCGTCGGCCTGGCCGTGGCGGTCGGCGGTGTCCCGGCCGCGCTCGCCACCGACCAGGGTGGGGCCGTCCAGCCCGGACAGGACACCGCGCCACGCGGCCTCGTCGGCCTCGGCGTCGCGCGTGGCGAGCCAGTCCAGGTAGGCGCGGTACGGCGTGGCGGGCGGGGGCGTATCCCCCGCGTAGAGGGTGAAGAGCTCCCGGACCGCTATCGGCCAGGACCAGCCGTCCAGCAGGATGTGGTGGGCCGTCAGGACGAAGACGTGGCGCCGCCCGGCGGCCCGCAGGAGAGTGGCGCGCAGCGCGGGTGGCCGGGCGAGGTCGAACCGCACCCGCCGGTCCCGGTCGAGGAAGGCGGCCTCTTCCTCGGGGGACGCCACCCGCTCCTCCCGCCATGGAACGTCGATGTGGTCCGGCACCGTCTGCACGGGCCTGCCGACGGCGTCCGGACGGAACCCGGCGGCCAGATTCGGATGCCTGCGCACCAGCGTGCGCAGCGCCTCGCGCAACGCCGTGGCGTCGAGGTCGCCCGTCAGCTCGAAGACGAACTGCACGAGATACGGGTCGGCGCCGCCGTCTTCGCCGTGGTCGTACTGGGAGTGGAACAGCAGCCCATGGGCGAGGGGCGCCAGCGGCAACGCCTCGCCCTCGCGGTCTGCCTCGCCCTCGCGATCCGCCGCGGCCACCGCGGGTGCCGCGGGTCGCTCGTCCGCACCGGCGGCCAGCGCCGCGAGGTGGTCGAACCAGCGCCCGGCCAGGTCCGCCATGTGCGCGTCGTCCAGCAGGCGACCGGCCCAGGACCACATGGCGGTGAGCCGGGGGCCTTCGGGGTGGTCGACGACGACGGAGTCGAGTTCGACGGCGTGCGCCAACGGCAGCTTTGGCGACGCGCCGGACGCGAGGACGCTGCCGTCCGGGCTCCAGTCCCGCTCGCCGTCCGCCTCGAAGCGGCCGAGGTAGTTGAAGGCGATCCGGGGCGGTGCGGGTGCGGCCAGCCGGGTGGCGGTGTCCGGGTTGAGGTGGCGCAGCAGGCCGTAGCCGAGGCCATGGGCCGGTACGTCGCGCAGCGCCGCGCGGACCCGGGCCACGGCCACGTCCCACGGCGTGTCCCCGTCCCCCGCGTCGAGCAGCACCGGGTGGATGACGGTGAACCAGCCCACCGTACGCGACAGTTCGAGACCGGCGGCGAACTCCTCCCGGCCGTGGCCCTCCAGGTCCAGCCCGACGCCCGTCTCCCCCGCGCCCCGCCAGTCCGCGACGGCCCGGACGAACGCGGTCAGCAGCAGGTCGTTCAGCGAGGCGCCGAACGCGGCGGTGGCCCGCTCCGCCAAGGCCGCGGTCAGCGCGGCCGGAAGGGTGCGGGTGTGGTGGCGGCGGGTGGCCTCGGTGTCCCGCGCCGGGTCCGGCCGCGGCTCCGCCTGGAGGTGGCCGACCGCGTTGGCGACCTGGGTCCAGTACGGGAGTTCGGCCAGGACCGACGCGTCCCGGGCGTGCGCCGCCAGCGCCCTGCTCCACCTCCCGAAGCCCGTGCCGACCGGCGGCGGTGCCGGGGTCCGGCCGTCGGCCAGGGCGCGCCAGCCGTCGCGCAGGTCGTCGAGCAGGATCCGCCACGACACCCCGTCGACGGCGAGGTGGTGCACCGTGAGGACGAGCGTGCCGGGCCGATCGTCCCCGGCGTCGAACCACTCCGCGTGCACGACGCGCCCCTCCGCGGGGTCCAGCCGCTCTCCGGCCCGCGCGGCGTGCTCCCGTACGGCGGCCTCCAGCGCCTGCCCGTCCAGACCGGACGCGTCCTGCCGGACCAGCGCGATCCGGCCATGGGGTTCGGTCCGCAGCGCCCAGGAGGACTCCCGCGCCACCAGCCGGAGGCGCAGCATCTCGTGCCGGTCGAGCAGCGCTTCGAGGAGGGTGCGCAGCCTCGGCTCGTCCAGTGCGGCGGGGGTGCGCAGCGCCATCGACTGCGCGAACCCGGCGACGGGCCCGCCGCGTTCGCGCAGCCAGTGCATCACGGGCGTCGGCTCCACCGCCGGGTCGTCGTCGGTGCCGGTGTCGCTCGGTGCGGGGACGTGGGGGCCCGTGGGCAGCGGGGACCGGTCGGCCAGGCTCGCGGCCAGCGCGGCGACCGTCGGGTGGCGGAAGACGTCCTGCGAGGTGAGCGGGAGGCCCGCCCGCCGGGCCCGGCTGACCAGGTGGATCGCCAGGATGCTGTCGCCGCCCAGGGTGAAGAAGCCGGTGTCCGGCGGGATGTGCTGCTCGCCCAGCACGTCGCGGAACAGCGCGGTGAGCGTCTCCTCGGCGGGCGTGCGGTGCGCCCGGTCCGCGCCGGGACCGTCGGTGCCGTCGGTGCCGTCGGTGCCGTCGCGTCGCGGGGTGGGCGGCGCGGGCAGCGCGGCGCGGTCGAGCTTGCCGTTACGGGTGAGGGGCAGCCGTTCGACGGGGACGATCGCCGACGGCACCATGAACGCCGGAAGGTGCTCGGCGGCGTGGCGCTTCAGCGCCTCCGCGTCGCCTTCCTCTGCTTCCGGCCGCGCGGTGACGACGTACGACACGAGCCTGCGCTCACCGGGCCGGTCCTCGCGGAGCACGGTGGCGGCCCGGGTCACGGCGGGGTGGCGGCACAGCGCGGCGTCGACCTCGCCGGGTTCGATCCGGTAGCCGCGCAGTTTGACCTGGCTGTCGGCGCGGCCCGCGAAGTCCAGTGTGCCGTCCGGGTTCCAGCGGGCGAGGTCCCCGGTGCGGTACATCCGGGCGCCGGGCGGGCCGAACGGGCAGGCCACGAACCGCTCCGCGGTCCGGCGCGGCGCGCCGAGGTAGCCGCGGGCGAGCCCGGTGCCGGACAGGTAGACCTCGCCGGTGACACCGGGCGGGACGGGGCGCAGCGCGTCGTCGAGGAGGTGGACCCTCGTGCCGTCGAGCGGGGTGCCGATGGGGATCGAGGCGATGTGTCCGGGAAGGTGGTCCACCGGGTGCCGGGTGGCGAAGACGGTGGTCTCGGTGGGTCCGTAGCCGTTGACGACGGCGGGGGCACGGGGCGCGGAGCGGACGCGTCGTACGGCCTCGGGCGCGACCACGTCGCCGCCGGTCCACACCTGGCGGACACCGGTGAGGCAGTCGGGGTCCTCCTCGGCGAGCGCCGCGAACAGGCCCGCCGTCAGCCACAGTCCGGTGACGCGGTGGGTGGCGATGACGTCGCGCAGGACGCCGAGGTCCGTCCGGCCCGGCGGGGCGACGACGATCTCGCCGCCGGTGAGCAGCGGCACCCACAGTTCCAGGTTGAGCGCGTCGAAGGCGTGCGGGGAGTGCAGCAGCACCCGCTCGGCGCCGCCCTCGTCCCACCAGCGGTCGGCGGCGAGCCGTACGAGATTGGCGTGGGTGATGGCGACGCCCTTGGGGGTGCCGGTCGAGCCCGAGGTGTACATCACGCACGCGAGGTGCTCCGGGTGCACGGTCACCGGAGGGTCATGCGGCGCGGCGGACGGCTCGTCGCCGAGGGCGCCGAGGACGTGGACATGGTGTCCCCGGTCGCGGAACCAGGTGGCGATGTCGTCGTCCCGGGTCGTGGCGTCGGTGATCAGGAACCGCGCTCCGGCTCCGTCGGCGATCGCGGCCAGGCGGCTCGGGGCGTCCGCGCGGTGCAGCGGCAGATACGCGGCGCCCGCCTTGACCACGCCCAGCACGGCGACGACGAGCTCGGGCGAGCGCTCGGCCAGGAGGCCCACCGGTGTCCCGGCGGTGACGCCCGCCGCGGTCAGCCGGGCCGCGAGGGCGGTGGCGCGGGCGTCGAGCTGCCGGTAGGTGAGCCGCTCGCCGGTGGCGGCCGAGCGCACGGCGAACGCCTCGGGCGTGGCGGCGACATGGGCCTCGAACCGGGCGAGCGCGGTGCGCGCCGGGCCGGTGTGCCGCTGCGGCCGCCCGCTGCCCGCCGCCCCGATCCGGTCGCGCTCGGCGGCCGAGGTGACGGCGTAACGCGCCACGGGGGTCAGGCCCGGGCGGGTGGCTGCCTGGCGCAGCACGCGCAGGAAGCGGTCACTGGCGTCGCGCAGCAGCTCCGGGGAGTGGTTGGCGGGGTTGGCGTCGGCGTCGATCGTGAGCGGGCCGTCGCCGCGGTCGTACGCCACCAGGGACAGGTCCTCCGAGGGCGGCGCCTGGAGGTTGTGCACGGTGGCGGTGGCGGGCCCGAAGCGCAGACCGTAGGCGAAACGCTGGATGTTGAGCACGGGCCCGAAGAAGCGCCGCCCGTCCTGGGGGTAGTGCAGGTCGCGGCGCAGCTGTTCGCCCCGGTAGCGCTGGTGCCGCTGGACGAGGGCGATCGCCTCGTCGGCCCGGGCCGCCAGGTCCGTGAAGGGGGCGGCGGGGTCGACGTGCAGGCGCAGCGGCAGCACGTTGGCCGACATGCCGGGCACCCTGCGGCTCTGCTCGCTGACCCGTCCGGTGACCGGCAGGCTCAGGACGACGTCCCGGCTGCCGGTCATCGCGTGGACGAAGACGGCGGTCGCCGCGATGACGAGCCGTGACCAGCGCTGCCCCATCTCCTGTGCGGCCGCCCGCAATTGGGCGAACTCCGCCTCCGGCAGGGTGTTGGTCAGCCGCAGCGAGGCGGCCGGGACCGGGGCCGGGCGCGGGGCCAGGCTCAGGAATGAGGGATGGCCTTCCATGTGGCCGAGCCACCACTGCCGGTCGGTCTCCCACTGGGGTGAGCCGGGGTAGACGCGCTCCTCGTCGAGGACGGCGCGCAGCGGGCTCCAGCCGTTTCCGGGTATCGGGCCGCCGTCGAGCAGGCTGCCGTAGAGATCCGCGACGCGGCGCGAGAAGAGCGTCATGCCGAAGCCGTCGAGGGCGATGTGGTGCACCCGGGTGAACAGCAGATGCCGCTGGTCGCCGATCCGCAGGACGGCGCCGTCGAACAGCTCGCCCTCGGCCAGGTCGACGGGCCGGGACAGCTCCTTGCGCATCCAGGCGAGGGCCGTCGCGTACGGGTCGGGCTCGTGGCGCAGGTCGCGCACCGGGAAGGCGACGGAGCGCGGGCGCACCACGCGCTGGACCGGCCGTCCGTCCGGCGTCTCGGCGAAGCGGACGTGGAGGGCTTCGGTCTCGCGCACGGCCTGCCGGACGGCGGCCACGAGGACACCGGTGTCGAGGGTGCCGGTGATGTCGGTGTACTCGCCCCAGAGGTACGGCGAGGACAGGTCGGGCCGGGACCGCTCGGCCAGCCACACGCCTGACTGCGCCTCGGAAAGGGGGATTTCGGTGCCGGTTTCGTCCAGGGCCATGAGGTTCCCGCCCGGTCGCCGTGTGACGACCTCAACGTAGAAGTGGCTTCACAGGGCGATTTGCATCAGTCGTCGGGCTGTTCGGGCACGGGCCGCTCGGCGGTGATCCGATCTTGTCCGGTCGCCGGAAGACTAACAGGCGAGTAAAAGCATCGCAAAGGGATGGCAATGGAGAGGATCATCACTCCGGGCCGCCGCATCACGGCGACACACGGCAGATCGCCGCAGTTCACAACCCTGGAGTAGCAACTCGGCCACGAGAATGGCCGATTCGGAACCCGTGCGATCGAGCAATCCGGGACCTTCGGCCGTCACTCCCTCCCCTGTCTGCCCGTGCGGCGCTCCCTGAACACCCGCTCGCATCACCCCGCGTTGAGCAACCGTCCCATCCGCAAACGCGGTACGAGGCGTGTCCGCACGAAACCGCCCGCCGAGGGCCACATCGGGGTGGCCTCGGCGGGCGGTCGGGTCGGTGGGGTCGGGCGGGTTCGTGGGGTCGGTCGGGCGATCGGGCGGCCCGTCAGATGCGGCCGCCCGTCATCCGCGTGACGGGACCGTGGCCGCTGCGCTCCGCAGCGCGGCCCACGGCGTAGGACGCCGCGCTGAGGGCGGTGACCCCGGCCGCGGCACCGGCCGCGATGAGCTTGCGGTGCTTCAGGGCGGTCCAGGCGGTCGAGGCGGCAGACGTCACCTGCCCGGCCGCCGAGGTCATGTCCTTCAGTGTGCTGGTCACGGCGGTGCCGGCCGACTCGGCCGCCTTCCCCGCCGTGGCCCCCACCGAGGTCACGGCGTTGCCGACGGCGCTGCCCGCACCGGCCGCGGCGCGTGCCGCGCCGGTCCCGGCGGACTTGGCGGCATCGGCGGTCGACTGGCCTGCGGACTCCGCCTTCGCCGCCGTCTTCCCCGCCGCCTTCGCGGAGGTCTCCTTGGCCTTGGCGGCTGTCGCCTTGGTGGCCTTGGTCGCCCGGTCGGTCGATTCGTTGTTCGCTCGTGCGTTAGCCATGCTGCACGAATTGCCCGATCCGGCCGATGCAAACAAGGCATGGAGATTCCGGTGAGGTCCCGTGGCCGTCGCGCGGCCCTTTCGAGGCCAGTTCCATTCGTTCGAGTGAACGGCGATCGGTTGCCGCCGTCCGTGCGCCCCGCCGAACCGATAGTGAGCCGGCGGCCGGACACACAGCTCCGGTCACCGACCGGAAGGGGACACGGTTCATGGGCACAGAGGCCACCAAGCGGGTCGCGCTCGTCTTCTCGCTGCTCGACGCCGATGGCAACGGCGTCCTGGAAGCCGATGACTTCGAGCTGATGGCGGGCCGCGTCGTCGAGGCGGCGCCCGACGCGGACGAGGCGGCGAAGGACGCGATGCGCACGGCGTTCCGCCGGTACTGGACGACGCTGCGCAGGGAAGCGGACGCCAACGGGGACGGCGAGATCACCTTCGAGGAGTACGCCGCCTGCGTGCTCTCGCCCGAGCGTTTCGACGCGACGGTCGACGCGTTCGCCGAGGCGCTGGCCGCGCTCGGGGACCCGGGCGGCGACGGGACCGTGGAACGCCCCGCGTTCGTGGCGCTGATGACCGCCATCGGCTTCGAACGCGTCAACATCGACGCCCTCTTCGACGCCTTCGGCCCCTCGGACGCGGACCGGATCCAGGTGGCGACCTGGGTGGACGGGATCAAGGACTACTACGCTCCGGGCAAGGCCGGAATCCCCGGCGATCACCTGGTCGCGGGCACGGCGGTCTGACCACGGACGACGGCGGCCGGGCGGGCATGGCGCACCGGGGAGGGCACGCCCGGGAGGGGGGTCGTATGACGGAGGCGACGCGCGAGAGCACCGGCGTGGCAGGAGGCGTCGGGCGGACCGCTCTCCTGGTCGCCGCGGCGCGGGCGATCGAAACCCACCGGCCCGACGCGCTCGCGCGGGACCCGTACGCGGAGCACTTCGTGCGCGCCGCGGGGCGGGCGTTCGCGCACTGGCCGGTGCGGCCTCAGCAGGTGCCGGGCGGAGACGCCGATCCCCTCTGGGGGCGGCTGGGACGCTACTTCGGTCTGCGGACCCGGGTCCTCGACGACTTCCTCCTGGCCCGGGCGCACGCGGGCACCCGCCAGGTGGTCCTGCTCGGGGCGGGGCTCGACTCGCGGGCGTACCGGCTCGACTGGCCGCCCGGCTGCACGGTGTTCGAGGTCGACGTGGGGCCGGTCCTCGCGTTCAAGCACGGGGTGCTCGACGGACTGCGCGCCGCGCCCCGGGCGGAGCGCGTCACGATCGCCGCGGATCTGCGGCACGACTGGGCCGGGGCGCTCACCGCCGCGCGCTTCGATCCGGCCCGGCCGACCGCCTGGCTGGCGGAGGGGCTCCTGCTCTATCTGCCCTCCGCCGCCGAACAGCTGCTCATGGAAACGGTGACCGGGCTGAGCGCGGCGGGGAGCGCCCTCGCGTACGAGGTGAAGCTCGGCACGGAGTCGGCGGCGGTCCGCGACAGCCCCGTCTACGCCGCGGCCCGGCTCCGGATCGGTGTCGACCTGCTCGCCCTGTTCGACGGCGAGCCACGGCCCGACACCGCCGGAGACCTGGCCGCACGGGGCTGGTCCACGACGGTCCGCACCCCGTTCGACTTCACGAGCCGTTACGGACGCGGCCCGCGCCCGGAGCCGCACGACGCCCTGGCCGCCAACCGGTGGGTGTTCGCGCGCGCTCCGGACCCGTGGCACGCTCCGGACCGGTGACGGCTCAGACCGCGGTGCGTTCCACCGGAATCCACAGCTCCGCGTCCGCCTCCGCCCCGTCCTGCGACACCTGAGTGCGCAGGATCTCGGGCCCCGGCCTGCTCTGGTACGGATTGGACGGGAACCACTGCGTGAACACGTCGCGCCACAGGTACTGGAGCGCCTGCGGGAACGATCCGGAGGTCTCGAACACGGCCCACGTCCCCGCCGGGACGGTGAGCGTGTCCAGGTCCTCGGGCCCGGTCGACCGGCTCACCACGCCGTGGTAGTAGTCGAGTTCGGTCCCCTCCGCCCGGCTCGGGTCGATCTTGTCGCTGACCCCGACGATCCCCTCCGGCTCCTGATCGGACAGGGCGCTGACGCGCCGCATCGTCTCCTTGTCGATGCCGCGGATGAAGTCGGCGATGGCCGGGTTCATCCCCTCGTGGACGAGCGGAACCGTGGCCTTCTTGCCGACCACGTGGAACTGCTCCCTCTCCACGACCCGGTATCGCATGGCGCTCCTCCCTTCGACGATGAGGCGGAAGGACATCCGTGGCTGGGAGTTCAGCGCGGCGCCACTGCGCCGCGCCTCGCCCGGCCCCACCCCGTGCTGGGTGCGGAACGCTCGCGCGAACGCCTCCCCCGACCCGTAGCCGTAGCGCACCGCGATCTCCAGCAGCATCCGCTCCCCGGCCAGCACTTCGGCCCCCGCGACGGTGAGCCGTCTGCGCCGGATGTACTCCGACAGCGACAGCCCCGCCAGCGCGGAGAACATCCGGCGGAAGTGGTATTCCGACGTCATCGCGATCCGTGCCAGCTCGGTCACCTCGATCCGCTGAGCGAGATGCGACTCGATGTGGTCCAGGGCCTCGTTCAGCCGCTCCAGCACCTCGGTCTCCTTCCCTGACGACCTTCACGTTAGGAAGATCGCACCCTGCCCGACCCGACATCCTGTGCCCGGTCCGATCGGGTCGGCCCGCCCCCGCCCCCGCCGCGGACGAGGGCGATCAGCGAGGGGCCGCCCCGGAAACACCACAGGGCGATGACGGGGTCGCAGATGGCGCAGCCGAGGGAGGAGTCATGGGCGAAGGGGATGATCGGGGTGCCCTTGACGTGGTGCACGATGTCCCAGCCGGTGTGCATCAGCCATGCGATGCCGATGAACGTCCAGGACTCCAGCCCGCGGTAGGCGACGTAGGTGATGGCGGCGGTGGCGACGAACTCCCAGCCGCCCATGCCACCGCCGCTGAGGTAGGCCGCTCCTGCGCCCGCCACCATGATGGCGTTGAAACGGCGTCGGTGCGGTTCGCGGATCAGCGACATCAGCAGGGCGTAGACGACGCCGACCAGGATGGCCATGAGGGAGGGGATCATGACGGGATGGCCTTCTCGGGGTGCGGAGGGACGGTCCCGGCGCGGCTGAGGTGCCGCAGCGCGAGGAGGCCGCCGATGCCGGGGATGACGGCGGTGGCCCTGGTGGTGTTCGTGGCCTGGCGGAGGCGCCAGGTGGCGCCGATGACGAACAGGTAGGCACAGCCGTGGGTGGGGCCCGTCAGGGAGGAGATGGGCTTCAGGTGGGCGCTGGCGAGGTTGGCCAGCAGGATGACCAGCGAGATGAGTTCGGCGCGTGCCGCGATGCGCAGGGAACGCAGGTGCACGGTCATGCTCCCGTGGTGGAGCCGGGGCGGATGATCATCAGGATCGTGACCGTGGCCCACAGCAGATTGAACACGCCGGTGAGCATGGCGAGGCGGGCCGGGGCACGGGTGGCCGTGGCGCCGGGTGCCCGGGCCGCGGTGAGGGCCCCGTCCTGGGCGGGCAGGATCAGCAGGACCAGGATGGCGGCGGCCGCGGCGGTCAGGACGATCGAGGTGATCAGCCATGCGCTGCCGAGGACGCCGAGGCTGCTGGCGGTGGCGAATCCGAAGAGGGGTACGGCGATCCCGATGGCGGCGTAGACGCGGCAGATGCGGTGCAGCATCCGCAGGGTGGTGAGCGCCTCGCGGTCCTGCGGGTCGCCGTGGGCGCGGCGCAGGGCGGGCGGGAACATGCTGGCGGCGACGGTGACGGGGCCGATGGCGATCACGGCGGCCAGGACGTGGAGGGAGAGGAAGAGTTTCGTCATGGTCGGGGTGGCCGATCGGGGTCAGAAGCCGACGGGCGCCAGGCCCTGGGCGCGCCACACGACGCCCGTGCGCTCATGGGCGAACAGCTCTTCCACGGCGTGGGCGATCCGCGGGCCCCTCGCGCGCTCCAGCAGATACAGGCCCAGGTCGAGACCGGAGGTGACACCGGCACCCGTGACGAGGTCGCCGTCGTCGACGACGCGGGCGCGCACCGCGTGGGCGCCACTGGCGTCGAGCGCGTCCAGACCCTGGTGGTGGGTGGTGGCCTGGCGCCCTGCCAGCTGACCGGCCATGGCCAGGATGACCGACCCGCCGCACACCGTGGCGACCGGGGCCCGCTCGGGGTCGAGGGCGCCCGTGGCCCGCAGGGTCAGGCTCCCGGCACCGCTGGGCACTTCGCGCGGCCCCTCGGCGGAGACCAGTGCCACGCTCACCGCGCCCGCCGAGGCGACGCCACCGGCGTACAGCACCTCGTAGGGGGCGATGACATCGAGCGGGTCGAAACCGTCGAGCAGGACTACCTGGACGTGCATGGAGGGCTCTCTTTCCGAGGCGGGAGGTCCGGTCCGTGCCGGGAACGCCACCGAACGTAATCGGCTGTCGCCTCCCCTCCCAGTGGCATGAGTGCCACCTTTCAACGGGATAGTGCCAACACCGAGGGGAGCGCCCCTGACGTGCGGTGACGTCGAAAACCGTGTGCTCCGGGCCGCTCCGGGCCGTCCCGCGAGGGGGTATCTTCCGGCCATGCACACCATCGCCGTTCTCGCCCTGGACCAGGTGATCCCGTTCGACCTGTCCACGCCGATCGAGGTCTTCACCCGCACCCGTCTGCCGGACGGGCGCCCCGGCTACCAGATCCGGGTGTGCGCCGAGCGCCGGGAGATCGACACCGGCACCTTCGCCCTGCGCGCGCCCCGGGGCCTCGACGGTCTCGAAGGGGCGGACACGATCATCGTGCCCGGCACCGCCGACCCCGCAGCCCCGCTCGCGCCGGAGGTCCGCGACGCCCTGCGGGCGGCGGCCGCGAACGGCACGCGGATCGCCTCCATCTGTTCGGGCACCTTCATCCTGGCCGCCGCCGGGCTGCTCGACGGGCTGCGGGCCACCACCCACTGGATCGCGGCCGGTCTGCTGGCCACCGCCTACCCGGACATCGAGGTGGACCCGGACGTCCTGTACGTCGACAACGGCCAGGTCCTCACCTCCGCGGGCGCCGCCGCGGGCCTGGACCTGTGCCTGCACATGATCCGCCGCGACTACGGCTCGGCCGTCGCCGCCCACGCGGCCCGGCTGTCCGTCATGCCGCTCGAACGCGAAGGCGGGCAGGCGCAGTTCATCGTCCACGACTACGCGCCCACCCCGCAGGGCTCCGTCCTCGAACCCCTGCTGACCTGGCTCCAGGACAACCTGGGCCGCGATCTCACGCTCGCCGACATCGCCGCCCACGCCGGGACCAGCACCCGCACCCTGATACGCCGCTTCCGCGAGCAGACCGGCACCACCCCGCTCCAGTGGCTGCACCGCGCCCGGATCCGCCAGGCCCAGCACCTGCTGGAGACCACGCCCCACTCCGTCGAACGCATCGGCGCCCAGGTCGGGTTCGGCTCCCCCACCGCCTTCCGTGACCGCTTCAAGCGCACCACCGGCGTCAGCCCGCACACCTACCGCCGCACCTTCAGCTGACACCGGCACCGCGCCCGGCCCAACTCCGCCCGCCCGCCGCGGCCTTGCCGGCCCGCGGACAGTGTGGCGGGGATCACAGCACAAGGCCGTGCAGCTCGGGCAACTGCGCTTATGACCGTTGCGGCCGACAGGTACCGTTTGGCCATGGATGTTTCCGGAACGAGCACCGCCGACGAGAACTCCGGGCCGCAGACGGCGATCAAGGCCGCCGCACGCCAACTCCTGGTGAAACAGGGAGCCGGAGGACTGTCACCGGAGGCCGTCGCCCGCGGCGGCGGGCTTGCCGTCACCGAGGTGGAGGCCGTCTTCCCGCATCGGGACGACCTGCTGACCGCCCTGGTCATCGACGCCTACAACGCCTCCGGCGCCGCCATGGAACAGGCCGATCACGCCGCCGCGGAGGCCGGAGGGTCGGCGGGGGCGCGGCTCCTCGCCGTCACCCGCGCGCTGCGGCAGTGGTCGTTCGCCAACCCGGCCGAGTTCACGCTGATCTACGGCTCGCCCGTTCCGGGCTACCACGCCCCGCAGGACACGGTCCCGCCCGCCTCGCGCACCCCCGCGGTGCTGGCCGGGATCGTGCGTACGGCGCTGGAGGCCGGTGAACTCACCCCGCCCCGGCGGGCGGTGCCCGGGCCCCCGCTGCTTCTGCCGGAGGCCGTGGCGCTGTTCGGCGGCGCGCCCGAGGGTCCGTTCTCGGATGTCATCGAGCGCGGCATCGTGCTGTGGAGCAGTCTGATCGGGCTCCTGGTGTTCCAGGTCTTCAGCCGCACCCACGACAGCGTCCGGGACGAGGCCGCGTTCTTCGACTACGCCGTCGCCGTGGCGGCCGAGGGGATCGGCCTCGTCGTCCCCCTGGACGGCACCGCTGAGACCGCTGGCTGACATACCTCACCGACACCGTTCGCCGCGTGCGCGGCACTGGCAGGGAATCGGGCCGTGACCACCACCAAGACCCTCTGCTTCGCCATCGCGGCACTCTCGTCGTATGCCGCGCTCATCTACCGGCTGTGCCAGGTCAGGCGCAGCTGGCGGGACAACGCCTACCGGGCACTGGTCATCACACTGCTGCTCCAGTGCGTCACCTTCACGATGGGTGTCGTCGCCATGGGGGGCGACCGCTTCCTCGGCGTCGGCAACCTCGCCATCCTGCTGATGCACCTGTCGGCGGTCGCCGTCTGCGTGACCGCGCAGATCATCCTGTTGCACTGGTCGACCGCCGATGAGGAGGCGATACGGAAGACCCGCTACTGGCTGGTCACCGGCATCGCCGTCACCGCGCTGCTGATCGCCCTGTTCTTCATCGCCGACGGCCCGGGCCGTCCGGCGTCGGACTTCAACACCGGCAGCGGCCAGCCGCTGATCCTCACCTACCTCCTGGTCTTCATCACCTCCCAGGCGGTGCCGTGCGTGACCATCTTCCGGCAGTGCCGGCCCTACGCCCGGATGACCGACAAGGCGTCGCTACGGCAGGCGCTGCGGCTGCTGTCCGTCGCCGCGGTGGTGCTCTTCCTCTACTGCACGGCCAGGACGGTCAACATCCTCACCGCCGCGGCCGGGATCGACATCGGCGCCTGGACGGTCCTCGCGTCCCTGTTCAGCGCGGCGGGCATCGCCATCCTCTCGGTCAGCCTGACCATCTCCTCGTGGGGCGACTCGGCCGCCAAGTTGCTCAACTGGGCGCACAGTTACCGCTCGTACCGGGCCCTGTACCCGCTCTGGCGGGATCTGTACGAGTCCTCCCCGGACATCGTGCTGGACCCGCCCGGTGCCGCGGTCTCCGATGCCTCGGACCTCAACTACCGCCTCCACCGGCGGGTCATCGAAATCCGGGACGGCTGGCGGGACTTGCGCCCCTACATCGACCGCACCGCCGACGGCGGCGCCGCGGATACCGGTGCGAGCGAGGAGTTCCGGCAGGCGTTCGCCGAAGCGGCGCAGATCCGGCAGGCCCTGCACGCGAAGCGCACCGGCACCCTCCCCGATGACACCGAGGACGCGGGCGACTTCCACGACCGCGACACGGACAACTTCACCGCCGAGGTCGCCTGGCTCACCAAGGTGGCGTCCGCCTACCGCAAGCTCGACAGCGCGAGGTGAGAGCTCCCGCCCGGACTGCCCCCGTAGCCAGACCGGGCGGGATTTCCCCCGTTCCCCCGTTGTGCTCCCCCGTTTCCCCCGTGATTCCCCCGTACTTTCCCCCGTGGTTCCCCCGTTTTTCCTCGTCCGGCCGGGCGGGTGTCCCCGCCCGGCCGGACCTGGCCCTCCCCCGTGTGGGCCAGGCCGACAGACCGTCCATCAACTCGACTACCCCCGCAAGCGGAGTTAGCTGACAGCTATCGGCGAGGTCCAACGTTGGCGGAGTCGGCGCAGATTGTCAACTGACCGCTAATCTGCGAAACTGACGATTAGCCGAGGGCAAAGATCCGAGGAGGTGAGGGGAGGAGATCGCATGTCCGAGACCGACGACCGGCCCATGCTGGCGGTGCGCCTGGACAACCTCTTCAAGACGGTTCGTCCCAAGGGCAAGCACTGGACCAACGCCGAAGTGGCGGAGGAGCTGAAGCGGGCCAACCCCGAGCTGAAGGTCGGGGGTGTGTATCTGTCGCAGTTGCGGACGGGGAAGCGCTCCAATCCCTCACCTGACCTCCTGGCCGCCCTGGCGCGTTTCTTCGGCGTCTCGGTGGCCTACTTCTTCGACGACAAGGTCGCCGAGTCGGTGCTCAGCGAGGTCGCCGCCATCGAGGCGCTGCGCCAGGCGGGCGTCCGGGCCGTGGCGATGCGGGCGGCCGGGATGAAGAAGGAGAACCTCCAGGCCATCACGACCATCATGGATCAGTACCGGCAGATGCAGGGCCTTCCGCCCGTCACCGATGCCTCGGACTCCGACTCCGGGGGCGCCGACACCACGGACCCCGGGTGAGGGGCCTCAGGTCCGGGCGGTCGGCCGACCAGGACCGCCGCAGCCGGCTCAAGAGGCTCCGGAAGGCCGGTGCGCAGCGGATCGCCGACCTCGATCTGCCGGAGGTGGCCGATGTGGCCGAACTCTGCCGCTACCTCGGCGAGATCCGCGAACGTCCGATCACGCTGGTCCCGATGCCGATCCCCACGTCGCACCCGTGTGGCATGTGGGTCGCCGCACGCGACGAGGACCTCATCTTCTTCGACGCCAACACGACCAGCGCGCATCAGGAGCACATCATCTTGCACGAGCTGGGCCACATCATCTGCTGCCATCGCGGGGCGGGTTGGCTGGATGAGGCGAGCGCCCGCCTCCTCTTCCCCAACCTCGACCCCGACATCGTGCGTGACATGCTCCTGCGCGCCACCTATGACGACGTCCAGGAACAGGAAGCGGAGATCATCGCCTATCTGCTCTCCCAGCGGCTGGGCGGCGGCGCGGAAGCGCACGGCACGCCGCCCGCCGAGGAAGCCGCCGACGGCGCCGCGTCAGGACGGGACGCCACGCTCAGCCGGATAGAACGCACGCTGATCTGACATGAGTCACTCAGCCACCGGCGGACGCCACCTCCTCGGCCAGGATCGCCACGGCCCGGCGGATGTCGTCCTCCCGGTGTTCGCTGGTGACGAAGAACCGCAGCCGGGCCAGCCCCTCCTCCACCGCGGGGTGGAAGATCGGGTCGGCGATGACGCCCCGTTCGTACAACCGGTCCGCGACCCGCAGCGTCCTCGCCGAGTCACCGATGACACACGGCACGATCGGGGTGTCGGCGCTGGAGCCCGTCGGCAGACCGGCCGCGGTGGCGAGGCCGAGGAACAGCTCCGCGTTCCGCCGCAGGGCGCCCACCCGGTGCGGTTCCGCGACGATCAGCTCGGTGGCCGCCAGCGCCGCGGCCGCGTTGGCCGGGGTCAGGCCGACGCTGTAGACGAAGCCGGGCAGCGTGTGCCGCAGCCACCGCACCATCCGGGCCGAGCCGCCGAGGTAGCCGCCGCAGCTGGCGAAGGCCTTGGAGAGGGTGCCCATCCACAGATCCACGCCGGAGCGGTCGACGCCGAAGAACTCGCCGACGCCGCGGCCGCCGTCGCCCACGGTGCCGATGCTGTGCGCCTCGTCGACCATCAGCAGGGCACCGTAGCGCCGCTTCAGCTCGATCACGGCGGGCAGGTCGACGAGGTCGCCGTCCATGCTGTACGCGCCCTCCACGGCGATCAGGACCCGTCGGAACCTGGAGCGGTTGACCCGCAGCAGGTGTTCCAGCCGGTCGGTGTCGTTGTGGGCGAACGGGCGTCTGGCCGCCCCGGACAAGGCGCAGCCCTGAAGGATGCTGTCGTGGGCGAGAGCGTCGTGGAGCACCAGGTCGCCCGGCCCGATGAGGTGTCCTATCGCGGTGACATTGGTGGCATGGCCGCTCACCAGCGCCAGGCAGTCCCCGACGCCGAGGAAGTCGGCGAGCGCCCGTTCCAGCGTGACGGTCAGCTCCCGTTCGCCGGAGAGCGGCCGGCTCGCGGAGACCGAGGTCCCATAGCGGTCCACCGCCCGGTGCACGGCCTCGTTGACCGCCGGATGGCCGGAGAGCCCCAGGTAGTTGTAGCTGCCGAAGGACAGATACGCCCGGTCGCCGATCCGGGTCGTGTCGCGGATGGTGCCCTGATGGACCCGGAAGTACGGGAAATCCGCACCGCTGCCCTTGATCTCGTCCAGGCGCTCCTCGAACTGCCGCACCTCCGGGAACGCGTCGACGGTCGCGGTCGCCGTGCTCCACTCCGCCGGTGCCTCCCGGGGCACCGGTGTTTCCCGGGGCTGGGGCGCACCGGGCGCGGGATCCTCCGTGAGGTGGGGACCGGTCAGCGCGATGAGCTGCGCGACGGTGAGTTCGGGCGAGAAGATCTCATCGGTGCGGAAGCCGGGTATTCGCTTGCCGATGTTGGTTTCCAGCTCCTGCAACATCAGGGAGTCGAAGCCGAGATCGGCCACCAGCGCCATCCGCTCGTGCAGATCGGACAGCGGGTAGACGCCGGTCCGCGACAGCTCTTCGAGCACGATGGACGCGGCGGACGCGGTGGCGGCGGGCCGCTCCTCCCCCAGGTCCGCGAGGGAGGTGTCCGCGCGGTCGCGGGCCGTCTCGTCCACCACCCAGTGGTGGCGCGGGGCGAGCGGACTCGGCGGCAGGGTGCACGGAGGGATGCGCTGCCCCTCGGGGCGAAGCCCCGCGCCGGTGACCGCGCGCTCCGCGAGCCGGGCCAGCGCGGCGGCCGTGCGTGGCTCACCGGACGGCGACCCGGATGCCGGCCCGGGCCGGGGCACCGCGGGCTGCGGCAGCTCACCGGGTGGCACGGTGCCGACCACCTGCCCCGGCCCGATGGTGCCGGTGCGGCCCGCGGCCACGGCGTCGGCCGCCGCGGTCAGCCGGGTGGCGGCGTCGGCGGCGTCCTCCGCCACCAGGGCGAGGCGTTCCGCGAACGGGGTCCGGCGGGCCAGGGTGTCGGCCACCTCGTCCAGCGGCGGCCCGTCCCCGGCGATGGTGTGCGCCAGTTCGCGGGCGTAACGGGCCAGCCCTTCCCGGTCGCGGGCGCTGAGCACCAGCAGCTGCGGCCCCTCGTCGGGTGCCGGGCGGGCCGGTGCCGTGGTGCACTCCTCCACCACCAGGTGGACACCGGTGCCGCCGAAGCCGAAGGCGCTCACCCCCGCCCGGCGCGGCTGCCCGGACTCCGGCCAGGGGGTGGGCGCGGTCGGGATGGTCAGCCGGGCGGCGTCGAGCCCGGAGCGGTCGGCCAGGTCGAACGCGGGCTGCGGCGGTATCACGCCCCGCTGCACGGCGAGGACGGACTTGATGAGCCCGGCGATGCCAGCGGCGTTGAGCGCGTGCCCGACGACCGCCTTCACCGCGCCGAGGAAGGCGGGGGCGCCCCGCTCCCCGCGCAGTTCGCCCAGCACCCCGATCTCGACCGGATCGCCGACCGTGGTCCCGGTGCCGTGCGCTTCGAGATAGCCCACCGCGTCCGGGGGCAGGTCCGCGTCGCGGTAGGCCCGGCGCAGCGCCCGGAGCTGCCCGGCCGCCTGTGGGTGCATTCCGCCCTTCACGGTCCCGTCGTTGGCCGTTCCGACGCCGCGGACCACCGCGTAGACCCGGTCGCCCGCGGCCAGCGCGTCGGCCAGGGGCCGCAGCACCAGGACCCCGGCGCCCTCCCCCAGGACGAAGCCGTCGGCCTCCGCGCCGAACGGCAGGCATCTGCCGCTGCGCGAGATGGCGCCGATCCGGCACAGCCCGACCAACAGGTCGGGGGTGAGGAGGAGTTGGGCGCCACCGGCGAGGGCGATGCGGCACCGTCCCGCGCGCAGCGCGAACACCGCGTTGGCCACGGCCATGAGTCCGCCGGAGCACGCCGCGTCCAGCGCGTAGCTCTCGCCGTGCAGATCGAAGATGGAACTGACCGTGTTCGGCCCCATGTTGAGCAGCAGCCCGGCCACCGAGGTGCCCTGGAGCCCACTGACCGCGCGGACCGTCTCCGGCCACTGCGGATCGGTCGCCCGCGCCCCGAACTCGCCGCCGGTCAGCTGACGCATCCGCAGGTGCATGGTGCTGATCTCGCGGTAGCCGCTCTCGGTGAGCGCCGTGATCACCGAGGTCTCCTCGCGGTCGAAGCCCTCGGCCTCCCATCCCGCGTCCTGGAGTGCCTCTCGGGCGAGGTCGATCAGCAGCCGGGCCTGCGGATCCATGGATTTGGCCCGCCGCGGCGGGATGCCGTAGTGCACGGCGTCGAAGTGGCCGACGTCCGGCAGCAGGGCCATGGTGTCCGTATAGGCGGCGGACGAGTCGCGGATGTTGTCGCTCAGGAAGGCGGCGCTGCGCCACCGCGAGTCCGGGACGGTGGCGAACTGCGCCTTCGGGGCGGTGAGGAGCCGCCAGTACTGGTTGACGTTCCGCGCCCCGGGAAACCGGCAGGCCATCCCCACGATCGCGATGTCATCGCGGCGTGCCCCGGCTAACCCCACGGGGGAGTCTGTCGCTGTCACCCGCGTCCCCCCGTACCGTCCAGGCGCTCGCGCCACCAGTCCACCGTCGCCTTGATCTGCTCGTCGACGGGGGTGGCGCGCACCGCGAACTCGGCTTCGTACGCGCTCGCATCGACCACGAACGGCCGGTCGAACTGATAGCGGATCTCCCGCAGCGCACGGATCAGCGGGGAGAAGACCGACGCGGCGCCCAGCACGGCCGGCGGCAGCCCACGCACCGCGACCGGTCCCGTTCCCGCCTCGGCGGCCAGGCGGTCGACCATCTCCCGGGTGGACAGCGCGGGCCCGGTCGGAACGTGCCAGGCCCGT
Source organism: Streptomyces sp. BRA346 (assembly GCF_052851135.1). Lineage (NCBI taxonomy): Bacteria > Bacillati > Actinomycetota > Actinomycetes > Kitasatosporales > Streptomycetaceae > Streptomyces > Streptomyces sp. BRA346. The sequence continues at coordinate 44,108 of NZ_JAIWIH010000002.1, read as the reverse complement.
CCCCACGCCCGCTCCTCGCCCGCCACCTCGACCAGGGCCCTGGCCACATCGGGGAGGTAGGTCCAGCTGTGCGGGGCGTCCGGGTCCCCGATCGTGGAGACCGGCTTGCCGCGCAGCAGGCGCGGCATGACCCGCCCGGCCAGGTGTCCGCCGTCGGTCACGCCGGGCCCGAAGAAGTCCGACGCCCGCACCTCGACCGCCTTGATACGGCCCTGCTCGTGCAGGTTCCGCGCCCGCTCCCACCCCGCCGCGCGCACCCGCCCCTTGGGGCCGGTCGCCGCGAGCGGCAGCTTCTCGGTCAGGGGGCCGTCCACCGGTCCGTAGCCGTAGAGGTTGCCCAGCATGACCAGCACGGCCCCGGTCGCCTCGGCGGCCGCGCAGGCCGACGAGATCAGCGGGGGCCATTCGCTCGGCCAGCGGTGGTAGGGCGGTGCGGCACAACTGTGGATCGCGGCGGCTCCCCGCGCCGCCGCGATCAGTTCCTTGCTGTTGGTCGCGTCCAGCGCGACGTGCTCGATGCCGGGTTCCGCGCCGCGGCCCGACCTGGTGACGACCCGTACGGTATGCCCCTGTTCGGCCAGCAGCCGGGCAGTTGCCGCCCCGGCGGGCCCGTATCCCATGACGACTTGTAAGCTCACGCGCGCACATTAGCGCGTGCGTGCGGTGCTCTTGTACTGGAGAGTCAGAAGCGTGCTGACACCCTCGGCACCCCTCGGCACCGCTCGGTACCTCAGCAGACGCCGTCGCCGGGCTTCGGATTCCCGAGCCCGAAGAGCGGCCGCAGCGTGAGCCCGGCCCAGGTGCCGAGGAGAGCGAAGGCACCCCAGAGCCAGCCGTGCAGGCTGCCGGAGGCGATGCCCGCGAGGTACGCGCCGATGTTGCAGCCGCCCGCCAGCCGGGCGCCGATGCCCATCAGCACCCCGCCGAGCACCGCCGCGACGCCCGTCCGCCAGGGCACGCCGCGCGGTGTTGCGCACCGATCGGACCGCCCTGCGCCAGGCCGCAGCCAGCGATGCCCGGCACCGGCGCGGCGACGTCCGGCGAACTTCCGTGCGGAGAAGCCGACGTCGGGTGGTCGGCGGTGGGCGGGCAGACCAACCAGCCCTATGTATCGGACCGGAATCCGTGCGGCTCCTCCTCCGGATCGGGCGCCGCGCTCGCCGCGTCGCTGGCGCAGGTGGCGAGAGGACGGCGCGCTCCTCACGCTGGGGGCCGCGGTGGAGCGGCGGCTCCACGCCTGGCGGGCACCGCGCTACCTGCCCTCGGTCACGCCTCAGGGGGTGTCAGGTCTCGTAGGCGCGGATGGCGGCGACCTTCTCCGCCGAGGGGGAGGTTTCGTCGAAGCGCTGGGCGAGCCAGTCGTCGGTGAGCGCGCGGGCGAGTTCGAGCCCTATGACGCGCTGGCCGAAGCAGAGCACTTGGGCGTTGTTGCTGAGGACGGAGCGGCGCACGGAGTAGCTGTCGTGGGCGGTGACCGCGCGGATGCCGGGGACCTTGTTGGCGCTGATGGCCACGCCGAGGCCGGTGCCGCACACCAGGAGGGCGCGGTCGGCGGTGCCGTCGGCGACGCGGCGGGCCGCCTCGACCGCGACGTGCGGGTAGGCGGTGTGCTCGTCGCTGCCCACGCCGACGTCGATGACCTCGGCGACCCGGGGGTCGTCCAGCAGGTCCTGCTTGAGGGCTTCCTTGTAGCCGTATCCGGCGTCGTCACAGCCGACGACGATCCGGAACGGAGTCGCGGTGGTCATACGGCATCGCTTCCTGTCGTCGTGGGAGGGGTGGCGACCGCGGTCAGCACCGCGGCGAGTGAGGTGGCTCCGGGGTCGGGGGTGCCCACGCTGCGGTCGGCGAGCGGGCGGGCGCGGCCGAGGCGGGGGCGCAGGGTGGCGGTGTGTTCGGCGGCCGTACGGGCTTCGGCCGCGGCGGCCGCGTACGCCTCGGCCACCGGGGCCCCGGCGCGCAGTTGTCCGGCGAAGGCGGTGGCGAACGGGGCGAGGGCGTCGACCAGGGTCTTGTCGCCCACCTCGGCCCCGCCGAGCGAGGTGACGGCGGTGAGCGCCTCCGTGGCGGCGGACGCCAGCTCCTCGCGTCCGGGCACCCGGTCCGCAGGGAGGACGGCGCCGAGGGCGCGCAGCGCCGCGCCCCACAGGGCGCCCGAGGTGCCCCCGGCCTCGGCCGCCCAGGCGTCGCCCGCGGCGGTGAGCAGCGCTGCGGGGGCGAGCCGTTCGGCGTGCGCCTTCTCGGCGGCGGCGAGTGCCGCGTCGACGCCCTTGCACATGCCGCGTCCGTGGTCGCCGTCGCCCGCGACCGCGTCCAGCCGCCCCAGCGCCTCCGCGTCCCGGTGCAGCACGTCGCGGGCGGCGCGCAGGGCGTGGACGGCCACCTCCGCGACCTCGACGGCCGCGCCGGACGCGGTGGCGGCGGACCGGTCCCGGCGGCGCGGGGCCGCGGCGGGCCGTACGGCGGGGTCGTCGGCTGCGGTCTCCGCCGGGGGTTCGGGCAGGGCGCCGCGGCGGAAGGCCGGGGTGTCGGCGGGGGCGCGCCACAGCCGGTCCAGCTCGTCGTCCAGCCAGGTCAGGGTCAGGGAGCAGCCCGCCATGTCGAGGCTGGTGACGAGTTCGCCGACCTCGGGGCGTACGGGGGTGAGCCCGGCGTCGTCCAGCAGCCGGGCCACGGCGCCCCACAGCACGTACAGCTCCTCGTACTTGGTGGCGCCGAGACCATTGAGGACGACGGCGACGCGCCCGCCGTCGCCCGCGTCGGCGGGCCGGTCGGCCAGCAGCCCGGTCACCAGGGCGCGGGCCAGCTCCTCCGCCGTGCCCAGGGCATCCTCGCTCACGCCCGGTTCGCCGTGGATGCCGAGGCCGAGCCCGAGACGTCCCTCGGGGACGGTGAACAGGGGTGCCTCGCCGCCCGGAAGGGTGCAGCCGTCGAAGGCCACGCCGAGGGTGCGGGTACGGGCGTTGGTGTGCTCGGCGACGCGGATGACGTCCTCCAGCGGGGCGCCCTCCTCGGCCGCCGCCGACGCGGTCTTGAAGACGACGAAGCCGCCCGCGATGCCCCGGCGCCGCGCCGTCTGGTCGGCGGGCGCCGAGGCGATGTCGTCGGTGACGGCGAAGCAGCGGGCGGGTATGCCGTCGCCCGTGAGCTGCCGTGCCGCGAGGCCGAAGTTCATCACGTCACCGGCGTAGTTGCCGAAGAGGAAGAGGACTCCGCCGCCCGCCTCCGCCGCCTCGGCGACCGAGCGGGCGCGGGCGGCCGACGGGGAGGTGAACACGTCGCCGATGACGGAGCCGTCGGCGAATCCGGGGCCGACGACGCCGCAGAAGGCGGGGTAGTGGCCGGAGCCGCCGCCGGTGAGGACCGCCACCTTCCCCGCGGGGGTGGGGCGGGCGCGCACCACCCCGCCGGGCACGGCCCGCACGTGCTCGGGGTGGGCGGCGGCGAACCCGGTGATCATGTCGTCGGTGAACCGGGCGGGGTCGTTGAAGAGCCTGGTCATCGTGTGCTCCAGCCGTCGCGTGCGGCATCGAGGGCGAGGCGGTAGTCCGCGTAGCCCTCGGCGTAGTGGTCGATCAGCCCGGCTTCAGCGGGCACGGTGCGGCGCGGGGCGCGCCAGGCGGCGGCATCGACGGGCGTGCCCAGGGAGTGCCAGGCGGTCTGGGCGGCGCCGCGGATGCCCACGGCGTCGTCGCAGACGTCCAGGTCGCGGCCGAGGACTCCGGCGAAGATGCGCGCCCATTCCCCGGAGCGCGCGCCGCCGCCGCACGCGGTGATGGAGCCGCAGACGCCGAGGGTGTCCATGCAGTGCCGGGCCGAGTACGCAACGGCCTCGCACAGGGCCCGCACCAGGTCGGCGCGCCCGGCCAGCGGGGAGAGTCCGTCGAAGCGGCCGCGGGCCCGCGCGTCGACGAAGGGGGCGCGCTCGCCGCTGGCGGACAGGAACGGCAATGCGGTGACGCCGGAGGCGCCGGGCGGGGACTGGACGAGCAGCGCGTCCAGCGCCTCGATCTTCACGTCGAGCAGCTTCAGCAGCCAGTCCAGGCCCGCGGTGCCGATCATGGCGGGCATGACGCGCAGGAACCGGCCCTCGTACGGGGTGGCCAGGACCATTCCGGCCGGTTCGTCGGCGGCGGCCGGGCGCGGCTCGCTGTCGAGGATCTGGGCGGCGAGGGTGGTGCCGATGATGAGGTTGCCCTCGCCGGGTTCGGCGACCCCCGAGCCGAAGGCGCAGGCGGGGATGTCGAACGGGCCGGCGGAGACCGGCAGTCCGGCGGGCAGGCCGAGCCGCCGGGCGGCGTCGGGCAGCAGCCGGTGCAGGGTGCCGGGCGGGGCCGGGTCCGGCAGCAGCCGTCGGTGGTCGGACAGTCCGCACAGGTCGAGGGCGGTCTCGTCGTACGTACGGGTGGCGACGTCGAGGAACGGCTGCGAGGCGTCGGAGGCGTCGACGGTCACGGCGCCGGTCAGCCGCTGGACGACGGCGTCCACGCAGTACCCGGCGACGTGGGCCGCCTCCAGCCGCTCCGGCTCGTGTTCGGCGAGATGGGCCAGCAGGGGCGCGGCGGAGCCGGGGAACAGGCCGACGCCGGTGCGCTCGTGCAGGGCGCGCAGGGTGCCGTCGGCGGTCCACCGGTCGAGCCGGTCCGCGGCCCGGCCGTCCATCCAGGACAGCGCGCGGCCGACGGGGGCGCCGGTGGCGTCGCGCAGCCACAGGCCGTCGCCCTGCCCGGTGAGGGCGAGGGCCTCGACGAGTTCGCCGCCCATCTCGGCGGCGTCGGCGAGGGCCGCCCGTACGACGGTCTCCACGGTGCCCACGACGTTGTCCAGGTCCTGCTCGACGCGCTGTCCGGGCAGGGTGTAGACGGTGCTGCGGGCCTCGTGGGCGGGGGTGGTGCGGCCGTCGCGGGAGATCAGCTGGGCCTTGGTGACCGACGTACCGATGTCGACTCCGACGATCATGATCGGCCTCCGGTCAGCACCTCCGGGTTGGCGACGTGCCGCAGCGGGTCGCCGCGCAGGAAACGGGCGGCCTCGGCGGCGGTGATCATGGCGGCCCGGTCGGCGGTCTGCCGGGTGGCGCCCGCCAGATGCGGTGTGGTGATGACGTTGGGCGCGCGGTGCAGCGGCCAGTCGGCCGGGGGCGGTTCGACGTCGTAGACATCGAGGGCGAGTGCGCCGAGGCGGCCGGACTCCAGCAGGCCGGGCAGCGGGGCGTAGTCGAGCAGATCGCCGCGGGCCGAGTTGACGAGGACGGCGCCCTCGGGCAGCAGGGCGAGGTTGTCGGCGTTGAGCAGATGCCGCGTCTCGGGGGTGACCCGGGCGTGCAGGCTCACCACCGAGCTGCGCCGCAACAGGTCGTCCAGGGTGGTCAGTTCGACGCCGTCGGCCTGTGCCCGGGCCTTGTCCGCGTACGGGTCGGACACGAGGACGTGGGCGCCGAAGGCGCGCAGCACGCGGGCGACGATCGCGCCGATGGCCCCGTAGCCGACGAGGCCGACGGTGGCGCCGTCGAGTTCCAGGCCGGCGTTCTCGTAGGCGTAGTAGTCGCCGCGCCACACGCCGTCCTTGAGGGCGGCGTCGGCGAAGGTGATGCGGCGCAGGGCGGCGAGGATCAGGCCGACGGCGAATTCGGCGGCCGCGGCGGCGTTGCGCCCGGGGGTGAACGTGACGGGGATCCCGGCGGCGGTGGCGGCGGCCACGTCCACGTTGACGGGGCCGCCGCGGGCCACGCCGATGAACTTCAGCCCGGGCGCCTCGCGGATGACGCGGGCGGTGAAGGGGGCCATCTGGGTGAGGGCGACGCTCGCGTCACCGAGCGCCTCCAGCACCTGGTCCTCGGTGCCGCTGGCCTCCTTGACGCCGCCGCTTCCGTGGGCGTCGGCGCCGACCGGGCCGAAGGGTTCGTTCGGCCAGCGGGTGCGCAGCGTGCGGAAGGTCAGCCCGGCGGAGGGCAGGGCCTCGCCGAGGGCGGCGGAGAAGAGGTCGGGGGCGATGAAGTCGTCGCCTGCCACCAGGACCGTGGTCATGCCGGTCACTCCCCTCGCGCGTCGAGCTTGCCGAGCAGGAAGTCGCGTACGGCGCCATGGTCCGGGGAGCGGAAGGCGGCGGCCGCGAGGGCGTCATCGGCGGGTGGGTACTGCGGATTGGGGATGGCCACGACGGTCATCCCGGCGGCCGCGGCGGCGCGCAGTCCGTTGCTGGAGTCCTCGACCGCGAGACAGCGCTCCGGGGCCACGCCGAGTGCGCTCGCGGCGGCGAGGTAGACGTCCGGGCTCGGCTTTCCGCGCGGCACCTCGGCGCTGGAGACGGTCGCCTTGAAGTGGTGGTCGACGCCGTGGTGGACGAGGACGGCGTCGATGACCCGGCGCGGCGCGGACGAGGCGAGCGCGACGGGCCCGCGCTCGGCTGTGGCGGTGATCATCTCGCGGGCCCCGGGCAGCAGCTCGATGCGCCCGTCGGCCAGCGCCTGGACCATGCCGTCGACGACGGTCCGTTCGGTGGTTTCCGCGGGCTCGCCCGCCCCGCAGAACCGGGTGAGGTAGGCCGCCCACTCGGGGGCGCTCATCCCCTGCACGTCACGGGTCTGGTCCGGGCCCCAGGAACGGCCGTGTCCCGCGGCGTACGCGGTCCACAGCTCCTCCCACAGATGCTCGCTCTCCACCAGGACGCCGTCCATGTCGAAGACCACTGCGTCGGCCATGCGTACCCCTGATCCCCTGGCTGATGATTGCGTCGTTGCGTCCCAGCGAAATTAACAGTCTCCGTGTGACTTGTCACTGGTTACATGTGAGAAATTGGCACGGCAGGATGGACCCATGACTCTCCCGTCTTCGCGCGGTGCGCGCCAACAGCGACACCAACTGATCGTCGACCACGTCCTGGCCCGGGGGGACGCCACCGTGGCCGAGCTCGCCGAGCTGACCGGCGTCAGCCTGATGACGGTCCACCGGGACATCGCCGAGCTGGCGGACCGCGGCATTCTGCGCAAGTACCACGGCGGTGTCTCCGCGCAGCCCTCGATGGTCTTCGAGTCCAGTTCGGACTTCCGGCTGCACGCGCACACCGACGAGAAGCAGGCGCTGGCCCGTGCCGCGCTGTCGTTCGTGGCCCCGGGGATGTCGGTGATGCTGGACGACTCGACCACGGCACTGGCCCTGGCGCGGCTGTTGCCCGAGGTGGGGCCGCTGACCGTGGTGACCAACTACCGTCTGATCACGGAGGAGCTGAGGGGCGCCGAGGGCATCCGGCTGATCTGCGTGGGCGGCGAGTACTCGCGCACCCATGACTCGTGGATCGGGCTGCCGGCCATCGACATGATCAGCGGCGTGTCCGTCGACCTCACCGTGCTGTCCACCTCCGGGATGACCGCGGGCATGACGTTCCACCAGGAGCAGGAGATCGTCAGCATCAAGCGGGCGGCCCGGCAGGCGGGCGCGACGAGCGTGCTGCTCATGGACCACAGCAAGGTGGGCCGCCGGGCGCTGCACCGACTGGAGAGCGTGGACTCCTTCGACCATGTGCTGCTGACCGGGCCGGTGGACGAGGAGCTGCTGCGGGAGATGCGGGAGCTGACCGATGTGCGGGTGATCGAGGCGGGGTAATTAACATCGCCACTCGTTATTCTTACCAAGGCTCTTGATATTTCTCTCGGCGCGCTTGAGTATCTGCGGTCGTACTCCGTCACACCTCAGAGACACCTCAGACACACCTCAGAGTGGAGGTAGCGATGCCGAAAGCCTTGATCCTGGGCTATGTGGGCGTGCTGTTGTTCATGATCGGCGATGGTGTCGAATCCGGCTTCATCGCCCCGTACATGGCCGACCACGGCGCCGCGACGGACGTACGGGCCGGGTACGTCATCACGGTGTACGGCATCGCCGTCATGCTGGCGTCCTGGTTCTCCGGTGCGCTCTGCCAGGTGTGGGGGCCGCGCCGGGTGATGTGGATCGGCCTGGTCATCTGGGCCGTCTTCGACGCGGCGTATCTGCTCTTCGCGCTGGGCACCGAGAACTACCCGCTGATGCTGGTGTTCTACGGCATCCGGGGCTTCGGCTACCCGCTCTTCGCGTTCGGCTTCCTCGTATGGATCACCAACACGGCGCCGAAGGCCCGGCTGGGCACCGCGGTCGGCTGGTTCTACTTCGCCTTCACGGGCGGCCTGCCCACCCTCGGCTCACTGTGGTCGAGCCTGACCATCCCCTGGTTCGGCCGCCTCGGCACACTGTGGTCCGCGCTCGGGCTCATCCTCCTCGGCGGCGCCATCGCCCTGGTCGGCGCGCGGCGGAGGCCCGGCGGCGACCGGATGGCGCCGCCGGAGGTCACCACCGGGCAGAGCCTGCTCAACTCGGTCTCCATCATCTGGACCCATCCGCGCGTCCTGGTGGGCTGCCTGGTCCGGGTCATCAACACGGCCCCCGAGTTCGGCATGCTGGTGTACCTGCCGCGGATCTTCTCCGACGACATCGGGTTCGGCGAGGACAAGTGGCTCCAGCTGCTGGCGATCATCTACGGCACGAACATCTTCTTCAACCTCATCTTCGGTGTGCTCTCCGACCGCATCGGCTGGCGCACGACCATCGCCGGTTTCGGCGCCCTGGGCTGCGCGATCAGCGTCACGACGCTGTACTTCGTACCGGTGTGGCTCGGCCCGGACTACTTCTGGGTCGCGGTGCTCGCGGGCATGTTCTACGGGGCGACCCTCGCGGGATTCGTGCCCATCTCGGCGCTCATCCCGTCGATGGCCCCGGAGAACAAGGGCGGTTCGATGGCCCTGCTCAACCTGGGCGCGGGCGGCGCGGCCTTCGTCGGCCCGGCGCTCGCCAGCCTGTTCTTCCCCCTCGTCGGCGCGGGCGGGGTCACGCTCGTCTTCCTCGCCCTGTACCTGGTGGCCTTCGTGCTGACGCTGCTGCTGAAGCTGCCGGAGGAGCGGGGCGACGAGCCGGTGGTGCCCGCCGCGGCCCGGACGGACGCGGCCGCGACGCCGTCGTAGCACGCCGTCGTAGCACGCCGTCGTAGCTCTCCGCCCGGTCCGGCCGGTCGTCCATGGCCGGAACCTGGTGCTCCCCTTCGCCCCTCCCTCAGGGTGGAAGCGAGCGAACGAGGAGAGCCTTGATGTCCGGACCGAATGGCGAGACCACGCTCCTGCGCGTCTTGCTGGACGCCGCCGAGGTGGCTCCCGACCAGGTGCTGGTGCATGTGCGGGGCGACGGTGGCGAGCGGACCGTCACCTACGCGCAGCTGCGGGACGACGCGCTGCGCGTGGCCGGGGGCTATCGCGCGGCCGGTGTGGCCCCCGGCACCTGCGTCCCCGTACTCGCCGACCGCGGTGACGACTTCCAGGCGATGTTCTGGGGCTCGCTGGCGGCGGGACTCGTCCCGGTGCCACTGGCGGCCCGTGCGGAGCGGGTGCTGCCGGTGTGGGAACTGCTCGGCCGCCCGCCGGTGGCCGTCGACGAGACCACCGCTTCCCTGCTGGCCGAACTCCCCTCCGACGTCCGGCCTTTGAGGCTGGCAACGCTGCGGCAGGGGCGCCCGCCCGGCCTCCTGCCGGAGGTCGCCCCCGGTGACGTGGCCTTCCTCCAGTTCTCGTCGGGCAGCACCGGGGCGCCCAAGGGCGTGGAACTGACCCACGCCTGCGTCCTGGCCAACCTGGCGCAGATCCGTACCGCCGCGGCCCTCACCTCCGGCGATGTGGTGGCGAGCTGGATGCCGTACTTCCACGACATGGGGCTCATCGGCACCCATCTGGCCCCGCTCGCCGCCCGCGCCAAGCAGGTGCGGCTGGAGCCGCTGTCGTTCGCCAAACGGCCCGCGCTGTGGCTGGAGACGGCGGCCCGGCACCGGGCCACGGTCCTGTCCGCGGCCAACTTCGCCCTCGCGCTGGCCGCACGGCGGATCCCCGATGAGGTGTACGGCCGACTCGACCTGTCCGCCGTGCGGTTGATGCTGGTGGGCGCCGAGCCGATCGCTCCGGCGGTGTGGCGGCGGTTCGTGGCCAAGGGCCGGTTGTCCGGGCTCGACGCCCGGGCCCCGCAACCCGTCTACGGCCTGGCCGAGGCAACCTTGGCGGTCGCCTTCCCGCCCCTCGGCGAGGTGGCGGCGCCCCGCGTACTGGACCGCACGGCCCTCAGCCGGGGCCGCGCGGTGGACACCGCCCCGGGCCCGGACGCGGTGGAGCTGATGGACGTCGGCCTGCCGGTGCCGGGCTGCGAGGTGCGCATCGCCGACGACGCGGGCCACCCCCTGGGCGACCGGCGCGTCGGCCACGTCCAGGTACGCGGCCCCCAGGTGGCACGCGGCTACCACGAGGCCCCGGAGGTCACCGCAACCGCCTTCGCCGACGGCTGGTTGCGCACCGGCGACCTGGGCTTCCTCGCCGACGGCCGCTTGTGCGTGACCGGCCGCGACAAGGACGTGGTGTTCGTGCACGGCCGCACCTTCCACGCCCCGGACCTGGAAGAAGTAGCGGCCGCCACCCCCGGCCTGCCGAACCCGCTGGCCGCGGTGGTCGGCTCCACCGGCCCGGCCGACGGCACGGAGCGGGTGGTCGTCTTCGTACGGTGGCCCCGACCGCCGCGGGAAGCGGCCCCCGTACTCGCCCAGGTGACGGCCCGGGTGCGCCAGGCCCTGGCGCACGACGACGTACGCGTACTGCCCCTGCCACCGGGCGCGTTCGCCCGGACGACGAGCGGGAAGCTGCGCCGCCGCACGATGCGCGAGCGGTACGAGGCGGGGGCGTACGCGACGGTGGAGGCGCGGTGGTGCGTGGGCACGCCCGCGCCTGCCGATGTGATGGCGGGCGCCTCGGCCGCGACCGCACCGGCCGGGCCGCGTGCCGGGGTGGTTCGGTCTCGGGAGGAGGTGGCGAGGGTTGTCGCGGGGGTTTGGGCTCGGGTGTTGGGGCGGCCCGTGGGCGGCATCGGGGTACATGACCGGTTCCTGGCCATCGGCGGTTCGTCGCTGAAGGCGATGGAGGTGCTCGCCGCGCTGGAGGACACCTTCGGTGTCTCCGTGCCGCCGGGTGTGCTGCGCGACCGTGACACGGTCGCCGCGCTCACCGAGTACCTGGTGGCGGCCCGGAGCGGTGAGCAGCCGGAGCCTGCTCGTCCACGCGCTGCTGCGGGCGATTCGAGGGCGGTCGCCGTGGTCTCCATGGCCTGCCGTTTTCCCGGGGCCGACACCCCGGACGCCTTCTGGGACCGGCTCATGGCGGGCCACGACGCCGTCGGCCCCGTACCGGCCACCCGGTGGAGCACCCGGCCCGGGGAGACCGCCCGGTGGGGCGCCTTTCTGGCCGATCCGGCCGGTTTCGACGCCGCGTACTTCGGCATCGACGCGCAGGAGGCGACCGCGACCGATCCGCAGGGCCGGATCTTTCTGGAGTTGGCCCACGAGGCCCTGGAGCGCGCCGGTTACGCGGGCGCGCGGCGGGCGGGTCGCCGCGTGGGCGTGTTCGCGGCGACCGGGGAGAGCGGCTACCGCGAGGTGCTGGCGCGGGCGTTCGGCCCGGAGGGCGGGCTGCCGCCCGCCGCGTTGACCGGCAACCTCCCCAACCTCGTCGCCGCCCGGGTGGCGCAGAGCCTGGACCTGACCGGTCCGGCCCTCGCCGTCGACACCGCCTGCTCCTCGGCGCTGGTCGCGCTGCACCTGGCGCGCCGTAGCCTCCGGTCCGGTGAGTGCGACCTCGCCGTCGTCGGCGGGGTCAACCTCGCGCTGACCTCGACCGGCCACCGGCTGTTGGAGCAGGCGGGAGTGTTGTCGCCGACCGGGCGCTGCCGCGCCTTCGGCGCCGCGGCCGACGGTTTCGTCCCCGGTGAGGGCGGCGCGGCGATCGTACTGGCCCGGCTGGACGACGCGCACCGCGCGGACGACCCCGTCCTGGCCGTGCTGCGCGGCACCGCCGTGAACAACGACGGGCGCTCGCTGAGTCTGCTGGCCCCCAACGCGCTCACCCAGCGGGAGATCATCGTCCAGGCGTACCGGGACGCGGGGGTCGACCCCGACAGTGTGTCCTACGTCGAGGCTCACGGCACCGGCACGGCCCTCGGCGACCCCGTCGAACTGCGCTCCCTGCGCCAGGCGTTCGGGCCGCGCGCCGACGGGCAGCCGCGCCTGCTGGGCTCGGTGAAGAGCAACGTCGGGCATCTGCTCAACGCCGCCGCCATGCCGAGCCTGGTCAAGGTGATCCTGGCCCTGGGCCACCGGGAGTTGCCCGCCTCCTTGCATCACGACGCGTCCGCGGCGGACCGTGACGCGGAGGGTTTCGCGGTGGTCGGCGAGCACCGCGCGTGGACGGCCCCCGGCCCGCTGGTGGCGGGCATCAACGCCTTCGGGTTCGGCGGCACCAACGCCCACGCGATCCTCGAGGAGGCGCCACCACGTGAGCCCGACACTTCGCGTGAGCGCGAGGACGACGGCCCGCACCTGCTGACCCTCTCGGCGCGGAGTGCCGACGCCCTGGCAGCCGCGGCCCGCGACCTCGCGGCCCATCTGCGCGCCCACCCGGACCTCGACGAGGGCGATGTGTGCGCCACCGTCAACACCGCCCGCGACCACGGCCACCACCGTCTGGCGGTGGTGGCCCGCGGCGACCTGGCCGAACGCCTCACGGCCCTCCCCGCGACCACGGTGGCCCGCTCCCGGCCCCGGCTGGTGTTCCTGCTGCCCGGCCAGGGCACCGTCCGGCCGGGGGCGGGCCGTGCCCTGTACCGCACCGCGCCCGCGTTCCGCCACGCGCTGGACGAGGCGTCCGCGCTCATCGGCCCGGTGTACGGGCGCACCCTGGCCCAGTGGTGCCTGGACCCGGATGCCACGCCCGCCGAGCTGGCCCGTACGGAGGTCGCACAGCCCCTGCTCGTCGCGTACGGCGTGGCGCTCGCCCGGCAGTTGCGCGCCTGGGGTGTGGGCCCGGACGCGGTGGCGGGACACAGCGTCGGCGAGATCACCGCCGCCTGCCTGGCCGGGGCGCTCACCCTGGCCGAGGCGGTGCGGTTCGCCGCCGAGCGGGGCCGCCTGATGCGCGACCTGGCCGCCCCGGGCGCGATGGCCGCCGTACGCTGCGGAGCGGACGCCCTCGCGGGGGTGCTGGACGAATCGGCGGGCGCGCTGTGCGTGGCCGCGGTCAACGCCCCCGACCAGACCGTGATCTCCGGGGCCCCGGACGCCGTCGACCGGGCCGTGGCGCGGCTGGCCGCCGAGGGGATGACGGCCCGCACCCTCCCGGTGTCCCACGGTTTCCACTCCCCCGCGATGCTCCCGGTGGCCGACCCGCTCGCCGCCGCGGCCGCCGCCACCCTGGATCCCCGTTCGCCGTCGGTGCCCCTGCTGAGCACGCTGACGGCCCGGTGGCAGCCGTCCCTGGACCCGGCACACTGGCGCGAACACGCCCTGCGGCCGGTGCGGTTCGGCTCCGCCGTGGAGCGCCTGTTGGACGACGGGTACGACACCTTCGTGGAACTGGGCCCCGGCGCCACCCTGCCGGGGCCGGTCCGCTCGGTCGCGGCCGGACGCGACGGCGTAGACCCGGCGCCGGAGGCGTTCACGCTGGCCGCCCCGGGCGCGGGCGGCGACGCCGCGGAGGCGCTGCTGACGGCCCTGGGACGGCTGTGGACACGCGGCGTGGAGCTGGACCATGCGGCACTGGGCGCGGGGCGGGCCCGCGTCACCGTGCCGACGTATCCGTTCCAGCGCCGTCGATACTGGCCCGAGCCCGTGGCGGCACCGCTGCTGCACCGACTCGCCTGGGGTGACGCGCCTCCATCAGCGGAAGGTGCACCGCGCGCCGTCCGGCTGGCCGGGCCCGACTCGGAACTCGCCCGCGCGCTGGCCCGGCGGCTGGAGCGGCGCGGTATCGCGGTGCAACGGGGCGGGGACACCGCCGCCACCGAGCCACCCGCGCCGACCACCGTGCTGCTCGCCGGACCGGCGGCGGCTGATGGTGGGGCGGTGGCGGACCTCGACTCCGCGACGCGGGCCGTGCACTCCACACTGCGGGACCTGTTCACCCCGATGAGCCAGGACGGCGCCCGTCTGGTGGCGGTCACCGAGGATGTGCACGCCACCGGCGCCGCCACCGAACGGCTCCGCCCCGCCCAGGCGCTGCTGACCGGCCTGACGCTCGCGCTCCCGGAGGAGTTCCCGGGCCTCACCGCGTACAGCGTCGACCTGTCCTCGTACGACTCCCTGGACGCCCGGCTCGACGCGCTGGAACGGGAGGTGCTCGGGCGGCACGCGTCGGGGGACGGCGGCGCGGTGGCGTGGCGGGCGGGCCGCCGTCTGGTCCGTACGCTCGCCCCGGTATCGGCGGGACCGCCGCCCTCGTCGCCCCTGCCGCCCGACGGCACCTACCTGATCACCGGCGGTACGGGCGGGATCGGCGCCGCGCTCGCGCGTGACCTGGCCGGGCGCGGCCGACCGGCCCTGGTGCTGGTGGGCCGTTCGGCCCGTCCGGCGGGCCGCCTGCCGGCCGAACTCGGCGCGCTCGGCGCCACCGCGGAGTATCGGGTGGCGGATGTGTCGGCCGAGGCCGATGTCGAGGCCCTGATGGCCGATCTGCCGCCGTTGGACGGGGTGTTCCACGCGGCGGGCGTGGTGCGCCCCGGCACGCTGCGGACCAAGTCGCAGGGGGAGATGGCCGAGGTCACGGCCGCCAAGGTGCGCGGGACCCAGTTGCTGTCCCGGGCCCTGTGGCGGCACGGCCACCGCCCGGCGGTGTGCGTGGCGTTCTCGTCGGTCGCGGCCGTGCTGCCCGGACTGGCCGGTGCGCTCGGTGACTACGCCGCGGCCAACGCCTTCCTCGACGCGTTCGCCGCCGCCGAACGGGCCGCCGGGCGGCCGTGGCAATCGCTGAACTTCGCCGCGTTCGCCGAGACGGGGATGGCCGCCGGTGAGCCGCCCCGGACCGCCGCCGTGGCGGCCCGGGGCCCCGCACCGCTGGCCACGGACGCGGGGCTGGCGGCGCTGCACACGGCCTGCGGTATCGATGCCGCCCAGCTGGTCGTGGCCGAGCTGGGGGTGGGGTCGGCGACGGTCACCTCGCCGGGCGGCGCGTCGGCCGCCGGTAGAGCGGCTCCCGGTGGGTGCCCGCCCGGGGCCGATGCCGCGCCGTCGCCGACAGCGGCCACGGCGGGGGCCGCCGGGGTGCGGGGGCCCTCCCGGCCGCGGCCCGCCACAGCCACGCCGCGCGCACCCGAAACCGCCCCGCCCGCCATCATCGACACCCTGCGCCGCCTCCTCGCCGAGGCGCTGCACCGGGCGCCCGCCGACGTCGCCGACGACGAACCGTTCCTCACCATGGGGCTGGACTCGCTCTCCGCCGTGGATCTCGTCCGGCGGCTGGAGGCGGAGTTGGGGCGGGCCCTGCCGCCCACCCTGTTCTTCGAGTACCGGACGATCCGCGAGCTGGCCGCCCAGCTGTCCACCGGTCACGGAGACACGCACCCGCCGCACCCGCCGCTCCCCGCCGACGACCGCACACACGACGCCTTCGCCGCCGGTGCCCCGCTGCCCCTCACCCCCGTACAGCTGGCCTTCCACACGGGCGGCAGGCTGCACCCCGGGTCCGCCGCGTACGCGTACGTACGCCAGACCGTCAGCGGCGCCGTGGACGCCGGACTGCTGGGCCGGGCGCTCGCGCTCCTCGCCGACCGCCACCCGATGCTGCGCCTCAGGATCGACCCCGGCGGTACGGCGCCCACGCAGCGCGTGACGCCGTCCGACCCGGGCACCACACCGCCCTGGTACGAGGTGCGCGACGCCGACGGCGGCCCGCTGGCCGACCTGGAGGAGGCGCTGTGCAACCGGCCCTTCGACCTGGCCACCGAGGCACCGGTACGTGCCGTGCTGGTGCGCGAGCGCGCGGACCTGGCCCATCTGCTGCTCGTCCTGCATCACGCCGCCGCCGACGGATTCAGCGTCAACGTCCTCGGCGAGGAGCTGTGGTCGGTGTACACCGCGCTCGCGCACGGCCGTACCCCCGAACTCCCGCCGCTCCAGGCCGGTTTCGCCGACCACGCCACCGCCGTCGACGCGGAACGGTCCTCCCCGGAGGCCGCCGAGGACCGTCGGTACTGGCACGACCTCCTCGCCGACCGCACACAGCCCCTGGACCTGCCCTGGGACGGCGACCCCGACGCACCCCCCGCCGCGCCACTCACCGCACACCAGGTGGCCACCGACCCCGGCCTCACCGCCGCGCTGCGCAGCTGCGCCGCCGCCCACGGCGTCTCGCTGTTCCACCTGCTGCTGGCCGCGTACGCGCGCTGCCTGGCCCGCTGGAGCGGGCAGCGCGCCATCGCGGTCAACGTCGCCCGCGCCCGTCGTGAGCTGCGGCTCGCCGGGCTCGACCGGCTGGTCGGCCCGCTCGCCGACACGCTGCCGCTCCTGGCCACCGTCGACCCGGACGAGCCGGTGCCCGCCCTGGCGCAGCGGCTGCGCGACATCTGGCTGGACGCCGAGCGGCACGCGCGGCTCACCGGACTCGACATCGCCCGGCTGCTGCCCGCCACGGGGTCCCGGCCGCGCACGCCCTCCCCGGCGGGGTTCAGCTTCGCCCGCTTCCCCGTCACCGCGGACCCCGACTGTCCGGTCGCGGTGCGCCCGGCCGCGGCGCGCACCGCCTCCGCCGCCACGCGTCTGGGGCTGCTGTGCTGGGAGAGCGAGGGGGCGCTGCACTTCTCCTGGAACGTCCCGGCCCGGCTGTTCACCCCGGACACCGTGGAGCGCCTGGCCCGCGAACACCTCGCGGAACTCACCGCACTCACCGACCTCACCACATCCGCCCCCGCTACCGAGCGCGGCGGAATCGTCGCCCGCCTGTGCGCACGCTTCCGGGCGGCCGCCGACCAGGTCGCGGTGGACACCGGCGAGTCCACCCTGACCTACGCGGCGCTCGACCGCGCGTCCGCCACCCTGGCCGCCCGACTGCGCGCCCGCGGCGTCGGTCCCGGCGATCTGGTCGGCCTGCTCACCGAGCCGGGCGCCGACACCGTCGTCGGAGTCGTCGGCATCCTGCGGGCCGGGGCCGGGTGGGTGCCGCTGGACCCCACCCACCCCGCCGCCCGCCTGGCCGACCAGCTCCACCGCACCACGGCCCGGACCGTGGTGTGCCACACCCCCACCCGCGCCATGGCCGACGCGTTCGACGAGGTGACCGCGGTCGCCCTCGACGATCCGTCCCCCTCCCCCGACCCGGTGCCGATGGCGGACCCCGCCCCCGACGCCATCGCCTACACCATCTTCACCTCCGGCTCCACCGGCCGCCCCAAGGCCGTACCCGTCACGCACCGGGCGATGGTGAACTACCTGGACTGGGCCGTGGACACCTTCGGCTACCGGGCGGGCGACCGACTCGCCCAGACCGCGTCCGTGTGCTTCGACGCGTCCGTACGCCAGCTGCTGGCACCGCTGCTGGTCGGCGCCACCGTGCACACCCTGCCGCGGAATCTCCTCCGCGACCCCGAGGCGCTGCTGGACCGGGTCGTACGGGACCGGATCACCGTGTGGAGCTCGGTGCCGACGCTCTGGGAACGGCTGCTGACCGCAGCCGAGACCCGGGTGCGGCGCGGTGCGCCGCGGCCCGATCTGTCGGCGCTGCGCTGGATCCACGTCGGCGGTGAGGCACTGCCCGCCGCGCATGTCCGCCGCTGGTACGACCTGTTCGGGCCCGGCCACCGCATCGCGAACCTGTACGGGCCCACCGAGACCACCATCAACGCCACCTGCCACCTCATCGACGCCCGTCCCGGCGACGAGGTGCGCCGACTGCCGATCGGCCGCCCCATCTCCGGCACCGAGGTGGCGGTGGTGGCCGAGGACGGTCGCCGCAGCGCCCCGGGCGAACCCGGGGAACTGCTCATCGGCGGTACGGGGCTGACGCCGGGCTACCTCGGCGATCCCGAGCGGACGGCGGCGGCGTTCACCGAGCGCGACGGCAGGCGCTGGTACCGCAGCGGCGACCGGGTGAGCAGGCGGCCCGACGGCGTGCTGGAGTTCCTGGGCCGCCTCGACGACCAGGTGAAGGTCCGCGGCCACCGGGTCGAACCGGGCGAGATCGAGGCGGTGCTGCACACCCACCCCGGCGTCGCGCAGGCCGCCGTACTGCACCAGCACGGCCGCCTGACCGCGTTCGTGGAACCCCTGCCGGGCGCGCCGCGGCCCGAACCGGCGCGACTCCGCGCCCATCTGCGCGGCACGCTGCCGGACTACATGCTCCCGGCCCGTTTCCGGTACGTCGATGCGCTGCCCCTCACCGGCACCGGCAAGGTGGACCGGCGCCGACTCGACGCATCGGCCCCCGATACGGACACCACGGCGGCGACAGCCGAAGCCCCGCCCGCCACGCCGACCGAACACGCCCTGGCCCGTATCTGGTCCGCGGTGCTGGGGGTGGCGCGGGTCGGCCGCGAGGACGACTTCTTCGCGCTCGGCGGCGACTCCATCCTCGTCCTGGAGGTGTTCGCCCGGCTGGAGAAGACGCACGACGGGTCGCGGTCGAACACCACCCTGCCCAGGCCGACGGTCATCTACGAACACAGCACGCTCTCCGCGCTGGCCACCGCGATCGATGAGGCCACCGGCGCGCAACAGGCCCCCGCCGCCCCCGCCGGGGCGGACATCACGCCCTACCCCCTCACCCCCACCCAGCGCGGGTTCCTGGTCGCGGAGGCCATCGCGCCCGGGTCCGGCTCGGCGTGGCTGGCCCGGCTGCGGCTGCGCGGCCCGCTGCGGGCCGAGGTGTTTCAGCGCGCCGTCGACGCGCTCGTGGTCCGCCACCCCATGCTGCGCACCGTCTTCCCCGCGGGCGCCCGCCCGCCGGTGCAGCAGGAGCTGCCGCCCGCGCTGCGGCTCCCGGTGGACTTCGAGACGCTGGCGTCACCCGAACTGCTCGATGAGCGGGTCGCCGACGAACGGCGTCGCCGGTTCGAGCCGTGGGCCTGGCCGCTGCTGCGCCTGCGGGTGCTGACCCTCGCCCCCGACGAACACACGCTGATCGTCCACGCCCACCACCTCATCGGCGACGGCTACAGCGCGGCCCTGTTCGGCCGCGAGTTGCTCACCGTCTACGACCGGCTCGTCCGCGGCGAGCAACCCGAACTGCCGCCGCTGCGCAGCACGTTCCGCGATTACCTCTCCCTGCTCCGGCAGTCAGCCCCGGACCCGGCGGCCACCGCCTGGCGCGCCCGCCACGACGCTCCGTACGAGCGGCCCGACCTGCGGCGCGGCGACACGGCCCAGACGGAGTTCAGGTCGGCGGGCTTCACCCTCGACGCCGAGGTGACGGCCGGGCTGCGCCACCTCGCCACCACCGGCCGGGCCACGCCGTACGCCCCCGTCCTGACCGCCTACTACCGGGCCCTGGCCGACCTCACCGGCCGACGGGACCTCGTCCTCGGGCTCGCGGTCACCGGACGGGACCACGCGCTGCCCGACATCAGCCGGCTGTTCGGCCCGCTGGCCGCCGCCGTACCGCTGCGCCCGGCCGTGGCGGAAGCGGACACCGGCACCGGCGCCGACACCGCGCCCGCCACGTCGTTCCGCGACGATCTGCGCCGCGTCGCCGAGGAGGCCACCGCCGCACGCACCTACGCCACCAGTGGCGAGCCGTCCGACGGCGGCGACGGCCTTGGCCTGCCGAGGGCCGCGCAGTTCCTCTTCAGCTACCTCGACTTCTCCGCCCTCGGCCCGTCCACCGGCACGTCCCTGACCCTCGACTGGGACCACCACGACACGGAACTCGCCCCGCCTCCGGTGGGCACCGATGTGTTCCTGGCCGTGCGACCGATCGGGGACGGCTTGCGCGTCACCGTGCGGGCCTCGGCCGCCGCCCTCGGCGCCGCGGCCACGGAGGCGTTCGCCCGTACCCTGCGGGACGAGCTGACGGGGGCCGTGGCACCGCGCCCGCGCCGTACCGTGCGTTCACCCCGTACAAAGGCGGACGCCGCGCTCGTCGGCTATCTCCCGGCGCCCGGACACCTGGCGGCGCTCGCCGGGGTACCGGCCCCGGCGCTGCCCCGTGACCACCTGCGGGCGCTGCTCTTCCCGGACGGCGCGCCCCGCCTGCTGGAGGAGATCAGCACACCGCTCGGCCGCTCGGCGTTCGTATCGCTGCCGCTGTTCGCCGACGAACTGGCACCGGGACACGCACTCATCGGCCACACCGCCCGTGCCGTCGCCCATGCCGCCTCCCTCGGCGCGCGCTGTGTCTCACTGGCCGGGATGATCCCCGCGTACACCGGCTACGGATTCGAGGTGGTCCGCGCCACCAGCGGGGCGACGACCGTCACCACCGGCCACGCGGCCACCGCCGTGTCCGTGGTCAAGACCGTCCATGCCGCGCTCGCGGCGGCGGGACGCGACCTCGCGGACCTCACCGTCGCCATGGTCGGACTCGGCTCGATCGGCACCTCGTCCCTCCACCTGCTCCTCGCGGGCGCCCCGCGCCCACCCGCCCGCCTGGTGCTGTGCGACGTCGCGGGCAGCGCGCCCCGTCTGCGCGCGCTCGGCGCGGAGCTGCGCGGCAACGGGCCGGCGGGGTCGGTGGAAGTGGCCGAGTCCGCCCCGGGGCTGCCCGATGTGGTGTACGAGGCCGATCTGATCGTCACGGCCGTCAGCGGGGGTACGGCCGTCCTCGACGTCGACCGGTTGCGCGCCGGGACCGTCGTGGTCGACGACTCGTTCCCGCACTGCTTCGACACCGCACGCGCCCTCGACCGGATGCGCCGGCGGCGCGATGTGCTGACGGTCGGGGGCGGGCTGCTCGCGGTCGGCGACACCGAGCGGCACATAGCCGACGATCTGCCACCGGCCGCCGCCTCCGGCTATGCGGCACAGACCTGGCTGCCGGGTACGGTCGCCTCCTGTCGGCTCGAATCCCTGCTGCACACGGCCGTGTCCGGCCTGCCGCTGGTCCACGGGCTGGTCGACGCGTCCCACGCACACGCCTACTGGGAGGCGGTCGAGACGGCCGGGGTGAGGGCCGCGCCCCTTCATCTGCTCGGCCACACGGTCGGCGACGAGGGCTGACGGACCGGCTGAACACACCGGTGCCCCGACCGGAAACCACCCGGCCGGGGCACCGCGCTCTCCTCCCTCAAGGGCGTACGGCTCAGTCCCGCTGAGCGTCCTTGGGGAGCTTGCGCCACTTCACCTGGGTGTCGGCGTCGTAGGCGAAGTCGAGCATCTTCTGCGCGTCCGGGTAGCGGTCCGCGGCGTCGTTGAGGATGACTCCCACGACCGTGCGGCCGTCGCGCTTGGCGGCGAACACCAGACAGGGACCGGCAGGGGTGGTGGTCCCGGTCTTGACCCCGACCGCGCCCTGGTACGAGCCCAGGAGACGGTTGGTGTTGTCCCAGGAGTAGTACCGGGTGCGGCCGTTGGCCGCCGGTGCCTCCTGCTCGGTGGACACCGACTTGACGACCTTCTGGAAGGTGGCGTTCTTCATCGCCCGCTGCGTCAGCTCGGCCACCTCACGGGGCGTCGAGTAGTTCCCGCTGCTCGCCGAGACACCGTCGAAGGAGTCGTAGTGGGTGTTGGTGAGCCCCAGGTCCTCCGCCTTGGCGTTCATCTTGGAGACGAACGACTTGGTGCGCTCGGCCACGGTGTCGCCGCTGCCGAACGTGTCGGCCAGCGCCATCGCCGCGTCACAGCCCGACGGGAGCATCATCCCGTACAGCAGCTGATTGACGGTCAGCTTGTCGCCGGTTTGCAGGTCCGCCGTGCTGGCTTCGGACTTGGACACGTAGTCCCGGTAGTCCTCCTTGACGGTGACCTGCTTGTCGAGATCCACATTCTTGGTCTCGAGTACCACGAGCGCGGCCATGATCTTCGTAGTGCTCGCTATCGGACGCTTGGTGTCGGCGCCCTTGGCCATCAGTTCCTCGCCGGAACCGGTGTCGAGCAGATACGCGCCCTTGGCGCTGACCTCCGGTGGTTCGGGTGAAGCCTGGGCCACCGCCACCGGGACCACGATCGCCACGGCCACCGTGGACGCGACCGCCGCCACCTTCCAGCGACGGGTCACGGTTCCACGACGTTTATGCATTCGCCCTCCGTTTCAGTAGAACATCGATTCGGCGAGCGCATCGTCTCACTGTGCGCAGCCCCAGGTCAGCCCGGGGGTGTCGGACCGTCAGCCCCCGCTGTGGGCACACTCCGAGTTGTCGCCCCCGCTGCGGCACTGGCCGTACGTGCCGGAGTAGCCGGAACCCGGCGCGGGGTCGGGGTGCGCGGCGCGGTACTCCGAGGACCACCACAGGAGCGTCGCCCCCAGCAGGGCCAGCGTCGCCAGGCACTGGACCGTCGCGGCGAGCGGGAGCCGCCCGCCCCGGACCAGCCCGAACGCGATCAGCCCGGCGATGACGGTGACGATCCCCAGCCCGATGACCGGGCCCATGTCCACGCTCACCTCCTCGCCGTCCGCGGCATCGCTCCACGCCGCGAGCCCCGCGGCGAAGAAGGCGGCGAACGCCACGGCGGCGTCCAACACCAGCAGAAGCACCGCGAGCAGCAGATCGACGGCCCAGGGGATCCTCCGGTCCGCTGAGCCCTGAGGTGGCACGGTCGATGTCATACGCGTAACTCTGCCCACATGAGAGCGCTCCCGCATGAGTACGCGTACCTAGTGCTGCACCGCCGAGGTTTTGGCCGGGTTGCCCGGACATCGGTCACCGGTCGCCGTGGATCGAACACCAGGTTCTGCCGAGCGAGCGGGAGCAGGCGGCCGCGGAACAACGCGGCGATGAAGCGCTCCAGGTCGGCGGCGGTGGAGACCATGCCTCCCTCGGCCCACGGATACGGGCTCTGCTCGGTCACGTTCTGCCCGTCGACGTACACCTCCACATGCGGCGAGGGAATCGTCGGGTCGTCGGCGGCGGGCAGGCTGGTGTGGCGGCCGGGTGGTCCTTTGCTTCACACAGGAAGTCTTCGGGCGTGACGGACTTCAGCTGCCATCCTGATCCGTCGGCCGGGCCGGGGGTGGTTTGGGCAGGCCGCTCGTGTGGTCGAGGAGCTGGCGCACGGTGACGCGGTCGTACGCCTCGGGGAGCGCGTGGGGGACGTACCTCCGCACCGGTGCGCCCAGGCCAATCCGGTGCTCGGCGGCAAGCTGGAGAAATCAGCGCGCCCGCAACGATGTCGCGGCACCGCTCAGGGGCAGCGGCTCGCGAGGACGCAGAACTCGTTCCCCTCCGGGTCGGCCAGCGTGACCCAGCTTTCCTCGCCCGTCTGGCCGACATCGGCGTGGCGAGCCCCCAGGTCGAGCAGGCGGCGGACCTCTTCGTCCCGCTCCCTGTCGGTGGGGTTGACGTCGATGTGGAGCCTGTTCTTGGCGGTCTTGCCCTCGGGCACGCGCGCGAACGTCAGCGTCGGCGGCACGGGGCCACCGCGGTTCCTGCCCTCGGGCACCGCGGGGGAGCCGATGGTGACGAGTCCGTCCTCCTCGTCCTGCACCACGTAGTCGAGAACCGCGCACCAGAACCCGGCGAGGGCGTCGGGATCGGCACAGTCGATCGCAAGCTCGGTGAACTTACTGGCCACGTCGGGACCTCCCAGTCGCGTAGCGGGCTCACGCCCTCTGACCGGAAGTCTGCCGCACTCCCCACGGAACGGGAGGAACGGGCGTTCGGATCGACACGGACCGCATACCCTACGCAGGACCGCACCGCCCGCCCCTGCCCGTTCGACGTTCGAGGAGAACACCGATGCCCGCCGATGGCCAGACCCCGCAGAGACTCGGCTTCGCGCCCGAGCAGATCAACACGGGTCGGCCGCACCCCGCCCGCATGTACGACTACTACCTCGGCGGCAAGGACCACTACTCGGTGGACGCGGAGGCGGCCGAGGAGGTGTTACGCCGTACGCCGCAGGTGCGCGACAGCACACGGGGGAACCGGGCGTGGATGCACCGTGCGGTGCGGTACCTGGCGGAAACGGCGGGGGTGCGGCAGTTCCTCGACCTGGGCACGGGGGTGCCCACCTCACCCAATCTGCACGAGGTGGCACAGCGGGTGGATCCGGCGTGCCGGGTGCTGTACATGGACAACGATCCCATCGTCCTCGCTCACGCCGGTGCCCTGCTGACGTCCGGACCCGCGGGCCGCGTGGCGTACCGGCACGGGGACCTGCACCAGCCCGCGGCGGTGCTCGGCGAGGCGCGCTCGGCGGGCGTCTTCGACTGGGACCGGCCCATCGCGCTGATCCTCTCCGCGATCATGCACTTCGTCCCGGACGAGGCGGACCCCGCGGGCCTCATCCGTACGTACTGCGACGCTCTGCCGGAGGGCAGCTATCTGGCGATGTCCCACGCGACCGGCGACTACTCCCCCACCACCTCCGCCGGGGCAGCCGTCTACGCCGAGCGCAACGTCGCCGCGCCCATGGTGCTGCGCGGCTACGCCGACGTCCTCCAGCTGTTCGACGGCACGCGTCCGGTGGAGCCCGGAGTCGTACGGCTGCCGGAGTGGCATCCCGAACTCGGCCCCGCGCCACGGCCCCAGGACGGGCTGGGCTACGACCCGGAGCGGGTGTGGGCCTACGCCGGGGTCGCCAGGATCCGCCCCCGAGGGCTGGCCTGACGTCCCCCCGCCACCTCACCAGCGGACGGCGGCGAAGTCGACCGGACGGGGCCGCAGCAGTCGGGTGCGCCCTGCCAGGGCCCGCAGCCGCAGGGACATCTGATCGGTGGTCAGGCGGTGGCGGTCGCCGTGGCCCGGCAGGACCCATGCGAAACGCAGCCGCCCGGCCACCCTGTCCAGAGAGCGGGCCAGTTCCTCGATGGAGTACCAGGTCACGCTGTCCGCCACGGCCAGATCACCGGTCGTGCGCGACCAGTAGAAGCTGTCGCCGCTGAAGCAGTACCGGCCATCGGCGAGGTAGAGCACGCTGCCCCGGGTGTGGCCGGGCAGCGGATGGACCGTGACGCCCTCGGCGATCTCTCGTGGCTCGGTCCCCCGGATCACCTGGTCCGCGTCCGGTGCGGCGTCGAGGTCGCCCTCGTGGATCCACAGCCGGGCGCCGAAGTGGTCCGCGTAGCGGCGGCCGTGTGCGGCGTGGTCGCGATGGGTGAGCAGCACATCGGTGATCGGGCCCGACTCCGCGTACCGCGTGGCGAGTTCGCGGCTCCACCGAGGGGTGTCGACCATCATGGCCGTACCGGACGGCCGGAGGAGCAGGTAGGAGTTGGCCCCGGCGGTGTGCGGGGAGTTGTGCCCACAGATCATGACGGCGTCGTCCAGGGCCATCGGGAAGGGGTCCAGCGCCGGGTCCGGCCGTCCGGACGCCGGGCGGATCGAGCGCGTGGGGCAGGCGAACACGGCGGCGTGGAGGAGCCGTGTCTCCGCCGCGTCCTGCGGCTCCCGCAGGATTCGCGACTTCCCCTCGTGCTCGTCGATCAGTCCGGGCGCGAGCTGGCGGGCCGCATCGCAGTTCGTACAACGGTCGTCCACGAACCAGCCATCCATGGCGGGACTCCTTCCGGGGAAGTTCAGGGGAGGAACGGCCCGGACCGGGGCCGTCCCTTTCAGGGGTACCCCACCCGGAACCGGAATCGGTAGGCCCTGCCGATCTTGTATTTCCACCCCCGGGCCACTCTCACGGCCCGACCGCGTGGAGGAGTTTTGGGATACTTCAGCGGGATATCGTCGTCAGGTGACTCCCCCGGGCTCGCGGCCCTCGGCCGTGGCCGCGGCCCGCTTGCGCGCTCGATACGCCGCCGCCTTGACGCGGTTGCCGCACTCGTCCATCCCGCACCAGGTGCGCCGGGTGCCGCGCGAGCGGTCGAGGTAGATGCGCGTACAGCCACCGCGCCCGCACTCCTTGAGGCAGGCGTCGGGGTCGGCGAGCACGGCGATGGCGCTCCGGGCGATGTGGGAGAGCACCGCCGGGAGGTCTCCCGATATCCGCAGTCCGGCGTCGCGGAGTTCGAGCGTGGGCACCGGTCCGGCGGCCGTGGTGTTGACGATCTCGAGGCTGCCCGGGTCGAAGGATCGCCGGAGCACGCGATCGAGGGCGAGCCGGTAGATCGCTTCTCGCAGCGAGAGCGCCGATTCGAAGGTTGCGACGTCGACCGTGACCCGGTCGGGGAGCGCATCGCATTGGGCCACCCACCGTTCGAGATCCGCGGGCGCCGCCAGGACATCGACGGGCTCCTCTCGGCGCGACCGGACGGTGCCTGCCAGATCGAGGGCCGGGTCGCCGCTCACAAACGCGAAATCCACGTCACCATCTTGACCGGTGACGCAGCCGGTGACAAGGTCGTCACCTGTTGAACCGGTGACACCGGCACGACCACAGGAGCACGACCACGGGAGGGCGCATGGCCGAGATCCGCGACATCGAGGTCGTCGTCTTCGACGTCCTCGGCACCCTGGTCGATGAACCCGGCGGGCTCCGCGCGGCCCTGCGCGATGCGCTGCCCGCGTCCGACGACGACACTGTCGACGCGCTGCTCACCATGTGGCAGCAGCACGTCGAGCGCGAGCAGCAACGCATCGCGCAGGGGCACCGCGCGTACGCCAACACCGAGACCATCGACACCGAGGCCGCCGGACACGTGGCCGACCATGCCGGACTCACGGATCCGGCAACCATCGCCCGACTGGCCACGGCGGGGCAGCGGCTGCCCGCCTGGGGCGACTCCGTCGCCGGGCTCGAACGGCTCGCGCGACACGTCCCCGTGTTCGGGCTCTCCAACGCCGGCCGCACCGCTCTGCCGCGGCTCAACGCACATGCCGGGCTGCGCTGGCACCAAGCCCTGTCCGCCGAAGCCGTCTCGGCGTACAAACCGGCGCCGGAGGTCTACCGGCTCGCCATCGACACCGCCGGATGTCCGCCGGAGCGCGTGCTGATGGTGGCCGCCCACGCCTGGGACCTCCGCGGAGCCCGGGCGGCGGGCATGCGGACCGCCTACGTCCGGCGACCGGCCGGGGATCCGCCGACCGGCTCCGATGTCTTCGACGGGCGGTTCGGCGGGCTGGACGACCTGGTCACCGCGCTGACGACGCGGTAGTCGGCCCCCTACGGCCGAGGTGGCGCGCTGGTGTCCCGTATCACCAGCTTCGGGTCCAGCACCGCCTCCCGCGGCTTCTCCGACGCACCGCCCTCCAACCGCTCGACCGCGAACCGCACCGCGTACCGGGCCATGCGCACGGCGTCCTGACGGACCGTCGTCAGCCCCACCGGCATCACATGCGACAGATGGCTGTCGTCGTAGCCGACCACCGACACCTCGCCGGGGACGTCGATGCCCGCCCGCGCCAGCGTCAGCAACAGGCCCATCGCACAACGGTCGTTGCCCGCGAACACCGCCGTCGGCAGGGGGTGCCCGCGGTCCCGCTCGGCCACGAACAGGGGTCCCGCCGCGATGCCCGACTCCTCCGTAGGGGCACCGGGAATCACCCGCATCGCGGAGTCGAGCCCGTGGCGGCGCATCGCGGCGCGGTAGGCGCGGCGGCGCTCCGCCGAGCCCGGGCCCCGGCCGCCGTCGATGTGCACGATGCGGCGGTGGCCGAGCTCCACCAGGTGGTCCAAGGCCTGACGGACCCCCTTGCCCTCCGAGCTGCGGACGCTGTCGACCCGGGCGCCCGGTACGCGGCGGCCGACCGAGACGGCGACCGTACGCCGCCCCAGCGCGTCCAGGTCGGCCCTCGGCGCGTCCGGGCCGGGCAGGATCACCGCGATGCTCTCCGAGATCTTCCCGACGCGCATGCGCGGGTTCGGGATGGGCATCGCGGCCGTGGTGCTGTGGCTGACCAACTTCGCGATCGGCCTGGTCTTCCCGTCGCTGGTGTCCGCGCTGGGGATCTCCAACACCTTCTTCCTCTTCGTGGCCGCGGGAGTCCTCTCCCTCGCGTTCGTGAAGGCTTACGTCCCCGAGCCCCGGGGACGCACGCTCGAAGTCCTCGAAGCGGAACTGCGCGCCCGCTTCTCCTGACGTCAGGCGCCGACCTGACGTCAGGCGCCGACGTAGGCCGCCAGGTGCTCGCCGGTGAGGGTGGAGCGGGCGGCGACGAGGTCGGCGGGGGTGCCCTCGAAGACGATCCGGCCGCCGTCGTGGCCCGCACCGGGGCCGAGGTCGATGATCCAGTCGGCATGCGCCATCACCGCCTGGTGGTGCTCGATGACGATGACCGACTTGCCGGAGTCCACGAGCCGGTCGAGCAGGCCGAGCAGATGCTCGACGTCGGCGAGGTGCAGCCCGGTGGTCGGCTCGTCCAGGACGTAGACGCCGCCCTTCTCGGCCATGTGCGTGGCCAGCTTGAGCCGCTGCCGCTCACCGCCGGACAGCGTGGTGAGCGGCTGGCCCAGGCTGAGGTAACCGAGCCCGACGTCGGCGAGGCGGCCGAGGATGCGGTGTGCGGCGGGGGTACGCGCCTCACCGGCGCCGAAGAACTCCTCGGCCTCGGCCACCGACATCGCCAGCACCTCGCTGATGTCGCGGCCGCCGAGGCGGTGGTCCAGCACCGACGCCTGGAACCGCTTCCCCTCGCACTCCTCGCAGGTGGTGGAGACACCGGCCATCATCGCCAGGTCGGTGAAGATGACACCGGCGCCGTTGCACTGGGGGCAGGCGCCCTCGGAGTTGGCGCTGAACAGCCCCGGCTTCACGCCGTTGACCTTGGCGAACGCCTTGCGGATCGGCTCGAGCAGCCCGGTGTACGTCGCCGGGTTGCTGCGCCGGGAGCCGCGGATCGCGCCCTGGTCGATCGCCACCACCCCCGCCTCGGCGGCCTCCGGGCTGCCCACCAGCGAGCCGTGCATGAGCGAGCTCTTGCCCGAGCCCGCCACGCCGGTGACGGCGACCAGCACGCCGAGCGGGATGTCGACGTCGACGTCGCGCAGGTTGTGCGCCGTCGCGCCGCGGATCGGCAGCGTGCCGGTGGGTGTCCGCACCGCCTTCTTGAGGGCGGCCCGGTCGTCGAAGTGGCGGCCGGTGATGGTGCCACCGGTCCGCAGCCCCTCGACGGTGCCCTCGAAGCAGACGCTGCCGCCTGCCGTACCGGCGCCGGGGCCGAGGTCGACCACGTGGTCGGCGATCGCGATGGTCTCCGGCTTGTGCTCCACGACGAGCACCGTGTTGCCCTTGTCCCGCAGCCGCAGCAGCAGGTTGTTCATCCGCTGGATGTCATGGGGGTGCAGCCCGATGGTGGGCTCGTCGAAGACGTACGTGACGTCGGTGAGCGAGGAGCCGAGGTGGCGGATCATCTTGACGCGCTGCGCCTCGCCACCCGACAGCGTGCCCGACGGCCGGTCGAGCGAGAGATAGCCGAGGCCGATCTCCCCGAACGATTCGAGGGTGTGCTGGAGCGCGGTGAGCAGCGGTGCCACCGAGGGCTCGGAAAGGTCGCGCACCCATGCGGCCAGGTCGCTGATCTGCATCGCGCAGGCGTCGGCGATGTTGATTCCGCCGATCCGTGAGGACCGGGCCCCCTCGTTGAGCCGGGTGCCGTCGCATTCGGGGCAGGAGGTGAAGGTGACCGCCCGGTCCACGAACGCCCGGATGTGCGGCTGCATCGCCTCCCGGTCCTTGGCGAGGAACGACTTCTGGATCTTGGGGATCAGCCCCTCGTAGGTGAGGTTGACGCCGTTGACCTTCACCTTGGTCGGCTCGCCGTAGAGGAAGGCCTGCATCTCCTTCTTGGTGAACCTGCTGATCGGCTTGTCCGGGTCGAGGAAGCCCGACTGGGCGTAGAGCCCCACGGTCCACACGTTGTCCGACTTCCAGCCGGGGATGGTGAACGCGCCCTCGGAGATCGACTTGGAGTCGTCGTAGAGCTGGGTGAGGTCGATGTCGGAGACCGCGCCCCGGCCCTCGCAGCGCGGGCACATGCCGCCGGTGCGGCTGAAGGTCGCCTTCACCGCCTTGGTGTTGCCGCGTTCGACCGTGATCGCACCGCTCGCCCGGACCGAGGGGACGTTGAAGGCGAACGCGCCGGGCGGACCGATGTGCGGCTGCCCGAGGCGGCTGAAGAGGATGCGCAGCATCGCGTTGGCGTCGGTGGCGGTGCCGACCGTGGAGCGGGGGTCGGACCCCAGCCGCTGCTGGTCGACGATGATCGCGGTCGTCAGCCCGTCGAGCACGTCGACCTCCGGCCGGGCCAGCGTCGGCATGAACCCCTGGACGAAGGTGCTGTAGGTCTCGTTGATCATCCGCTGGGACTCGGCGGCGATGGTGTCGAACACCAGCGAGCTCTTGCCCGAGCCGGAGACACCGGTGAACACCGTCAGCCGGCGCTTCGGGATCTCGATGCTGACGTCCTTGAGGTTGTTCTCGCGCGCGCCGTGCACACGGATCAGGTCGTGGCTGTCGGCGATGTGCGGCGCAGGCGACTGCGTGTCCGTCTTCGTGGTCATGCTCATCGTGTCTCCATCTGTGGGGCGGGGCCGCCTGCGCGGTCCCGTCGGCGTCGCCTGGCGCGGCCTGACCGGCTTCGAGCAGTATGTCGCGCTCTCGTGCGACCGCGCTTCTCCATCTCTGATCGCTCTCTGGTCGGTCTCTGATCGGCCTCTGATCGGTTCCTCGGTCGGCCCGACCTCCGCTTCGGGGTTGCCGTTCGGTGCTCTCCGGGAGAACACCGGGAAGCCGCTGGGTGACATGTTCGCCCCAGCCCTCTGACGAGGGATTTCCGGCACAACCCCCTCCACCGGCGCCCCGTCTAAGCGGGTGATCATCCACCAGTTACCCGAAGGGTTACCTCCGCATGGCTCAGCACAGAATCCTCGCCACCGCCGCGCTCGCCCTCGCGTTAGGCGGCGCCACGCTCTGGGCGCCCGCCGCCCACGCGGACACGGCGGCCGCGGCGACCCGGGCCACGCTCTCCCACGAGGACGGCGTGCTCTCGTATCTGGCCGCCGCCGGACAGACGAACCAGGTGACGGTCTCCACCGAGAACATCGACGTCGACCCCTCCCAGTTCGGCGGCGACTTCCTCATCACCTTCCGCGACCAGTCCGGCATGGGCATCGACGCGTCGGCGGCGCAGTGGGACGCCTGCACGTACCCCTCGGCGGCCGATCACACCGTCGTGCAGTGCATCATCGCCGAGCCCCTGGGCTCGGACGACTCGACCACCTTCGAGCTCTTCCTGGGCGACGGCGCGGACACCGCGACGGTCGACGGCAAGGCGGGCACGATCGCCGCGCTCCGCGGCGGCGCCGGTGACGACGTCCTCAAGGGCACCGGGCAGAACAGTTTCCTGGGCGAGGACGGCGACGACCGCATCGACGGCGGCGACGGCATGGGCGTCCGGGGCGGCGAGGGCGATGACACCATCGCCGGCGCCTGCTCGTACGAGTGCCGCGGCGACGCCGGGAACGACACCCTCACGGGAACCGGCGACGCCGACAACCTGTACGGCGACGACGGAGACGACATCCTGCGCGCCCGGTCCGAGGACGACTACGTATACGGCGGCAAGGGCAACGACACGCTGTACGGCGAAGACGGCAACGACACGATGTACGGCAACAGCGGCAACGACACCCTGTACGGCGGCAAGGGCACGGACACGCTCTCCGGTGGACCCGGCACCAACAAGGTGTACCAGGACTGACGGACGAGCCGTCACCGAGGCCGCGGCGGTCACCGCCGCGGCCTTCGCCGTGTTCATGACCCCCCAGGACCATGCCCTCTGGGCCCGGTGCGTGACAGGTGTCTACAACAAAATACCCTGTTTCTCTACGGCTTTGGCCTTTCCGTGATCCGAGCATCGGACACAAGGAATTCATCGCTCCGCAAAGACATGACCGGGCTCCTTCCCGGAAACCACAGGATCCTGGCACTAAGATTTCCCTAGGAATACCTGCAAGGGGTGTTCAGCGGCGTCACGCCGAATATCCTACCGCCCGGATAGTGACCGAATGAAGGTCGCGCACTTCCAGCATTGACGAGTCCGTTCCGTTTCCCGGCCTGCCGGAAAACGGGACCGGCTTCGTGATCAAAGATGCCGACAGGGGGAAGCTCAACAGTGTTGGTGGAACGAAGAAAATTACTGGAACAGCTCGACGATCTCCTGATGCAGTCCGCGCGGGGCAGGGGGGCCATTGCCGCGGTCAGCGGTTCGACGGCGATGGGCAAGACCACGGTGCTCAACGCGCTGGCGGAACGGGCCACCGCGGCGGGCAGCACGGTGCTCGGTGTGGTGAGTTCGCCGCACGAGCGCGACGTCCCGTACAGCGCGCTCGCCCAGCTCTTCCACGCGATCGACGCGCGTTCCGTCCCGCCGGTGGCCCAGGGCGACTCCCTGGCCGTCGCGCACCACACGTACCAGGTCGTCGCCGACCTGGCGGCCCGGCGTCCGCTGCTGATCACCGTGGACGACATCCAGCACACCGACACGGCCAGCCTCTCCTGTCTGCGCTACGTGGCGCAGCGCCTCAACCGGCTTCCTCTCGCCCTGGTGTTCACCCGCGGTGTCTCCGTCGAGGAGCAACCGCCGCGCATCCTGCACGACCTCCTCTACCGGACGAGCGTGCGCCGCTTCCACCTGGGACCGCTCTCGCGGGCGGGCGTCAGGGAGCTGTCACCGACCCCGCCCGCGGACCGGTTCATCGCCGAGATACACACCCTGAGCGGTGGCAATCCGCTGCTCGCCCAGGCCCTCATCGAGGAGCACCGGCTGCGCGCCGCGCCCGAATCCGCGGCGGGAGCGACCGCGTCGGAGGGTGACACGACCGCGCCGCTCCCCGACGGAGGGGTGGCGATCGGGCCCGTCTTCCAGCAGGCGGTCCTCGCGTATCTGCACCGGATCGGCCCGCGCGCGGTCCTGCTCGCCCGGTGTGTCGCGCTGCTGGACGAGGCGGCCACGCCGCTGCTGCTCAGCCGGTTGAGCGGCATCGACACGGAACTTCTCAAGCGCTACCTCCGGTTGCTCACCGGCATCGGCGTGCTGAACGGCGCGCGGCTGCGGCACGCGGGCGTCCGGCAGGCGGTCCTCGGCGAGATGCCCCACGGCGAGGCGACGGAGCTGCGGTACCGCGCCGCCCGCCTGCTGTACGACAGCGGGGCGCCGCCCCAGCCGGTCGCCGCGCAACTGCTCGGCGCCGGTCCGCTGCACGAGGACTGGGTGCTGGACGTGCTGCGGGACGCCGCCTCCCAGGCCCTGAACGAGGGGGACGTCCACCGGGGCATCCGGTGTCTGGAGCTGGCCCGCGAATGCTGCGTGGACGAGGGGCAGCGGCTGGCGGTGAAGTCGCAGTACGCCTGCGGTCAGTGGCAGTTGCGCCCCGCCGACTCGGCCCCGCACTTCCTGGCGCTCAAGGGACCCATCGTCGAGGGGAAGCTGACGGGTGACGACGCGCTGTGGGCCGCCGAGGGCATGCTGTTCCACCTCGACTTCGACGAGGCGCTGGTGGCCGTCGACCATCTCAACGACGGCGACGAGGAGATGGCGACCGCGCTGCACGGCACGCGGATGCTCATGGCCTCCGAGGTCCCCGGTGTGCTCGACCGGCTGAGCCGTCCGCTGCCGGACACCGCCGCTCCGGCCATGTCCCACTCGGAGCTGCGCGCCCGACACGCCCTGGCCCTGGTGTTGGAGCGGGGGGCCGACGAGTACGCCATCGCCCTGGCCGAGCAGGTGTTCCAGAGCAGGCAGAACGCGGTGACCTCGCAGCTCAGCAGCCTGCCGAAGGCGCTGCTCGCCCTGTGCTACGCGGATCGGCTCGACGCCGCGGCCAAGTGGCACGACCATCTGGCGGGCGACGCGGGGCGCCATGACGCCCCGGCGTGGCGGGCGCAGATCGCCTGCGTCGGCGCGCTCGTGTCACTGCGGCGCGGACGGCTGGCCGACGCCGTGCGCCAGGCGGAGACGGCGTACGCCCGGCTGTCCGGGCCGCGGTGGAACGTCAGCAGCGCGCTGGCCCTGGCCATACTGGTCGAGGCGCACACCGCGATGGGCGATCACCAGGCGGCAGCCGGGTACCTGGCGCCGGAGCCGCCGCCGGAGCTGTTCCTGACCCGCGCGGGGCTGCACTATCTGTACGCGCGCGGCCGCCACCACCTCGCCACCGGCAACACGTATCTGGCGCTGTCCGACTTCCAGGGGTGCGGCAGCCTGATGCGGCGCTGGAACGTCGACACGCCCGCCGTGGCGCCCTGGCGACTGGGCGAGGCGGAGGCGTGGCTGCGGCTGGGCGACCGGGAGCGGGCGGCCCGGCTCGTCGAGAAGCAGCTCGCGAGGCCGGACACCGGGCTCGCCCGGTCGCGCGGGATGGCGCTGCACGGCCTGGCCCTGGTCCAGCCGACCGCTCAGCAGCCCCCCGTTCTGCGGGACGCGTTCCGCCTGCTGGAGAGCAGTGGCGCACGGTACGAGGCGGCCGCCGTGCTGGCCGACCTGAGCCGGGCGTACCAGCAGCTGGGGGACAAGCGGGCCCGTCCGACCGCGCGGCGGGCGTGGCGGCTCGCCAAGAGCTGCCAGGCGGAACCCCTGTGCCAGGAGTTGCTGCCGACGTCCATGCCACGGAGCATCGGCACACGCGGGGGCGCGGGGGCCCGCGAGGGCGACCGTACGGACCAGGGCGGTTTCGGCGGGCTGAGCGAATCCGAGCGGCGCGTCGCCATGCTGGCCGCCCAGGGGTACGCCAATCGTGAGATCGCCGATCGGCTGTTCATCACGGTCAGCACCGTGGAGCAGCATCTGACCCGCGTCTACCGCAAGATGGGCATCAGAAACCGCGAACAGCTGCTCCAGGGAGCGCACGCCGTCAGCTACGAGTCCGCCTGATCACGTCCGTCATGCCTCCGCCGTGCCGCGGCGGGGGCCGTCGTCCGCCCGCCCCGTTTCCCGACGGGGCGGGCGGACTGCTGTCGGTTCCGTCGCGTCCGCCGTCGCCCAGTGCGTCGTCGCCCAGGACACGGGCAGAAGGGCCCTAGGGGGCTCTACGGGTAGCTAGGGGCGGGTGGCGGAGCCGACGATCGACCCTCAGGACGAACGCCAGCCCGGCGTTTTCGACAGCGCGCGATGAGGGAGGCACTCGCCACCATGACGAGTGATCTTGTTCACGGTACTGATGCCATCGCAATCACCGGCGTGTCGTGCCGCCTCCCCCAGGCGTCCGACCCCGGTGCCTTCTGGGAGTTGCTGCGCGCGGGCCGCAGTGCGATCACCGAGGTGCCACCGGACCGCTGGGACCCGGACGCGGTGCTGCCGGACGAGGACGAACGGCATCGGGCCGGGCTGCGCCACGGCGGATTCCTCGACCGGGTGGACGCGTTCGACGCGGCGTTCTTCGGCATCTCCCCGCGCGAGGCGGTGGCGATCGACCCGCAGCAGCGGCTCTTCGCCGAACTGGCCTGGGAGGCGCTGGAGGACGCGGGCATCGTCCCGGAGACGCTGCGCTCCACCGCGACGGGCGTGATGGTCGGGGCGATCGCCGCGGACTACGCGGCGCTGGCGCAGCGCGGCGGCGCGATCACCCAGCACTCGCTGCCCGGGCTGAACCGCGGTGTCATCGCCAACCGGGTCTCGTACGCGCTGGGTCTGCGCGGCCCGAGCCTGGCGGTCGACACCGCGCAGTCGTCGTCGCTGGTGGCGGTGCACCTGGCGGTGGAGAGCCTGCGCAAGGGCGAGTGCACCCTGGCGCTGGCGGGCGGTGTGGCGCTCAACTTCGCGCCGGAGAGCGCCGAGGTCGCCGGGCGGTTCGGCGGGCTGTCGCCGGACGGGCGCTGCTTCACCTTCGACGCGCGGGCCAACGGCTATGTGCGCGGTGAGGGCGGCGGGGTCGTCGTACTCAAGCCGCTGGTGGACGCGGTGCGCGACGGGGACCCGGTGTACGGGGTCATCCTCGGCAGCGCGGTCAACAACGACGGCGCCACGGACGGGCTCACCGTGCCCAGCGCGGAGGCGCAGGCGGCGGTGGCGCGGCAGGCGTGCGAGGACGCGGGGGTGGACCCGGCGCAGGTGCGCTATGTGGAGCTGCACGGGACGGGCACGCCGACGGGCGATCCGCTGGAGGCGGCGGGCGTGGGCGCCGCGTACGGCAGCGCACGGCCCGCGGGCTCGCCGGTCCTCGTCGGCTCGGCCAAGACCAACGTGGGGCACCTGGAGGGCGCGGCGGGCATCGTCGGGCTCATCAAGACGGCGCTGAGCATCCGCCACCGGGAGATCCCGGCGAGCCTGAACTACGAGAAGCCGCACCCCCGCATCGACCCCGAGGCGCTGAACCTGCGCGTCCGGACCGCGTGCGGCCCGTGGCCGGACGCGCCGCTGCTGGCCGGGGTGAGTTCCTTCGGCGTGGGCGGAACGAACTGCCACGTCGTGCTCGGCGAGGGGCCCGAGGAGAGCGCGCCGGACGCTCCGGAGAGCGACGAACCGGGGATCCCGCTGGCGCCGTGGCTGGTGTCCGGACGTACCGAGGCGGCCCTGCGCGACCAGGCCGGACGGCTGCGGGAGCGGCGGGCTGCCGACGGCGACGGGGCCGTGGACGCGTACGACATCGGCTGGTCGCTCGCCCGCACCCGCACCCACTTCGAGCACCGCGCCGTGGCCCTCGGGCTCGACCATGACGCGCAGCTGGAGGCGTTACGGACCGGGG
Source organism: Streptomyces sp. BRA346 (assembly GCF_052851135.1). Classification (NCBI taxonomy): domain Bacteria; kingdom Bacillati; phylum Actinomycetota; class Actinomycetes; order Kitasatosporales; family Streptomycetaceae; genus Streptomyces; species Streptomyces sp. BRA346. Next base: position 7,583 of record NZ_JAIWIH010000002.1, on the reverse strand, counting down.
CCGAGCTGCCCGGGCTGGTCACGGGGGTCACGGGCGACCACGGCAAGGTGGCGCTGGTGTTCCCGGGGCAGGGCTCGCAGTGGGAGGGCATGGCGCGCGAGCTGCTGCGTACGTCCGCGGTGTTCCGCGCGTCGATCGAGGCGTGCGACGCGGCGCTCGCCCCGTACGTCGACTGGTCGCTGCTGGACACGCTGACCGCCGAGTCCGGCGCGCCGTCCCTGACGCGCGCGGATGTCGTCCAGCCGGTGCTGTTCGCGGTGATGGTGTCGCTGGCCCGGGTGTGGGAGTCGCTGGGCGTGCGGCCGGACGCGGTGGTCGGGCATTCGCAGGGCGAGGTTGCCGCGGCGCACATCGCGGGAGCGCTCAGCCTGGAGGACGCCGCCCGGGTGGTGGCGCTGCGCAGCCGGACCATCATGACGCTGGCGGGCACCGGGGCCATGGCGTCGGTGCCGCTGCCGGCCGACCGGGTCGCCGCGTACATCGCCCCCTTCGGCGAGGGCCTGAGCATCGCCGCGGTCAACGGGCCCGGCACCACGGTGGTGGCCGGGGCCCCGGAGGGGGTGGCCGCGCTCCTGGCCCGCTGCGAGGCGGACGGGATCCGGGCGAAGGCCGTCCCCGCCGTGGACTTCGCGTCGCACTCGCGGCACATGGAGGCCATCCGGGAGCGGTTGCTGGAGGAGCTCGCGGGGGTGACGCCGCGTTCGTGTGACATCGCGTTCTATTCGACGGTCACCGGAAGCGCCATCGACACCGCCGGGCTGGACGCCGGGTACTGGTACACCAACCTCCGTCAGCCGGTTCTCTTCGAGGCGACGCTCCGGGCCATGGCGGAGGCGGGGTTCGGCACGTATCTGGAGTCGAGCCCGCATCCCGTGCTCACGCTCGGGCTGCGGGAGACGCTGCCGGAGGCGCTGGTCGTGGGGTCGCTGCGGCGGAACGAGGCGCCGTGGCCGCCGCTGCTGACCTCACTGGCGGAGCTCCATGTGCACGGGCTGTCCGTGGACTGGTCCGCCGTCTTCGCGGGGCGGGCGCCGCGTCGCGTGGCGCTGCCGACGTACGCGTTCCAGCGCGAGCGCTACTGGCCGGAGGTGTCCGCCGCGTTCGAGCCCGCCGCGCGGACGGCCGTCCCCGATGCGGAGGTCGAGCGCGCGCGGGGCGCCGCGGCGGACTCCGGGACGGCGACGTGGGCGGAGCGGCTCGCCGGGCTGCCGGAGGACGAGCGGAGCCGTACGGCGCTGGAGCTGGTGCGGCTGCGCACGGCCATCGTCCTCGGCCACCTGAGCACGGACACGGTGGACGTCGACCGGGCGTTCCGTGAGCTGGGTATGGACTCCACGATGGCGGTCCAGCTGCGCCAGAACCTGGCGGACGCCACCGGGCTGGCGCTGCCGGAGACCGTCGTCTTCGACCACCCGAGCCCGGCCCGGCTGGCGCGGCAGTTGTGCGAACTGGCCCTGGGCGAGAGCGTGTTGCCCGTCGTTTCGTCCGCTGTGCGGGCGGTGGACGCCGAGGACCCGATCGTGGTCGTCGGCATGGCCTGCTCCTACCCGGGGGGCGCCGGTTCGCCCGAGGAGCTGTGGCGGCTGGTCGACGGCGGCGTGGACGCCATCTCGGGGTTCCCCTCCGACCGGGGCTGGGACCTGGACGCGCTGTACGACCCCGAGCCCGGTGTGCGGGGCAAGACCTACACCCGGCACGGCGGGTTCCTGGAGGACGCCGCCGAGTTCGACGCGGAGTTCTTCGGCATCAGCCCGCGCGAGGCCACCGCGATGGACCCGCAGCAGCGAGTGTTGTTGCAGGTCACCTGGGAGGCGTTCGAGCGCGCCGGGATCGATCCGGGCACGCTGCACGGCAGCCGCACCGGGGTGTTCGTGGGCGCGATGTCCCAGGAGTACGGCCCGCGGCTGCACGAGGGCGACGACGGGCTGGGCGGCTATCTGCTCACCGGCAACACCGCGAGTGTCGCCTCGGGACGGCTCGCCTACACCTTCGGGCTCGAAGGCCCGGCGGTGACGATCGACACGGCCTGCTCGTCGTCGCTGGTCGCGATGCACCAGGCGGTGCAGGCGCTGCGCGTCGGGGACTGTTCGCTGGCGGTGGCGGGCGGCGTCACGGTCATGGCGACCCCGGGCATGTTCGTGGAGTTCGGGCAGCAGCGCGGGCTGGCCGCGGACGGCCGGTGCAAGTCGTTCGCGGCCGGTGCCGACGGCACGATCTGGGCCGAGGGCGCGGGCATGGTCCTGCTCGAACGGCTCTCGGACGCCCGGGCCAACGGGCACCCCGTGCTGGCCGTCATCCGCGGCTCGGCGGTCAACCAGGACGGTGCCAGCAATGGCCTGACCGCGCCGAACGGCCCGTCGCAGCAGCGCGTCATCACCGCCGCGCTGGCCGCCGCCGGGCTCACCCCGGACCAGGTGGACGCCGTCGAAGGCCACGGCACCGGCACGACGCTCGGCGACCCCATCGAGGCGCAGGCCCTGCTCGCCACCTACGGACAGGGGCGCGAGGAGCCGCTGTGGCTGGGCTCGCTGAAGTCCAACATCGGCCACGCGCAGGCAGCGGCGGGTGTCGGCGGCGTCATCAAGATGATCCAGGCCATGCGCCACGCCACCCTGCCCCGAACCCTCCACGTCGACGAGCCCAGCCCGCACATCGACTGGACCACCGGCAACATCCAGCTCCTCGCCGAGGCCCGGCCCTGGCCCGAGAGCGGCCACCCCCGCCGCGCCGCCGTCTCCTCGTTCGGCATCAGCGGCACCAACGCCCACCTCATCCTCGAAGCCCCGCCCACGCCCGAGGACACAGAGGACCAGTCGGAGCCGGACACCCTGCTCCCGTGGGTGCTCTCCGCCAAGTCCGAGCAGGCGCTGCGGGACCAGGCCCGGCGGCTGCGCGGCCACCTGGCCGGCCACCCCGGCCTCCCGCCCGCCGCCATCGGCCGCTCCCTGGCCACCACGCGCGCCCACTTCGCCCACCGGGCCGCGGTGGTGGCGGCCGACCGCGAGGCGTTCGACCAGGCCCTGGACGCCCTCACCCGCGGTGAGCCGTCGCCCGCGCTGGTGCGCGGCACCGCCCGCCCCGGCAGGACCGCCTTCCTGTTCACGGGGCAGGGCAGCCAGCGCCTCGGCATGGGCCGGGGGCTGTACGAGGCGTTCCCGGTGTTCGCGCGCGCCTTCGACGAGGTGTGCGGCATCCTCGACCCCGCGGTGCGCGAGGTGATGTGGGGCGACGAGGAGGCGCTGCACCGCACCGAGTTCACCCAGCCCGCCATCTTCGCGGTGGAGGTGGCGCTGTTCCGGCTGCTGGAGTCCTGGGGCGTACGGCCCGACTTCGTGGCCGGTCACTCGATCGGCGAGCTGGCCGCCGCACATGTCGCCGGGGTGTTCTCGCTGGATGACGCCGCCGCGCTGGTCACCGCCCGGGGGCGGCTGATGGGGGCGCTGCCGCCCGGCGGGGCGATGGTGGCGGTCGAGGCCACCGAGGACGAGGTGGCGCCGTATCTGACCGAGCGGGTGGACCTGGCCGCCGTCAACGGCCCCACCTCCGTGGTGCTCTCGGGCGCCGAGGACACCGTCGCCGCGGTCCTCGAACGGCTCGGTGAGCGCAGGACGAACCGCCTGACGGTGTCCCACGCGTTCCACTCGCCGCTGATGGACCCGATGCTGGACGACTTCCGCTGGGTCGCCCAGACGGTGACGTACGCCGAGCCACGCATCCCGATGGTGGCGGACGGCGACGTGGCCACCGCGGAGTACTGGGTGCGGCATGTGCGCGGGACGGTCAGGTTCGCCGACGCGGTGACCCGGCTGGAGGCCGAAGGCGCCACCCATTACGTGGAGTTGGGGCCCGACCGGGTCCTCACCGCCATGGTCCGCCACAGCCTCACCGACCCCGACGGCGCCGTCCTCGTCCCCACCCTCCACCGCGACCGCGACGAGTCGCAGGCGCTGCTGGGCGCCCTCGCCCGGCTGCACACCCACGGCGTCGCCCTCGACTGGGCCCGCCTGTTCGGCGACACCCCGCCCCCGGCCGTCGACCTGCCCACGTACGCCTTCCAGCGCGAGCGCTACTGGCTGGAGGCGCCGAAGCCCACCGTGGGCGCCGACGGCCTGGGGCTGACGGCGACCGGCCATCCGATCCTGACCACCGCGGCCGAACTCCCCGACCCGGGCGGTCTGCTCCTGACCGGCCGGGTGAACGCCACCACCCCCGGCTGGGCGGCCGACCACGCCGTCTTCGGCACGCCCGTCATGCCGGGCGTGGCGTTCGTGGACATGCTGCTGCACGCCGCGAGGCAGGTGGGGTGTGCTCGCGTCGAGGAGCTCACCCACCACGTCTTCCTGGCCCTGCCCGAGCACGGCGCCCTCCAGCTGCGGGTCCTCGTCCGGGCGGCGGACGACGCGGGGCGGCGGCCCTTCGCCGTCCACTCACGGCCCGAGGACGCCCTGCCGGGCACCGACTGGACCTGCCACGCCACCGGCGCGCTCGGCGCCACCACGGAATCCCTCAGCGCCCCCGACGACGCGGCCTGGCCCCCGGCCTCCGCCGAACCCCTCGCCACCGACGGGTTCTACCGGCGGATCGCCGACGCCGGTTTCGGCTACGGCCCGCTGTTCCAGGGGCTCAAGGCCGCCTGGCGGGACGGTGACGATGCTCTGTACGCCGAGGTCACCCTGCCCGCGGGCACGGCCCCGGGCCCGTACGGCGTCCACCCCGGGCTGCTCGACTCGGCGCTCCATCCACTCGCCCTGGCCGCGGGAGACTCCGACGACGGCACGCTCCAAGTCCCGTTCTCGTGGAGCGGTGTGGCCCTCCACGCGACCGGCGCACGCGCCCTGCGGGTCCGGCTCGCGCGCCTCGCGCCCGATGCGGTCGCGCTGCGGGTCATGGACTCCGCCGGGGCGCCGGTCCTGACCGTCGACTCCCTCGTCCTGCGCCCCGTCGGCGCCGAGCAGCTCGCCGCGGCCCGGCCCGACCACGGCGGCGCGCTCCACGAGGTGACCTGGCGGGCGGTGGCCACGCCACCGGACGCCGCCGTGTCCGCCGAGGGCGCGGGGTGGGCCGTGGTCGGGGACGCGGGCGACCGGCTGGTCGCGGCGGCGCTGGCCGCGCTCGGCCCCGCGGCCGAGGCGTACCCGGACGCCGACGCCCTGCGCGCGGCGCTGCGGTCCGGCGCGGCCCGGCCGGAGACGGTCGTCGCCCGGTGCGCCGGGGCGGCCGAAGGCGGCGCCGACCCGGCCGAGGCGGCACACGCCGCGACGCGCCACGCCCTGGACCTGCTCCGGACGGTCCTGGCCGACGGCGCGCCGGACACCCGCCTGGTGGTCCTCACCGAGGGTGCGGTGTCCACCGAGCCGGACACCGGAAGCGGTGCCGATCCGGCCGCGGCCTCGGTGTGGGGCCTGATCCGCTCGGCCCAGACCGAGCACCCCGACCGGTTCACGCTCCTCGACGTCGACGGCTCGCGTGCCTCCGACGAGGCCATCGAGGCGGCCCTGTCCACCGGGGAACCCCAACTCGCCGTACGGGAAGGCGGGTTACGTGTCCCCCGCCTCACCCCGCTCGCGTCGGAACCGCCTCAGCCCGCCGCCGCATTCGACGCGCGACGAACGGTGCTCATCACCGGCGGCACCGGCGCCCTCGGCGCACTCCTCGCCCGGCACCTGGTCACCCGGCACGGTGTCAGAAGGCTGCTGCTGACCAGCCGTAGCGGCCCCGACGCGGCGGGCGCCCTCACCGACGAGCTGACCGCGCTCGGCGCCGACGTTACCGTCGCCGCCTGCGACGTCGGCGACCGCGAGGCCCTGACCGCGCTGCTGGCGACGCTGCCCGAGGACCATCCGCTCGGCGCGGTGGTGCACTGCGCGGGCGTCCTGGACGACGGCGTGGTCACCGAACTCGACCGGGACCGGCTGGGTACGGTGCTGCGCCCCAAGGCCGACGGCGCCTGGAACCTCCACCTGGCGACGCGGGACGCCGACCTGACCGCGTTCGTGCTGTTCTCCTCCGTGGCGGGCACCCTGGGCACGGCGGGACAGGCCAACTACGCCGCCGCCAACGCGTTCCTCGACGCGCTCGCCCACCACCGCCGCGAACAGGGTCTGCCCGCCATCTCCCTCGCCTGGGGTCTCTGGGCGGAGGACGGCGGCATGGGCGGCACCCTGGACCGGCGGGGCCTGGCCCGGATGAGCCGCGAGGGGCTGGCGCCGATGCCCACCGCACGGGCGCTCGCGCTCTTCGACGCGGCCCTCGCGACCGGGCGCTCGGCGCTCGTACCCACCGGGCTCGATCTCACCGGCGCACGCGCCCAGCGGGCGTCGAGCCCGCTGTCCCCGCTGCTCGCCGACCTGCTCCCCGCCCAGCCCGCGCCCGCCGACCGGGCGGGCGACACCGGCCAGGACACCTCGCTGCGCGGTCGGCTGGCCGGGCTGCCCGAGGCCGAACAGCGCGACCTGCTGCTGGACGTCCTCCGCCTGCACATCGGCACCGTCCTGGGCCACAGCTCGCCGCCCGCCATCGACCCCGGAACGTCGTTCAAGGACCTGGGGTTCGACTCGCTCGCGGGCATCGAACTGCTCATCGTCCTGGGCGAGGCGCTGGGGCTGCATCTGCCGTCCACCATGCTGTTCGACCACCCCACGCCCGCCGCCCTGATCACCCACCTCAGGGACGAACTGGTCGGTGACGCCCCGCTGCCGGTGGCCCCCGCCGAGGCGACGGACACCGCGAGCACCCCGCGCGCCGCCGACACCGCGGCCGCCAAGGGCACCGCGCCCGCGCCCGCCACGGACGACGGCGAGCCGATCGCGGTCATCGGCATGGGGTGCCGTTTCCCCGGTGGGGCGAGCACACCGGAGGAGCTGTGGCGGCTGGTGGCCGAGGGCCGCGACGCGGTCGGTGCGTTCCCGGACAACCGGGGCTGGAACCTCGACGACCTGTACGACCCCGACCCCGATGTGCGCGGCAAGACCTACGCCCGCGAGGGCGGCTTCCTCTACGACGCGGCCGAGTTCGACGCCGAGTTCTTCGGCATCAGCCCCCGCGAGGCCCTCGCGCTCGACCCCCAGCAGCGGCTGCTGCTGGAGACGGCGTGGGAGACCTTCGAGGACGCGGGGCTGCGCCCCGACACCCTGGACGGCAGCGCCACCGGTATCTTCGCGGGAGTCGTGACCCAGGAGTACGGCTCCCTCGTCCACGAGGGCAGCGAGCCCGTCGACGGCTTCCTGCTGACGGGTACGACGGCGAGCGTGGCGTCCGGGCGGGTGGCGTACACCTTCGGCTTCGAGGGCCCGGCGGTCACCGTCGACACCGCGTGCTCCTCCTCGCTGGTGGCCCTCCACATGGCCTGCCAGTCGCTGCGGAGCGACGAATGCTCCATGGCCCTCGCCGGTGGCGCCACCGTGATGGCCAACGCCGGGATGTTCCTGGAGTTCAGCCGCCAGCGCGGGCTGGCGCCCGACGGCCGGGCCAAGTCCTACTCCGCGGCCGCCGACGGCACGATCTGGGCCGAGGGCGCGGGCATGGTGCTCCTCGAACGCCTCTCCGACGCCCAGGCCAACGGACACACCGTCCTGGCCGTCATC